>JAJDCP010000040.1 GCA_029260765.1 Planctomycetota bacterium
AAATCGTGAAGCCAGGTGCCGCGCCGGTGGTTCGATGGCGAGGCGGACGACACAGTCGGCCCGGATGGCCGGCGAGGAGGACAACGAAGCCAGCGGGCCGCCGCCGTGGTGGCTGGCGAAGCGATTTTTGCCGCAGTCTGCTAGAGCAGGGCACTGGCAGGGGTCTCTCAGGGAAACTCGGTTCATCCGCGGAGGTCGGTCTCGCCGGCGGTGTCGACTAGGCCGGGACGTTCCCGCATGACCGGATCTCGCTTCTTCGCTTCTCCACTTTCACCGCACCCCTCGCCGAGAGGCATTCCTCAAGAGTGTTGGGCGTCGAGTTCCCACACCGGTTGTTGCCCACCGGATAGCCAGCCGTTCGGGCATGTCCGGCACCAGGCCCGCTGTCGCGTGTGCCAGGAAGAGAATGGCCAGGTCAGCGGCAGCGCGTTGGGGCTGACGGCGGTCCCGAGGTGGGCGACGGCCCAGTCGTTTCCCCAGGCGCCGTCAGCATTCTGGGCGTCAAGAATCTTCTTCCCGCCAAGCAGATACCAGTCGCGCTCGCGTCAGGTTCCTTGGCACAACGTCTCAACACGGACAGCACGATGTATCAAAACGAAACTGGTTCGTGGAGAATGCCCCGATCATGCGGTTCCGTGGACTGGCCCGAGCTTTGCATCAAGTCTTGCGAGGAATAGAACGCAGGGCGCTTCGATGGACGAACTCTCCCGCCAGACGGCAGCCGAGACTACCCGTGCGTGCGTGCGAGGAGAGCTGTGGAGTGCAGACGGGGCGGTCGTTGGGGCCTCGATCACACTGCTGCAAGGTTGGGACAGACCGCCTGCAGGTCTGCCAGCTGACGGCCTGGGGACTGGCGACGCAAGCCGCGTCAGTGATGCGATGGGTGCCTTCGACTTTGCCGATCTGGACTCGGGGCACTACACGCTGATGGTAGAAGCCGAGGGCTTTCCCCTGCAGCTGCTCGATCTGGAACTGGGCCAGGGCTGTGTCGAGCAGCGATGCATCATTCTGGGACAGGGCAGAACTGTGCAGGGTCGGGTGCTGGACCCAGACGGTCAACCGCTGGCGGGGATGGACATCGTCGCCAGTCAGACTTCGGAGCGGGGTCTGGAGACGTGCTGCACTTGCAGCGACGCCACGGGAAAATTTGAGCTTTGCAGCTTGAATGAGGGAGGTCTGCGCCTGCACGGCACCGACCCCCGGGGAGGTTATTGCATGCTGCCAGGGGACCGGCTTCGTGAAGTGCAGGGGGATGCAGAAGATGTGTGCATAACGATGCACCCTTGCGGTCGAGTCAGCGGCTGGCTGATGTCGATCACGGACGGGATGCCGATTATCGAGGCGACCGTGCACCTCGAGCCCGAAGGGCGTGAAGGCATGCGGCTGTGGACGAGGACCGACACCACGGGTGGCTTTGAGTTTCAGCTGGTGCCTTCGGGCGACTACCAGTTGCGAGCCTGCGCCGCCGGCTTCGTCCCCAGCAACCTGCAGAGCCTGGCTGTGCAGAGCGCGCAGCCGACCCAGGTGGGGCTGCTGATGGCCACCGGTGCGTGCATTCGTGGTCGCGTGCTCGATGCGCGGGGAAGGCCCCTGTCGGCAGTTCTGATCCGTCTACCTGAGCAAGCAGGTGAGGAGCAAGAGCTGCTCGAACGTGTGGTCCGGTCGTCTCTGCTGCGCTGCGGACGGGGCCCCAGCAGCGAGGCCCTGGGGGGAGCGCTTAGCGCAACCTGCACCGAAGCCGGGGAATTCGCTCTGGACGGCTTGGCACGCGGTGTGAACCGTTTGCTGGTGGTGGCACCGGGACATGCTGCACGGGTGGTGAAGGTGGTGGTCCGAAGGGGCGCGGCGCTGCCGCCCTTGGACATCGAGCTGCTTCTGCGCGCGGCTTGAGCTCTGGGCAGGCTTGCCAACTGGCAGGCGCCCCGCTATATTCCAGCCCACTCACCTTTCCCAATCCTTAGAGGAGTGCTTTGGAAACCAACCAGGCTGCGCCGAGATCGATCCCGCTGGGATTCCGTCTGCTGTTTCTGGTGATCGGTCTGTACCTGGCAGTCATGCTCGGGCGCATGCTGTCCGAAGACTCCTGGTGGTTGCGGCTGCTCCTGACAGCTTTCGAAGCGGGAATGGTCGGGGGCCTGTGCGACTCGATCGCGATCATGATGTTGTTCAAACGGCACGCATGGATTCCCAAATCGGGTCTGATCGCGCGCAACATGGAGTCCTTCTCCCTCGAGGTGGCTGCCACCGTAGAGCACGAGATGCTTAGCCCCGAAAGCCTGCGTCAGCACTTGTCGCAAGGCAGCGGACAGCGCTTGAAGGACAAGCTGCTCGCACGCTTGCAGGGCGACCCCGAGTTGGAAGGCCGCATCAAGGGTGCCATCGCAGGCTTTCTCGCCGAGAAGGTCGGCAACCCCGAGTTCCTCAAGAGCTTCTTCAAGGGCATGTTCCCCGCCGAGCACCCGGCCTCGATGTTCGTCATGGCGCTCGACTGGGATGAGCTGGCACCTCGGGTGCGCGGCTATCTCGTGCAGCGCGGGCCTGAGCTGGTCGCGCTGGAGGGCTTGCTCGAGAAGCTCGATGCCAACCACCTCGACACATGGTTCAGTGAGTTGGTGACGATGTTGATTCCCCCAGGAACCGTGCAGACACTCGTCGCCCAGGAGCTCCATCGCATGGGAGCCGACGGCGTAGCCGAAATGATGGAGCGCCGCGCGGGCCGTCATCTCGACCATATCCGGGTCAATGGTGTGGTGTTTGGCTCGCTGATCGGCTTGTTGCTTGGCAGCTTGCGCGAATTCGGCGTGGGCTGACCTCTCGCAACAGTTCGGATGCGGCAACCATGTTTCGCCGCCCGATTCGTCTCGTTTCTCTGCAGTCGCGAGACGTAACGGAACGTATCTGCTGAATGGATGGATGAGGGTCGGCCTATTCTGCGGGTTGAGCGGAGTGGCATGGGTCTTGCATAGGACAGCTTGGTTGGAGCAGCGCTCCATCGAGGACTGTCGTTGTTATCATCGCAAGACATTGCATTTGCCCGCCTGGCGCGCGACTTGATCTCGCCGTCCAAGGTCGATGAGTGTCTGCGCGAGATCCACGTGTCGGATTCCTGCTTGAAGAGCCTGCTGATCGACAAGGGCTATCTCGCACGGGAGGACGTCGCGCAGCTCGAAGAGCTGACGTTGGCCGACCGGCCCACCCGGGTCCGTAAGCGTGTCAACCTCAACGGAGAGAACCTCGACGCCATCCTCGGCCAGCGCGTGGCAGGCTACAAGCTGCTGAAGGTGCTTGGCTCTGGAGGCAAGGGCGTCGTCTTCGCGGGCCGCAACAGCGCTGGCGAAGTACGGGCCGTCAAGATCCTCAAGCCCGAGGCAGCCGGCAATGGCGAGTCGACGTTGCGCTTCAACCGCGAGTCGACCGCCATGGACAAGCTCACCCACGCGAACATCGTCAAGGTCTTCGGGACCGGCGTCGATCGTGGGTTGCACTATATCCTGATGGAGTACGTGCCTGGAGCTTCGCTCTGGCAGGTGCTGAAGGCGCACGGCAGGCTCTCGGTCAAGGCCAGCCTCAAAGTTGCCTTCGAGATGTGCCGCGCCCTGCGGCACGCACACGAGAACGGTATCGTGCATCGCGATGTCAAGCCGCAGAACATCATGGTCCTGCCAGACAATCGGGTCAAGCTGACAGACTTCGGGGTCGCCCACTGCCCCGACGCCGAGGGCCTGTTTCGCAAGGATGTCGCTGTCGGCACGGCGCATTTCATGGCCCCCGAGCAGAGCCGCGGTCAGCCCGTCGATGGACGTGCCGACCTGTACGCGCTCGGCGTGGTGCTGTTCCATTGCCTGACCGGTCACTGGCCGTTTCAGGGAAAGACGCGTCGCGAGCTGATCAACAAGCATAGGAACGAGCCGGCTCCGTCACCGCGCAGCCTGCGTCGCGACCTGCCGAAGGACGTCAGTGAGCTGGTGCTGCGTTGCCTCGAGAAAGACCCCGCCTGGCGCTTCACCGGCGCGAAGGCCCTGATGCGCGCCATCCGTGTGATCTGGGCCCGACTCAAAGCCAAGCGTTCCGGTCGTCTCGGCCGTGCTTCGCGCAAGCAGCGCCGGCGTCTCAAGGCGAGCTGAGCAGACCGCTACTTCCCCGCCTGCAACATCGGCAGATCGAGCTCGACTCCCGTCACCAGCCGCAGCTCGGCCAGACTGCGGACGCTCGCGTCGCACTCCGCCTCATCAGCATCCGCCCAATACAGCCAGACCCGGACGGCGTCGACGCTCTCGTCGTTGCCCTGCAGCGCGAGCACTTTGAAGCAGCCGTCGGGGATGCGTACTCGGCTGTCCGGCAGAAAGCGCGCAGGCCGGTCGGGATCGTAGACCGGGCCGGTGAAAACCAGGGCTTGATCCGACCTTCCGCGGGTCTGCGCGGCGACCAGGTCGCGCACCTCGCGCTCGAGAGCCGACCACGCCCCGCGGTTGAACGTCGGCTCCTGCGGGATGGCGTTGGCGAGGGTGAAGGTGGCGGCTTCGGACTCTGGTGCGTCCATATCCGCCATCGGCGCAAGGTGCCCGCGGTCATAGCCTGAGCTCTCGTATTCTTCGGAGTGGACTTGCAGCTCAGGGGGGAGCTGGGATTCCCGGTGCCAGTGCGGGCGTTCACTGCGGTTCCGCCAACGATGCTCACGCAGCTTGTGGGCGACCAGCGCTGGATTGCGGGTGGCGGGGTCGAACCAGACCGCGAAGTCCTGACAGTCGAGAAACAGGGTCTTGCCGTCGGCGCGTTGGGAGCGCACGTTGGCCAGCTCCTGCCAGGGGCTGAGATGTCCAGGGGGAGCGAGCTCCAGGCCGGTTCCCGGGCTCATGATCCAGGCGGCGGCCAGGACCAGGACAGCGATCAGGGTATGCAGGCGGTGGCGGGGCATCGTGAGTCCTCCACTGCCTGTATCGGTCGGAGCAGCTCACAAATTGAGGGAATTTTTCCCGGCGGGCGCACGCCACAAACGCTCGCGCCAGAGCCAAAGCGCCCAATGCCGCAAGATCCCGGTGACCGGTTCGCGTCCGCCCTCGAACAGGCCGTGCAGAGCTTCGGGGCTCAGCAGGCGGATCTCTTCGACTTCTTCGGATTGGAGCACAAAAGGACCGTCGCTGCTGGCCCTGAACAGCTGGATCTGCTCGTAGTGCAGGCCTGCCACGGGTCCGAAGCAGCCCAAGCGCGTGAGCTCTGCGTCCACCCCAAGCTCTTCGGCCAGCTCACGGCGGGCTGTCTCATGGTAGACCGTGTCGAGCTCGTGATCGGGACCGTCGAGATAGTCGCTCTCTTCGACGTGGCCCGCGCAAGACACGTCCCAATGCGAGGGGTAGGTCTGCTTGTCCCGGTGGCGTCGTTGGATCAGCAGGCGCTGCTGGGAGTCGAACACCAGCACGTGGATGCTGCGGTGGACCAGGCGCTGCTCGTGGATGGCGCGGCGCGCCTCCCAACGAAGAAAACGGTTGTGCGCGTCGACGACCGCAATGCGTCCGCTCATGGCTGCAACTCCTCTGTGAAGAAGCGGAACCGACAATCGCAGCCAGAGCTTGAAGCCCCTGCGGGTTGACGGTAACCTCAAGCCATGCCCAGAGAAGGGGGAGGTGCCGTGGCGGAAGTCGTGGTCAAGGTGTCGGAAGACCAGTATCGGGTCTACTCGACCAACGTCAAGAACTTCATCACCTACCCGATGGGGATCGAGGCCGTGCAGGGCTGGCTGTTGTACAAGAACCTGTCACGCTACCTGGGCATCGATTTGCCCCGCGTGTTGGCTAATCTGGAAGAGGGAGAGACCTCGCGGCCCGACTTGTACGCAGATGCCAAAGCAGTGCAAGGCGAGATCAGCGAAGAGCTCCCCATCGATGAAGAAGCTGCCGTCGAGGCTGAGAACTTCTACGGCATCGACTTCCTCGAGCACATGGCGCCGTTCTTTGAGCGCATGGCGGCCTACTGGAACTCGATGCTGCCCGAAGAGGGGGAAGAGGCCGAGGCCTCGGAACCCGAAGCCTCGGAACCCGAAACCGAAGTCGAGGATGACGGGGAAGCCGCCGAGGCCTGAGCTTGCCCTCCAGCCAGGGGAAAACTCCCCAGCATCAGATCTTCCACCGGACGGCCGCCCAACAGGTGCTGCTGGATGATGCGTTCCAAAGCTTGCGGCGTGCAACGCCGGTACCAGATCCCCTCCGGATACACCACCGCCACGGGACCGTCCAAGCACAGTGACAGGCAGTTGACCTTGCTGCGGTGGATGCCTCCCCGGCGCGCCATCCCGAGCTCTTTCAGGCGCGTCTTCAAGTAGTTCCAGCTCTTGAGCGAGGCCTCGCGCGAACAGCACAGCGGCTTCGTCTGGTCGGCGCACAGCAGGATGTGGTGGCGCAGCCGGCCCAGGCCGACGGTTTCTATGGCGCGCGCCAGTTTCGGGTCGGCGTCGGGCATCAAAACAGCTTACCTCTCGGGTTCTTCAGAATCGGCTCATAGAGGCGTGTCTGCACCAAGACATCGACGATGCAGCGCTCGATCTTGCCGCGATCCGCTTCGTCATACAGGATCGCCACGGCCCGCTCGACAGGGATGGCTCTCTTGTAGGGTCGGTCGGCGGCCGTCAGGGCGTCAAAGATGTCGGCGACGGTCATGATCCTCGAGGGGTAGGGGATGTCGACTTCAGAGATTCCGCGCGGATAGCCACTTCCGTCGAGCATCTCGTGGTGGGCGTAGGCGATGCCTGGCACGCCGCGCAGTTTTGTCGTCCAGGGGATCTTGCGCAGGAACTCGAAAGTGTAGCTGACGTGTGACTGGATCTCGCGCCGCTCGCGTTCGTTCAGACTGCCGCGCGTGATGGCCAGGTTGGCGCATTCGGGTTCCGTCAACATCTGCACGGGTTGGTCCTGCCCGTAGGGCGGGGGCACGAAGAGCTCTTTCGCCTTCTGCAGGATCTCAGGCATATTCGGAATCGGTCGGCCTGGCCGGTTGGCTTGTTCGATGGCTTCGAGAGTCTCGATGAGCACGGTCAGGTCTCGCTCGAGCTGACCATCAAGCTCAGCGAGGCGCTCGCGGAGGGTGTCTTCGGGCGGCAGCTCTTGCAACAGCGCGATGCGTCGCTCGCGGTCGGCGCGCACCAAACGCTCACGGGCATAGGCAAAGCGGGCCTGGATGCGTTGGAGGTCTTCGTTGAACAGCTTGTTGGGCTTGACCAGGATATGCTCTTTGACACCGACCTTACCGAAGTCGTGAAGGATCGCTGCATAGCGCAGCTGCGTGATGTCTGTCTCTGAAAAGGCGATGTCGCGGAAGTCGCTCGATCCAGAGTCAGAGATCTCGTGGGCCAGGCCGACAGACAGCCGGGCCACCCGTTCGGAGTGCCCGCCGGTGGTCGGGTCCCGCGCTTCGATCGCGGTCACGCTGGCTTCGACGAAGCCGTCGAACAGGCGCCGGATCTCGTTGTACAGGCGGGAGTATTCGATGGAGACGGCTGCCTGGGAGGCGATGCACTCGACCAGCTCCTGGGCGGCGAAGTCGAAGGGCACCACGTATTTCTCGATATCGGCCTCGTTGGCCAGAACCACGCCCCGCTCGCGTTTCTTGTTGAAGGCCGAGAGCACACCTATGGTCTCACGGTCGCGATTGATCAGGGGAGCGGCCAGCACCGAGCGCGTGCGGTAGCCGGTCAGGGTGTCGAAGCTCTTCTTGAAATGGAATTCGGTGGGACGGTGGTTGTACGCGTCGCGCAGGTTGATGGTGCGTTTGCTGAGCGCGCAGAAGCCGGCGATGCTGCTGTTGTCGATGGCGAGGGCGTATTGGCCCATCTCCAACTCGACCGAGTCGTTCTGGGCTTCGACGAACACCAGCTTCTTCTCGCCGTCGACCTCCCGCACCAGGTACAAACTGACGGCGTCGGCCATCAGCATCGATCGGGTCTCTTCGAGCAGCATGCGGATCAGCTCGTCGAGCTGGGTCACATCGGAGAGGCTGTTGCCGATGCGCGTCAGCTGGCGCAGGTTGCCCCGACGCGTGAACGCCTCGCGTTCATAGCGGTCTCGCTGCGTCCGCAACTGCAGCAGCCGCAGCAGCGTGTGCACCGACCGCTCGAGGGCGCGGGGGTCGGCGTTGGGGTTGAGCACCGCGTGGGCCCCGAGCTCACTGCACAGGTCCCAGTCATCGCAGATCAAAAAGACCGAGGGCAGAGGGGGGCCGTGGCTCTTCAGGGCGGTCAACATCTGCGAGCGGGCCGGTTCGGTGCTGAGGTCGCAGAGAAAGACGCGGGCGATGCCGTGCTCGGAGCTTAGCCGCGCGAAGTCCGCCGGGGAGGCATCGCGCAGCGAAGCACCCAACGAACCGAGTGTTCTGTGGAGCATTTCCTTGAGAGGCGAATCGGAAGGGATCAGGAAGATCTCACGGGGTTCGCCCACAGCGGTTCTCCAGCAAGTGCGTATTCATTGTAGCACAGCGGTAACGCCTGCCCAATCGTGGGGAGCTGAACCCTTCACGGGGAATAGCTGCGTCCGACGTCCAGACCCCCCTCGCTACCGAACCAGCTCTCGCTCGGGCGGGGGAGGCGCTTGAGTGCTTGCAGCTGATTCTGGGCGCTGAGGGCGAGCCAGAAATCATCGCACGCTGTCACGTCGACGATCCGTTCCTTCAGGCTGATCCTCCGCAGGAGCCGGCCATCGTCGACGGAGACGATCCACAATTCGCCCTCGATGGGCAGCGCGAGGCGGTCGCCCCACAGGCAGAGAGAGGCGCTGGGGCTTGAGGGTAGGGACAGTCTCCAGACCGGCTCGGCATCGGGAAAACGCATGCAGCGCAGCTCTCGCGTGCCGGCGATGTCGACGCTGAGAAGGGTGAAGTCTCCGGCAACGACGGGCTGTTCAAAGCGCGCGCTCACCGAAGTTTCCCGCCACAGCACCTGACCGTCGAAGTTGGCAGCTACCCACTCGAAACCGTCCGCGTTGCCGAAGAGGAAGCCGGGACTTCCCTGTAGCGATACGATCACCGGCGCACCCACCGCCGGTTGTACAAGACGATTCCTGCCCTCATCGAAGGCCTCGCTGCGCGACCGCAGCACCCGCATGCGGGTCAAGGAGATCAGGACGGCCGTCGCCCGGTCTCCCGAGCTCGCGATCGTAAAAGCCAGCAGGTCGTCTTCACCCGCGACGAGGTCCGGAGTGTGGCTGGGTGTGCCCGGCAAGAGGTGTCGCGAGAGGACGTCGATGTCCTGGTTGAAGTGATAGAGAAAGTTGTTGTGGTAGCCTACGCACACGGGTCCCTGGGGAGTATCCGCCGCGGCCAGCGAGGCCCCTGGCGGCATGCGGAAAAAGCGCGATTTCTCGACGCTTCCCTGCGCGACCAACCAGACCGAATCGGCGCCCGGCACCAGCATTCGCTCTGGCTGCCCGGGAAGCGCTGTGGGGCGTCCCGTCGCCTCGATTCCCAACTGCCAGAGCTCGCGGCCCTGCTCGATACAAATCAGGCCCGCACCCCGCTCGGAGACCACGACCCGGCCGTCAGCCCTACACAGAGGCGAGGCGCTCAGCGGCGCCTCCGGTGTGTAGCTCCAAACGCGCTCGGGGTGTTCGGCCTGCAACAGCAGCAGCTGTCCGCCGGCCAGCGTGATCATGACCTCGGGGTAGCCGTCTGCGTCGGTGTCGGCCAGCATCGCGCCGTTGCCGACGACCTGTTCGGCAGATCCCAGCTGGTAGCTCCACTGCACACTGCCGTCGCTGGCGTGCAAAACTTGCACTCGACCGTCACTGCCAATCAGCACGATCTCGGGTTGGCCATCGGCATTGAGGTCAGCCATGGCAGCGTCGGGCAGCGCGGGGCTGGCCAGCTGCCGTTCCCAGACCAGCTGGCCTTTCAGGTCGAACAGGCACAGGCGGCCGCCTTCTTCCTGCAGCAGCACCCGTCCCCCTGCGGCCGTAGCGAGCAATAGCGGGTTCGTCAGGCAACGCCGTTCAGAAAGCTTGCAGAGCAACCGGCCGTCGCTGGCCAACAGGGCGGCTCCTCGCGCGTAGCCGACCGCCAGCACATCCAGAGCGGCAGAGGCTGCCAGACTCGTCAGGTTCGATGGGGCTTGCCAGAGCAGCGTCGCTTCGCGCCCCGGCTTCCCCAGCAGCAGGTCGTGGCCAAAGATGCCGAGAAGGCTGCCAGCCATGGGGGCGATCTGGGTTGCACGCAGGCCGAAGCTGCCATTTGGCTCGTGGCCTCCCGCAGCAAACACCATGCGCTGCACTTCACCGTTATCGGCCGAGAAGCACAACTCGGGGAGGCGCGCGAAGGTCGCGACCACCGGATTGCTGATGCGACCAGTGCCCTCGACAAAGCGCAATGTGCCCTCGACGCTGCCGCCGCGTTTCCAGAACAGCCCCGCAGGAGCCTGCAGCAGCAGGTCCAGGTGTCCATCCTGGTCAAGGTCGTGGACATGGGCCTCGAAGGGATTGAACTCGCCCGAAAAGTTGGAGAGCTCGCGCCCGTCGCTGTCGACGATCACAACGCGTCCGTCCTGCAGTCCGGCGACGATCTCCAGCTCGGGGTCGGCGTCGGCGTTCCACGCCACGCAATTTCCTGTCGCCGCGGCGGGAAGCAGCACCCGCCTCTCGGCCACACGGCGGGGACTCAGAGAAACAGGAAGCGACACCCCAGGCTGGACCTCGACCTGGGTGTGCAGCGGCAAAAAACCTACAGCTTCGAGCCGCAGTGCATAGCTGCCCTCTTCGAGCTCGATGCGGCCGGAGTTGCCTGAGAAGGTCCGCTCTTCCGGCCCGGAGAAGCTCCATGAGAACGCGCCACGCAAGGTCTGCAATTCGAGGATTCCGGTCTGCTTCCAGGTCAGCGGTTCGTGTGCGCCCTCGGCTAGCTCGAGCGCGCGCTCCCGTTCTCGACCGCTGCTGGTTTCTACCACCACACGGTAGTCGCCTGGAGCGAGACTCAAGCCCAGCTGCTCGCCCACTGCGGGCATGGCGTGTTCATAGACCAGCTGCCCCTGGTCGTCGAATACGCGGACACGTTCGAGCCCGGGCGTACCCGTCAGCTCAACACGGGCTTGCCGTTCGCCGGGCACCAGTGCCCACCAACCGGCGACCAGCACCAGCACGAGCAACACCGCGGCCAACCAGGGCCAGCGGCCAGCCAGGCTCAGGTTGGGCAGGGGACTCTGCTGCGGCAGCTCTTCGCCATTGAGCCAGAAGTTGAGGTTGTCGGCGAAATTACCCGCGGTCGCGTAGCGCTTGCGGATGTTCTTTTCCAGAGCGCGCAGAGAGACGATCTCGAGCGCCTCAGGTACGGTGCTGTCGATCCGACGTGGAGGCTCGGGCGTTTCGTGGATGGTCGACCACATGATCTTGTAGACAGAGTCCCGCTGGTGCGGAGGCTTCCCGGTCAATACCTGATAGAGCATCGCGCCCAGAGCGAAGATATCGACTCCCGGTCCGACCTGCTCACGCTTGCCGCGGGCCATCTCTGGCGCCATATAGAGGGGGGTGCCCACGACGGTGCCGTCACTGGTGACATGGGTGTCCTTACCCTGTTCTTTGGCGAGCCCAAAGTCGCACAGGTACGGTTCCCCCGCAGGCGAGATCAGGATGTTCTCGGGTTTGACATCGCGATGGATGAAGCCCTCGCCGTGCGCGTAGTGGAGCGCCTGGGCAACCTGCTGCAGCACCCGCACCTTGTAACGCAGTGTCAAGGTCTTCGAGGCGATCAGCTCGTCGAAGTTGCGGCCCTCAACGTATTGCATCGCGTAGTAGTAGCGGCCGCGCAGCACTCCCACATCGTACACCCGGATGATGTGCGGATGGACGAGCTTGGTGACCGCTTTGACCTCACGAAGGAAGCGGGCCATGTCGTCGGCTTCACAACGGCGCGACATCACCTTGATGGCGACGGTCTTGTTGGAGGGCTCCCAGCGGGCCTTGTACACGATGCCCATGCCGCCGCGTCCCAGCAGGGCGAGGATGCGGTAGTTCCCTATCTGGCCACCGTGGACGCTGCCCAGCTGCAGCAGCTCGTCCGAGTCGACCCTGCCGTCTAGATCTGGCGTGATATGGGGATCACGCGCCCAGTTCTTCGCGTGTACGGTCGAGTTGCCGTCGAGGGCGTCCACCGAAAGTGAGCCGAGCGAGACGTCGTGGGAGATCTCGTCAAGCGGACGTTCGACGTCGCTGACGGCAGTGCCGAGAGGGTTGAAGTCGTGCTCGGCCTGCTGCCCACCGCCGAAGGGCACGAGCTCTTCGGAGCTCTCGTTGCCTTCCTTCTTCTCGGTCCAGCTACCTGAGTCGGCCATCACTGCCTCTGAGGGCAAGGAGCCCTCGCTGGCTCTGCATGTTCTTGTTCTGACGGCTCAGGTGTGAGGCCGCCAGTACCTCCTGCTGCGGACTTCAGCCACTCTAGCAAACGCCCAGGGAAAATGAAATGGCGCCGTCAAAGCCTGCGGAGCTGGCTGGCTCGCAGACCAGCGGGTCCACCGTTGGCGCTCAAGACCTGGCTGCGAACAGCAGGTCGAGCAGGGCGGAGTTGTCCTCGGTCTGCTTGATCTTATCGAGCAGCACGGACACCGCCCGTTCGGGCGGCAGGTCGACCAGCACCCGGCGGAGAGTGTGGTATTTCTCGAGCTCGTCGGGGCGCATCAGCTTCTCTTCTTTGCGAGTCCCTGACTTGCGGATATCAATCGCGGGGAAGATGCGTTTCTCGGCCATCTTCCGATCGAGCACCAGCTCCATATTCCCTGTGCCCTTGAACTCCTCGAAGATCACCTGGTCCATCTTCGAGCCTGTATCGACCAGGGCCGTGGCGAGAATCGTCAGGCTGCCCGGTTCTTCGAACGCGCGAGCAGACCCGAAGAACTCGCGGGGCTTCTGCATGGCGCCGGCGTCGAGACCGCCGCTCAAGGTCCTTCCGCAGCCTCGGCCCGAACGGTTGTAGGCTCGCGCCATGCGGGTCAGGGAGTCCATGACCATCACGACATCCTTGCCTTCCTCAACCAGCTTGATCGCTTCTTCGAGACTGTCTTCAACCGTCGAGATGTGGGCACGAGTGCCCGCATCGAGGCAGGAGGCGCGTACCTTTCCCTTAACGGAGCGGCGCAGATCAGTGACTTCTTCAGGGCGTTCGTCGATCAGGATCACGAACAGCTCGGCCTCGGGATGGTTCGTCTCGATCGCCATCGCGAGCTTTTTGAGCAACACCGTTTTTCCCGAGCGGGGCGGTGCCACGATCAGACCACGCTGGCCGAAGCCGATCGGTGTGATCAGGTCGATCACGCGCAGGTCCTTGTCATTGTGCTTGCCACCGAGCTGGATGCGTCGGGTGGGGTCGACCGCCGTCTTGATCCGGAAGGGCCGCTCCGGGTCAAAGGTGGGCCCGGGTAGGTTCTTCGAATTGCCGTTGGGCTCTTCGTTGGGCTTGCGGCTGCGTCGTCGCCGTTTCGAGCGACCGCCTCCGGAACGGTTCCGGTTGCCGCCCCGGTTTGCCGCATCGCCCGGCCCCCGGTTGTCAACACGCCTCTTGCGATTGGCTCCGCCGCCACCATTGCCACTGCGCCGCCGCGGTTCGTTCACTCGCGTTTCCTCCATCTTCCCCTGTCTCGTAACCAAGTCCGCAAGAGAGCGGCTCAGCAGGTTGCACTGCCGACCATCGAGGTCAAGCAGGGCAGGCCCATGCTAGGATGCGAGAGCAGCACGGCTGTTTGGTGCAGCGTTTCTGCGCAGCTTTGTGATGCTCATCGCTTCGAAACAATGATATCTCGTCATTGATGCGTGGGAGGCGGCCACGTGGAACCGCCGAGAACTCCCGAACCGCCAGTTTCCAGGCGCCAGGCCCGCGATTCGATGCCCCCAGGCATCGAAGCCGTGGTCAGCCGACTCTTGCAAGAGGCTGTTCCGAATGTACTTCGGAGCCACGGTGTAAACGGAAGCCTTTGCCGTAGATGCCGGTCTACTGGGAGCTGAACTATCCAGATCATGTACGGGCCCGGTCGAGGGCGATTCTCGAATAGAGCTATTTCGCAGGAACAACCGGAATATGTGGAGATGTGGACCGTTCACCGGCACTTGTGGGAGTATAACAGCTCCCCATCCCGCGGCTACAAGAAAAAGACAGAGCTTGGGAGTTTTTTCGGGTCTACTCGTCCCGCATGGTGCAGCCCGGTTCGAGACAGCTTCGCCTGGGCGGGGCGACGGGGCTCGAATCTCGTCGAGCTCCCACCTCCTTCAGCCTTCTCATGCCCTTGTTCCTGTGTGTGGCGCGGCGTATCATATGCGGCTGTTCAGGGCAGCTTGAAGGAGTCGGCAATGCGCCGAGCAGTGATCACGGGGATGGGAGTCGTTTCATCCATCGGCAACTCGCTCAACAGCGTTGTAGGCGCGTTGCGTGAGGGACGCTCGGGCATCGTCCGCAGCGAACGCTTCGAAAAGCTCGGCTTCCGCGGTCAGCTCTGCGGCACTGTCGATGATCCCGATCTGGCAACCCGGCTCGGTAGCCGCAAGAAGCTGCGATACATGTGCCGCCACGCGCAGTGGGCTGTGTTTGCTGCTCTCGACGCCGTCGCAGATGCCGGCCTCGAGCTCGAGGCGATACGCGCGGACCGCTGCGCCGTGGTCACCGGCTCCGGACATGGGAGCTCGCTGCCCATCCGTGCTGCCGCAGAGATCCTCGCCAGCGGCAAACCTCCCAAGCGGATCGGGCCTTTCAGTATTCCCAAGATCATGGCCAGCGCGGCGCCTGCCAACATCTCTGTGACTCTGCAGACCCGCGGTCGCTCCTACGCGGTCTCTTCGGCCTGTGCGAGCGGCTCCCATGCGATCGGCCTGGCCGCTGACCTGGTGCGATGGGGACGTGAAGAGCTGGTGTTGACGGGGGGCTCCGACGAGTACGACGAGATCCTGGGAGGTTGCTTCGACGCGATGCGTGCCTTCTCGGAAGGCTACAACGAGACGGGCGACGGCAGCCGTCCCTATGACGCACAGCGCAACGGCTTTGTGCCGAGTGGGGGCGCCGGTCTGTTGGTGGTCGAGTCGCTCGAGCGCGCGCAGGCACGGGGCGCGCGGATCTACTGTGAGATTCTCGGGCACGCGGCCAACTCTGATGGGCATGACATGTTTGCGCCCAACCGCGAGGCTGCTGCGGCCTGCATGCGCGATGCCATCAAAGATTCCGGGCTCGAAGCGGCGGATATCGACTATGTCAACACCCACGGAACCAGCACAGTCAAAGGCGATGCTGCCGAGCTGGCTGCGCTGCGTGATGTGTTCGGTGCAGGTTGTCCGCCTTTGAGCTCAACCAAGTCGATGACGGGACACGCATTCGGCGCGGCCGGTGCTCTCGAGGCGATCTTCTGCGCGTTGATGCTCGACCAGGGCTTTGTCGCTCCTTCGATCAATATCGAGACGGTCGATCCAGACTTTTCCGACCTCCCGATTGTCCGCAGCGCCCGCGAGCTTCCCCTGCGGAGGGTGATGTCCAACTCTCTGGGCTTTGGCGGCACAAACGGCGTTTTGATCCTCGCGAAGCCTGATTGAGCCGCGTTTGCGGAGCCTGCGTGGTTTGTGTGCCCCGCGCGACGGTGCTATACTCCTGGAAAATCTGCATAGGCCGTGCAGGCCGGTAGTGTTATGAGCAAACAGCGTGAACCGGATGCTTTGACAAACATTGTCAACACCGATAAGTTCCGCCAAATCCTCGAAACCAACGAAGAGCCCACCAAGAGGGGCTACTTCTTTGTCATCAGCGGCCCGCTCTCTGGCCAGATGTTCCGACTCGATGATGACGAGATCGAGTTGGGCCGCTCACCGACGGCACAGATCCGGATCGAGGATGACGGGGTTTCGCGCAACCATGCGCGGGTGATCTCCAACGACGAAGGCGCGTTGGTGCTCGAGGATACGGGTAGCACCAATGGTACCTTTGTCAACGGGGGCAAGACCCCTTCCCGCGTCTTGCAAGATGGCGATCGCATCCAGATCGGCGCGACCACCTTGTTGAAGTTCAGCTATCAGGACTCCGACGAAGAGGCTTTCCAACGCCGCCTGTATGAGTCGGCCATCCGCGATGGATTGACGGGATGTTTCAACAAACGCTACTTCACCGGTCTGTTCCAGACCGAATTCGCCTTTGCGTGGCGTCACAATCAGCCTCTATCGCTGATCATTTTCGACATCGACCATTTCAAGCACGTCAATGACACCCACGGGCACCCGGCCGGAGACGAGGTCTTGAAGGTTCTGGTCACGGTCGTCGATCATACTGTGCGCCGCGAAGATCTGGTCTGCCGCTACGGGGGCGAGGAGTTCACGGTCTTGCTGCGGCAGACCGACAGCGATAAGGCGTTGGCATGCGCCGAGCGCATCCGCGAAGCCGTCGAGGGCCAGAGCTTCGTCTGCGAAGGCAAGAAGATCCCTCTCACGGTGAGCCTCGGCGTCGCGACGGCCAAGGATGGCCGCTACAGCCAGCCCGAAGAATTCATCAAAGCTGCAGACCGGTGCTTGTACACGGCCAAGCGCGGGGGCCGCAACCGGGCGGTAAGCGACATGGGCCCCAGTCAGGATGCAGGGGACGGGTATATCAGTGGCGACACGACACGCGCCCAGCGCATCGACCCCGATGTGACGACTTTCCTGGAGGCGTCCGATCCGTCTGTCGATACCGAGAGCGCACCGCCCGCAGTCGGCTAGCAAACCCCGCCGCCTTGTGCCGGGTTCTACCCTGAGGCAAACCTCCACCCCGGTGCGCGATGCAGCCTGAAGCAGAGTTCTTGCCTCTGGACGCAGATACGCTGCAGAAGCTCTGGCAAGAGAGCCTCTCGGGCGATGCGCACTTCGACACCCTCGCGATCGACAGCAGCTTCCGTCCCGAGCGTCTGCTCGACCCCGAGCTCAAGGACCCCCCTCGGGGTGGTGCGCGCTTCGTGCCTTGCGGACTGTTGGGTCGCGGCGGCATGGGTGAGGTCTACCTCGCACGCCAGAGCCGGCTCGAGCGTGATGTCGCCCTCAAGAAGCTGCGCGCGGATCGCGTGAGCTCGCGCTCGGCACGGCAAGCCTTCGTCGCGGAGGCGATCGTCACTGGCAAACTCGAGCATCCGAACATCATTCCGGTCTATGCGCTCGAGAACGACGACGAGATCTGCCTGGCGATGAAGCTGGTCGGCGGCCGGAACTGGAAGGAGCTGCTCGCTGACGAGGACGACGTCTTCTTCCACGTCGAGATCCTCATCCAGGTCTGCCACGCTTTGGCCTATGCCCACAGCCGCTCGGTCGCCCACCTCGACCTGAAGCCCTCGAACGTGATGGTGGGCGAGTTCGGTGAGGTCCTGGTGCTCGACTGGGGCCTGGCCGTCGAGTTCGGCCGCCGGCGCAGCTCTGGGAGCATCCGCCACTGCCGGAGCATCGACGGTCCCTGCGGGACACCTGCCTACATGGCCCCTGAGCTGGCGATGGGGCGCGGGGATCGCGTCGGCCCCTGGACCGACGTCTACCTGCTCGGGGCGATTCTGTTCGAGATCTTGAGTGGCCGTCCTCCCCACGAGAGCAAGAACCTGCTCACGGCCCTGTCGCATGCGATGGAAGCGCAACCACCAGAACTCGACGAGAGCGTGCCGGCCGAGCTCAGGAGTCTCTGCCAGCAAGCTCTGGCCTTCCATCCCGGCGAGAGGCCGGCAGACGTAGAGACGTTCCGCGGCCGCCTGCGCGACTACCTTCGCCATCGCGAGAGCCACGCTCTGGTGGCTGCTTCCTGCGAGCGGCTCGAGCGCTGTCAGGACCCTGCCCGTGCTGAGGACCGTCTGCGCCTCTATGCCGATTTCGCCGAAGCTGTGGCGGGATTCAAGCAGGCTGCCTCGCTGTGGAATGGACACCGGCCTGCCATCGACGGGTTGCAGCAGGCCCGCCTCGCCTATACACGTGCTGCCTTGGAGCGGGGCGACTTCGGTCTGGCCAGCTTGCAGGCCTCAGACATCGAGGGGCAGGTCGGCCTCGAGCTGCGCGGCCGGATTGCCAGCGAGGTGGTGGCGCAACGGCGACGCCGCCTCGCGGCGCGTCGGGTGCGCGCGGCCCTGGCTGTCTGTCTGGGCTTGCTGTTGATCGGGCTGCTGGGTGGGCTGTGGCTGCTGGACCGCAAGAACCGGATGATCGAGGGCCAACGTGCCGACGCGCTCGCACGAGGAGAGATCGCGCAGGAGACGCTCGAGACACTGGAGACGCAGATCATCGACCTGTTGCTCGATTCAGTGGCCACGCGCCGGGCCCATGAGATCTCACGCGAGCTGCTCGAGACCGCGCGTGGGGGCTGGGAACGCCTGCAAGCAGCCCATCTCGAGGCCGGCCTGACCCAGCGCCGGGCGGCGCGCATCAGCCTGCGCCTCGGTCAGATCCTGTTGGAGCTCGACGGCGACCTGGTCGGGGCTCGGGCCGCTTTCGAAGACGCGTTGCGGGTATTGCTGCGGCTCGATCCCACGGGAGCCGAGGGACTGCCACGGGATATCGCACTGGCGCGGCGTCTGCTCGCCGACGCACACGTGGCGGGGGGAGAGCTGAGCGAGGCTCGCGAGCTGCTCGATGCTGCACTGCTGACCCGCCGGGCTGAGTATCAAAGGGTTTCCGGTCAGGTAGAAGCCGGCCGAGAGCTCGCAACCGACCTCGAGCGCCTCGGTGTGTTGCTGCAGTTGCAGGGTGAGCTGGTCGCGGCGGACAGCGCTTACAGCGAGGCATTGCGCCTCGACCGCTCCCGCCTGGCCCGTCTACCTGCGGACGCCCAGGCTCGCAGGGATGTCTCGAAGGGGCTCGAGAAGGTCGCCCGTCTGCACGAGCTGCGCGGCTCGCTGGTGCAGGCGCGCGCCGCCTACGGTGAGGCCCTGCAACTGGCCGCTGCCCTGTTGCATGAGGACCCCCGCGACGCCCGCTTGCGGGCGGATGTCGGCTACCTGCAGCTGCGGCTGGGCCGGTTGTTGCGGCTACAAGGTGCATCCCAGACAGCCGAGGCCTATCTCGCCGAGGCTCTCAGCACGCGCCGCGTGTTGTTGCGGCTCGATACGGCCAGCGTCTCCGCGCGTCAGGACCTGGCTGTCGCGCTCTTCCAGATGGGGGTCCTGGTTCAGGAAGTCCGTGACACCGAGGAAGCCGCGGCACTCTATGAGGAGGCGCTGCAACTGGTGGCCAGCATAACGCCGCAGGACAGCACCTACCTGTTGCCGCGCCGTGAGCTCGCTGTCGTCTGGGATGGCGTGGGGGATACCCGGCAGCAACGGGGCGATCTGGACGGGGCCGAGCAGGCATGGCGCGAGAGCTTGCGGCTGCGCCGCCAGCTGTTGGCGTCCCAGGAAGATAGCCAAGATGCAGCGCGCGACCTGACCGTGCCCATGCAGCGACTGATCTCCCTGCTGCGCGAGCGAGGGGCACTGGACGAGGCCGAAGCACTCAGCAGCGAGTGTCTTGAGCTCAGCGCGAGGCTGTTGCGGCAGAGCCCTTCGCACGCGGCCCGTCGTGACTACGCCAACGCTCTGGAGCGCCAGGCAGAACTGCTGCGCGCACGCCAGGCCTGGCCGGAGGCTCTTTCCTACTACCAGAAGGTGCTCGCTGAGCGGCGTGTCCTCGCGGCCGTGGACGCCAGCAACCTCGAAGCGCAGCGAGACCTGCAGGTCGGACTCAGCTCGCTGGGCGATGCCCTGTTTCTGGCTGGGCGTGCGGGTGAGGCCACGGCCTGGTACGTGGAAGCTCTGGAGCTGGCCCGCGCACGGCAGCAGCCGGGAATTGCGGGGCGCCAGGCCCGGCGGGATCTCGCGGGCTGTCACATCCGCTGCGGCGACGCGGCCTATGCGCGCGCGTCCTGGCTGGCGGGCCTGCTGCACTTCCGCCGCGCCCGGCGCATCATGGCTGGTCTGGTGGAGCAAGACCCGGAGCATGTCGACGACCAGCGGGAGCTGTCTGTGGTGTGGCACAAGCTGGGAACCTGCGCCGAGCAACTCGGAGATCCTGAGCGGGCGACGCGCTTGTATTCCCGGGCCGCGGCAAACCACCGCCTGCTGGCGCAGACGATGCCGCGCTTCGAGCCTGAGCTCGAGCTGCTCGAGGCGGCTGCTGAGCGCACGGCCGTCGAAGCCTCGCAAGCAACCTTGCTGAGCGGTTGGCGCGCGGCCGAGAGCGGTGCGGATTTCGGAGCGCTGGCTTTTGATGCTTTCCAGCAGGCGCGTTTTGACGTCGCAGCCAGCGCCTACGCCCGTGCCTTCGAGGCGGACGCCCCTCTACTTCCCGATCATTGGTGGGCGGCTTCTTCAGCTGCCGCGCAGGCAGCTCAGCAGGCTGAGTCCGAGCAGGCGGCGCGCTTGGAGGCACAAGCGCTTGTGTGGTTGGGGAACTGGTTGGCCGTTGTGCGCGCTTCGCTGGCAGGAGCAGAGCTCGAAGCGGGCGAGCGGGCGCGGCTGGAGGCCGCGCAGCGCTACGTGCGCGACGAAGATCCCAGTTTCAGCGCGCTGCGGGGACGCCCGGACTTCGAGGCACTGTTCGGTCGCTGAGGGAGGACGGGCTAGAGCCCATCCAGCTTGTCCGCCAGGTCGGACAGCACGGCGCGGGTGCTCGCGTGCGCGGCATAGACACCAAACCCGTCGTAGTCCGGGTAGCTCTCATCGTACAGAATCCAGAAACAGGCCCCCGCGAAGGCTCCGCCCGCGGAGGCATCGGCGTAGATGGCGTCTCCCCAGGCCTGGAACCAGGTGTTCCTGAGTGCCAGTGGCTGCTGCTGGCCGTACTCGGCCAGAATCAGCGGCTTGCCGAGCAGCGCTGCGTCAGCGGCCAGCGCCTGCAACCAGGCGACGGTCGCGGGCAGAGACGCGCCGTGGGGGTACAGGTGGCAGGTGGCCAGATCGATGGCCGCCAGGCCGTGCTGACGCTTGAAATCGACGCCGGTGGCGGCTGCCCAGTTCCAAGGGTTCTTACCGGCGTCCGCCGGGCCATAGAAGCCTTCGCTGCCCGCGCTGAGCAGATGCTGGCTATCGATCGACTTCAGCCAGGCCGCCATCTCGGCGATCCAGCTGGTCAGCGTGTCTCCGCTCGGGTCACTGTCGCAGCGCGGCTCGTTCGCCAGCTCCCAGGCCAGAATGGCCGGATCATCACGGTAGGCCCGTCCGTTGAAGGTGTTGACCCGGTTGAGCACATCGGCGACGTACTGCTTGTAGACCGCCTTGCACTCCGCATCGGTGTAGAAGTCGTCGTGGGCGGATGCTGTCGAGCTCCAGGCGACATATTGGTTCATGCCCCCGTAGTCGTCCCAGTTGTTGACCAGCGGCAGAATCAGCTTCAGGCCGGCGCGTCCCGCCGCGTCGATGACATAGTCGAGCGCCTCGAAGACCGCTGGATCGTAGACATTGGGGGCGGTCTGCAGCGCGTTCCAGCCGCTGCCATCGTTGAATGCCCAGGTGCGGATGACAGCCAGTCCGAGGCTGTCGGCGCTGGCCATCACCGCATCGATCTGCGGGCGCAGGCCCGCGTCGGCGGCATAGGTCAAGAAGGTGTAGTTGTTCGTGCCCGCGAAGTGGAAAGGCTGGCCTGCCAGGGTCAAGCTACCATTGGAGACGGCCACGAAGCTCGAGGCAGCTGGTGCCGCCGGGCCGCCGATTGGAGAGGCCCCTCCGGCTGGAGTGTTTCCCCCGCCTGGCGTGGCGGTCGGGGTCGTGTCATTCGAGCTGCTGCAGCCCAGGGCCAACAGCAGAAGCAACCCCCCCATCGTGCGCATCGGACGTCTCCTTCAAGTCTTCGACATGCTGGCTAGAACCTCTTCCCGCACACATTCCCAGATCTGCTGCTTGAGCCCGGCGTAGGCTTCGGTGTTCTGGACCTCCACGCTGCGGGGCCGCGGCAGCGAATTCTGCAGCTCGAGCTTGATGCGCCCCGGGCGCGCGGACATCACCACGATGCGGTCGGCCAGCAGCAGCGCCTCGTCGATCGAATGGGTGATGAACACCACCGTCTTGGCCTCGGCGGCAACGATCTTCACCAACTCGGCCTGCAAGACCTGACGTGTCATCGCGTCGAGCGCGGCGAACGGCTCGTCGCACAGCAGCACTTCCGGATCGTTGGCGAGCGTGCGGGCCAGGGCCACGCGCTGTTGCATACCGCCGGACAGCTGCGAGGGGTAGTGCTTACGGAAAGGCTCGATATCGATCAGCTGCAGCAACTGGTCGACCCGGGCACGCGTCTTCTCCGCCGCCACCCCGCGCATGTCGGGACCGAAGGAGATGTTGCGCTCCACGCTCAGCCAGGGAAACAGCGCGTATTTCTGGAAAACCATCCCGCAGCGGGGCTCGACGTCCCGGATCTCCTGACCATCGAGCAGCACACGGCCTGAGCTGGGGCGCAGGAAGCCGGCGAACTGGTTGAGCACGGTCGACTTGCCACACCCCGAAGGACCGACGATCACCAGAAATTCGCCGCGCGGGACCTGCAACGAGAATTCCTCGATGGCCACCACCTCACCGAAGCGTTGCGTGACCTTCTCGGCCTGCAGTACCAGCGCAGCCTGTTCGGACACAGCTAGCTCTCCTGTTTCCAAGGCAAGAGCCGGCGCTCCAGCCACGAGCTCATGCTATCGAGCAGCAGGACCACGCCGCTGATACAGACCATGCCGACCAACACCGCGCTGATGTTGAAGATCTCCTTCGAGCTCCAGATCAGTGCTCCCAGGCCCCGTTTTGTGCCGACGATCTCAGCCGAGATCACGCAGGTCCAGGCGATGGCCAAGACCACCTTCAGGCCGCTGATGATGTTCGGCAGGGCCGCGGGCAACAGAACCCGGACGATCAGCTGGCGGTTGGAGGCGCCGAGGTTCTGCGCTGCGCGGATCAAAGCCGGGTCGACCTTGAGAGTGGCTTCCAGGCTGTAGATCAGCGCCGCCGAAAAGCTTCCCATGAAGATGATCGCCAGCTTCTGGACCTCGTCGGCGCCAAACCAGATCAAGGCCAGAGGCACCCAGGAGATCGAGGGCAGAGGCCGCAGGAAACTGACGACAGGGCTGATCAGCGCCCGCAGTCTGGGGAACAAGCCCATGACTACACCGAGCGGAACGGCGACCAGACTGGCGATCAAGAAGCCGAGCACCACCCGCCGGGTCGAGACCAACACATGTTCGCCGAGGGTCACATCGCGCAAAGCGCTTCGGGTGGTCAGCAGGCTCCAGGCTTCGGCGAAGGTGTTGGCCGGCGACTCCAGGGCGCGCCGGTTGACGAGTCTGACGGGCACGTCCAAGGTCTCGTAGACCGTGCGCACCACCACCGTGGTCACGGCCGACTCGCCGCGCACCGGGTCGAAATAAGGGCGCTCAGCGGTCTCAACCCCGACCGGTTCGATATGCCTCTTGCTTCCCAGCTCAGCTGTCAGCAGCCACCAGCTTCCCAACACCGTCAACACACCGGCCATGCCGTAAAGCAGGCGGGAGCGGCGCGGAAGCGTGCGCGGAAAGGCGAACATCGATCACTCGCTATACAATTCGGGGAACGTCCAATTGCTGGCTTCGGGCACCTTCTCGATCAGCCCCATGTCGAGCAGTGTGGCGCCTGCCAAGCCCGCTTGTCCGAGCAGGCGCGCGCTACTCATCGTCAGCGTCTGGGCCTCGAAGTCGAGCCAGGTGAAGTTCTTCAGGGCAGCTTCGATCGATGCGCGCGCGGTGTTCTCGCCGACCCGTTCCTGCACGATGTCGAGCAGCTCTTCGGGGTGTGCGGCGCACCAAGCGACCGCCTCGAAGTAGGCCTTGAAGAAGCGTCGGGCGCGGTCTTTGTCGGCGTCGATCCAGGTCCGCGAGGCGCACAACACGTCCGGCCCCGTCATGGTCTGGAAGTTCTTGTAGATCTCAGTGTCCATATCGGTGCCCAGCACCTTTGCGCCCTCGATGGCGCGCAGCTGCGAGTAGTACGGCTCCCAGATCGCGCCGGCCTGGGCATCGCCCCGTTCGACCAGGCTGATCACGTTCGCATCGGTGGCGTGGACGATCCCCACGTCTTCGGGGTTGTTGATGTCCAGACCGGCCTCCCGCAGCAGCATGGCCACGGTGATATGCACGGAGCTGCGTTCGTTGAGCGCGATGGTCTTGCCCTTCAGGCCCTCCACATTATCGACGCCCACCGCGACCAGACCTTCGTTGCCCGGAGCGTTGTTCTGGCTACCGATCCAGTAGAAGCCTTTGCGCTCGCGCGCCATCGCCATCAGCATCGCGACCTCTCCAAGGCTGGAGAACTGCGCGTCGTTGCCTTCGAGTGCGGTCACGCGCTCGGTGCTGCCGCCAAAGCTCTTGTCGACGACCTCGAAGCCGGCTTTCTCGAAGATGCCGTGTTTCAAGCCCACCCAGACGGGTGCGTGGCCGTACCAGTTGGAGCCCGCGTAGACCACGGGTTCTAGGTTGGGGGTGTCGTCGCCGCAGCCGGCAACACCCAGGCAGGTGAGCAGGCCGAGCAGGAACAGGCGTGGGAGCATCGTATGTCTCCGGGGTGTGGGTGGAGACAGGGGTATCCGGCGGCTGTTGGAATGTCAAGCCGGGAGCGTCCACGCAGGGGACGCCGCGCCTCTTTTGTTGATCTTCGTTGCCTGCGAGCGCGGCAGGTGGCGAGAGAACACTCCGTTCATACCGTCTCGACTGCTGACGGGTGACTGCGTTAAGATGTTGTAGGGTAAGTGTTTGCAGCGTTTCCTTGCGGCTGTTTGCCGGATGCCGTCTCCGCATCGCTTGCAACGAGCCGTGCTTTCCGCAATTACAGAATAACCGCTACTCCATCGTTCGGGAGGTGTGTGTGACTACCCAAATCGGAAGTCGCCTCGTAGGCCCTTTGTTGAGCATTCTCGGAATCACGCTGCTCGGCTGCAGCGGCGGCGGAAGCGGAGGGGGGGCGGGCTCGCCGGCTTCCTTTGCCATCACCACCACGTCACTGCCTGGCGGCGCGTTGGGGGCGAGTTACTCTGAGGTCGTGTCCACCAATGTCCCGGCGGGGCAGGTGCTGACCTGGGCCGTCCAGGGCCAGCAGCCCCAGGGATTGCTCTTCACGTTCAGGGATACCGACGCCCTGCTCAGCGGCACGCCCCTCTCGACGGGGTCGTTCAGTTTCACCTTGAAGGCCACTCTCGGCGCGCAGACCACGATGCGCAGCTTTGACATCTTCGTGGCCACGACGGCTCTAGACATCACCACCACGACCCTGCCGGACGGGCTGAGCGGGATCTCGTACAGCCAAAGCGTCACGGCTATCGGTGGTACCAGCAGCGGGTACATGTGGAGTAGTAGTGGCTTGCCGCCAGGTCTGAGTCTGACGGCCAGCGCAACCCCGACCGCGACCCTGTCGGGCTCACCGACCTCGACGGGCGTATTCACCTTCAGCATCGACGTTGAAGACTCGGGCGGGCTGATCGACAGCCAGAGCTACACGATCACCGTGGGCAGCGTCCAGCCCCTCGATATCGTCACGACCAGCCTGCCCGATGGCACCTTCGGTAGCAGCTACAGCCAGAGCATCAGCGCAGCGGACGGCACAGCGATGGGGTACAGCTGGAGCCCTGTGGGCTCTCTTCCCACCGGCCTGACTTTGACTTCTGGTACACCAAGCGCCACGCTCTCCGGGATTCCGACCGGCGCCAACAGCTACAACTTCGATCTGGTCGTGACCGATTCGGGCAACTCGATGGACACCCAGTCGTTCAGCCTGACCATCCACCCAGTCCTGGATATCACCACCACAAGCCTGCCCGATGGGGCTCAGGGAAGCTTCTATTCGAGCAGCATCACAGCCAGTGGTGGCAGTGGTTCGGGCTACACCTGGACCACCAGCGGCAACGTGCCGGGCGGCCTGTCCATCAGCGCCGGAGGCACGCCCAGCGGGACCCTGTCGGGAACTCCCACTGTCAACGGTACTTTCAGCTTCGATGTGCTGGTGTCCGATTCCTTGGCGAACAGCGACACCCAGTCCTTGACCTTGCACCTCGATCCGGAGCTGCTGATCACTACCACGACCCTGCCGGATGGGCAGGTCAGTGTGAGCTATGACGAGACGGTCAGTGCCACCGGCGGCACAAGCGCGGGCTACGACTATTCTCTCAGCGGGAATGTGCCGCCAGGCATCAGCGTCAGCGACGGCACTCCCGATGGCCAGCTCACCGGCATGCCGAGCAGTGCTGGCACGTTCAACTTCGCCTTGATTGTGGTCGACTCCGGGGGCAATGCCGACACCGCCAACCTGTCGATGTTGGTGGATCCGGCGCCGCCGCTGCGCTTGAAGTCGTTCCTTCTCGAGAACGGGCGGGTCGGCGATCCCTTGACGCTTGAAATCGAGGCCGCCGATGGAGGCACACCTACTTTCAGCGTGATCCCGGCCAACGGCTTGCCCCCCGGGCTGACTCTCAACCAGCCGGGTACGGGCAGCAAGACCGCGACCATCACCGGAATGCCGACCACCAGCGGGCACTACAGCTACACCATCGAGGCGACCGATGGCACCGACACCGTGTCCCACGGCTACCTGACCACCATCGCCATCGCGCCGCGTTGGTTGGTGTACCGCGGGGATGTGCTGACCTCTGCCCTCGAAGAGCTGTTTGCCGTCGATGTCAGCGGCGGGACGCCGGGTGCGCCTGTCCAGCTCGACCCTCTCAGCGACGTCAGCGATGATTTCGAGTACCGCTTCAGCTGGGATGGACGTTGGCTCTTCTATATCGGCAATGCCTCGGGCACCTCGACGGCTGGCGACCTGTTCGCCATCGATATGAGCACCGCGACACCGGGCACGCGCATCCAGCTCAACCCGGTGGCGGGTATCGGAGACATCGACGCCTTCCAGGTCTCGCACGATGACCGTTGGATCGTCTACAGCGGCGACCAGGGCACCGCGGGCGTTGACGAGCTGTTCGCCGTCGATATCAGCGGGGGCTCCCCGTTCCCGATTTCGTTCAGGTTGAGCACCAGCACGCATGTGGCAGGTGCCGATGTGCAGAACGACGATCTCGACCCCACGTCCTATGTGCCCGGGTTGGTCTATGGCTCGCCATCGGCGTCGACCTTCGATGGCTTTTCCTTCTCACCGGACGGCAAATGGCTGGCCTACCGCCACGATGCCGTCGTCGACAACGAGTTCGAGGTCTTCTTGATCGACATGAGCGGAACCACGCCGGGCGCACCGCAGCCGTCGATGACCCGGACACGCGTGACGGGAGGCTCCGTCGAAGAGTTCGTCTGGTCCAACGACTCGCAGTACATCGCGATGGCGGCAGATTGGGACCTCAACGGGCAGGCCGAGCTGTTCGTTGTCGACGTCAACAACATCGGCACCGACATCAAGGTCAGCGCTCTGGCCACCGGCATCGATTTCGACGTGTTTACTTCCGTCTCCTACTACGCGGCCTATGCCTTTGCACCCGATGTCACGTCTCTGTACTACCGTGCGGACGCGCAGCTCAACCTCGAGAACAACCTCTATCTCGTGCCGATCGACCAGGGTAGCTTCGGTGCGCCCGTGCAGGTCAATGGCGCCCTGCCGACGAATTCCGACATCGACGGGGCCATCTACTCCCCCGACAGCAAGTGGCTGGCCTTCCGCGGCGATGTGCGGGTAGACAATGACTCCGAGCTGTGGGTGGCCGGCGTCGAGCGGGGCCAGCTGGTCCCGCCGCAGCTGGTCAGCCACGACCCGATCGCTGCCGGGGGAGACGTGCAGCTCTTCAGCACTCTCGACAGGAACATCGTCTGGGCGTCCGACTCCGAGCACCTGGTGTTTCGGGCCGACACAGCGATCGACAACGACATCGAGGCCTTCTCGGTACGGATCGTGGGGGGGATGCCCTTCGCCGCGCCGGTGCGGCTCAACCCGACCCTGCCGGTCGGCGGTGACGTCGGATCGGTCTGGACGCTGCCTGATGGGGAGAGCGTCGGTTTGATCGGCGAGCTGTTCACCGACAACAGCCAGAACCTCTACATCGGAAGACTGACCAGCCCCGGCAGCGCCAGCCTGGCCAGCAACATGAGCCCTCCGGGCTCGAGCTCAGTGACCGAAGAGATCCACGACACCGCCGACAACGACGGCGGCTCCTTCCACTCGCCGGACCTGCGCTTCATCGGCATGTTGGGCGACCAGGTCACCAGCATCGTCGACGAGCTATGGATCGTGGATATCAGCGGGGGGGCGCCCTACCCGGCGCCGACCAAGGTCAACCCCACGCCCGTCCTCAACGGGGACGTGTTCAGCTTCATCTTTTCGCGCTGAAGCAGGCTGGGGGGCGGCCTGTCCTGGGGCTCAGCCCGCCAGCGCGCGAGGAAACAAGATGTTGTTTTCGAGGTGGATGTGCTCATGCAGCGCAGTCTCGAGGGCGGCCAGGCCGTGCCACAGGGCCCGCCAGCTGTTGCAGGCCTGTTCGGGAACCTGGTAGTCGTCGGTCAGCGTGCGCAGCTGTGCCAGGGCCGCTCCCGCCGTCTCGTGCTCGTGGCGCATCACCCGGATCGGAGGTCCGCTCTGGGTTCCCGCGCCTGAGAGGATCATTGGGAACAGGATGCGCTCTTCTTTCATCATGTGCTGCTGCAGCTCATCTTTGAGTGCGATGTAGACGTCGAGCATCTCGTTGAGGCGCTCGGGATCTTTGTCGTGATGGACCCGGGCGACCTTGCGGGCCAGGACCTCGAGACGCGGCAGCTCTTCGTCCAACGGCCGGTGATAGACAGTCAGGATGTGTTCGATCAGCTCAGCCAGGGGTGCGTCGCTCCAGCGCTGGGGCTCTTCCTTCTCGGTCTCGAGCTCGACCTGGATCTCCGCAAGCACCTGCGCGGGATCGAGGCCGCGGGCCGAACATGCCTGCTCGAGGGGCACGCCGCCTCCGCAGCAGAAGTCGATGCCGTGGCGGGCGAAGACGCGGGTGGCCAGGGGGTGTTCGGCTGCCATTGTGCCAACGGGACTAGTCGCGGTCAGTTGCATCGCAAGTCTCCATCTCATGAGGGGGGCGTAGTAATAGCTGCAGACCTGTCAGCACCCGTTCGACGGGGCTGTCGGCGCTGGCTTCGCGGTGCAGACCGCGCATGCCGACCAGAGCATGGACCGCTCCCATCAGCAGCACCATCAGCACTTCTGTGTCGAGGTCTGTGCGGATCTGCCCTGCGGCGCGGCCTGCCTGCAGGGTCTCGAGCAAAAATTGCCGGGAGCGTGCCACCAGGGCCTGCAGACGCTCGACCGCGGCGCTGGGCAGCACAAGGGGAGCCTGGTCCGAGCGCAACAGCCAGGCGATGCCGGGCTGAGCACTGAGCAGCTCGACCCGGCCGCGGGTCAGGGCGAACAAGCGTGCGAGCGGCGGCAGCGTCGCGTCGGGGAAGCTGGCCTCGAGCCGCTCGATGGCCAGGTCGGCGGCAGCGGCCAGGATGGCGTCGAGGGAGGGGAAATGGCGGAACAAGGCACCACTGCTCAAGCCGACCTCGCGGGCGAGTACAGCCGTGGTCAACGAGGGCAGGCCACGCTCGCCGATGATCTGCAAGGTGGCCGCCGCGATCTCGGCGCGGCGTTCGGAGGATGATTTCCGGGTGCGGGTCTTCATGACTAGGTTGTAAGTGAGTGCTTACTTGCTTGTCAAGGGCTGTGGAGATTTTCGACCCTTTTGTTTTGAGCTACAGTGGAAGCAGCCGCGCGCGGAGGGGAGCGCCGATGCAGAAGTCGCCTTGGCTCGATGCCACGACCCAGCTGGTCCTGAACCTCGGTTGCACTTCGCTGGTGCTGCTCCCGATCGCTCTGCCCAGTCTGCTTCTGCTCTGCGTGGCGGAGACCGCTGGGGGGCGGTTGACCGGCCTGGCATGCCTGCTCGCAGTAGTGTTCACGGTTCTGGCGGTTGCGCGCCGGTATTCCAAGCCGGCCGGCAAGCGCTGGAGGGCAAGAGCGGCCTGGGGGTCTCTGGGGCTGGCGGGCGTCTTGCTGGTGGCAGCGTACCAGCAGAGTCCACGGGGTGAGCCAGGGCCGAACAGTCCCGTGCGCTCGATCTATCTTGCCGGCGGATCCTTCGAGCGCAGCTCGCTGGCCAACCTGGTGCCCGAGCTGGACCAGTTCGTGATGGGCAGCTATCCCGTGGGCGCTGCCGATCTGCATATCAGCTTCGCGCAAGCCGCGCGCTTGCGAGGGCTGCTGCAGGAGGTCTACCGCCCGCTGCGCGCCGATCCTGATTTCCTCGAGCTGGGCTCACACATGAATCTGGCCTACCGCGAGCTGTTCGGCATGAGCTGGGATACCGGCCACGCCTACGTCTACACGCCAGGCTCCGCGCCGAAGAGCGCGCGTCTGCCGGTGCTGCTGTTTCTGCATGGTTCTGCGGGCAACTTCAAGGGCTATACCTGGGTGCTCAAGACCTTCGCCGACCAGCACAGCTTCGCGCTGGTCGTGCCGAGCTTTGGCTTCGGCGCGTGGAACGAACCCGACGGAGTGCGGGCTGTCGAGCGTTGCCTGACCTGGATCGGGCAGCAACCAGGACTCAACGCCGACAGTATCGTGCTGGCGGGGCTCTCGAACGGAGGCAAAGGGGTGACGCGGGCGGCGACCGCCCACCCCGGGGCGTTTCGGGCGTTGTTCTATATCTCCGGGGTGCTCGAAGGTGCCCGTATGCCTGTGCTGGCAGAGGCTTGGGGACAGCAGCGTCCTGTACGGCTCATCCACGGCGCGGCCGACCGCAGGCTCCCGCTGTTCAGCCTGCAGGCGGCGGTTCGAGCGCTCGCACAGGACAGCGCGCAGGTGCGGCTGCGGGTCGTCGAAGGCGAAGACCACTTCCTGTTTTTCAGCCAGCCCGAGTTGGTCTTGCGGGCTATCGAAGAGATGCTGGCGCCGCGGTGAGCCCCGGCCACCAGAGGCCCCTCAGGGCGCCCGCAGCCGGAAGATCTTGTAGATCGGCAGCCCGCCCTGGTCCTTCAAGGCCACCAGCTCAAAGCGCTCACTGCCGCGCACCGGCCCCTCCTCGACTCCGTTGCGTGCCCACAGATGCAGAATGCCGACAGACAACTCTTCAGAGCTGAAGTCGCGCCCCGCCTCGAACGCTCCGGCCGCCTGCTGCAAGAGCGCGATCCGGTCCGCTTCGGGCTGCCCCAAGATGCCCTGCAGCTCCGCGCCAAAAGGAAAGCGGAAGGGATCATGCACGATGATGTAGCGGTAGCCGAGCCGATCCATATCGAGCGCCAGTTGCGCCACTGGACGCAGGAACAGCTCGAAGCACTCGCGGTTCGCACGCACGTGGGCGGGCGCCTGTCCGAAGGGAGTACCGAGGGCGGGCCGCTGCGCGTAGCCGATCAGCCAGTGCCCCAGGTCGGGGTGGGCCAGCACACCGTACTCGGGAGCCCGCGGATCGACCGCTTCACTGTTGCCGGCCAGCCAGATCACCGCCTCCAGCAGAGGTGCGTGGGCTGTCGTCGTCGGCGCGGGGGCCGGCGACTGGCTCCAGTGAACAGGTAGGGCAGAGAGATTCCAGTTCCGCGCCTGCATCAACAACATCAACAGCAGTCCCAGCATCGCCGCCCCACGGCACAGCCGCTTCCACTTCTCGGCTGGCGTGACCAGGCATACTCCGATGGCCAGGGCGGCGAAGCCGTCCCACCAGCGGATGAAGCGGAAAGACTGTGCCAGCACCAGCAACAGTCCCAAGCTTCCCCAGACAAGGGGCCAGCTGCGCTGCGCCTCGGGACGCGCCGACCAGAGCAGAGCAAAACCCAGCCAAGCCGCGACCTGGCAGCCCAGCAGGCACCACCACAAAACCTGCGGCCAACTCAGCGGGATCTGGTGGAAGGGACGGGACTCGCGCACCAGCGCAAACATCGCATCGCTCTTGTCCAGGTAACTCAGGCCGGCCAGGATCTCCACGCGTAGAGGGGGGACCAACGCGACCAGCAGGCCGGCCACCAGCACGCCGCTGCCCACCGCCAGCGTCCAAAAGCGCGGCCGGCTCCGCGGCAGCCGGCCCGCGAAGCGGTGCAGGCCCCCCAACCACAACGCGGCTCCGAGGTACTGACAGAAGACCATCCACGACAAGGGTGTGTAGTCGAAACGCAGCTGCCGTCCCCACCAGCTCAGCGGCAGGATCAACAGCGTCGTCAGGCAGGCGGCCGCGCTCAACTGGGCCGCCGCCTGCAGACCGCGACGCTCCAGATCGCGCGTGCTCTGCGCCACGGCCAGCGCGCTCACCAAGCCGAGCAGCAGGATCCCTCCGGTCCAGACCAGCCCCAGGCAACCCAGCAGGACACCCACCAGCCAGGCGCGCGGTTTCTTCTTGCCCAGCTGACGCAAGAACAGCAGGGGAACGAGCAGAGCGAACGACTGCTCGACGATGTGGTGGTCCACCACCCCGACGCCATCGTTCAGATCCGCCCACGGCACGATGGCAAATGCGAGCCCGGCGACCAGCGCGGCACGCCGTCCGACCAGGGGGGCGGCCAGCAAGCACAAGAGCAGACAGTTCAGCGCCGCGATGGCGGGCGCCGCCCAACATGCCAGCCACCAGACCGCCCCACGGCTGCGTGCGCCCGTGAGTCGTGCGATGGTCCCGATCAGCGTGTCGTAGCCGACGGGCCAGTAGGGCCGCACCGGCGGCCCCTCGAGGCTGTAGTTGAGGAAAGGGTCGGCGTCGGGCAGCACGGCGTCGTGCAGCGCGACCTGCTCGATGCGGCGCAGGTGGTAGTAGCTGTCGAAGCCGCGCGGAACGATGGCCACTCCGTCGTGGTGCAGCACACCCGGTGCGGGCTTCGCCGGCAGCGGCAAGAACACGGCGCTGTGCAAACGGCTCCGGGCGACGAATGTCGCCAGGCAGGCGAGCAGGCAACCGAGCAGAAAAAGCCCGCGCGGAACAGCTCGCACCCCAGCTCCTTGATCCCTGCCATAGAAGCAGCGCGGACAGCTCCGCAAGAGCCTACCACAGGGAATCAAACCAGCACAACGTCGGGCATCCTGTCACACGCATTGCTACACTGCAGACTCCAACCGAACCACCGCGGTCCACAGACGAGCACTCCCGGGTGCTCCGTGTGCAGGGAGGCCTCCAGTGGCTGAAGAAGAAGTCCCGTGGGAGGCCACGCAGCGCGTGCGCTTCAACAAGAAGATCAGCATCAAAGCCGGCCGCAAGTTCAAGTTCAAATACAAGCCCCTGACGGTGCCGATCACCAGCCCCTACCAGCTGCCGATCGAGTTCGAGCTGTTGCCCGGAGCCGAAGCCCAGGGACTGAAGGCCCAGGTCACTCTGGCCGCCAGTGACGGCAGCTGGCAGCGCACCCTGCTGGTCAAAGATGGCAAGGAAGTCGAGCCGGGGCTTCGGTCTCTGCTCTTCAATGGCGTGCGCAGCGGCCGCAGCTACACCTGCACGGTGCAGCCGCCCGATGGGGCGCCCGCGTTCTTGATCTTCCGCGACCGCGTGCTGCAGACTGCAGGAGGCAAGCGTTGAAAGCTCCGCGCGCCGTCGTCGCCCGGCTGTGCTTCGCAGGCGACGAGACCGTCTCGCTGACGGACAAGTATGTCTACATCAACCTGGGCCTCGAGGCGAAATTCGACCTGATCGCTGCCCGCACCGACGCCCGTGGCTATCTCTGTACCTCGCCCCGTCCCGATGCTCCGGGACCGACTCCGCTGTGGCTCGACCGTGACGCCGAGAGCCCGTATCTGATCTATTGCAGCAGCCGCCCGCTGGCCCCGGACGCTGAGCTCAGCCCCGAACAGTGCCAGGCAGTGCGTCTTCAAAGCAGGCCGCGTGACGCCGGGGGCCAGGAGCACATCCTGCCGTTGCAGCGCATCAAGCTGAGCTTCGAGGTCGGTGTCGGCCTGCAGACGCCCGAGGCCGTGGGTGATTGGTTGTTCCGCAACCGTATGATCGTGCACGTCGACGGCAAGGAAGTCCGCGCCGCGGCCGCCGTCGGCGATGCGGGTGATGTGTTGTTGACCGTCAAGCTGGCGGCGGGCACCCACGAGCTGGTGATCGCCAGCGAGCCCCTCAACGCCGGGCACACCGGCAGCCCGGTGGTGTACTTGTCCGAAGAGCTGACGGTAGTGGCCGATGGCTGATCTGCTTTCCCTGTGCAACGGAGTCGAGCGATGACGCTGCTGGCTGTGTCTGTCCGCCCCGGAGACTTTACGCGTGCCACGGATATAAGTGTGCGCATGGACCGGAATGTCTCGGTCGCCAAGTTCGGCAAGCAATTCAACCTGCCGGTGACCGGTACGGCGGGCATCTCGATCCTGTTCAAGCCGCACATCGATACCGTGCGCATCTTCGGCATCCCGGTTCCCAAGCCGGGAGCGCTGCCGCAGATCCGCTTGGCGGCGACCCCCCGCGCCAGCTTCTCGCTGCGCGATCCCTCCGTGGGCCAGAGGCTGTTCAGCCAACTCGATCCGGCCCAGGCAGCCCATCAGTTCGAGACTGTCAAGCAGCTGGCCCACAAGCAATACGAGCAGGACCTGCTGAACCTGCCGGTCGAGATCGTGCGCAGCATCCCGTTCGAGAAGTTCCCGCTCTGGGGCATTCTGGTTCCACCGCTGCGCGACCTGATCCGCAACATCGCCACCGGGCTGGCGCGCACGGCGGTCAACATCTTCAAGGCGCTGTTTCGCTCGAAGCTGCTGCAGACGCTGGGCACCATCTTTACCGGGGTGCTCGACTTCGCCCGCAAGCAGTTCAACGCGCTCGGCGCCGGGCTCGAGCGTGCCGTGGCGATCATCGTGGCGGGCGGCAAACCCTGGCACGAGGTGCTCGCCGAGCTGGGCAACCACATCGCAGGCGAGGTGCAGCGCGCGGGGCGTTCGCTGCTCAAAGAGGGCAAATGGCTGCTCGAGACGGTCTACACCAAGAGCCGCCAGCTGTTTGTCGAGACCGTTACCAAGCTGGTCAAAGCGGTCGCAGGTGTGTGGGAAAAGGGGAAGGCGCAGGTCGAGCAGCTGTTCCAGCACGTCGTGCGCTTGCTTGGGAAGGCGGGCAACGCGCTGAAGGACTTCTTCTCGAAGCTGATTCTGGGCCTGGCCAATGGCTTCAAGAACACCCTGGGTGCGATGGCCCGGGTATTCGTCGACCTGTTCAAGATGGCCTTCGCGGCCCTGGGAAAGGCATGGAAGCTCTTGGCGGGGACGGTGGGTTCGCTGCTGAGCAAGATGCGCGACAAGCTGGGCGTATTCCTCGAGCCCTTTTTCAAGGTTTTTCAGTTCGCCAAGCAGCAGTTCGTCAACTTTCTCAAGTTCCTCGGCAGTGAAGAGCTGAAGAAGCGCATCTGCGTGTGGATGAAAGAGAACTGGGAGAAGATCAAGGCGGCCTTCCCGCATCTCCCGCAAGAGATCTATGCCATCGTCGAGTTCATCGCCATGTTGGCGGGCAAGCTCGGCACCATTCTTCAGCAGAACATCAAGCTGATCGCGGGCCTGGTGGAATGGATCGCGGCCCTGCCCGCGTTCACCAGTGATGCCGAAGAGCTCAAGCAGCTCGCCAGCTCGGGCAAGCTCTTGAAGACCTCCGCCGTTGAGGGTCTGTTCTCGACGCTGGGCAAGCACGCCCAGAGCCAGGGCAAGACCATGGCCGAGGTCGCCAAGCAACTGATCAGCGAAGACAATCCGATCATCAAGCTGCTGAAGAAGATCCAGGATGGCATCGACAACCTCCTGACCCTGTTCATGGATGGCGTCAAAAGCGGCCTCGATGCCCTGATCGCCGCGGTCGAGAAGCTCTACACCCTGGCGACCACGCTCGACGATCTGATCTTCGCGGGAGCCGCAGGCACCAAGCCCTACATGATCGAGGCCAGTTACTACCTTGCCGGAGTCAAGAAGGTCCACGTGCGTGGTGCACGCATCACCAACCGCAAACCCAAAGCAACCTCGAGCCTGACGGGCTCCAAAGACTTCACCACCGGTATCCTCGACGGTGGCATCAAGCTGGGCTTCCTGGAGCTTTGGGGCCGTCAGGCCGTACTGGAGGTCCCCGAACCGGGAGTGATGGCGCTCGAGCAGGACGTGCCGCGCCACGGCAAGCAGTTCCTCAAGATCCCGCTGTTCTTCCCGTTCGACTTCCTGCACTCGGTGTCGCTCGCGCACCGGCCGAGCTTCTACGCCATCGACATGCGCTACGACCTGCCCTATGGCAACTACGCAAACTACCGTGTGGCCGATATCGACAACGACGGTTACGTGCGTGACTGGGAAGTCGACGCGGTGCGGCGGGCTGCGGGTGGGGGCCCCTACAAGGTCGAGCTCGACTGCGACGGGGATGGCAAGGTGTCTGCTGAAGATGTGCAGATGGCGCTGGACCAGCAGGAACTGTATGTCAACGGCGTGATGTACCGGCGCAGCACTGCGCCGTTGGGCTTCCGCATGGCGCTGGACGAGAACACCTGGCTGTTCACGACCATGACCAGCCTCAAGGACGAGAGCATCCCGGGCAAGCTCGACCGCCGCGGCTTGTTGCTGCTGTGCGAGGGCCAGCTGGCTCTGCCGCCGCCGCTGACGTACCCTCTGCGCTTCCACGCCGAGACGCGCCTTTACATCGACCGCTTCCGCGAGCTCGAGGTGGTCGGAGGCCTGCTGCCCGCGGTCACGCCCTCGAGCCGCTACGACCTCGTGATCCGCGGGGGCGCGACCGGCCGCGACTTCCAGGCCCACGCCAGCTTCGAGCCCCCGAACCTGATGGCGCGCACCTGGTTGGCCCGCCTGACCGGCTACATCCGGGGGTTGGGCACCTACATCGCGGCGATCAAGGGCGACCTGCGCATCCAGCTGGCCTACGAGTGTGGCTCGCCCCTCGCGCAGGTGTTGTTGGAGTGGAAGAAGCGGTTCGAGAAGCTGACCGACCCGATCGCGTTGATCCGCAAGCTGATCGAAGACAGCGACCTGATGCGCATCTTCAAGGCGGTGGTGCGGGTGGCAGGTCCCGTGATGGACCTGCTGCTGGACTGGACCGACCCCAAACACACGGTCAAGGCGGTGCTCGCCTACATCCGCTCGCGCACGTTGGGAGGTTGGATCGCGAGCCCCGATTGGCTGGAGATGGCGGGAGAGCTGCGGGCGCTGAACGGTATCAAAGGCAACGCCGCCTTGGAGAAGGTCGTCGATGAAGCCTTGCAGGCGGTGCGTAACCGGCTGAAGCACACCGAAGAGCAGCCTGTGTTCGTGTCCGGACCGGTGCGCGAAGAGCTGCAGAAGCGTTTCGCGGTCGCCAGCGACGGTGCCGGGGCGAGCCAGGCCAAGCTGGCGCTGGACATCTATTTCAAAGACCGCGGCCGCTACCTTGCGAGCTTCGAAGAGCTCGTGGCGACCCAGTCGCAGAAAGGCCGGCCGGTCTGGCCCGAGCGCGTGACCATCGCGGGGGTGGGTGCCTTCCAGCTGCGCGATGTGCGCGTGCCGACCTGGGACAAGGCTCTAAAGAAGCCTCTGTTCCAGAGCCTGCTGCGTTTCGGGGCGGGCAGCTGGTTGTACGCCGCGCCTGCCGAGGGCACGCTCTACCAGCTCGAGCAGCTGCCCGAGAACACCCTGGCGACGGTCGAAGGGCCGCGCCTGCTGGTCGATGCCCAGGGCAAAGGTTGGTTGTTCGTGCGCACCCAGCGCGCTCGTTTCGGCTGGGTGTGGATTGGTGCGAGCTGCGATGCTCTGGCGGCGAGCGGCAGCCTCGACTCCGAAGCGGTCGAAAAGTCGAAGACGGGCATCGTGCAGATCGAGGCCTCCCCGCCCAATACTGTCGACGACACCGCCTATATCGAGATCTGCAGCCGAGCATTGGAAGGCCGCGCCGCCGAGGACAAAGAGCTGCAGAGCCAGTTCGCCGAGTGGAAGCAGAAGCTGATCGTCGAGATCTTTGGCGCGGCGACTTTTGGCAAGGACAAACGCCCGTTCAGCGAAGCGGAGGCGCGCACGGTCTTCCACAACCTCAGCACGATGGAGAAGCGGGCGTTCTGGGCCCAGTTCGTGGCCGAGCGCAGCTGCGAGGTCTACCTCAAGCGCTTCGGGGAGGAGATCTTCAAGGCCTTTGTCCCGCCCCTGATCAAAGGAGATTTCGGGGCTGCCTGGCAGGCGTTGCTGGGGATGTTGGGCAAGATCGGCGATTTCTCTCTCGAAGAGGCGATGCTGGCCGCCGACGAGCTGGTGCCGGCCCTGAAGGATGCGGTGTCCGCCTTGATCGGGGCGGTGACCAATCTGGTTCAGGGGGCGATCGCGGTGGGCAACGCGGTCGCCGGCTCGCGCGGAGGCGACTCGCTCAAGCGGCGCAAGAAGCGCAGCGAGATCAAGAAGAAGAAGCACAAGGCTTCCTTCAGCATGCCACCGGACGTCAAGGGCTACCTGAAGTGCTGCGTGCAGAGCCTGAAGATGAAGATCCCTTTCAAGCTGGGTTGGGATCCGGACAAGGACAACGACACGCTGACGGACGACCTCGAGCAGTCGACATCGGAAGAGATGAAGAAGTCCAAGCTCGAGTTCGGCGAGACCGAGAGCTATCAACATCGCCGGGCGGCCGAGGAAGGCAAGCGCGACACCAAGTGGGGCGGCGCCATCGCGGCCCGCTTCGGCGATGACACGCTGACCGCTACCTGGTCCATCGAGGGGGGCGCGGGGGTAGGGGCGGGAGAGGAGGCCGCCGAAGGGGTCGCGGCCACAGTCACCGGGGGCATCAAGTTCTTCTGGCCCAAGCCCTTGATCCCGGTCAAGCTGCTGTTCCTCTCCAAGGACGGGCTGACGGCGTTTCTGCGCTTCTTCGTGCGCTGGGCCTACCACTCGCTCGACGCGCTGAACCTGTCCGTCGACTGGTTCAATAAGGGCGGGCTGGGCAAGCTCGATACCTACCTGGGACTGCTGCGTGACCACGCGGCTTTCAGCCTGTTCGCCCTGGTCGATGCTTTGCGCGATATCGTCTCCGACCACTCCGACTGGGTGGTGCAGGTGCTCGAAGGTGTTGCCCTCGAGCTGCAGATGGAGGTCAACGCCGCGCTGGTCGGCACGGCCATCGTCGGCGTCGACTTGAGCGAGACGGTGTCGGTGCGTGGGAAGATCCCGCTGTCGACGCTGCTGTTCCCGCTGATGGACTTCCTCGAAGAGGGCGCTCCCGAGGTCGACACGGTCGCCAGCGTGGCCGACCAGATCATCCCGCGGCTGGAGTGCGTGATCGAAGACCGAACCTGCGCCAAGGTGGGGACGTTTCCGGCGTCTCTGGAGATCGAGTCGCGCGGCAAGCTGGGTAAGGTCGACATCAGCCTGCCGCCCGGCTCACCGTTGCGGGAGAAGCTGACCGGCTGGCTGAAGATGCTGGCGCGGGCGGCGATCCATTACAAAAAAGAACGCAGCAAGAATGTGCCGGACGCACTGGCCGGTGTGCGCACGATGTTGAGCGCGCTCGACCGGACGCTACAGCGCTTGCTGATGGCGGGGGCCGGGCCGGCCGACCCTGACTGGTGGACAGCCAGCCCCACCGTCGGCAAGTTGATGGCCAAGCTGACCGGGCGGGCCTTCCAGCAGGCCAAGCCCATCAAGGCCGTCGATTCGCAGGTGCGCCACGCCCTGGATGCGCTGATCAAGTCGAAGGCCGTGGGCAAGCCGAATGGCAGCGGCAAGGTGCTCGACGCCGAACGGGTCGGATCGCTGTTCAAGATCACCCTGTGTGTCGGCGATGCAGACAAGGCGAAGCTCGAGGCGGCGGGCTTCAAGCCCCCGACCATGCCTACGCCGGCACTGCAGAGTGCCGTCTACGAGGTCGCCTTGCCGATCGCTCCCGAGGTGGTCAACTGGAACCACTTCCGGGAGGGCACAAACAAGCTCTCTGGAATCATCGCAGCGTTTGGGGAGCGCAAGACGGCCGAGTCTTTCGCCGCCAAGCGTCCGGTCGCCTGGCTGGGAAAACAAGGAGCAGCTGCCGCCAAGGTGGTGTGGGCGCAGGACGGCCGCTTCTGGGCCTGGCTGGAGTCCGACCTGGTGCCGCGGCTCGAGAAGCAGAGCTGCCCGTTGCCACGCCTGAGCTTGCAGAAGGAGCGTCTGCGCGCGGCCTTCCAGCGGGTGCCGGCCGGCGCGGTAGAGCGCGCCGAGGCGCCCCTGTTCGTGGGCGTCAAGGCGACCAAGCTCGAACAGACCTGGCAGTTTGTGCTGGCGACCGCCGGGACCCGCGAGGATTACCGCGCGATCTCCGAGCAGCTGGCCTGGAATGCCAAGCCGAGCGGCGGTGCCCCGGCCACGGCCTACCTGGCAGCGGCCGAGGCCCTACCGGACGTCGCGGCGGCGCCGGCGGCGAGCACCCCGGCGCAGCCGGCCGGGAGTGCTCCAGCCGAGCCGGCGCAGAGCGCGCCCGAGGCAGCGGCGCCGACCCAGCCGGAAGCCACGGCACCGGCCCAGCCGGAGGCAGCGGCACCGGCCCAACCGGAGGCCACAGCACCGGCCCAACCGGAGGACACGGCGCCGGCTCAGCCGTCGGCAAGTCCTCTGCCGCTGCCCGAGACAACGCCGGCGCAGCCCGGTGCGACCGCGCAGGTTGCCGCGCCCCCCAGTCCTGCGGCGCCTTCCGCGCCGCAGTCGACAGGCTTGCCAGCTCTGGAGCCTGCAAAGCCTGGCACGGAGTCAGCTGAGACACAGCAAGAGACCGAGCAGGGCGCATCGGAAGAGTCTCCCCTGACTGAAGAAGAACAAGAGCTTCTGGAAGAGCTCGAGGAGCTTGAAGAAGCGGTCGATGAGGCCCTGGCAGAAACCGAGGCCGAGATCATCGAGGAGCTCGAGAGCTTCACCGACGACGAGCTCGAGGCTCTGGTAGACGAGGTCGATAGTACGCAAGAACCAGGCGTCGAGTCCGACGTCTTTGCCGAGGACGAGCTCGATGCACTGGTCGAGGACTTCGACAAGGAGCAAGAGAATGGCTGAGCTTCCAGCAATCCTGGGGATCCACCCGGTCCTGGGCGTCAAAGATGTGGAGCAGGCCGCCAACTGGTATGCGAAGGTGCTCGATGGTGATGTCACCCTTCGCTGGCCGGAGGCCCCCGATGCTCCGCTCTATGCCGCCGTGACATGCGGCGTCCTGGGCATCCATCTGACCAATGCCGACCCCGAGCTGCAGCGGGCGCCTGGTAGGGTCTATGTCTTTGTCGAAGAGCTCGACAGCTGGGCCCACGCACTCCGATCGCGAGGCCTCACCCTGGAATTCGGTCCGGAGCGCAGCGTCCTGGGCGTGCTGGAGCTCGCCGTGCGCGACCCGGACGGCAACCAGCTGTGCTTTGGCCAACGTCCGGACGCACGGCCCGCGCCTGGATAGGCGCCAGCTCCTGTAGCGGCGCTCTGTGAGCTCCGGGAGCCGCGCTCGCAGGGACATCCCTTGAGTTCAATGTGCATGCCAGCCGGTCGGTGAAATCGTCGGTCATAGACCGACGCTACAGGCGCAGGAAGGCGCGTCACAGGGGCGGCAGCCTCGCGAACAACTCGCGTTGTTTGTTCCCTACCAGGCCCATCTCTTGCTGAGCCTGATGAACGTGGCGCTCAAGCCGCACATCTCAGGACATCGCAGGAACATGAGCAAGACATCCAAGATCTGGTACTTCGCCAAGCGCGACGAGCAACGCGGCCCCTACTCGGCAGCCACCTTGCGCAAGGCCCTGGCTTCAGGAAAACTCAAACCGACGACCAGGGTCTGGAAGCAGGGCATGGCAGACTGGCTACCCGCCCAGGAAGTAGCAGAGCTGGCGGCTTCGATCTCTGCCTCGCGTACGCCTCGGAAGATCGCTCCGGGCAAGGCCGCCGCCACGAAGAAGAAGGCGGGGTCGGGCAAATGGATGTTGTTCGGCTGTCTCGGGCTGCTGCTCATGTCCTGCTGCGTGCTCTCTCTGCCGAAGATCATCTTCAGCCTCTTCCCCGAGATGCAGGCCCGCATCGAAGAGGAGAAACGGAAGGACCGTAAGAAGGCGGTCGCGTTGCTCGAGGCCGTCGCCCGCCTTCCGTCGCCCGACGTCGAAGCCGCTGAGAAGCCACTGCCCAAGAAGTGGAAATCCGAGCGGCCCTCGGTCCTGCACGTCGACCAGCCCTTCCTGGAGCAGTTCGGCAGAGAATCCGGCATTCCGACCAGCGAGTTGGACTGGTGGTGCCGCGACGAGGCTTTCGTCGACCTGCGCGACGAGCTCGCAGAGACGGAGCCCCCTATAGGCTGGGGACGTGCCGCGCGACGGATCGTCGAGGCCGATCTGCTGGCGGTGTTTCATCCGAGCTACTTCAGCTGGCCCCGGGAGGGCGAGGGCGATACCTTCTACACCGGTGTCTGTTACGGCGTTGTAGTGTTTGTCGAGGTGGCCACGGGCAAGGCGGTCGGCCGCGTCTGGATCGATATCGAGAGCTCAGATGTGGTCTCGGGAGGCTCAGGAATCCGCCTCGCGGGGGTGCCGATCCAGACTTCGAGCTTCGCAGACGAGCTGTACCGTGACTTTGCGAGCAACATCGATGAAGGTCTGGAGGCTGCGCTGGCGCGGCTGCGTTGAGCGGCTTGCGGCTCCCCCTACCTCCTCTGTCGGTGAAGCCAGCGCAGATAGGCTTCCAGTTGTTCGAGCTGCGTCACGGCCCTCGGGTCCGCCTCGGCCAGCTTCGAGGCTGCGGCGACTGCGCGTTCCGACCAGCTGATAGCGTCGTCGAGCTGGCCCAGCTCAAACTGGATGTCGGCGCTGCTCTGGCCCACAAATGCCATTGCCTGCAGGCTTTGGAGCTGTCCTGGCAGGGTGGCGATGGCCTCAAAATGCTGCCAGGCCTCAGCGAATATCTGCAGCGCGCGCTCGGGTCGGCTCAGGGCCTGGTGCAACGTGCCAAGGTGGGCCAGGCTGGTCGCCAGACTGATGCGGATGCCGATGCTCTCTGGATGCGCGTCGAACAGCGACTGTTGCACACTGCGGGCTTCTTCGTAAGACGCGATCGCGGCCTGGAGCTCCCCTGCCTCGCGCTGGTCGTCGGCGAGAAATCCCAGGGCCACCGCGACGTTGCGTTGGTCTTCGACATTGGCGTCTTCGTGCGCCGCGATCGAGAGGAAGGTGGCGAGGCTCTCCTCCAGAGCAGTACGGGCGGCCTGGGTATCCCCAGCCAGGCGCCGAACGCGCGCGATGCTGCCCAGGGAGATGGCCAGATTCTGAAGCAGGTCCTGGTCGGCAGGGCTGTCCGCGACGACAGCCTGCGCGATCTGCAGTTGCTCTTCGTAGGCTTGACGGGCTTGCGCCACGGCGTCTTGTGTCATCAAGATATCGCCGAGGTTGCCCAGAGCCGTGCTCAGGTCCTTCCGGCAATCCAGGCTGCTGGGCTGCAAGGCGACCAGCTCACGCCGAAGAACGATGCTCTCCTCGACCAGGGACTGCGCCTCCTCCAAGCGACGTTGTTGGTGGCGGATGCTCGCGAGCTTGTACAAAGCCTTGCTGGTCGACACACGGAACGCGATCTCGTCCGGCTCGAGCAGCATCAGCTCTCGATGCTGGGCCAGACCCTGCACCGCACAGGTCTCTGCCTCGGTCAGATCGCCAACGTCGGTATGCACATCCGAGAGGTCTTCCCAGTCATCGCCCAGGCGATGACGCCAGCGCAGATCGGCGGGAAACAGCCCAGCACCACGAGCCAGCTCCTGGCCCGCTTCGGCCAGGCTCTGCTGAGCTTTGTCGAATTGAGCCTGGAGCCTCTGGATCTGGGCGATATTGGCGAGGCAGGTCGCCAGGTCGAAGCGTGCATCGGCGTTGCCGGGATCGGCCCGCACCTGTGCCCGCATGAATGCGACCGCCTCATCGTAGGCCTGCACCGCTCCGCTGGGATCTCCGAGCTGCGTGCGGGCCTCGGCGATGAGGATCGGGACAACGCGCAGGTTGCGTTGGGAATTCGGGGCGCTCAGCTCGCTCTCGGGTAGGCTGCGGAGCAGCTGGTAGGACTCCTCGAAACATGCCAGGGCCGCACCGGGTCGGCCCTGCTCCAGGTCGAGCTGCCCCTGGATCTGCAGCACATACAGCAGCTGATTGCGGGTCTCGAGATTCTCGGGTTCGTGGCTCTGCTGTTCACGCAGCAGCTCCAGCGCCTCTCGGCAGAGCAGGACTTGCCGCTCGAGGCCTCCTCGGGCTGCTTCCAGCATCGCGAGGTGACTCAGGCTCGAGGCCAGCAGGGCTCGAGCGTCAGAGCTCTCAGGGGTGGCGGCGATCCAAACCCTCGAGAGCGCGAGGGCAGCCTCTGAGTACTCCAGGGCGCCGGCGAGATCCCCCGTCTGGCGGGCCAAGAAACCCGCCTTGTTCAGGCACACGATGTGATCTCGCTGCATCCAGGGCGCCGCCCCGGCCAACGCTGGTCCATACACATCCAACGCAGCCTGGTAGAGCCGCAAGGCTTCGGCGGCCTGACCCTGTGTCTGGCGCAGGTCGCCGAGTTGCGCAAAAGCTCCCGCTGTCGACAACGACAAGGAGTCTTCGGCCACGTTGGCCGCGCGCAGACCGTCCAGGCCCGAGAAGGCAGCCTCCAACAGCTCTTCCCTCAGCTGGCGGCCGGTCTCGCCCGGCGTGCTCCGCAAGCGCAGGTCGACCTTGAAGATCAGGGTGTTCAGCGCACTCCGGGCCACCTGCTCACGTTGGGCGGCGAAGCCCTGGCTGCGCAACGCGGCAGCGCGTTGCTCTTCCGCCTCGGCCTTCTGGAGCTCAGCTTCCGCCCGTTGTTCCTCGGCCAGCTCCCGGGCCTGGTTGACCTGGCTCAGACCGACAGCCAGGCTGAGCAACAGGGCTGCGGCCAAGCTCCACAGTCCCCAACGCAGACGGCGCGCTGTACTGCGGGCGCGTTGCCTGAGGCGGGACTTGCTTGCGACCTGTGCTGCCAGCCGCGGCAGCTCTGGATCATCGTCGGGCAATTCGGCCAGTTGTGCCCGCGCCAGGACCAGGTCGCCATGCTCGAGCGCAGCCCGCGCGAAGTCGCGCCGTGCCTGCCGCTCGCCGTCCCGAGCAAGGGTGTTGTCTTGCCACAGCAGCAGGCTTTGTTGGAAGCCGTTGACTGCGGCCGCAAAGTCGCTGTACAGGCGTTGGCTTTGCTCGGGACTGAGACGCTGCGCTCCCCCAGGCTCCGACTGCAGCCGGGCGCTACAGTCGGTCAGGCGTTGGGCGGCGCGGTCGGCGATCAGGCTGCTCTCATGGTGGCGCAGCCAGGCCTGCACGTCCTGCCGGAACGCCTGGACGCTGCCGTAACGGGCCTGGGGGTCCTTGGCCAGGGACCGGTCACAGATCGCCTGCAGCCCGGCGGGGACGTGCTCGGGGTAGCTGCGCGCCGGCGCCTGCACACTGGCCATCAAGATCTGGTAGAAGGTTGCACCTTTGTTCGGCGGCTCGCCGAGCAGGATCTCGTACAAGATGCCGCCGAGCAGGTAGATGTCGGTCCAGGGGCCGACCTGGGCGCCGACCCCTTCGGCCAGCTCAGGCGCCATGTAGCGCGGTGTACCGCAGGGTGCGTGGATGCTGCTGCTGTGTGGAAGATGGGGCGGAGCATCCGGCCCGAAGGCCGTCGCGATCCCCCAGTCCATCACCAACACCTCGCCGAACTCGCCCACCATCACGTTGGCGGGTTTGAGGTCGAGGTGCAGAATGCCCTTGGTGTGCGCGTAGGCGAGCGCGTTGCATACATCGGACAAGATCTGCAGATGGTCGAGCAGGCCGAGCTTGGCGGCCCTCTGCTGCGCGTCTTCGCCCTTCGGGTGCAGCAGGGACTTCCAGTCCACGCCCCCCACCAGCTTCATCGCCAGCAACAGCTCGCCCGCATCATCGCGCCCCAGGTCGTAGACCGGCACGATGTTGGGATGCTCGAGGAAGCCCGTGACGCGCGCCTCGGAGAGGAACTTGGCGCGCAGGCGGGCGTCGGTCTTCAGGGGGTGCACGCGTTTGACGGCGATCTCTCGCTGCAGTGAGGTCTGGATAGCTCGGTAGACAATGCCCATGCCCCCCCGGCCGACGGCTTCGGCCAGGGTGTAGCGGGGTCCGGCCTGCTCCGGCTGGACCGGGGCCGTCGAGCCCGGTTCGGTCGCCTGGTGGTCTGAGGAGAGCGAAACCTCGAGCAGGGGAAGCGTTCCGAGCGGTAACGACTTCGATGCGCGAGCAGAGTCGAAGGTCGTGGCAGGATCGAGCGTCTCGAGATCATCGACGCCGAAGGCGCGCCTCCAGCGTTCTCTGTTGGCTTCCGGGTCCATGCTGTCTCCGTTCAAGGGGCGCCGCTCCCGTCTGCGGCGTCGTCCAGGAGGCTTCGCAACTTTGCTTCCACCGCGGGCGCCAGGCTGTCCGCTGGCAGCTCCTTGAGGTTGTTTGCAAACGTCCACCACTGTTGCAGAATCGGAACCACTGTGCGCATCCGAGCGGGGTCGCGCTCGTTCTGCAGCCAGCGATGCACCTGGCTATTCCAGGCAGCCTCGAGCTCTTTGATCGGCAGGCTGATCTCGAGCACGGACTCGAGGTCCAGCGAGTCTCCCTCGACGAGCATCGTCTGCATCGCGCTCGAGTCGCCCGCTGCAGCCAAAAGGGGGAGGAGGGCTTCGCCCATGCCGTCCTCACAAACCAGGCTGCGTAAGGATCTCAGTGTCAAGGGGGGATCGACCCGCAGATACCTGTCGAAGCGCCCCAGCAAAAAGGGACGCAGGGCCGTGTCCTTGAGCTGCTCGGCAAACAGGCGCAGGAATCCCAGTCGGGAGTCCTCCGTTTCACGGGTTGGTCTGCTCATCATGTGCAGGTAGCCGCTACCGGCCATGCCCTGCACCAGGAAACCTTGCAGGGCCGGTCCCGAGGCTGCCAGGATGGACCAACGCTCCGCAGCATCCAACAGGAAGAGCGCGACGCCACAGGCGTTCCGCAGCAGCGCAGCATGTCGCGGGGAAGTAACGGCCGCGTCCTGAAGCAGGGCCAGGCCCACCGGGTTCGCACCTTTCCGGTTCAGCATGTCCGCGACGACCCAGGGCTCGCCGATCAGGTCGTGTGTGACCAGCCAGGCAGCGAGTTGGCTGCGCGGCCTGTCCAACTCGAGCAGGCCCGTGCCGGCGAGGATCAGCAACAGCGCTCCGGCCAGGCTGAAGCGGAAGAGACGGCTGCTGCGTTCCGGTCGGCTCCAGGCCTCGGCCGCTACCTGCGGGGGCACTCCTTCGGTATCCCGCGCCAGACCTTCCTGCGCACTGGCCAGCGCGACCAGCGTGTTGCGCAGACCCCGCAACAGCGTCGCGCCCGCCAGCCAACCGCCCGCGCAGAGACCCCAGAACAGGAGCCAGTCTGCGCGCTCGGAAACCCGCAGCCACGATTGCTGCTGCAGGTTCAGGAAGACCTCCGCCAGCCCGTACAACACGCCCGCGTTGAGCGCCGCGCTGGCGGCGCCTCCCCAGGCGAGCAGGCCGAAAAGCCGGACCGGAGTGGTCAGGACGGTGATGTCCGGAAGAGGCGGGGCCTCGCTGCTCGCTCCCGCCAGCAACCAACGCTCGCGCACCAGCAGCGCCGCCAACACAGGACGTGTGCGCACGATCACCAGACCCAGGCTGGCGCAGCCCGCTCCGACCACGGCCAGGTGGGCGCCGACCAGGCATGCCGACAGCATCGCGAAGTCGATGCTTCCCGACAGGTTCTGTTGGAACTGCAGGGCAGCGAGCACAAGCCAGGCACAGCCCGTCGCGATCAGCAGCACGCACAAGCCCAGGGCGCTGCGCGCCCTCCAGTCGGCGGGCTGGCCACGCATGCAGCTGGCCAGAGCGCGGTAGCCCGCGAGGAAGCGCCGGTTGCTGCGCCACATGGCGAGCATCGTGGCTGCGGCGGTCAACAGCAAGATGCCCGCCGCGATCTCGAGCATCCCGAGGGCCTGGCGCTGGTCTTCGAGCCAGCCCAGCGCAAACAGCAGCAAGCCGAGCACGCTGAGCAGGCCGGCCGTGGCGCTGGCGGCCGCCAAGGCTGCCACCCCCCGGGCGGCCTCGGGGGCCGGGCTACGCGCCGTGCGCGCGGCGCCCAGCCGCCAGAGATCACGTGCACACAGATGGAGCAGCAGGCCGGTACTGGCGAAGAACACGGCCAGGGGCAGCAGCGCACACGCCCAGAACAGCGCGGCCTGCCAGGTGCTGAGCCCTGCGAAGCGCTCGAGCCCGAACAGGGCCGAGACCACGAGCCCGAACAACACCAGACTGATGACAGTGCAGCCGAGGGCATAGCGGGGTGTGCGCGATTCCATGCTTCCTCCTCTCGGGGGACATGATCGGCGATGCACAGCGCCCATGTCGAGGGGGCCTTTCTGTGTGCCAGCGAAGCACGGGCAGCCGCGCGCCTTCTGGAGCATCAGCCAGCAGCGCTCGCAGCCTCGGCTTGCACACAGACGCCCGAGCCGTTCCAATGACTTTTTGGAGAGCTTTTGATGCGCGCTGCCTCCTTCTTGCTGGTCGAAGAAGCTTTCGACAACGAGCATGACAGCTTCGTGCAGTTGCTCTGTGGCACGCCGAAGGCTGCCCGGCTGGCTGCGTTCGCGGCACGCTGGAGCAAGGACCAACGGCCCTGGGCACGCCAGCAGCTGCTGCGCTATCTCGAGCAGCCCCTCGCTCCGCCGGGCCACAAAGGCCTGGTCAAGCGCCTGTTCAAACTAGCTGAGCGCGCACAGGACGATGTCGTGATGGCTGGTTTCCTGGTCGCCTTCGACCGCCTGGTGCGGCGTGTGCTCAAGGTGCGCAAGCGCTACGACTGGAACAGCCGGACGGTGTGGAACGAAGAGACACTGTCTGCGCCGCACGACACTCTGGTGGCCTCCAGAGAGGCCCAGGCCCCTCCCACGGGGCGCCAGTTCAGCTACCGCAGCCGCCACTACCTGCGGCGGCGGGCCTGGCGCTATTTCCGGCGGCTGGGCTTCCAACGGCCGGATGCGTATCCAGCGGCCATCGCTGAAGCCCTGCGGCGCTACCGCGACGAAGACCTGCGGCGTGGCGAGAACCTGCTCGACAGCTGGGGGCTGATGCAGGCTTGCTTCCACACGCATGAGGCGCTGGAGTTCGGGGTCTCTTACCCGCGGCTGAAACCTGGCCGCACGCTCGCTGAGCTTGAGGCCGCGCCGCGCTTTGCCGAGACCTGGCAAAGCACTGCAAGCTATCAGGTGCTGTGGAAGTTGGTGCTCGAGGCCTCTGCACATCTGGTCAGGAACTGGGCCGAGCAGCTCCTGCGTCGGCTGCATGCCGAGGCACTCCAACAGGTCTCGGGAGAGCGGCTCACAGCCTGTCTCGCGCATGCCGACCGGAGCGTGCAAGAGCTGGGCGCGGCTTTGCTCACGGAGGTTGAAGATGTGCGTGGCATCACGAGTGCGGATTGGCTGGCGATGCTCCGTTGTGAGAGTCCGGCAGCTCTGGAGCGGGTCGCGCAGGCGATGCAACGACGCCTCGATCCGCTGGCGCTTCCCAGGCAGACCTGCCTCGAGCTTGCCTGCGCGCGGTCGAGCCCCGTGGCCCGGCTGGGGCTCGCCTTTGTGAAGCAGCACGCGCAGGCTGAAGCTGGGGCCGGTGATTGGCTGGCCGGACTGGCCGCCGCGCGTTGCAGCTCGCTGGCTGGCGAGCTGACAACCTGGGCGCTCGAGACCCTGCCCTACGACAGTGAGACCGCCCTGCGTTTCTTCGACAGTCCGCTGCCGACGACGCGGACCGCGGCGCTGACCTGGCTGGAGGGCTGCCCGGCGGCGCGGGATGATCCCTTGCTCTGGGCGCGGCTGTTCGAGTCGCCCTACGGCGAGGTGCAGCTGCAGCTGGTCGATGCGCTCGAGCGCAGGCAAGCGCTGCCCGGGGGCGAGGCCTCGGCGTGGACCCGGCTGTGGCGGTCGGTGCTGCTCGGTGTGCACCGGGGGGGACGCACAAAACTCAAGGCGCTGCGCCAGATCAGCGCCGCCCTGCGGGCGTCTCCGGAGCGCGCG
>JAJDCP010000005.1 GCA_029260765.1 Planctomycetota bacterium
GATCCCCCATCCCACAAGACTCTTGGCGATCGCCTTCGGCCTGGGTTGCGGTCCCCGTTTGCAGCTCCTGCACAGCAGTACACGGCTTGCCTGGAACAAAAGCGGGCGGCTCGTGGCACCAAGCCCAGCGTTGACACCCACCCCCTTCTTTGCGGCCCAGCGCCGCAAGCGGCTACGTTGCCTCCGGATCCCGCTCTTGTCTACGGATCGCGTGGCGTCCGCTGCGCTTGGCCAGGTAGGTCGCGTGGTCGGCCCGTTGCAGCACCTGCTCGGGCACCGACTCGGACGGATCGACCCGGGTGATGCCGAAACTCGCCGAGATCGTGATCGCGTGGCCGTCGTAGTCGAAAGGCGCCTTGTCCAGGGCATCGAGGATGCGCTTCGCCAAGGTCTCGGCTCCCGCCACGGTGGTGTCGGGCGTCAAGATCCCGAACTCCTCGCCTCCCAGCCGGCCGACCGTGTCCGACTTGCGCAGCAGGCCGCGCACGACCTCAGCGAAGTGTTGCAGCGCGGCGTCCCCAGCGGCATGCCCGTAGGTGTCATTGATGGTCTTGAAGTAGTCGAGGTCGCAGGCGATCAAGCAGGTCTCGCTCTGTGCGGGTTGCACCAGCTCGCCCTGGAGCGCAGCCAGAAACGCCCGCCGGTTGGGCAGGTCGGTCAGCGTGTCCCGCATCGCCAGCTGTGTCAACTCAAGCTCGAGCGCCTGACGCCGGCAGATCTCGCGGCGCAGCTGGCGGTTGAGGCGGAAGAACATCAACGCGACGCTCGAGACCAGCACGATGATGGCCGTGAACACCCCGGTCAGCAGCCAGGGAAATACCGAGGCCGGCGTTTCGGGCTGGTACAGGAAACGTTGCAGGTCCAACGCGCCTTCCACCAATCCAAGCGAGCGGTAGGTTGCGTGCACATGCTGCCAGCGGCCGGGATTCATGAAGCCCAGCGGCACGAGCTCAACGGCGGTCAAGGCTCGCATCGTCCGCGCTTCGTAGGCCAGGTGCTCGGGGCTGTGGCGCCGCGTGTAGTCGGACAGGATCAGCTCGATGATCGCTTCGGGCTGCGCGAAGGCGTACTCCCAGCCTCGCAGGCTGGCCTCGCGGAAGGCCTTGACCAGCTCCGGGTTCTGGTCGAGGAAGTCCTCACTGGTGAAGAGGGCATCGCCATAGAAGTCGATGCCGTTCTGGCGTGGCGAAAAGACCCGGAAGGGTCGGCCCGACTGCTCGAGCAGGAACACCTCATCGGTGGTGTAGGCCGAGAGTGCCACCACATCTCCACGCAGCAATCCATCGACATCGAAGGGGTGGGCGGTGACGTCGAAATCTCGGTTCGGGTGGAGCCCTTCGGCCTGCAGCAGTGCCAGCAGGTCCCCTGCCTGGGATTCCAGGGCGACGGTCTTGCCCGCCAGATCGTGCAGATGGTCCACGCCCGCCGATTCCAAGCAGAGCAACGCCAGCGGAGAGTGCTGCAGGATCACCGCGAGGGCGACGACCGGCGCTCCGCGATGCCGGTACAAGACCAGATCCGAGCCCGCAACCCCGAAGTCGGCTTCGCGGCGTACGACTGTTTCGATGGCGCTCTCGTGGCCGTCGGGTTCGAGCAGTACGACCTCGATGCCGAGGTCGCGGTAGTAGCCTTGTTGGATCGCGGCGTAGTAGCCAGCGAACTGGAACTGGTGCTTCCACTTCAGTTGCAGGCGGACGGTGCGCGAGGGGCTCTGTTGGGCCAGGGCCGCGGAGGCCGAGAACGCCGTCCAGAGGACCAGACAGAAGAGGCGTCGCAACGATGGACGGAGCATAAGGGTCTCGGCTCGCGGGCGCTCAGTACTACCCTAGGTCTTTCCACAAGTGCTTGCAAACGCATGATTTCGTGCGACAACGGGGCCGCCCTGAAGGCAGATTGAGCTGGTGTCAGAGCTGGCTTCCTGCGGAGGCGTCCGCGATGTCGACCTGCTCCCGGTAGTCGTCGGGTCGGTGCTGTTTCAAGTAGGCCCGCAGGCGGTCGACGATATAGGACGCCTGTTCGTACGACTCGACCGATACCAGGTTGAGGAAGCGTCGGCGCTCGGTGCGCACGCCCACTTGATAGCCGAGCAGGCGTGTGCGCTCATGGCTATTCCGCCTCCCGAAGAGCGCGGCTCCGGGTTCTTCGCTGCTGCGGACGATGCCGTAGGTGAACAGGTAGGCGCGGATCGACGCGAGGGGCAAACGTCGGAACGGGCGCACCGGCAGCGGGCCGTGATCGACGTCCAACCGGTTCCCACGGATGCGCAGCGAGGTCCGGTTGAGGGCATTCGCGAGCGCCAGGTAGAGGCAGACCACGCTCAAAACCAGTGGAGCATGGCGCCAGCGTCCGATCACATCGTTGAAAACGTCCGAGCGGAACAGCGCCCAAACGGGAACCAGCAGAACCAGGCCCAGAGCCAGCCTGAACAAGAATGCCGACCAACGGAACGCCCGCACCTGAAGAGTCAGCTCGCGAGAGTTGGCCTTGCTGCTTATTCCGTGCGGTGCCTGCATGGGCAGGTGGCTGGCGCTGTCGCGGTCCAGCTGGTCTTTGGAGCTTCGGGCGGTTTGGTAGCTCTCGATGCTGCGCCGCACACCCAGCCGTCGCTCCAGCCGTTCCGCGATGCTCTCGAGCGCGAACAGCACCGCCTTGGCGTTGCGGGGGCGCTGGCCGCGATCTTCTTCGACCAGCGAGAAGATCAGCTTCTCCCAGGCCGGATCGAGGCCTGGGCGCACGCGGGAGACCGGTTTGATGGTACGGGGGGGCAAGCCCGTCAGCATCGTGTACAGCAGCTTGCCGAGGCTGTAGAGGTCCGCGCGTTCGTCGACCTCTGCGCCATCGGTCAGGAAGCGCGCATCCTCGATCTCGGGCGCGATGTAGGTCGGAGTGCCGACCAGGCGCGTGCGTGTGCGCAGGTCGCGGCTAAGCTCGAGATCCTGCCGGACCTTGCCCGCCCCGAAGTCGCCCAGCTTGCAGCCGCCCCCGCCGGCGAACAGGACGTTGCCCGGTTTGAGGTCGCGGTGCAGCACGCCCTGCTCGTGGGCGTACTCCAGCGCGCCGGTGATGCTGCGCGCGACGCGCATCACCTCTTCAGGCGGCAGTCCCTGCTTGTGTTCGCGCAGCCGGTCGGCCAGGCTGCCGGCTTCGAGGTATTCCAGCACCAGGTGCGGGCGTGCGTCGGAGAGCGCCGCGGAGTGCAGCTCTACGATGGCCGGATGGCTCAGCCTTCCCAGCGCCTGCGCCTCGCGCACGAGTCGATCTACGTTGCCAGACAGGGGCACCTTGATCGCCGCGAGCGCACCGTCTTGCTGGCGCTTGCCCAGATAGACCACCGCCTGACCGCCGCGTCCCAGCACCCGTTCGAGGCACCAGGCACCGACGAAGCTGTGGAGGGGAACGGGCAGCGTTCCTCCAGAATCAGTGGACGGGGGAACTCGGGGGGACGATGCCACGGGCGTCTGTACCTCGCTTGGGGGATCCCCTGGTTTTCCGCAAATCGTGTTCCCGATGCAAGCCGCCGCGCCGAAGCGGCTTCCGCTCAACGCGCACTCGGTTCCCACCAACTCGGAGGCGTTCAGCACCAACGGGTCAGCACGCTCGTACCGGATTCCTCCGCCAACAACCCGGCACGCGTTTTGATACTGTGGCCTGGGGAAGCAGGAGGACGCTCATCATGTATGTCAGCAAGCGGGTCACCGGCAGCGAATTCGGCTGCGCACTGCTGTTGTTGGGCTTGCCGGCGCTGGGGCTGGGCCTGATCGGGCTGGTGCTGACCCTGACGATGGACCTCGCGCCCGAGCAGCTCGTGCAGCTCAGGCGCCTGGCTTTTGCAGCGACCGGGGTCGGGGTCTTTTTTATCGCGCTGTGGGCCTGGTTGACCCACAAACACTGAAAGGCAGGATCAGTCTTCCTCGTCGTAGGCCAACAGGTACTTCGTCAGGCCTTCCTCGATCTTCTCGAGCTTCTTGCGCTTCTTGCCCAGCAGCTTCTCGAGCGCCTCCTCGCTGTCCTGGGTCTTTTTCAGCTCTTTGACGTAATCGAGCACCAACTTGCCGTTGGGCTTGAGCTGCATCAGAAAATCGATGAACGCAAACGACTGGTTGTAGTGCAGGCTCTCGTTCTCGCGCTCGTGGAATTCCTCATAGCTGGCGTCGATCAGTTGCGCGAGGGGCAGGTGTTGCCGGGTAAAGACGGCGTCCTTGACCATACGTAGCTTACGGCGCTCGATGTTGCTCGGATCGAGCCGCCCGCTCTCTTCGTCGCGCTGCATGCCCTCGTAGTACATCGCCATGCCTTCGTTGAACCAGGTCGGCACGCGCGTGCCTTCCATGTAGGCCGCCAGATACTGATGGAAGGCCTCATGGTAGACCGTCGGAACCAGCTGGTAGAAGGCCATCTGCTGGATGAGCAGGTACTTCTCGCCGGGCCGTTCGATGTACATGCCCGGGTGGCTGCGGTCGCCGCCCATTTGCTGATAGGTGTTCGGACTCTCCATGAACTTGACGACCAGCCGCTCATCGGGCTCGAACTTGAAGATCGCGACGTACTGCTCGAGGATCTGCTCGAGCTGGACGCCGATGTCCGTGACCGTCTGAGCGCTGATCACAGCTTCGTAGTTGATGTCGAAGTGTTCGGTACTGGAAGTTGCCCACTCGATATCGATGTGCTTGGTGCCCCCACCAAGCTCTTCCTGCGCGGCGAGCGGGAATGCCAGCAGCAGCGCCAGGAAACAGACTGTCCAACGTAGTGCCATCGGGATGCCATCCTTCTGTCTGGGTGGGGTCGAGGACCCCGATGTTTAGCGAGCTTTGCGCAAGAAATGTACGACCTGGCTGTTGAAGTTCCAGGTGTCGAACATGAACGGGAACTGGCCCCCTTCGGGCATCTTCACCAGCCGCGGCTTGTTGAAGATGCCGGCGACAGAGTTCATATCGCTCGCCGTCACCCACGGATCCGCCAGCCCCATGAAGATCAACGTCTGGTTCCGAGGAGTGCCCTGGAAGAACTGCGCGGCCCGCCACTCGCTGTCTGCCAGCGTCTGCTGGCTATCGCCGGACTCGTACAGGAAATTGAATTGCCCAACAGCCGGATCGCAGGCATCGGCGAAGGTCAGGTTCTGCAGCGCGCGCGACAACCCGCCCGCCTCGTCGCTATCGGAAGGTTCATAGATCGGGCGGCCGGTCTCTCCATCGATCAGGATGTTCTCGCCACCCTTCTCGATCTCGCGGCTCTTGCGCTTCTTGCCCAGCTTGATGATGCTCTCGATCACCGGGCCGTAGCGCTCGCCGGAAGAGCGCGGGTTGATCAAGATCAGATGGCTGGCAGCCTCCGGATGGGCGGCCACCAGTTTCATCGCCAGCACCGACGACTCGGGCCCGTGGCCGAGCACCGCGAAGCGCTCGAGATTCGCCGACGCCATGATCTCGATCAGGGCATCGGCCAGCATATCGGTGGGGTAGATGACCAGATTCGAGACCGGGTCGCGTTCCAGGCCCTTGAAGTCGCCGACCTTGGGCATGTGTACGTAGTAGACCAGATGCTCTTCTTCGATGCCGTGGAAGTAGGGGCGGAAGTAGTCGGGCTCCCACTGGCGCCAGGGCAGCACGAGCACCGGAAAGCCGTCCTTGTTGCCGAACACCGAGGTGTGCAGGGGAACCTCGATGTCGCCCCGCTCGAGCGTCTGCTCCTGGAGGCTGTCGTCTTCTTCAGCTTCGGCGATGCGGCGCTCGATGGTGAAACCGCCCTCCTCGTTCTCCCACCAGTTGAGCCAGGCCTCGACATCCTCGTGGAAGTTCTGGCCGGTCAGCTGCTCCAGCGCAAAGCGGTTCATCACCCACTCGCGGTAGTACTTCTCCTTGTCCTTCTCGAGCGCCTTGAGGTTGCCGAACAGCAACGGCAGGCTGTCTTTGTGCGGGTAGGCCATGAAGCCGGTGATCGCGGCGATCCGCACGCGGCTGGTCTTGTCGTCGAAGGCCAGCTTGATGCGCTCGAACAGACGGCCGTCCGGGTCGATTTTGCGGATGGTCGGCAGGATCATGGCGAAGTATTCGACGCCCCGCGTCTTGCGCAGGCGCTGCTTCGCGTCTTCGATGCGGTCGTCGTCGCTGCCGCCTTCGTCCTTGACGAACTGCTTGCGGAACTTCCAGATCACGCTGAAGATGATCGCCTCTTTGGCAGCTTCCTTCTTCTTGCCCGTCAGGACCTTCTCGATCTCCTTGAGAGCCTCTTCGCTATCGGCCTGCAACAGAGCCTCGTAGGCTCCCTCCCGCACGTACCAGTCGACGCGATCGGGGTCCTGGTTCTCGAGCACTTTCCACAGCACCTTGAGCCCCTTGGCGGTCGACGTGTCGATGCCGCGCAAGCCGTTGTGGCGGGTCTGGCTGTAGTCCGATTGCAATGCCTGGGAGAGGATCTCTTGCCAGCTCTGCGCGGAAGCAGAACCCAGCAGGCAGAGCAGCAAGCAGGGGAGGGTGAGGCGGGAGGTCATAAGGGTGTCCTTTGCGGCGGCAGGTTTCGAGGATCGACCTTACGGGAATCGATATCCGGCTTCAAGCCTTGGCCTCAGGCATCCCAGGGCCCACGCAGGTGCGTGGCTCGCCGAGCTCAGGAGTCTTCCCGCAGTACCGCCCCGTCAGGGATCTCGCGCGCCTCCGCGGAGTCATTGCGGAGTGTGACCGAACCCTCGATGCGAACCCCGGCGCCGAATCGGAAGGGCCCTTCGATGCGCAGCGACGCACAGTCGATCAGAGAGGGCGGGCCTTTCGGGAAGCAGCCCTCGAAGTCCTGAATCAACTTGTAGTGCTTGTCGAGCTCGATCACCATCGCCTCCTGCTTGACCGAGACGACGTGCGACTCCGCCGTCAGAGCCGTCGCGTCGGAGCGTACCCGCAGCAGGTCGGAGGTGGTCTTGACCGGTGCGAAGCGGCGGCGTGAAACCCGCAAGGCCTCGGCACCAGAGAAGAGCTCGATGGCCGCCCCCATGGCACTCTCGAGCTGATAGACCTCGGTGGATGTGGGGTCGCGGGGATCGACCGTCTTCTGGTTCCTGATCAACGGCAGGGGCATCAAGCCGTCGTTGGCGCGCAGGCATGCGCGCACCGCCTCGAGGTCGACCCACAGGCTGTTGGTGTTGAAGAAGCGGTGCCGCTCGACGTTCTGGAAGGCCTCTTTGTCCTCAGGCGGGCATTGCGCGGACTCGCGCAGAATCAGCTGGCCATCGCGGCGGGCGAGATGGCCCCCTTTGCGGTCCTCTTCGGTGCGGTCTGCTACCTCCATCAGGAACGGAAGCTGGCGCGAGACGAAATAGCCGAGAATCCTCGTGTCCAGCGCCGCGCCCAGGTTGTCGGAGTTCGAGACGAAGGCATAACGCATGCCCGCCTGCTCCAATGCATCCAGCAGCCCTGAGCTGACCAGGGCGTGGTACAGGTCACCGTGGCCGGGAGGACACCACTGCAGCTGGGGATCCGCCGGCCATTCGACCGGCAGCAGGGTCTTGCGCACGATCTTGGGCACCCGGTGCTGCAGAAAATCCAGCGGCAGGCCGCGCTTCAGGTCCGGGTAGGCAGCCAGGGCCTCCAGAGTCGGCCCGCGGGTCGCGAAGCTGTCCATCAGCACCAGCGGACAGCCGTGATGCAGCGCCTGGCGCGCGATCAAGTCGAGGAAGGTGCAGCCTTCTTTGACGGCCAGCAGAGACTTGGGAAGCCGCAGCCCCATGCTCGTTCCCAGACCCCCATTAAGCTTGATCAGCACGGTCTTCGGCAGCGCTGCGGAGCCGACATCTTCGAGCTCGGGGCCGAGATCGTCGGCGTGCGGCAGATCCGGTACGGGTTCGATGGCAGACTCAGAGATCAGGCCCGAGGCCCCCGAGAGCAGCTGCTCGTAGTGCCGGCGGAAGCCCTTGATGGCCAGCTCGGGGCAGCCACCGTCCTGCATGGCCTTCCGCATCGGCGCAAAGGCGTCGAGACCGGCCCCCTGTTTGAGCTCTTGCGCGCTGACCTCGTCCCACGCGCCGAAGCTGGCGGGCTCGCGTTCCGTGAGCCGGCTGGGAATATGGTCGAGCAACCGCTGCCAGTGTTCCTCGTCGAGCTTCTCGAGGAAGCTGGCGAAGTGGTCGGCCCGCTCGTCAGCGGGCAGGTATTGGCGGTACATGCGGGCGACGCTCTGCAGCATGGACAGGTAGGGCTGGATGTCGGCGGTCGTGGATGCGGCCTCAGAATCGATCCAGCAGACGGGCACCTTGACGCAGGCAGGATGCTGCTGAAGCTCGGCCTTCAACAGCAGCTCGATGTCGAACGCGAAGCGCTTCTCCACCACCCCGGGCACGATCGCGCGCACCATGTCGGCGCGGAAGGCCTTGAAGCCGCATTGCGTGTCGACGACATGACCGAGCAGGGGCAGCAGTCTCTTCCACAGATAGATGAACAGCTTGCCGCGGTCGTTGCGTTTGCCCTGCTTGATCACCACAGAGGTCGGCTCGCGACGCGAGCCGATCGCGACCGGCAAGCCCTGGTTGACGATGCCGTCGACCAGCAGGCCCACCTGGCCCAGGTGGGTGGACACGTCGGCGTCGGTGAAGATCACCAGGTGCAAACGCTCTTCGTTGCGCGCCGCCGCGTCCGCCATGCCGAACAGGATCGACCCGCCTTTCTGGCTGTCTCGCGTGGAGCCCAGGCCTTCGGCGCCCGGGTGCTGGTTCTTGATGGCTGCTTCGAGGAACAAGACCCGGCAGTTGTCGGGGGCCTCAGTCTGCGCGATCTGTTCGGCGAGCTTGCCGCTGTGTTCTGGACAGCCGTCATCGACAGGGATCAACTCGAAACCGCTGGCCGGATGGGCGTCGAACAGCCAACGCAACTGCGCGAGCTTACGGCGCAGGAAATCTTCGCCCTGGGGATGTTCGGAGCGGGGCAGGATGCGGGTGTGCTCTTTGTACATCGCGAAAGTGATGCTGACAAAAACAGGGGCCCGCAGGTTCCGGATGATCGCCTTCGAGCGCGCGAGCTTGGCCGCGAGTTGGAGTGGCAGGGGAGCCGCCGCGGCCTTCAAGGTTTCTTCGAGTGCGAGCAGGTCCGGGAAGCGGGCGTCTTGTCCCAGCGCGTCGGCCAGAGCGATGACCTGTGCCTGATCTTCGTCGGAGGTGGGGTCGTAGCTTTGCGGGGCCCCGTTCACGAGGTCTTGCATGTCTTGGTTCATGGTCTTCCCCTTTTGGTAGGGCGCTATTGTAGGAAGATGCGCGGGCGCTTGCGAGTTGGGAACGGGGAGGGGGATGGGGGAACGGACCCGGACCCGGACCCGGACCCGGACCCGGTTCCGGATCCGGTTGCGAGGTCCGGTTCCGAGTCCGAGGGAGCGAAGTCGGAGGTCCGAGGAGCGAAATCGGAGGTCCGAGGAGCGAAGTCGGAGGTCCGAGGAGCGAAGTCGGAGGTCCGGGGAGCGAAGTCCAAAGCCTGAGACCGGGAGGGTCTTTTTTTGCACCCCTGGGGCGCGCCATCCGTATCGTTGGTGACACGCGACGCGGGGAACCCTGCATGGAAGAGCTGCCGGATGCTGCCTTGGTGCGACGCTGCCTGCGTCTGCCCAACCAGGGCTTTGCGTTGCTGTACCAACGGCACTCCGTGGCGGTCTACCGTTACCTGCTCGGGCTGTTGGGCGATGCGGCGCGCGCCGAAGATGCTCTGCAGGACAGTTTCTTCAAGGCGTACCGGGCCCTGGCGCGCTTCGATCTGGAGCGTAGCTTCCGCTGTTGGCTGTTCGCCATCGCTCGCAACACCGCGCTGGATATGCTGCGCAGTCGGCGCCGCGAGCCTACCACCCAAGCCGCGCACCCTGCCATGCTCGTCAGTGAGGCGGAGCCCACATTGACGAGCGTGACGAGCCGCGAGCGCAAGACACTGGTCCGCGAGGCGCTCGACAGCTTGCCTGCCGAGGCCCGCAGCGTCTTGCTGATGAAGCACTTCCAGGGAATGACCGCGCTCGCGATCGCCGAGGTGCTCGGCTGCTCTTTGCGGACGGCCAAGTATCGGCTCAAGGCAGCGGCGCGCCAGCTCGGTACCGAGCTGGCGCGGCGTGCCATCGACGACCGGGAGGTGGTGTGATGGAATGCCGTGACGTGCGTCAAGATCTGTTGCCCTTGCTGTTCGACGCCCTGGAAGCGCCCGAGACCGATGCCATCCGGCTGCACTTGAACAGCTGCGCCGGCTGCGCGGCCCGCCATGCCAACCTGCTGGACCTGCTCGGACTGTTGACCGGCCCGCAGGACCTTCCTCCGGCCTCGGCCTGGCAGAAGCTCTCGCAGCGCATCACCGGCGCAGCGCATGCAGCCCAGCAGTCCGCGCCCAAGCGCCCCGGCCCGCGGTCGTTGTTGCAGTTGCCCGGCTACACCTTGCTCGAGAAGCTGGGGGCCCGGCGCGGAGTGGTGGTGTACCGTGCGCGGCGCATCGACGAGCGTCCGGTGGTCATCCGCATCTACGACATCCCTGACACAGCCAAGGAGAATGCCATGCGAACCCTGACTCCTCCGCCGCATCCCCAACAGGTGGGCATCATCGATCATGGCCGCCAGGGTCCGTACCTGTACGAGGTTGTCGACTACGTGGAGGGGCACTCCCTGAGCCAGCTGCTGGCGAGCGGGCCGCTGGCTAGCGGCCAGGTGCGCGAGATCCTCAGCCAGGCAGCGCGGCTCTTGTCGGTCTGGCATCAGGCCGGCCGCGTGCACGGGGCGATCCGTCCGACCACCTTGCTCTGGGACCGCGGCGAGACGCTGCACCTGCTGCCTCCTCCTCCGCAGGGTTGGCTGCCCGATGTCGGTAGCCTGGAGGTGGTGTCGTTCCTGTCTCCCGAGCAACTCCGCAGTCAGCAGATCGACGGACGTAGTGATCTGTTTGCGCTGGGGGTGACGGCCTACACCCTGTTGACGGGCGACTGGCCCTGGGGGCGCGACCCCGCGCGAGCTCTCGAACGCCTGCGGGCGCCGCGCTGCGAGCTGGACTGCGACATCCCATGCGATGATCCCGAGCTCTTGGAGCTGATCGAGGACCTCACGCAGGCGAATCCCGATTTCCGGCTGCAAGACGCCGACGAGCTGCTGGAGAAGCTCTCCGGTGTCAACCTGACCATGGCCTGCATGCCTGATTCCGGCTTCGAGCTCCCCGTGGCCGCCCAGGCTGCGGCGCAAAGAGCGCCGGCACCTGCGTCGCATAGGCCGGAGTCCGACGATGCGCAAGCGCTGATGTTCAAGCGCTACAAGATCCTCGGCGTGCTCGGGGAAGGCGGCATGGGCACGGTCTATCGGGCTGAGCACACCATGCTGAAACGGGAGCGCGCCTTGAAGGTCGTGCAGCCGCATCTGCTGGGAGGACCCGAGGCGAGGGAACGCTTCCGACGTGAGATCCTGTTGCTCAGCCGCCTGCAGCACGAAAACATCGCCCAGATCTTCGATGCCGGCCAGGATGACCAGAACTTCTACATGGCCATGGAGCTTGTCGAGGGCCAAGTGCTGTCCGAGATCCTGGCGGACCAGGGCCGCTTCGAGGTGCCGCGTGCGCTGGACCTGGCGGCGCAGGTCTTCGCTGCGCTGGATGCGGCGCATGGCAAGAACATCGTGCATCGTGACCTCAAGCCTGAAAACGTGATGCTGTGCGGCGCGGAGCGGGACAAGGTCAAGTTGCTCGACTTTGGCGTGGCCCGTGCCCTCGAGAGCAACGAGGCGGTCTTCCAGACCATGGCAGGCAGGATCTCCGGCACGCCGGCCTACATGTCTCCAGAGCAGTGCTCCGGGGACGCGTCGGATGCGCGTTCGGACCTCTACGCTGTCGGGGTGATGCTGTTCGAGATGCTGACCGGCCGGCTGCCCTTCCAGTCGCGCACGCCCGTGGGCTACATCGGCATGCACCTGCTCCAACCGGCTCCCGGATTGCGCGAAGTGGCGCCAGACCTCGACCTGCCCCTGGGTCTCGAAGAGCTGGTGCAGAAGCTGCTGCAGAAAAACAAAGACGACCGCTTTGCCAGTGCTTCCGAGGTTCTTGAAGCGCTGGCCGGGCTCAAACGTGCGGCCCCCCCGCGCCCCGGGTTCTGGAGCCGGCTGGGCAGCCGCCTCCGGCGCTGGCTGGGGCGGTAGCCGAACCGGTGACTGCCAGGCTCAGGACGCGCCCAGCTTCTGTGCCAGCTTGTACTGAAGCGCCATGAAGCCGTCGCTGAAGAACAAGAACAGCAGCTCCTGGTCGGAGTCGATGACCTTCAACTGTTTCAGCTCGTCGCGTGCCGAAGAATGCACAACGAGCGCACGATCTTCTGAGACCGCGTCCGCCAGCGACCTTCCGGCCAGATTCTTGAGCACATCGGCTTTGGCCGCCTCGAGCAGACAGGCGGCTGTCAACCAGCGGCGGTCGAACTCGGTCGTCCAGTCGTAGATTCTCTTGGCGGCTGCCCCGTTGACGGCCACCGCGGACGCCACGCCCACGCCGACGATGACGATGGCGGCCGCGCCCCCGGTGAAGATGATGGCGGCCACAGCGGCTGTCGCGCCGATGGTCCCGGCGATGATCTTGGCGACCCGTAGATTTTTCCCGCGCTTGAGCGATTCGGTATGGAACTCCAAGTCCTGGACCTGGCTCCAGTCGACTTTACCGCCGTACTCGGCGTACTTCTCATACCAGTCGGCCATCGTCAGCTTCTTGTCGACGATCTTGTCTTGCGTGATGACCGGGACTTCGAAGCCGAAAGCGTTGAAGACCTTCTGCTCGTCGCTCTCGCCATAGCTGAGGGTGACCTCGTGGGCCTGGCTGGCTTCGGCCAGGTCGGCCATGATCTGGTCGAGCAATTCCTGACGACGCTCAGGGTTGCCATGGGCGATGCTGAGATCGGGACCGGTCATGATCTCGATCATCTTTTCCAGGTTGTCGAGGTGCTTGGAGTCCTTCTTGTAGTGGAAGACATCGAAGCCGACGCCCAGCGCGGAAGTGAAACAGGTCACGTAGCTGGCCGCGGTGGTCACTTGCGCGAACTTGCCGATCCAACCGAAGAGCACCGACGCGTTGCGCAGGGCATTGACGCCCGTGCTGACCCATTCCAACTTCTCCGAGGTCTTCATCTTGACATGCAGATGCTCGGGCAGCAGGGAGTTGACATCGCCTTGGGTTGCGATGCAGCGCGCGAAGGCGAGCAGCTCGTCGCCGAGCGCATCGGCGTACAGAGCGCGCAGCTCTGTGAACATCAGGAAGTCTCCTTCCTTGCGGCTGTCTCTGACGCGGCGCATCGAGGTGGGAGGGAACTCGCCCTTGAAGACTTGATCACGGACCCGCTCGAGCTCTTCCAGGCATTGATCCTGCAGGATCATCAGGACGTTGACTTGATCCTCTTTTTCGCGGAAAGACGAGACCTCCCAGACATTGTTGCCGGTCCAGAAGAACTTCTTCAGCTTCAGCAGTTTCTCGATCTCCGCCAGGATCTCCAAGACGATGAAGGCCTTGGCGCGGTCGACCACAAAGGGCCGGACACAGGCGTTGAGGTACTCGACGCGCAGCAGGATCTCTTTGAGCTGCTTGTACATCTGCCAATGCATCGGGTCGCCGACGATCTGCAGCCGGAGCTTGCCTTCGCGCTGGATGCCAATGGCACGCGCGAAATAGCGCACGTCCATGATCTGGTCGGCAGGCGGCACGGTCAGACCCAGGTTCTCGAGATACTCGTCCCGGTCTGTGTGGTCGGCGGGGGCCACCGGGAAGGGATGCCCGCGCATGCTCTTGCGGAAGCAGGTCTTACACATGGACAGGGGCTGGGCGATCGCGCGGATCAGGGGGTGGATCTCTTGCGCGCACTTCGAGCATTCGGTCATGTCTGACTCCTGGCCTGGGGCAGATACCCAGGAAACTATAGAGCCCTCTGCGCAGAAGTCCAGACCACTCGCTGGTTCATGCCGGGCATAGCCAGCGGCCCGAGCCGGAGCGGGACACGGCGTCGGAGAGGGTGATGGTGCGGCCTTCGCGGGCCGCCTCGCTATCGGCAAAGCGCGTGCGCGCCCAGTCCTCGAGCTTCTGAACCTGAGCATCGTCGCGTTCGGGATCGTGGTGGAACAGGATCAAGCGCCCGACCTCACAGGCGCGGGCCTGAGCGACCGCGTGCTCGACGCAACTATGACCCCAGCCGATGCGCGCGGGACCCGATGTGCCCAGGTACTCGCGCTCCCAGTACTGGGCGTCATGGATCAGCACGTCGGCGCCTCGGGCCAGAGCCCGCAAGCGCTGCTCGCTGCCGCCGCCCGGTTCGGTGTCAGTGGCAAAAACCACCGAGCGGCCGCGGTGCTCCACACGGTAGGCGAGCACGCCGTCGGGGTGGTTGAGGCGCGCGCTAGTCACGCAGACATCGCCCAGCCAGAGTGGCTGCGCGGGATCGATGCTGTGGAAGCTCAGCTGGGCAGCGAATGCGTCGAGGCGCACGGGGAAGCAGGGCGGCCGCATCTGGGCGTCAAGCACGTGGTGCAGGTCGCGTTCGGGTTGGTCGAGGGCGTACAAGCGCAGCCGTCCGCCGGGCCGGAAGGCGGGGCCGAAAAACGGCAACCCCTGGATGTGGTCCCAGTGGGTGTGGGTGAAGAACAGGTGCGCGTCGAGCGCCTGGCCCGCGGGCCAATGACTGCCGAGCACGCGCAGGCCGGTGCCGGCGTCGAAAATCAGTTGTTGGCCGCCGCAACGCACCTCGACACAGGTCGTGTTGCCGCCAAACTCCAATGTGTGGGCTCCAGGCGCGGCGATCGAGCCGCGCACACCCCAAAATCGCACTTCCATGGCATCTCCCTCCTACAGGCTACTGCCCTTCATGGGCAAAGTCCGTACCGAAAGAGCTAGGAGTGTGTCGGAGAACTCGTGAAACGGAGTGCTGCGCCGGTGGGTCGATGCCGAGGCGGACGACGCAGGTGGCCCGGATGGCCGTCGAGGAGGACAACGAAGGCAGCGGCCCGCCGCCGTAGTGCTCTGTGAAGCGAGTAATCCGACAGGCTCCCAGACCCTGGTCAGGCGTTTGTAAGCGGGATGTCAGCAAGCTTGGGGGAGGAGGGGGCTCCACATCGGTGCAGGCTGGGGGGCAGGTGCACCAAAACGGTGCAGCTGTCAGGGGGAGGCCAGACTCTTCAGCGCATCGACCAGAGCCTGTTCCGCGGGACGATCGGTCACGTTCTCGCCGACGTACTGCCAGCGCAGCGTGCCCTCCCGGTCGATGATCATGACCGCGGGCAGACCGATGTCATGCTCGGCGTCGTAGACCCCGAGCGCCTTGATGGCCGCGCGGCTGGGGTCGCTCAGCACGGGAAACCCGAGCGGTGTGCCTTCGTCGCTGAGCTTGCTCAGCAGGCTGGTGATCTTCTCGGAGGCGTCGCTGGACAAGGCCAGCAGCTGGCCCCCGGCGGCCTCGATTGCAGAACGTTGCGCTTCCAGCCGCACCAGCTGGTCTCGGCAGAAAGGTCACCAGTGGCCTCGGAAGACGACCAGCACCGGCGTCGCGCTGCCTGCCGCGGCCATCAGGCTGGTCGTGTCGCCCGCCGCGTTCAGCAATTGCAGGGGAGGAATCGAGGCCCCAACGGCCCGTTGTTGGGGATCGGGCTGCAGCTGCAGCGTCTGCCACAGCAGCAGGCCGCCCACCAGAACGAGCACGAGCAGCACGCCGACAACGATCAGGATCTTCTTACGCATAGGGCCTCCACAGGTCCCGTGGAAGCCCGCGAGCATAGCAGAGCCTGCCTGCATCAGCCAGCGTTGCTCGGGTGCGCCTATTCCCGGCCTTCGGTCATGCGCTCGTAGCGGTAGTAGATCTGGAGGGTCAGGGCGTTGATCGCGGTCGCGTAGACGCGTCCTCCCACAAAGCCCCATTCGCCAGAGGGATCCCAGCTGCCCTCGGTGTCCGGATGGGTTCCGCCAGCGCGCCGTTGGCTGGCCTTGAGGGCGGTGAGCATCGCATCGTTCCAGCGCAGCCAGTCTTTGCCTCCGACCTGGAACATCGCGTAGCTGCCGTAGTACCAGTAGTAGAAGTTGGCCTTGCGCAGGTCGTCGGCGTCCCACTCAGGCAGCTCTTCCATCAGCAGGGCGGCGCCATCGCGGATCACCCGCTCCTTGGGATCCTGACCGGTGAAGATCCGGCAAACCACAGCGACGGCGGTCATGCACGGCACCGGCTGGTACATCTTGGGGCCGAGCTTGTCGCGCAGCGAGGGCATGAGCGAGCTACCGCCTCCGGGCCGGTTGTAGCCGACCGCCCCGTCGCTGGCCGTGGCCCGGTCGAACCAGTTGCGTGCGCCCAGATGCGCGCCCTTGGGGACGTCGAGGCCGGCAGTGTGGGCGGCCTTGAGTGCCAGCACCATCCAGCCGGTGACCGAGGTGTCGTTCTGCCCGGAGCGCACGCCGTAGCGCCAGCCGTTGTCGGGATTCTGAGCCTTCAGGCAGAAGTCCACGGCTTTCTGGGCGGGCTCTTCGAGGCGGAAATCGTCGCCATAGAAATAAGCCTCGCACAGGGCCATGGTGGCGATGGCGTGGTTGTAGATGCTCTCGGAGTGGTGGGGATCGAAGCCGATCGCACCGGTGACCGGATCTTGCTGTTTCTGCAGCCAGCGCAGCCCGTTGCGGACGTTCTTCTTGAAGTCCCCGACCCGGGCCGTGTTTCCGCGGCCCAGAAAGGCGAGCAGTGCCAGCGCGCTCACGCCGACGTCATAGGCGGCCAGGCCGCGGCCCGGCCCGACATTGCCGGGCTCAGCATACGAGTGGCCCGAGCAGCCCTTGCCGTCGCATTGGCGGTTCCAGTCGTTGGCGCCCCAGCGCCCTTTGTCGGCGCCCGCCTGCACCTGATGGCGGGCGAGCCAGCGCAGCGCGGCGTCGGCCATCTCGACGGTCTCGGGCTGGAAGCCTATGTCCGAGTTGCCTTTGCCCCAGGGATTCCCGCGTTGGCCGGCGGGCCCGCCGCCCACGCCTGCGGCGTCGAGCAGGAAGTTGGCGTTGAGGTTCTTGTCGGTCTGCAGGTCGGGGCTGACGCCCTCGGGGGTCTGGGTGATCTCGACTTCAGGGTCGAGCTTGACGATCGGGTCGACGATCAGGTCCTCTTCGGGGATCAGCTCGCGTTCGGCCACGTCGGGGTTGACGAGGGGCTTGACGGGCTTTTTGGGGCGTTGGATCGTGGCAACGATGATGACATCTTCTTGGGGCATCTCGATCGCGATGGTCAGCAGGCCCAGCACGATCAGAACGCCCATGTGCACGATGGCAGAGATGCCCCAGGAGCCCAGGACTCGTTTTCGGGGATCAGCCTCACTGAGTACATACTCGCCCGAGTCGTCGGGCTCGGAATAGTGATGGAATTCGGACATCGGAAGTCTCCTTGCAGCCGTGGTTCCGCACGTGTGCGGCCGCCCCTCGCGGTTCGGTCAATACAAGGAGAGTAGAGAGAAATTGCCGTTTTGTCAATCTGGATTTGCGAATTTTGAAAATCGAAATTGCTGAAATGGCAATCCTGTCTGGATCAGTAGCCGAGATAGGTCACCCGCACCCGGTCTTTGTAGGCCCACTCCACCCATTCGGCTTCATTGATCTGTTGGTCGCCATCGCTGTCGAGGTTGCTGAGCAGCTCAGCCACCACATCTTTGGGTAGGTCTAAACAGCAGCTCGGGCGGAGGGGAACAGGGTGATCAGACGATCAGCCGCACGCCGCCAAGATCGGCGATCTTGTGGGGGAAGCGGTCGCCCGGACAGCCGATGAACATGTAGTTCTTCTTCACGCCCAGGCGCTCGCTCAGGCGCTCGATCAGCTCGGGCCCGAATTCGCCCTCGACGAGCACGAGGTCGATGCGTAGCTGCGGGTAGATACGGTCGAGCGTCTTGAGATGCTCGCCGAGATGCTCGACCACCGGCGCGTCCTTTTCATGGATGTGCACGAAGACCAGCCGCTTGGTCTGCTCGTTATCGAGCACATAGAGCGCCGCGCGGTTCAGGTTGGCCAGGTCATCGCCTTTGGTGAAGAATACGACCACCTGACTGTTGATCTCGGTGATCTTGTTCTGCAGGTAGGCTGAGACGTTCTTGTTCAGCGCGGAGATCCTGGTGGTCAACATGCGGAATGCGATCAGACCGACCTTCAGGATCCTGATGCGCAGGAACATCAGCGCGACGGCAGCCACCACAGCGGTGATGTACATGCCGAACACCAGTGCGTATTCGGGGTTCATCAGCAGGTTGCCTGCCATGCCGATGACGACCGCGATGAGCGCGATGGTCACTCCCCCCCAACCCGCGCGAACATCGCGAGGTAGACGGTCTCTCTTGGCTTTGAGAAGCATGTTCCCGATGGCGAACAGCGCCATCACCCCGAGGAAAGACAGGGTGTACACACCAGCCAGCGCGGCGATGTCCCCTTTGGTGATGAAGTGGATCGAAACACAGACGGCAAAGAAGCCCAGGATGATCCAGTGGTTGGTCTTGCGCCACTTGTTCTCTCGCAACAGGAACTGTGGCAAGCAGCGGTCGAGGCTCATGCGCCGCACCAGGCCCGTCACCCCGACATAGCTGGTCAGCACGGCACCGGACAGCACCAACACCGCATCGATGCTGATGATGTACTTCAGCCAACTTCCCGCCGATTTGGCTCCCATATCGGCCAGCAGGTACTTCTGACCCTCTGCGATGTCTGTGAAGGACAACAACCCGATCGCCAGTACACAGATGACCGGATTGAAAAAGGACACCGCCAACCACATGTTGCGCAGGGTCTTCAGGAAGACCCCGGGCTTCTGCTCCTCGATGAAGTTGGCCGAGCTCTCGAAACCGCTGATGCCGAGCAACGCCGCGGCAAAGCCGTAGAACAGGGCGGTCATGAAACCTCGCGCGTCCGGCGGGGGAGCCTGCCAGTTGATCGTGAACATCGACGGATCGTTGACCAGGAAGATGACCGCTGCGATGATCAGTACCGTCAAAGTGAGCAAGTGGAACAAAAAGATGCCGATGGCGACTTTGGCAGACTCACTGATGCCGATGACATTCAGGAAGGCAAACAGGCCGAGCAGCACGATGGTGGCCGTGAATAAGTCGAGGCCTTCCCACAACTTGCCCGCATAGGCCATCGCCGTGCCCGCGCTGATCACGGCGGTGGCGACGTAGGAGAGGATCGTCAGGCAGGCTGCCAGTGAAGCCCAGCCCTTGCTGGTCGTGTTCAGCAAGGCGTTGTAGGCGCCGCCGTTGAGCGGCAGCGCTGTACCGACCTCACCGTAGACCTTGCGGAACAGGTACAGCACCCCGGCCACGATCAGCAGGGCGATCGGTGCGTAGACACCCGCCTGGATCGTGCAGAGTGCCGCCACATACAAGCAGCTCGAGGTGATGTCGTTGCCGCAGATGGCCGTGGCGGCGAGCTGGCCGAGCTTGTGTGTCGGAGCGGAGTCCAGGGGATGCAGCTCGACCGGGCCTTTGCCGAGCCCCTCGATCTTCTCGACCGTGCCCCACCCGGGGAACTCCCACATCTCGAGCTTGGTGCTGCCGGTCGGGGCCGCTTCACGATCCGGCTCCCCAACCGGACCGTTGCTGCTGCTGCTGCTGCTGCTGCTGCTCGCACCCTGTCCGGGCGTCGCGCCGGTCTCGTCGCTCATCGCTTCCTCTGGCTGATTCAGGAACTGGGGCACATACTAGCAGACTGGCAGCCAATTCGCTAAAGCACGCGCAAGGGGATCAATGGGCAGCCGCGCGACGGGCAGAGTGGGCAGGGGTATCACCCCAAACCGTGCTGTCACGCGGACATCAGCCCGCGTGCTCTTGCGGGCTTGTCTGCTCAGGTACGATAGGACAGGAGGCACTGTGCCTGGCCGCAACAAGCAACGGTCCATTCGGACATGGCGTGCGCCGTGAAAGGCAAATTCTTGTAGGGGAGGGGTTTAGCCCCTCCCGCTGCTTCCGGGCGGGGCTAAACCCCGCCCCTACAGGGTGTACCGGGAATTGTGAGCGGAGGGACTAGCATGCGAGCCAGCCTGGGATTGTTGCTCCTGATAGCCGTGGGGTGCCGCGCTCCCGAGCCTGATTGGCCGGGTCGCAGCCGGCTGCGCCCCAATGATCTCGAAGGCGCGCAGCGACGGCGCTGGCTCCAGCTGCTCGCCAGCTTCGCGCCGCCAGCCAGCGATGCACAACAGGTAGAGGTGGCTGCGTTGCTCGAGGCTTTGTGTGACCCTTCAGCCGAGCAGCGCGACAGGGCCTACGACGGGTTGCTGGCGGAGGGGCCTCGCACCGCCCGTCTGGTGCTCAACGCTCCCCCGGAGGCCGACCCTGAGCTGCAATTCCGGCTGCGTTTGCTCGAACACGATCTGTGGCAGGTCCCTCTGCCTCTGGACGTCTTTACACCGCACGACCTGTATGAGTCTCCGCAACCTCTACCCGAGGGATACAGCCTGCAGTTGAGCAACCGTAAACCCCAGAGCGTTGATCTCAGCCTGTCCCGCGACGGCCGCTCGTTGCTCACCTGGCATGGACACCGCCAGACTCCGGTATTGGTCCGCGACGGCGTGCTCTACACCGCAGACTTCGAGCTGCTCGCCCCAGGTTGCTCGGTGCTCGCCTACGATCTCGACAACCGGGTTCTGCTGTGGCGCAAAGACTTGCCGGGTGTCATCCGCAGCCGCCGTTATCTGGCGGGCAATAGTGTCACGCTGCGGCTCGAGACGCACACGGTGACGGTCCTGCGCCGCGAGCAACGCAGCGAGCGCGGGGCTGCTCCGGAGCTCAGGGAGACTCCTGAGCTGGTCGTGCAGGTGCTCGACGCGCACAGCGGCGTCCTGCAATTCCACCGGGAGCTGCTGCGAGGCCGTCCCTGACAGGCCCCGGCCTCGAAGGGGCCCGGACGCCCTCAACGATCAAGGCGCAGCCAGTCCTCGCTGCTCGCCAGATTGGTCCATCCGATGCGCGGCTTCGAGCAACAGCTGCGTGGTGGGGGCAGCGATCGTGTCCTCCTCGGGAACTTCACGTGCGTCAAAGGCGAAGTGCCCGCTGCGGCACTTCAACATGCGGTAGATCACTTCCCGGCCTTCGACCCGCACGGGCTTCTCGATGCACGCAGACACCACGCGCCCGTCACGCAGACTCAACTGGCAGCGCAACGCCCCGTCGTCGACGTGTAGGACCCCCGTCTTGCACTCGAGCTGCAAGACCGTCAGTAGCGCGCTGACTCCCAGGTGTTCGAGCTCGCCTGAGAATCCCCGCTTCGCAGTTGGCCCTGCGGTCAACTTTCGGTCCAGCTCCGTGCGCTGGGTCTGCGAGCGCTTGAGCACATTGGCCACGCGCAGCTTGAGCTCTTCACCATAGACCGGCTTGGGCAAAAAGTCGTCGGCACCCAACTTGAAACCAAGCAGACGGTTGGCTGCCTTGTGCTGGTGGCTGAGAAAGATCACCGGGACCAATGCCAGGCGCGCTTCGGCGCGCAACTCTTTGACGAAGGTGAAACCGTCCATGATCGGCATCAAGATGTCGGTAATGACGAGCGTTGGAGTCCTGGCACGCGCAACCTTGAGCGCCTGGGCGCCGTCTTCGGCAGATTCCACTTCATAGCCCGCCTGCTCGAGCACGTGGCGGAGCAGTTTGCGGGTCAACTTGTCGTCATCGACGATCAAGAGCATGGGGGTATGCTGCGTGCTTCGGGAAGTGCCTATCGAAACGACTGCGGAGCGCTGCGTCAACGCTTGCCAAAAAGAAGCCCGGGACCGGCCTGGGGGGCAGGGTCTTCACGGGCATTCGGGAGATCTGCGCGCCGCGTCACAGTGTTGGACAACGCACGCAATTGTCCCGCGCAGACACGGCCCCGGCAGCCGACGACCCCGTCCGGAGTCGCCTTCGGACCCCGGCATCATCATCGCGGGCCAGCCTGCACCCTGCGCGGAGTGATGGGACTTGTCCTTGTGCTTTGCCGCTCGGTGGTGCATGCGGAACTCGGCCATCGCTGCCTTCTTTCCGTGGGCTCATGACGTGGTCCCCCTTGGCAGAAAACTGGAGCCCGGAGCCCGGGCAAGCCGATCGCCGGCCTCGCGCCAGCCTGTCCGGGCAGACTTGTGGGCTGGGCAGGCCTAGCCCTTGCGGGCGCTGCGTTTGGTTCCGCGTTGGCCGCGGATGAAGCGCATGTGCTCGAGGATGCGCTGCGTGCCCACGCGGTCTTTGCTGCCCAGACGGCCTTGGAAGGCCGCGATCCAGTCAGCTTTCTGCTCGACCAGCTGCAGCAAGGGTTGGAGCAGCTCAGAATAGGGTTGTGTGGGTTGCCATTCGGCGTTGAGCTCGATCCCTTTCAGGCGCAGCAGATCTGCCAGCAGCAGATGTTTGGGGTGGGGTTCTTGGCGGGCAAAGGGACGATCGTTTTCGAACAGCTGGAAGAAGTTCTTGGCCGCCAGCAGTGCGCAGGCTGCTGCGGCTGCCACGTCGTGACGTCGACTGCGGCTCAACTCTTCGAGCTCCGAGAGGACGGTGCGGCTCGAGCGCTTGAGCTCGAAGCGCAGGGCTTCGAATTCGCGCTGCACGTAGTTGCGCAGAGACGGCCGCCGCTCACGCAACTTGACCCAACGCTGCACCCAGTCGAGAGCCGTGCGGGTGTGTTCGTTGAGACGGGTGAGCGCTCTCCCGCGGATCTCTTTCATGCCGATGCGGCGGGCGAGATCGTTGACTTCCTTCTCGATAGCAGCCGCGCTGGCGAGGCTGGAGAGCCTCTCCTGGGCTTCGCGCAGATCTTCGGAGCGCTTTCCCCAGACCCACTCGAAGATGTCGGAGAGCAAGCCGTCCTGGCTCCACCAGATCCGCCAGATATGGGTCGCCGACGGATTGACCACGGTCAGGGACGATGTTTCCTGGCACCACGAGCGTGCCTCGTCGAGGAACTGCTCGTACTCCCGTTTCCAGCTCGCCAGCGTGGTCACTTCGGCGATGGTCGCCGGATCGACCCCTTCGAGCCGTGCGCCGTACTTGGCGACGGTCTTTGCCAGCTCGCTGAGCTGCGGATCGAGGCCGAGCTTGGAGAGCAGCTCCGTGGCTCCTGTGGAGGTTGCCAGCAGGGCAGGACGCAGCGAGGCCGCGAGCAGGTAGAGACTGAAGGAAAGTGGAGGTTTGTGGTTGGCCTCGAACGCCGACCACTGGCTGAGGCCGGTCTTGAGCTCTGCTGCGAGGCCCGCATCAGGGTGGTTGAGGTGCAACGAACACGCCATGGCCGCCAGCAACCAGCTGGGCATGGGAAGCGCTTGCGGTGTGTTGCGTTCCTCGAGCACTTTGGCGAGTAGATACGCCAGGCCGTACTGCCCGTCGCTCGCCAGGCGCAAGATCAACCCATGCACCAGCGAGCCCTGCTCGCCAGCCCGGGCTTTGAGCACGCGCTCGGCGCAGCCATCGAGGCTGTCCCATGCCATGACTTTGAGGCTGGTGGGATTGAGGAAGCGTGAGCTGCGCGAGGCGATCCGCCCGGTCATCGCGCGTGTCGGGCTGGCGGTGTTGCCCTCGGCGCGCGCGGTCACGCGCCGCGCGGCGGAATCACTCGGCCCAGGCAGACGCTTGCTGGCGGCTGCCCGGGAAATGCTCGTGACTCTAGGATTCCCCAGCTTGTTGGGTGCACGTCGGGTGCGCGAGCGAAGATCAGGAACCCGGGCACTGCGGCGCGACGTGGGCTGCGTTTCAGGGCGCAGGTCGGGACTGCTGCCGGCCCGGCGCCGCGGAGGAGCGGTCTCGGGGCGCAGGTCGGGGCTGCTGCCGGCCCGGCGCCGCGGAGGAGCTGTCTCGGGGCGCAGGTCGGGACTGCTGCCGGTTCGGCGCCGAGAAGGAGCGGACTCGGGGCGCAGATCGGGGCTGCTGCCGGCGCGGCGCCGCGGGGGACTGGTTTCGGGGCGCAGGTCGGGGCTGCTGCCGGCGCGGCGGGCTTTGGCAGCGCGCTGGGTGCGAGGACGGAGGTCGGGACTGCTGCTGGTACGGCGCGGATCGGTGCGGCTCTCGGGTCGCAGGTCGGGACTGCTGCCGCCGCGGCGTGGCCTGGCACTTCGATCGGTGCGGGGCCGAAGGTCGGGACTGCTGCCTGCGCGCTGGGCCGTGTGGGGGCTGCTCTCGGTCAGGGGGCGGAGCCGGCGGGGCGGAGCCGGTGTCTCCGGAGCCGGATCGGGGACCCGCCGTCGCACCACAGAGCGGGTGCGCGCGGTGGGTTCTGGGACATGCGGGTCGGGCTCCGGTTCCGGCTCCGGCTCCGGCTCCGGAAGAGTTTCGAAGTCAGGGCTGGAGTCGAAGATGGTGTCGGGCTCGGGTTCGGCCTCCCGGCTTCCCCCGCCGCGTCGGAATCCCCCGAGGTCGCCGATGCTCCCCGACGAGTCGAAGTCGTCATTGACCTCGTAGATCGGCTTTTTGTCTTCCTCGAAGCGCTCGATGACCGGGTAGCTGTCTGACTCGCTGAAGCGCGGGCCGCTGAGGCCGGAGAGCTCTTTGCGGCGCAGAGCATTCTCGATCGCGACCGAGCTCTGCGAGGCACGGGCAGCGCTGAGCTCGGCCAGCTCTTCCCGCAGATCAGGCTCTGCGTCGTTCTTGTATTGGATCTCCTGCAGGGGGTCTTCGGATGGTTCCGAGACAGCCAGGACATCGAGCTGCTCGGAGCTGGTCGAGGCGTCGAACGCCGGTCCGGTCTCGATGCGGCCGCGTAGCGCAGCGACGGCGAGGCGTTTGCCGTAGGTCTCCTCGACTGTCTCCGACAAGAGCAGGGCTTCTTCGTCCTCGAGCTGGGGCCCCTCGTCGGCGAGGACCAGCAGGGCCGCGAGGGGGCGCGTACCATCGGCAAGCTCTTTGACCGAGCCGGTCTCAGGATCGATCTTCAGCAGGCGCTCGGCGTTGGCCTTGGCCGCCGCCAGCAACATCGAGTCGGGGTTGCCTTCGAGGCTGAGTCCCAACACCCGCTCGAGCGCTTCGAAGGCATTCAGGCTGACGCCCGCGGACTGGATCTCGCCGGACAGGGCCTCGAGGGAGGATAGCGTGTCTGCGCCCTGCCAGGAGGCGTGCAGGCGGACAAATGCGGATTCTTCGGCCAACTGGCGATGGGCGCTCGCAAAGCGGGTGCGCAGCGCCTGCAGGGCAGTCTCGAGCTCAGCGGGAGGCACGCGGCCGTCGGCCACCGCACTGCGGGCGTCTTCGAGCAACTGTTGCACCTGCCGGAACTGCTTGCGCAGGGGAGCAAGAGGGTTCAGCACCTCTTCGGAGGCGGGGCTGCGAGGCCCCGGAACCTGTGTAGCTGCTCTTTCTTCGGGGCGTCTCATCCAGTCGCGTCCGCAGGCCTTGTCGAGATGGTCTTTGCTGCTCAAGTTTACGGCAAAGCCCCGTCAGCTGCACGCGTCCCGCAAGGGAAAGCCGTATGGGGGCTTTGGTGCGGAGACACGCCGGGGATTGTGGCTGAATGAGATCCTGGCTCGGGGCATCTCAGGGCAGGTTGGTCAAACCGTGCGCTTTTGACGGGGCTGCCCCTCGCCAGTAGAATTCAGCCATCCAGAAGCCAAGGAGCCGTCGATGAGCGCGCAGACTTCGTACCGGACCCATCACCTGGGAGAGCTGGCCGAGCTTGAGGCGGGTACACCCGTCAAGCTCTGCGGCTGGTTGGGCGAGGCCCTCGACGAGGGACCGGGTTTTGAGCTGTTCGACCGCTATGGGCGTGTGTCTGCCCGTGGAGAGACGCCGGAGGGGGCCTCGGCCGGTGCGGTGGTACAGATCGAAGGAACCCTGGCGGCCCCGGAGGAGGACGCTCCCCGCGCCGTCGACTTCAGCGCCGCCACATTGCTCAGCCGCGCGCAAGAGCTCCCGATCGACTTCAAGAGTGATCCGCCTCCCGAGCCGATCGAGCGACTGCAATACCGCTACCTCGAGCTGCGCGGCGGGCCCGGTCTGCAACGTCTGGCGCGTCGTTCGCGGCTGTGCCTCGAGCTGCGCAAGCACCTCGACACGCAGGGCTTTCTCGAGATCGAGACGCCGATTCTCGGACCGTGGACGCCCGATGCGACCAGCGCCTTTGTCGTGCCTGCGGGGAAAGGCGAGTGCTTCGCGCTCTCGCAGTCTCCGCAATTCTACAAGCAGCTGTTGATGGTCTCTGGCTGCGACAAGTACTTCCAGCTGGCCCGTTGCTTCCGCAAAGAGACGGCGCTGAGTCCCGAGCATCAGCCCGAGTTCACCAGCTTCGACTTCGAGATGAGCCACGTCGACAGCGACGACATCTACAAATTGGTCGATGGTCTGTTGGCGCGTTTGTGGCACGCGGTGCTCGAAGAAGAGCTGGACCTGCCGCTGCCGAGGTTGACCTACGACGATGCCCTGGCCCGCTACGGAACGGAGCGGCCCGACCTGCGCTTCGATGCCGAGCTTCAGGACTGCAGCGACGAGATGGTTGGCATGCCCGTCAAAGGAATGATCGAGGCGCAGGCCGTGTTCGGGCTGCGCTTCAGCGCCGAGGCGCTGGAGGCGGCCGCCCCCGAGGGCAGCGAGGGTCCCGCTGCCGAGCAACTCGATGCCTGGCTGGGCGAAGTCGAAGGCGACGCTATCTGGCTGAAAGTCGGCCCGGACACGACCCTCGAAGGGGCGGCCGCCGGAAGCCTCGAGGAGGAGCAGTGCGAAGAGATCATCGCCGCGCTAGGAGCCTCTGAGGGGGATCTGCTGGTCTTCGCCGCCGGAGACAAAGAGCGGGCGAAGCTGAACGCTGGCCGCTTGCGGGGCATCTTCGGCAAGGCGCTCGGCCTGACCCAGGGCAAGCACGCCTTCTGCTGGGTAACCAGTTTCCCGTACTTCGGCTTTGATCCCGACACCGGCGCCCACCTGCCGGTGCGCCATCCGTTCACCCAGCCGACTGACGAAGGTCTCGAGACCATCCAGGCCATCGAGCTGCTGCCGGCTCTCGAAGAGCAGAGCGATGACGACCCCAACCAGCCCGCCAAGGGGGCACCGCTGGGCGCCGGTAGCGTGCGGGCTGACGACCCCGAGGGAGCGAAGTTGCTGGCATTGCGCAGCAAGTCCTTCGAGCTGATCTACAACGGGCAAGAGCTGGGAACCGGCTCGGTGCGTGTGCACGATCAGGAGTTGCAGGCCAGGATCTTCGCGATGTTCGGCTACGATGCTGAGGCGGTGGCGCGCCGCTTCGGCTTCGTGCTCGAAGCCTTCAAGTACGGTGTGCCCCCCCATGGAGGTGCCTCACTGGGCCTCGACCGGCTGTTGATGGAGATCGAGCAGGTCAGCAACCTGGGCGACGTACAGGCCTTCCCCAAGGCTCAGGACTGCACCTGCCCGATGACTGGTTCCCCGGCAGCCATCGATCCGGACTTCGTGGCAAAGTTGTTGGAAGGATAGCGGGGAAGCGGCAGTCAGGCTTGTCGCGGCTCCCGCACCTCGCGTCCCACGGCCACCGCGACGCGGCGCAACGCGTCCATCATCGCCCGAAAATCCTCGGGCAGCAGGGCCTGTTCCTTGTCGGACAGAGCCTCGGCCGGGTTGGGGTGCGTCTCGACGATGATGGCATCCGCTCCGGCAGCGACCGAGGCCAGGGCCAGCGGAGTCACCAGCGTGCGGATGCCGCAGGCGTGGCTGGGATCGGCGACGATCGGCAGGTGGGTGCGTTCTTTCAGCCAGGGGATGGCGCCGATATCCAGCGTGTTGCGGGTGGCCTTCTCATAGGTGCGGATGCCGCGCTCACACAGCATGACCCGCGGGTTTCCCGACGAGACCACGTATTCGGCTGCCAGCAAGAGCTCTTGCAGCGTTGCCATCAGCCCGCGTTTCAGCAGCACGGGTTTGGGCTGCTGCCCCACTTCGGTGAGCAGCCGGTAGTTCTGCATGTTGCGGGCGCCGATTTGCAGCACATCAGCATAGCGCGCCACCAGGGCGACGTCCTGCGGAGCCACCACCTCGGTCACGATGGGTAGACCTGTCTTCTCACGAGCTTCGGCCAGCAACTTCAGGCCCTCCTCTCCCAAGCCCTGGAAGCTGTAGGGCGAGGTGCGGGGCTTGAAGGCGCCGCCGCGCAGCATGCTTGCCCCTGACGCAGACACGTAGCCGGCTGCTGTCAGCAGCTGCTCGCGGCTCTCGACCGAGCAGGGACCGCCGATGACGACGATCTGTTTGCCGCCGACGACGACATCACCGATCCGGATGCGGGTCGGCTGGGGATGCCCGGCACGGGAAACCAGCGGGTACGGCGGGGCGACCGGCTGCACCTCTTCGACGCCGGGCATCGCGCGCAGCTGGATCTCCATCCGGGCTGCGCCGGAGCCGACCACGCCGACCAGCGAGCGGCCCCCGTGCTCGCTGACCTGCACACGGAAGCCTTCGGCCTCGATGCTACGGACGATGGCCGCTTTCTGTTTCAAACTACAGCCAGGTTCGAGGACAGCGATCATGATGTTTCTCCTTCGCGCGCGCCATCACTCATGAGATGGCGCAGAAAAGCGACCGGATCCGCTCCGTTCGCGATGGCTTTCAAGAGCGCAGAGCCTACGATCACACCGTCGGCGTGATCGTGCAGGGCCTGCACCTGCTCGGGGCGGGCGATCCCGAATCCCGCGCAGACCGGCACACTCGTGCAGGCGCGCACCCGAGCCAGGTAGTCGGCCAGCGGGCCGGTTTCGAGCTCGCCGCCGGTGGTGCCGGTCTGCGTGACCGCGTAGACGAAGCCACGGCTGGCCGCACAGAGGCGTTCGAGGCGGTCGTCGTCTGTCAGCGGGCAGACCAGCTGAATCAGCGCGCGGCCGTGCGCCTGCAGCGGCTCGCGCAAGGGGGCGGCTTCTTCGTGGGGCAGATCCGGCACGATCATGCCACTGACACCTGCGGCTTGCATGTCGCGCGCGACCTGCTCGAGTCCTCGCACCCACAGGGGGTTGAGGTAGCTCATCAGCAGGATCGGGGCGGCGGGGCGGCGCGGCAGACCTGCGAGCATCTCGAAGATCCAACGCAGGCTCACGCCTTGCTCGAGGGCGATGCGGCTGGTGTCCTGAATGGTCACGCCGTCGGCCATCGGGTCACTGAAGGGCACCCCGATCTCGACGGCATCCGCGACCTCGGCCACCCGCAGCAGAAGCTCAGCAAAGCCCTCCTTGGTCGGGTAGCCCGCGGTCAGAAAAGGCACCAGGGCGGGGCCCTTGGGGCGCTTGGGCTGGCGCAGGGCGTGCTCGAGGACGGCGGCTCCGGACTCTTCCATTACGAGGCCTCCTGGGCGAGCAGTATGCCGAGGTCCTTGTCCCCGCGGCCCGAAATGTTGATCAAGATGCGGCCTCCCGGGTTCTGTTTCGCCCAGTCGCGCGCCCCTGCCAGGGCGTGCGCCGATTCGAGCGCGGGCAGAATCCCCTCGCAGCGGCTCAGCTCGGCGAGCGCGTCCAGAGCGTCCGCATCGCCGGCCGCCACATAGCGTGCCCGGCCGGTCTCGTGCAACCAGGCATGCTCGGGGCCGACGCCGGGATAGTCGAGGCCGGCAGAGACCGAATGCGACTCCTGGACCTGTCCGTCGGCATCTTGCAGAAGATAGCTCAGGCAGCCGTGCAGCACGCCAGGACTGCCCAGAGCCAGCGTGGCGCTGTGGTCGCCCAGCCCAAGGCCGCGCCCGCCGGCTTCGACTCCCAAGAGTTGCACCTGGGCGTCCTGCGCGAAGGGATGGAACAAGCCGATGGCGTTCGAGCCTCCGCCGACGCAGGCGACCGCCACGTCGGGCAGAGCCCCGCATGCCTCGAGCATTTGCGCCCGGGCCTCGCGGCCGATGACGGCCTGCAGCTCACGCACCAACCAGGGATAGGGGTGCGGACCGACCGCCGAACCGAGCAGATAGTATACTCCTTCGGGGTCCGCCACCCAGTGGCGCAAAGCTTCGTCGATGGCTGCACGTAGGGTCTTGTCGCCGCTCTCCACCGGGCGCAGCTCGGCGCCCAGCAAACGCATGCGGTGCACGTTCGGCGCTTGCCGCTCGACATCGACCGCCCCCATGTACACGATGCAGGGCAGCCCCACCCGCGCGCAGGCGGCGGCGCTGGCCACGCCGTGCTGCCCCGCCCCGGTCTCGGCCACCACCTGACGGGCACCCATGCGCTGCGCCAACAGAGCCTGTCCCAGCGCGTTGTTGATCTTGTGGGCGCCGGTGTGCGCGAGGTCTTCGCGCTTCAACCAGACATCGGCCCCCCAGCGTTTGCTGAGCCGTGGCGCGTGGCTGAGAGGGGTGGGGCGTCCCACCCAGCTCTTCAGCTCGTCGCGGAAAGCCGTCAGGAAGGCCTCGTCCGCCAGCGCCTCCCGGGCGGCGGTCTCGAGCTGACGGACCGCGCGCACCAGCAGCTCGGGGATATACTGGCCCCCGAAGTTGCCGAAGCGGCCGCGCGCGTCGGGCAAGGTCTTCATGTCTGGGTCTCCAGGCTGGGGGCGGTACGCACCGCCCGGACGAAGTCATGGATCTTCTGGGAATCCTTCAGGCCGCGGCTCCGCTCGACGCCACTGCTGACATCCACACCCCAGGGGCGGACCCGGGCGATGGCCTGCGCCACGTTTCCGGGCTGCAGCCCGCCGGCCAAAATGAGCGGGAAACGCGCCGCCAGTGGGGCGATCCGTTCCCAGTTTGCCGCTTTGCCGCTTCCCCCGCCTCCGGCCGCATCGACCAGCAAGCGCGGGTATCGGTCTGCCAGCGCGCATAGCTGCTCGGCCAGCCTTGGGCTGTCGCTCAGAGCGGGCAGGAAGGGACAGAACAGCTCGGCTGGCGGCTGCCAGCCGGCGTCAGCTTGCAAAGTGTCGAGGGGGAGGCGCGCAAGCTCTCGCAGCAGCGGCGCATCCGGTCGGCGGCAGACCGCGATGCGCTCGACTCCCTCGGGTACGTCTTCGAGCAGGCGGGCGGCCTGCGCGGGGCTGAGTTGCCGGGGGGAGCGGGCGAATACAAATCCCAGCGCATCGGCACCCGCTGCGACCGCGGCAGCGATGTGTTCGGCTTCCTTCAATCCGCAGATCTTGATGAAGAGGCGCATCAAGCTTCCTCCCGCGCTGCCCGACCGGCGGCGAGCAATTGGGAGAGAGCGGTCTCGGGCGCTGCCGCGCGCATCAGAGCGCTGCCCACCAATCCCAGGCGGTAGCCGGCCCGGGCTGCGGCGGCGACCTGCTCGGCTCGATGCAGGCCGCTCTCGGCTACGGACAGCGCATGGGCGGGCAGGTGGGGGGCGAGCTGCTGCAAGCGCTCTGGCTCGACCTGCAGGCTTCGCAGGTTGCGTGTGTTGACGCCGCACAGCCGCTGCGTTCCTCCGACATGAGCTGCCAGCCGCTCCAGGTCGCTGCGGTCGAACGCCTCGAGCAGCGCGAACAGCCCACACTCCTGGCACGCTTCGAGCATCGCAGCGAGCGCGGCGTCGTCGAGCATCGCCACGATCAGCAGCACGCCACCGGCTCCCCAGGCCCGCGCTTCGTAGACCTGGTAGGGCTCGACCAGGAAGTCCTTGCGCATCACCGGCACATCGGCCTGTGTTGCCGCCCGCTGCAGGTACTCCGGGCGTCCGGCGAAGCGGCTCGGCTCGGTCAGCACCGAGAGAGCCGCGGCGCCGCCCGCCTGATAGGCCTGCACGCGTTCCTCGACATCGACACGCGCCAGCGCGCCCTCGGAGGGCGAAGCGAACTTCAGCTCGGCGATGATGTCGAAGCGCCCATCGAGCCGCAGAACCGGTGCTGGAGCGCACGCCAGCGCCCGCTTCCGCAGCTCCGGCAGACTCTCTTCGGCCTGCGCTGCCTGGCTGCGTGCGCGGCTGCCTGCGGCCATGCTGGCGAGGAAATCAGCCACCGGCGCTCTCCGTCATGCGTTCGACCACGCGTAGCCCCAGACTGTCCAACAGCCCGGCCCGCGCCTGTTCCACACCCTCTGCCAGGTTGGCCGCACGTCCGGTGAGCTCGAGGACCAGACCGGCGTTGAGGGCGACCGCGTCCGCGATCGCTCCGGCTTCCCCCCCCAACACCGCCCGCATCCGCGCGCCGTTTTCGCTCGCCGAGCCCCCTGCCAGGGCTTCGGGCGCACAGCGTGCCAGCCCCGCAATGCGCGGATCGATGGTGCGATGCCGCACAGCGCGGTCGCGCACTTCCCACAGCCGGAAGGGCCCGACAGGCGTCGCTTCGTCCCAGCCACGGGCGCCATGCACGACATAGGCCGCTTCGATCTCCATCCCCGCCAGACATTGAGCCATCAGCTCTGCGGCGTCGGCGGAGAAGGCTCCGACCAGCTGGTGGCTGGGGCGTCCGGGATTGGTCAGGGGGCCGAGCAGATTGAAGACAGTGCGCGTGCCCAATGCCTTGCGGGTGGGCACGACGGCCTTGGTCGCGCGATGGAAGACCGGCGCGAACAGGAAGCAGAAGCCATGCTGCGCAAGGTTCGCCGATGCTTCCGCGGGCGTGGCGGGCAGGGACATCCCCAGCGCCTCCAGCACATCGGCGCTGCCCGACCGGCTGGAGACCGAGCGGTTCCCGTGCTTGATCACCTGCAATCCCAGACCTGTCAACAACAGGGCCGCGGCCGTTGAGATATTGAAGCTGGAGGACCCATCGCCACCGGTACCGCAGGTATCGACCAGCTCGCCCTTGGGCCTGTCGGGCAGACCCGGCGCACGCGCCCGCATCGCACGCGCCAGCCCCCGCAGCTCTTCGGGTGTCTCCCCCTTGACCCGTAGCGCGATGAGGATGGCGCCCTTGACGGCCTCGGCGGTCGCTGGGTCGAGCAGGATGTCGAGCAACTCGGCGGCTTCGCCTTCGTTCAGATGTTGGCCGTCGAACAGCTTCTCCAGGGGCATCTCACAATCCTCCCTGGGGCAGATCGGAGTCCTGGGCCAGATCGAAGTCGAGGAAATTGGCCAGCAAGCGTGAGCCCTGTGCGGTCAGGATGCTCTCGGGGTGGAACTGCACTCCTGCGACCGGCTTGCTGGTATGACGCACGCCCATGATCTCTCCAGCGGAGGTGTAGGCGGAGATCCGCAGGCAGGCGGGCAGCCCCTGCTCGTCGACGATCAGCGAGTGGTAGCGCGCCGCCTCGAACGGGTTGGGCAGGCCGAGATAGAGCCCCCGGTTGTCGTGATAGACCTGAGAGCTCTTGCCGTGCATCAGTCGGGGGGCTCGGCTGACCTGGCCTCCGAGCACGTGGGCCAGCGCCTGGTGTCCCAAGCAGACCCCGAGCACGGGCAGGCGCTCAATACCCTCGCGCAGGATCTCGGGCATGTTGCCTGCCGCGGAAGGATGCCCAGGGCCGGGGCTGATCACCAGGTGCGTGGCTTCGAGTGCCCAGGCCTCAGCGGCGTTGATGCAGTCGTTGCGATGCACCAGTACCTCAGCTCCGAGGGATCGCAACGCCTGCACCAGGTTCCATGTAAAGGAGTCATAGTTGTCGATCAACAGCACGCGCCGCATTACAGGCCTCCCTTCGCCAGCTCGAGAGCAGCCGCCAGAGCTGCGCTCTTGGCCATCACCTCGTGGTACTCCGCCTCTGGTCGGCTGTCGGCCACCAGGCCCGCGCCAGCCTGGTAGCTGTATGTGTCGCCGGAAAACACCAGGCTGCGGATGGTGATCGCCTGGTCCATCTGGCCGCCGTGCCCGAAGTAGCCGACGGTTCCGGCATACAGGCCTCGTGGCACGGGCTCGAGCTGGTCGATCAGCTCCAGCGCACGCACTTTCGGGGCTCCGCTGACGGTGCCCGCGGGAAAGCTGGCTGCGTAGAGGTCGAAGGCGTCGTACTCAGGCGCGAGCACGCCCTCGACGCCGCTGACCATGTGCATCACGTGGCTGTAGCGCTCGATCACCTGGTAGGGGTCGACTTTGACACTGCCTGTCAGCGCGACACGGCCTACATCATTGCGCGCCAGGTCGACCAACATCACGTGTTCGGCGAGCTCTTTGGGATCGGCCAGCAGCTCTTTGGCGAGCGCGTTGTCAGCCTCAGGATCGGCGCCGCGCGGGCGGGTACCGGCGATCGGTCGCAGACATGCCCGGCGCCCGCGCAGCGTGACCAGAGCTTCGGGGGAGGATCCCACCACTGCCAATTCGCCGAAGCGCATGAAGACCATGTAGGGAGATGGGTTCAGCAGGCGGAGGGCGCGGTAGACCGTGAAGGGATCGAGCTTATGTTGACCAGTGAACTGGTTGGCGAGCACCAGCTGGTAGACGTCGCCGCGCGCGATGGCCTCTTGGCTCTCCTTGACTGCCTCGACAAAGGCAGGCTTGCTGAAAGAGCTCCGAGGGAGCTCGTAGCTGCCTTCGACCGGTGCGGGCAGGGGGCCGCGCAACGCCTGCACGACCTCCTTGCGCAGGACCTCGCGCTCGGCTGCGCTGCCTGCGTGCAACAGGGCCACGCGCCGGCTGATGTGGTCGAAGACCAACAACGAGCGAGGGGCGAACCAGGCTGCTTCGGGCATGTCGCCTGCCCTGGGAGGCAGCCTGGGCAGGTGGTCGAGACGCCGCAGCAGGTCGAAGCCGGCCGCGCCGACCAGCCCGCCGCTGAAGGGCAGCTGCAGGCCGGCACCAGGCCGTGGGGCACGGGCGAGCGCGTCACGGAAGGCGGCGAGCAGGGCCGCGGGCGTGCCGGGGGCGGGCTGGGTCTCGTCGCCGACCCGCCATTGGCCGTTCTGCAGCCGGACTTCCAGCCCTTCGCCAAAACCGAGGAAGGAATAGCGGGCAAGCTGTTCGCCCCCGACCACGCTCTCGAGCAGGAAGCGCGGTTGGAAGGGTTCCAACTTCAAGAACGCAGACACCGGTGTGTCGAGGTCTGCGGCGATATCGAAGGGCTGTTTCATGCGCTCCTCCAGGGTGGGGAGCGTGGTAGATGATCGACCCCCCAGGACAGTTATGGGAGGTGGTTGCGGATTGCGAACGCGCGGCCACCTCTCTCAGAGGGGCCACCACCGGGGCTTTGCGTGTGTGCGTTGCGCTTCCATGCCCGACAGGGTAGCTTCCGCCCCGGGGGCTGTCCACCGCTTTTTTGTCGCTCAGACCTCGAGCGCGTCGAGCCGGGCTGGAGCCGTGTCTCCGTTGCTTCCTCGCCTGAGGCTGAGGACGGCGCCGAGCAGCAGGCAGGCGAAGGCCAGAGTGACACCGAGCGCGCCCCAGCCCGCGAGTGTCTGGGGTAGGACCCCGTCGCGCACCAGCTCGGCGGCCTGCGTCACCCGTTGCTGCGTCTGCCCGGGGCTGCTGCCGAGCAGTGCTAACGCGAGCGAGCCGGCAGCAGGGATTCCGAGCCAGAACAGGCGCCAACGCAGGGCCTGCCCGGCCAACAGCAGGGCTATCCCAGCCATAGTCAGGCGCCAGGTTCCGGGTTGGACCTCCGGCAGGCCAGGCAGCTCGGGCCGCAAGCCGGCACAGATCGCTGCGAGCGCCAGCATGGGGGCCGCCAGCGGCCAGTTCTCAGCCCCAGCTTGCAAAGCGATCCAGGCCACGGCCAGCAGCAGAGGGGGGGCCAGGGCTAGACCGAACGGGGTGTCGTAGATCCAATGCAGGGCGCCCAGGCGCAGCGCCAGGCCGAGCAAGGGAATGCCGCACAGGATCGCGCCGCCCCAGGGCACAGTCAGCCGGCCCAGTTTCAGGGGGCGGCCAGCAAGAATCCGTGGACCGAGCAATGCGGCGGCCAGGCTGGCGAGCCAGATGTCGCACAGATGTCCAGGCAGGGGAGAGCCCACGGTTGCGAGGAACAAGCCCGGCGCCAATCCCGTGCCGAGCACGGCCAGGTAGGAAGCGGCCGGGACCAACAGCGCGCGGGCATCGAAGCGCAACAACAACCCATAGATCGCGGACAGCTGGCCGAGGCTGAGCAGGACTATGCCGCAGAGCAACCCGGCCCCCACGTCCTGGCGGTAGATGCCCAGTCGCAGGTAGGTGAAGGTCGGGTCGACCAGGAAAACGGCGGCCAACAGGAAGAGCTGCAGGCTTGCGCGTCGGACACGCCTCCGCAAAAGGGCGATGCCCAGGCCCACCAGCAGGAGGTGATACACGAGCAGTGAGACGGATAACAGCAGAAGCTGCCCAAGGAGCTCGGGACCGCTGGTGCTCTGAATCAAGAGGCCGCCGGCGAGCATCATGCCTGCGCTGATGAGGAACAAAGGATGGCCGCGACGCGGCGGGCGGACGACGACGGAGCTGACGCTGGCATCGTCAGCCTGCGGATCGACGGGACTCTCTGCGTCTGTCTGCGCTGAGGGGCGGACATCGTCGGCAGGTGCCTGCCGTTCGGGGTCAGGAGTCGGGGGGGCAGGAGTCGGGGCGTCTGGCATCGATGGTTCCTCAAGATTGCGTTGAGCGAGCAGCAGTACGGGCTCCCTCCGCAGAATAACAGTGTGTATGCATTTTGCAATCATTTTGATTGCGTTGCTGCGCAGCTCGTCCATCGATTACGACTTTGCAGCGGAGCGTGACGTCCCGATGACCTCTCACCGGCCTGATTGCTTCCACTCTCGCGTTGGAGGTCTTCGATGCACCGTCTGGCCTGGATCCTGCTTCCTTGTCTGCTCTCCGCTTGTGGCTCAGTCATGCTGCCCCCCTCGGCACGCCTAGATTCCCCTCGGGATGTCTGGCGCGGCCCTCAGCCGCCCGGCGAGGCCGCCGAAACGCGCGTCTACGCCCTCGATGACCTTCCCGTGCAGGCCGCCGAGCTGCAGCGCCTGTTGTGCGTGCTGTTGCCCGACAGCGCCGCGGTGTCTTTCCACGAGGCCATCCCCGGCGAGCTACAGGTGCTCACGACCCCGAGTCTGCACGCGGCGGTCGGAGAGCTGCTCGAGACCTATCGCGACCTGGCCCCGGCGACCCTTGGACTGACGGTGCGGATCATCGAGATCCCCTGGTCGGTCGCGGGCAGCTTGGGACCCTACCAGCTGGTCAGCCCTGCGGGAGCCTCGCCGATGCATAGCGTGCCTCTGTCGAAGGCTGCGGTGGACTGGTTGTGGTCCCTCAACCATGAAGGCGTTGAGCGGCGCGCGCGGGGCGGAAGCCTGGCGTGTCAGGCGGGTCGCTGGCAGGTGAGTGAGAATCGGCTCGAGTGCGCCTATCTCGAGCAGGTGGACTATCCATGGCGGCAGCGAAGGCGTATCGCCGACCCGGTCGTCGCCGTCGCGCACGACGCCGTGAAGCTCTCGGCGCTCGTGCTCCCGCAACCGGACAGCTCGCATTGGTTGCTGGCCTACGAGCTCGAGGATCGCCTGCTGGCGGGGATCGACGAGCTGCGCACGCAATCTTTCGGGGGCGCGACCGATGTGACCCTGTCCCTTCCGCTCTGGGTGGACCGCCAGGCCCGCGGGGCGGTCATCCTCGAGGAAGGGGAGGCCCTCGGCCTGCTCGCTGCTGGCAGCCAGGGCATGGCGCGGCTGGTGGTCGTGCTCCCGGTCAGGGGTCCGGAGCTGTCGGGCGCATACGCAGCGCTTCGCTGAGTGGCGGGGGGCCCGGAGGCTGTCTCACCGGCGGACCAGATCGGACCCGGACCCGGACCCGGACCCGGACCCGGACTCGGACTCGGACTCGGACCCGGACTCCAGAGCTCCTGACATGGGCACCTTTTGATTGAGACTTCGCTCAGGCATGGTCCAAACATTCGAGCGGCTGAGAACCGCCTGTAGCGTCGGTCTATGACCGACGAAGAGACCGATCCGCATGGCCAGAATCTCTGGAATCAACCTCCGCCAGAGCTTCTTCCGGCGCTCACAGAGCGCTGTCTACAGAAGACGGACCCGGACCCGGACTCGGAGACCGGAGAGGACCGCGGTCCGACTGCCGTGTCGAAGGCCTCTCGGCCTGTCGAGGGGCCAGCGGACGCTCGACTCCGGCAACAAAAGGAGAAGGCCACCTCCCGCGAGAGGTGGCCTTCAATGTCGAGGTAGGCGTCAGCCCGGCTGCGGCCCTTCAGGGCATATGCGCGTGGTCGACGACCTGGACCCTCTTACAAGGGCACTCCCCCGAAGGGACAGGCCAGACCCTCATGAAGTTCAGGTGTTCTACAGAGTCTCCCGAGAGACATGGTGTCCTTGTGGCTCGGACACGCCCGGCATACCGTTCAGCGGCTTCCCGGTTTGCAATCTCTCAGATCCACTACTTTCAATTGAAAACAGCGGGCCTCTCATGAACTTCCCTGCTTCTTCAGGGCTTCTCCGTCTACGCACCTGCCTTTTCCCCACGCAAGCGCAGAGTCGAGGCAACCCTCGTGGACTTTCGCCACTCTCCAACGCTCCCAGCTCTGTCCGCCCTTCGCGGTGGGGTTGCCAAGACCCACCAGAGCCCACTCATAGCGTTTCTACGCTCTCAGCGGGCCGGCCCGGAGACCGCGTCCAGAACCTGCCAGGTTTGTTTCACCCTGACCACGTTCTTGAGCTTTGCGCAGGTTCTACTCCGCCCGATAGGTTCCCGAAGAAGCTCACCGTTTGGAAGAGAATCGTTCTGAACATGTTTCCACGACCAGACCAGTTCTCCGAACCTGTTTTCCTCTCTGAGGTATTCCTTCCTACCACCTTAAGCAACGGTTTCCCGCAACTCTCCTCCTACGCGCTTTCTCTAATGTCCCAGATCACGGTCTGAAACGAGGATGGCACCCTGGAGTATCAATCAGCGGCAGGCTCGGTTGCTCAATTTCTCAATAAAGAGAAACCTTGTACCGACCCCTTTGAGGTTTTCTCCTTCTCTTGCTTACTTCCGAGGAGGCAAGTTTGAGTTGGCGTTGACCAAACTGTCGTTTCACTCAACAGGGGCAAGTATACGCATGCTCCAAATCAGCGCCACCACCTTTTTTGGCTGTCTGGCACTTGCGATCGGCAGCAATTCCCACAAATCCTTGATTTTCCAGGCCCTTCGATCGTGCAAAATTCTCCTAACGTTTTTTTTCCCCTGGGCCGGCCTGCAATCAGGGCTGATGTGGCGTCGATTGTGCAGAATCTGTTGAAAACCTGGCCCCGGACGCCGCACGCGTTTCAAAGCCTGTGCATAACGACGGTTTGACTGTGGAAAGCCTGTGGAATTGGTGTTGGTGGGTGTTGAAAAGACGTTGAAGACCAAGCCGCGCAACGTCCGGGGCTAGCGCAGACGGAAATGCACGACCACCGGTGCGGGCGATGGCGCATCGGGTGCGAAGCGGGCCTTCAGCGCTGCCTCCAAGGCCGCCGCGTCCAGAGACGCGCAGCCGCTCGAGCTGACGACTTCGGCGCTGATGACGTGCCCCTCGGCGTGCAGCTCCAGCTCGAGGCTTACGCTTCCCTGACAGGCCCGGCGTTGACAGCGTCGCGGATAGCTGGGTTGCAGCGGAGCCAGGGGCCGCGCAGGCTTTGCGGTGCTGGCTGCGGAGACGCTGGCAGCGGAGGGCTCTGGTTCAACCGGGAGCTGCGCAGCCTCTCCTTCGTCGGTTTCTTCAGCCGTTTCGTCGGGCTCGGGCACCAGGTCCCACTGCCCTTGCTCCCGCTTGAGCGGAGCCTCCAGAGCTGCGACGGGGCTGGGCAAACGGTCGACCGTCAGCTCCAGGGGAAGCTGCTCGATGGCCTCCGGGAAGGGCGCTTCAAAGCTCGGGCCCGTGCCGAGCACCCGGGGCGCCAACAGCGGCCCCGGCGCGGACAAGCTCTTGGGGGCTCGGCTGCGCGGGCTGGGCAGCCGCAGCGAGACTTCAGCAGCCTCAAGCAGCGCTGGGACACGCGGCGGGCCGAACCCCTGGGCGGCCAACCACAGGCCCGCCAGCGCCAACGCGTGCAAGATCAAGGACACGCGCACGCCGGTCGCCCATGGTCGCGCGCTGCTCGCCTGTGGTTGCTTTCTGACCAGCGCCCGGGTCTTCGATCCCGGCACAGAAGCGCCGCTCAGCAAGCTGAGCGGGTGGAAGTGCACACCCCAGCGTACCGCACACCCTGCAACCATAGACGACCTCCGCACTCGTCGCTGCAAGTCGTGTGCCCGCTTGGCACAGATCTTGCCGACCGCCGTCCACCGACACCGAGGAGGCCATCATGCGACGCCTGCTGATCGCGACTCTCTTGACAACGTGCGCCTTGGCGCAGGACACGCTGGAGGTCGTGGTGACCGCGACGCAGCTCGAGGAGACGATCCACGAGCTTCCCCACGCGGTCTCGCGTCTGGACCGCGAGCAACTGGAAAACGTCGGTCAGCTGCCGGACGCGCTCTCGCGCCTCCCCAGCGTCTCGCTGCAAAAGACCGGGCCCGGTCAGGCTTCGCCCTATATTCGGGGGCTGACCGGCTTCCACAACGTCTACCTCATCGATGGCATCCGGCTGAACAACTCGGTCTTCCGCTCGGGCCCCAACCAATACTTCAGCACCATCGACGCCCTGACCATCGAGCGTCTCGAGGTGTTGCGCGGGCCGGCTTCAGTGTTGTACGGCTCCGATGCGCTCGGCGGCGTGCTGCAGGGCATCTCCCGGCTTCCACCTTACGCCGACGAGGGCTGGGAGGTCGGAGGGGAGGCCTACGCGCGCTACAGCTCCAGCGACCATTCGACCATCTCGCGCCTGGCCGTGCGCTTTGCCAGCGAGGAATTCGCGGCCCGCGCAGGGTCGAGCTACAAGGACTTCAAAGATCTCCAGGCCGGCGACCATCAGGGCAGGCTGGAGAACACAGCCTTCAGCGAATTCGACCAGGACGTGCGGCTGTCCTACCGCTTCGCTCCGGGTGTCGAAGCGCGCTTCGGCTTCGACCGCGTGCGGCAAGCGAACGTGCCCCGCACCCACTCGACCATCGACAGCCAGTCCTACCGCGGCACAGAGATCGGTAGCCGTCAGCGCCGTGACCTCGACCAGCTGCGCGAGTTGGTCTACGCCCAGCTCAGCCTTACGCCAGAGCAAGGCATGTTGGCCGCGGCAGACTTCAGCCTCAGCTACCAACGCCAGGCCGAGCTGCAGAAACAGCAGCGGGGCAGCAGCGACACCCGGCAGGGGTTCGAGGTCCACACCCTCGGGGTGCTCGCGCGCTTTGAGCTCGAGCCCGCTGAGTGGCTGCGGATCGCCCTCGGCAGCGACTACTACCACGATGAGGTCGACAGCTCGCGGCACAACTACGACTTGAGCAGTGGCGACTTCTTCACCGTGGGCCGCGGGCCTGTGGCTGATGACTCCAGCTACGATCTGTTCGGAACCTACCTGCAGCTCGATCTACGTACCTGGCGATGGCTACGCTTGATTGTCGGCACACGTTTCACACTCGCGCACCTCAATGCCAACCAGGTCGACTTTGACACCCGCGACAGTTTCGTGCTCGACTCTGAGGACGAGACCTACACGAGCATCGTGGGAAGCTTCCGCGCTCGCATCGAGCCGATCGAACAGCTGGCGTTCATTCTGGGGGTGTCCCAGGGATTTCGGGCGCCCAATCTCGACGATGTCAGCGCGTTCAATGAGGTGCGCTCGTCGTCGGTCGACCTGCCCAGCTCCGATCTTGAGCCGGAGGAGACGGTCACTTTCGAAGCAGGTCTGCGCTGGAACACGCGCTACACCCGCGGTTCGGCGTTCTACTTCTACACTCTGCTCGACGACTTCATCGGCCGTGTCCCTACCGGAAACACCAACCAGGGCTTGGAGGAGTTCCGCAAAGAGAACTTCTCCGATGGCTTCATCCACGGGGTCGAGATCGATGGGCAGGTGACCCTCTGGGAGCCTTGGGGACTCTACCTGCGAGGCGGATTCGCCTGGTTGGAGGGCAGCGCCGACGCCTCAGTGGGGGGGGTCGAGCAGGACGATGGCATCTCCCGCCTGCAACCGGCCAAGGGCTACGCGGCCTTGCGTTGGGAGTGGGAACAGAGCCGCTATTGGGCCGAGCTGCGGGGAGATTTCGTGCGTCAGCAGGGGCGCCTGTCCGCGCGGGACCGGGGAGACGATGAACGCATTCCCGCTCGCGGAACCCCGGGCTACAGCCTCTGGTCGATCTCGGCCGGCGCGCGGCCGCTCGAGTTCCTCAGCCTGGGCGTCGAGCTGTCGAACCTGAGCGACCACGACTACCGGGTGCACGGCAGTGGCCAGAACGGCGCTGGATTTGGGGTCTCGGTCTGGGCGCGGTTGGAGTTCTGAGCCTGCGTGCCGAGGCCTGGATGTCAGGAAAACAACGCCGCGCTGCCCAGCCTGCCCGACTCTCAATGCTGCTGCTGGACCTGGCGCCCGGCGGAGGAATCCGGGGGTGGTTTGCCGAGCTCTGTCATTGGGCCTTCTGCTATCCGGAGCTCCAGGGTACCTTGACTGCCAGCGCGAGCCGGCCGAAGCCATACCGGTTTCGCACTGTTGGCCGCCGATCGACCGCAGCACGGGTCAGGAGGAGATCGTGGACGACGCAGCACAGCCAGGCCCACCGCGTGACAAAGCAGAGACCGCGAGCAACCTGTACGAGCAGGTCTTTGAGAACAACAGGCGCTGGGCGCGGGCGCACCTCGAGAACGATCCGGGCTTCTTTACCAAGCTTGCGCTGGGCCAGGATCCCGAATTCCTGTTCATCGGCTGCTCGGACAGCCGTGTCCCGGCTAGCGAAGTCATGGGGCTGCGGCCTGGCCGGGCGTTTGTGCACCGCAACGTCGCCAATCTGGTCGTCAACACCGATCTGAACGCCCAGGCCGTCGTGCAGTTCGGAGTCGAACATCTCGATGTCAGGCACATCATCGTCTGCGGTCACTACGGCTGTGGCGGCGTGGCCGCGGCGATGCAGTCGCGTGACCTTGGGCTGCTCAACGGGTGGCTGCGTGAGATCCGCGACATCTACAGGCTCCACGCAGCCGAGCTCGACGCCATCGCCGACCGGGCCGAGCGCTACCGCAGGCTGGTGGAGCTCAACGTGCATGAACAGTGCATCAACGTGATCAAGACCAGCTGGGTGCAGCAGTCCTATCTGAGCAAGGGTTTTCCCACCGTACACGGCTGGGTCTACGATCTGGACACCGGCCTGCTCAAGGACCTGAAGATCGGCTTCGAGGAGCGTCTGCGGGGGATCCGCGAGATCTACCACCTCGAGTAGCGTCCCCTGCCAACGCCGCTCCGGGTCCGAGTCCGAAGCCAGAAGGGAGTCAGGAGCTCAGGGGGACTGCCATTGCGGACCACCGGCCCCGTTTTCCCAGGTCCAGTCGAGCGGTGTATCGTATTTCTTCTGGTGTTCTTCCCCGGCGTAGAAGCCCTGGCTGAGCTCGGCGGGGTCGATGGGTACACGCAGATAGGTGTCTACCTGCTGGACCGGCAGCTCGGGATCGCTGCAGAAGTCAAAGATCTCCATGAAGCCGTTGGGGGCCGAAATGCTGCCCCCGTATGAGCCGGAGTCGTGGGCGTTGCTGAGCAGATGGACCTCGATCGTCCAGGTGGGCATGTCGGTCGGCGCCATGTAGGACTGGTAGTAGTCCTGGAAGTTCCAGAAACCCTCTTCTTTGATGCGCAGCAACAGGACCACGATCTCCTCCTCGCTGAGCCAGCCCTGGCTGATCTCATCCATCGGACTCTTCCCGTCACGCATGAAGACCACTTTGCCGTCGCCATAGATACGCACTTCGTCGACGCGGTTGACGACCCAGCTGTACATGACAAATCCGCCGCCCACCCCACAGCGGATCGCCAGGGCGTCGGGTTGGGTCGAGAAGTCGGCATCGGGGTCGTTGCGGCCCAGGTTGATGACCGGGAACTCCTGACTCTGCACGCTGTTGCCCGGGTCGGCATCCGATGGGGTCAGGCGTAGCTCAACATGCAAGTTGTTGGTCACGCCCAGGTCGGTGGTGGAGTCCCAGAGATAGAAGTGCGCGACGCCGGCCGGTGCGGTGCTCAACGCAGTGACGCCGCTACCGGCGTTGCCCGCGCTGGCGGGGGACCAGCTCTGGCCGCCGTCTGTGCTGAATTCCACCGTGATGTCGGCGGGATCGGATTGCGCGTCCAAGAGCACGAAGGGTACGGCGACCTGGTCGACCTGGGGGCCGGTAGGACTTCCGAGCTGCAGAAGCGGAGCCGTGTTGGGGCCGCTGGTGCCGGTGCCCGTTCCGGTGCCGGTGCCCGTTCCGGTGCTGGTGCCGGTGCCCGTTCCGGTGCTGCTGCCCGTTCCGGTGCCGGGGGTCACGCCCCCCAGACCAGGTGTGGCGGTTGTGCTGTTCGTGGTGTTTGTGCTCGAAGAGCTTTTCTTTTCGCAACCAAAGAAACCCAGGCTCAAGCACAGGGTTGCGATGGTCAGCGGGCTCAGGATGCGTTTCATGGAGTCCTCATCGGAGCAGAAGAGAGTGCGAATACCTGCTGATAAGAAAAAACCGTGCCATTCATGCGATGGCCTGACCAAGCGGTTAACCTTCGCCGAGCGGATGACATTCTGCGACGGAAGTGGTCCGAATCACGAATCTTGGGTGGACGCTTTTGGTTTCCAGCCCGGAACAGTCCATCGCTGTCCGGGAGCGGCCGGAGGTCGTTGACTCTGTCCACAACCCCGGCGGCCGCGGCCTGGCGGGGGCTCAGGATTCGGGCAGCGCTACGCTCAATCCGGTAGGCTCGAAAACCTTCAAACCCAGAGCCTTGTCGACCGAGGTCGCTTCGCGCAGTGAGGCATAGAGCTCTCCTGCTTTGCGCCGCTTGCCGGCCAGGTCCCGTGCAGACTGCGGCGCTCTGCTCAATTCCCTACCGGCGCGGATCTCTACGTGGGTCAGCCCCTGCTCCTGCGCGCGCCGGCACACGGCCCTCGAGTAGAAGCGGTTGAATTCCGACTCCGCCAGGGTGTGGGCCGCCTCGAACGGAATGCGCACGGTGACGAAGCGTTCCTTCTCGGTCTTGCGAAGGTACTTGTAGGCATCGAGGTTGTCGGCCAGCCAACGCGCGTCCTGGCGCTCGACCGCGGCGCGCAGCAGGGGCTCCCAATGTTCTTCTCCGGAGAAATTCAAGCGGGGGCTGAGATACAAGGTTCCGGCAGCGGAATCCGCGCTGATCTCCGCCAGCATGGTTTTGCGTAGCGCTGGGTCGATATGTGGATATTCCATGACAATCCTTGGTTGGTATCGCGCGGATCCTGGTGCCGCAGTGCGATAGTTTCCGGTGCAGGGTGCATCGCCGGTGCTGCAGTGTCAAGGATCGACGGCGAGCCCTTACGTGTAGCGGGGAGGAGGCGGACATCAGCGAAGCGGCCGAAGGTCGATGCAGCGCCGCCGCAAGAACTGCAGCGGAAATTGTGCACGGAGGCACGGGCAGATGTTGAGAGAAAGGTCGACGCTTTCAAATGTCACGCAGCTTTCCGCTGCGAACGGATGCGCTGAGCGCGTCCGCCCGACCGCCTCAAACAGCGCTCTGCGCGTCGAGGTAGCTCTGCAGCACCAGGGCGGCTGCTACCTGGTCGAGCCGCGCTTTGCGCTTCTTGTGCGACAATCCCGCCGCCTTCAAGCTGCGCTCCGCCTGCACCGACGACAGGCGCTCGTCCCAGAGACGCACCGGCACATCGAGCAGCGCCTCGAGTTTGGCCGCGAACGCCCGTGCCTTGGCGGCCTGCGGTCCATCGCTGGCATCCATGTTGCGGGGCAGACCCACCACCAGCTCGACAGCGCCGTGCTCGCGGACCAGCGCGACGATCTGGGGGACGACGGCGTCTTCCTTGCCTCGCAGGCAGGTCAAACCACCGGCCGTCATTCCCAATCCATCGCTCAGGGCCACGCCGAAGCGTTTGCTGCCCCAGTCGATACCGATCCGCCGGCCGGGGGGCTCGAGGCTCACGTGTACTCCTCGAGACCGCGAGAATGCAGCTCTTCGACCAGCTGTTTGACCCGCTCGACCTCGCTGCGGGGACAGATCAGAGTGGCGTCCTCGGTTTGCACCACGATCAGGTCACTCACCCCGATCAGCCCGATCAGGCGGTGTTCGTCCGTCCAGACAGCAGAATTTTTCACGTCGAGGCAGAGGACCTTGCCGAGCAACGTGTTGCCGTCACGGTCCTTGTGGTAGATCTTCTCGAGCGCGTTCCACGAGCCGATGTCGTTCCACTGATAGCCGGCCTCGATGACCGTGAGCCCCGAGCTGACCTTTTCGATCACGGCGAAGTCGATCGAGATCTTGGCGAAGCCCTCGTAGGTCTCGCGCAGGATCTTGGGAAAATCATCGTCCTTGAGATGGGCGACGATCTGCCGCAATCCTTGCCGGGTCACGGGCAGGTGCTGCTCCAGCCCGTCGAGCAGGCGGGCCGCGCGCCAGACGAAGATGCCGCTGTTCCAGTAGAAGTTGCCGCTGTCGACGAAGCTCTGGGCTGTCTCGAGGTCCGGCTTCTCACGGAAGCTCTTGACCTCGAAAGCTCCCCCTGCTCGGGTTTCGAGGGGACGCCCGCGCTCGATGTAGCCGTAGGCCGTGGAAGGGAAGCTCGGTGACAGGCCGAACACCACGATGTCCTCAGTCTTGCGGACATGCGAGACCGCGGTCTTCAGGGTCTCGATGAATTTGCTGGTTGGGCGGATCAGATGGTCTGAGGGGGTGACGGCTACGATCGCCTCAGCATCGCGCTCGGCGATGACCGCACACCCGTAGCCGATGGCGGCGGCCGTGTCGCGGCCGAAGGGCTCGGACAGCACCTGCCGCGGGGGAATCTCGGGCAGCTGTTCGAGCACTGATGCACGCTGCTGCTCGTTGGTCACGATGTAGACTTTTTCGGCTCCCACCAACTCGGCCACGCGCCGCACAGCTTGCTGCAGCAGGCTGTCCGAACCTGCCAGGGGAAGCAGATGTTTGGGACGGTCGACGCGGCTCTGCGGCCAAAAACGGGTGCCCGAGCCTCCTGCCAGGATGAGCGCGTAGGTGCTCACTTGGTGACGTCTCCAAAAAGCATGGAGAAGAAGTTCGATTTCTTTTTGTGCTGGTGGTTGCGCAGTTGGTCGAGCTCACCTTTGTCGAGCCAGATGCCCTGGCACGCGACGCAGCGGTCGATCTGCACGCCTTCATAGTCCATGGTCTTCAGCTCTTTGCCGCATTTGGGGCAGTGCATATAGACATGGGTTTGGAAGATCTGTTTGAGTTTCTTGTCCGTTGCCTTCTGGGCAAAGTATTCTTCTTCACTGGTCGACATGGTGCTCTCCCGGGTCTCTTCTTGGCGTCCGCATTGTAGACGAAGTCGCTGGCTCGGGAAAGTCGCGACAGTGGAGGAAACAACGTGGCTGAAGCCCTTCGTGCCCTGGTGACTGCGGGGGGTACTCGCGAGCCGATCGACGACGTACGGGTGATCACCAACCTGTCGACGGGGCGCTTCGGACGCGCGTTGGCCGATGCGCTGGCTGCTTGTGGCGTGGAGACACAGATTCTGGGAGGCCAGGTGCTGAAGGAAACGCCCCTGGCTGACGGCGTAGGGCTGGAGGTCTTCGGCAGCTTCGCCGACCTGGACGTGCGGCTCTTCCGGCTGATTGCAGCCCAGCGGCCCGATATCGTGCTGATGGCTGCCGCGGTCTCGGACTATTCCCCCGAGCGCTTCGTCGGCAAGCTCTCTTCACAGGCTGACGAGCAGCAGCTGTTCCTGCGCCGCAACCCGAAGCTTCTCGCCCGCTTGCGGAAGGCTTGTGGCCCCGACTGCAGTCTGGTGGGCTTCAAGCTGATGTCGGGCGTCGAGCCCGCCGTGCTCGAGGCCACGGCCCGTGCCCAGCTGTTCGCGAACGATCTCGACGTCTGCGTGGCCAACGATCTGGCGCACCTGGGGGATGCCCAGCATCCGGTGCTCGCCGTCGTTGCGGAGGGAACCTTTTCGATCGAGGGCGCACGGGAAGACGTGGCTGCGCGCCTGGTCGAGCTGTTGCTCACCCGTCGGGCCGCCAGGCGCCTGCCGTCCACGACGTTGGGGGCGTTGGCCGAGCATCCTGCGCTGGTACGCCGGCCCGTATCGCTGGAGGGCCTCGAGGCCTTCCTGTGCGCGCGCATTCCTGGGCTGGATTGCCTGGTGTTGAGCGATGCCGCCCTGGTTCTCGATGCACTTCCCAGTGCTTGCACCGCTCCGCCATGCTCGCAGGAAGCCGGTGAGCAGCTGTACGCAGAGGTGGCAGCGGCGCGGCTGCGCGGCGCGTGGCAGGGGCCTGGCTTCGCCGTCCGCTTGCCGAGTGGTGGAGTGCTGCTGGGACTGGAAGCCGCCCAGCGGCAACAGCTGATCGAAGACTGGCCACGGTTGCTCGAGCTGGAACCCAAGCGCTGGCGCGCCTGGCAGGGGCAGCCGGCGGCGATGCTGCGCGCTGGAGAGCTGGTCGGGCTCTGGGCCACCAGCCCCCAAGCGATCTCCTTTGGCGTGCACCCCGACTGGAGGGGCGAAGGCCTGGGCGACGTCGCTCTCGAGTTGCTCAGTGCGGACGAACGTGAGCTGCGCGTTGCCCGCAGGGATGCCGACTGGTTTGTGGCTCGCGGCTGCCGCGAGCTCGACGGCGACGTCGAAGAGGTGGTTCTGGCTCTTCCCCATGCCGACGACGGCTGCGGGCTCGCCGCCTCAGTCTGCCTGTACCATGTTCCGAGCGGCGATGTGCTCCTGGGGCGTCGCCTGGTCGGCCCCTGGCCGGGCTACTGGGCATTCCCCGGCGGGCGTGTCGAAGACGGGGAGAGCTTGCTCCAAGCGGCTCTGCGCGAGCTGACCGAAGAGACCCTCGTCAGCGCGCCAAGCAACCACTGGTATGCGCGCAACACGGTGTTCGTCAGTGGCACGCCAGGGCGCCGCTTTGCCGTGACGAACTTCTGCATCCTGTGCATGGATCGTCCGGAACCGCAGCCCAGCGCTGAGCTCGAGGCCCGCTGGCTCCCGCTCTCGGAGGCGCGCAGGTTGCGGCCGATGGCCGCGGGCACGCGTCGTGTGTTGCGGCGGCTTCAGTTGCCGGCGCCGTAGGGCTCGTAGACGCGCAGCCGGCGGTCAGACACCGGATAGCCGTCGACCTTGGCGGTCAGAAACAGGATTCCTGGTTCCCGCACGGGAAACACCAGACTGAACGCAAAGTCGGTCACCCGCACAGGATCTATGCTCGAAGTGCGCTTGAACAGCAGCGTCTCTTCCATCGGTGAGCGTGTCAACCAGACCGAGACCTTGTGCCTTCCACGGCCTCCGGTCAGCGAGAGCATACAAGCGGTGTAGAGGCGCGTGGGATAGCGGATGCAAGCGAACGTGTCACTGACACCCAGCAGCGAGAGACCCTCAACCGACGACGAGATCTTCTGGCAGATCACGAAGGCCGGACAGGAAATGGTCGCGCTCATTTTCGCGCCTCAGAACAGGATCTCTCCACCTTCCATGGCGGCCGCGATCCTGGCGGGTCCGTCGGGAAAACGCGCGGCGTAGGCACGCGCTTTCTCAAGCAACTCGTCGAGACGTTTGTCGTCGTGGCTCGGGTCGTGGTGGAACAATATGAAATTCTTGACCCCAGCAGCCCGCGCTTCGTCGATGCCGTGGTAGGGCGTGCTGTGGCCCCAGCCGCGGCGGCACAGTCCGTCGGTCTCACCTGCGTACATCTCTTTGGTGTACTGCGAGTCATACACCAGCGCATCCGCGCCGGCAATGAGCGCCTGGAGGTCGTCATTCAGGCCACTCTCTGGGTGCTCGGTGTCGGTGGCGTAGACCATGCTGGTGCCGTTCTTCAGGTCGTCGACCCGGTAGGCGAGCGAGCCATTGGGGTGGTTCAATGACACCGTCCGCACCCGAAGATTGCCGACGTCGAAACTCCCGCCGGGGTCGACACTCTCGATGCGGACTGCGGCGGGATACTCCTCGAGACGGGCGGGAAAATTGGGAGCTGTCTGCTGACCGCGCAATGCGCGCTCGATGGTCGACGTGCCGTTGCCGTCGCTCTCCCAGCGCGGTCCGTGGCAGACGACCGTGTTCTCCGGATGGAACAGCTGGGTAAGAAAAGGAAATCCCTGGATGTGGTCCCAATGGACGTGGCTGAACAACACATGGTGTGTGCCGGTCGTGTCGTTGCCGATGCACTGGCCGAGATTGCGGATTCCTGTGCCCGAGTCGAAGATCAGCCGAGTGCCGTCATCGGCGAGCAGCTCGACGCAGGAGGTGTTCCCCCCGTAGCGAACGGTGGAGTGCTTCTCCGTGCTCGGTGTCGGGATGGAACCGCGTGTTCCCCAGAATCGCAGGAGCAAAGACGGCCCCCCTTTACCTGGCTCCAGAACACTGGCTCCAGAAGTGCACGGAGTCGACGTACCGGGACGTCCTCCGTTCGCGGGATGCTACTTAATCCCCAGTAAGCTGTCAAGCCGGCCAGAGCGCGGCCCTCGCGCGCCGCGACTGCGCTCCTCGCAGGCTTGGGGCGCCCGTAGGGTGCGCGAAAGCTGGGCTCATTCTGCGGGCCGAGCTTGCGGAGCACACCTGCTGCGGCCTATCATCTCCCCCGCCCAGGTGCAGCCGGAGTGCTCGTGTCCGCGAATGTCTTCAACCGTGTACTCGAGCGTTGGCGGCGCGCCTCCGAGCGCCGTCGGCTCGGGGTTCGGTACCGCGACGTTGGGTGTTTCTGCCTGTTCATCGGCTATCCGCGCAGCGGTCACAGTCTGATCGGCTCGCTCCTGTCGGCGCATCCGGAGATGGTGGTCGCCCATGAGCTCGATGCCCTGGGGCACGTCGCAGCAGGAGTCGGCCGGACGGACCTGTTCGATCGCCTGTTGGCGCACGACCAGGCTTTTCATGGCCAGGGCCGCAACTGGAATGGCTACCACTACGCGGTGCCCGGACAGTGGCAGGGACGCGTGCGCCGCCTGCGCGTGATCGGCGACAAAAAGGGCGGCATGACGGCGTACCATCTCAGCCGTGACGCTCGTTTGTACGACCTTCTGGCCCAACGTGTAGAGCTTCCCCTGCGTTGGATCCACGTGATCCGCAACCCCCTGGACATGATCGCCACCCGGGCACGCGCGCTCAACGTGCCGCTCGCAACGGCAGCAGCCGAACACTTCAAGAGCTGGCAGGTCATCGACTGGTTCCGCGCCCGGCTGCGAGGCACAGGAGGCTGGTTCGACCTGCATCTGGAGGATTTCGTGGCAGATCCTTCCGGAAAGCTGGCTGCGTTGTGCGCGTTTCTCGGTGTCGAGGCCGCGCCGGGCTATCTTTCCGACTGTGCTTCGATCGTGTTCTCTCGAGCCCGCCAGACGCGTCAGAGCCAGATCTGGAGTCCTCGGCTGCGCAGCTCGATTCTCGAACAGGCTGCACGCCGCAGCTACTTCCGCGTACAGCCCACGGCCGTGTCCTGATGCGCCTGCAGCGCGCCGAGCAAGAGCGCTTCGCGGCCCAGGGATTCGTCGGTCCTTTCGATCTCTGCAGCGCCGCACAGATGGCCGTCTGGCGCGCGCGGTTGCGCCCCTTGTTGCAGCGCCATGCCCGGCCTCCCCGGGGTGTCAAGCCTCGGAGCGACGGGGGCCAGGTTCGGGTGCTGAGCGACGCACACCTTTACGAGCCACTGGTCTGGGATCTCGCCCGTATGCCGGCAGTCGTCGAACGTCTCGCGAGTCTGCTGGGGCCCGACCTGCTGTTGTGGCGCAGCGTCTTTTGGTGCAAGCAACCGGGGTCTGGCACCGTCGGCTGGCACCAGGACCTGTTCCGCAGCGAGGGCAAGCTGGCGATCAAGACCGTCTCCTGCTGGCTAGCTCTCGTGGACACCGACCGCGCCGGGGGCTGCGTGCAGCTGCTGTCGGGCTCCCACAAACGTACAGAAACCGCGCTGGGTATCGATTCGCCCTATGCCACCTCAGACCGTGAGGTGCTGGAGCTGCCCGCGGGAGTGGCTGCCGAGGATCGGGTCGCGATGGAGTTGCGGGCGGGCCAGTTCTTCCTCTTCGATCAGCTCACGGCCCACGGTTCCGGACCCCATCACGGCGAGACCGAGCGGGTGGGGCTGGCGCTCCGTTACGTGCCCGCAGACACGGCGGCGAGCTTTCAACGGCCGTGTGTCCTGGTGCGCGGCAAGGACCGGAGCGGCAGGCACGCGCTGCTGCGGAACCGGCCGACCGCTCTCAACCGCTGGCGCTTCGAGGCGCGCGGACTGCTGCGGCGCTGGATGCCGCGCTAGTCCCCGGCCTCTGCCACGACGATCTCGTCAGGCCCCCATCGCAACACCACCGACTCCCCGCCGGTCTGCGCATCCCCGACCTTGACGACCAGGAAGCGGTAGTTTCCCGCCGGGTAGCGGGATGGATCGAAACGCAGCTGCCCGTCGCGGGCCGGCACGTCGCGCCCCAGTAGATAGCGCTGCCGGGCACGCTGCCAGCTGTCGTCTTTCCATACCTGCGGGACCAGGTAGACGCGCACCCGGGCCGTGGGATCGAGGTCCCAGCGTCCGTTCAGCTCCCATTCCACTTGCAGCAAGTCCTTCTTGAGGCCGCCCAGCGGTGGCTTCACCTCGATGAAGCAGGCGTTCGACCAGGTCAGCTCATGCGTCTGGCGCCAGCTGCCCGGTTCCGCATACCGCGGTACGAGGTTGTAGCGCTGGTTGCCATCTATCTGCTTGACAAACGGCGTCACATCGCCACCCCCCACCAGCAACACCAGATCACGGCTGCCGACGCCGGCAGCGACCTTCTGCATCAGCGAAAACTGCGAGTGCTCGTGAGCCGTCTCGGAGGGCGTGGCGTCGAAGCGTTGCCAGCCATAGACCGGTCCCAGCCAGATCTCGGCCCAGCGGTGGAAGGCGTCGTCGAGGGCCGACTCACCCCGGGTCATCAGTCCGTTTCCATCCGCGTCCCAGTTGCTCCGCTGTTTTGTGGTGCCGATCCAGCGCGAAGGGATGCCGAGATACCGGGCCATGCCTGCCATCACGAAGCTCGCAGGAGAGCAGCTCAGTTGCTCGTTTCCGAGCTCCGTATCAAGCAGCAGCTCGAGCTTGGGAGGGACGGGATTGAAGCTATGGTGCCCTTGGGAGGGGCGTTTGACGTTGCCGTAGTTGTAGCTCTCGACGATCAGCTCCAACAGCCCGCGCATCTGCCAGTAGGGATTCTCACTTGCCGCCGTGGTTCCATATTCCTCCCGCATCGCGGCCTCCGCCGCCGCGAGGAAGCGTTGGTAGGAGTCCGCTTCGGCCAGCCCAAAGATCGAGGCATCCTCCAAGTACCCTGCCTCGACCGATGCATCCGGCGCACAAAGGTGCGGGAAGACGAAGGAGCGGTAACGGCGGGTGGAGACATCGATCGCCACCCGTGATGTCAGCACGGTTTCGGCGGGCACTGCGCCTGCAAAGCGGAATTGCAGGTATTCCTGGCGTGCCTGTGCGTCCCCTGCCGGGTCATAGCTCAGGCGCTCGGGAACCGTCTCGGGGCTCGCTTCAAAGCGCATCGTGGCCGGATCGTAAGACTGGTGGGGCCGGGCGGCGGGCAGCCCGTAGTTGTGTTGCACATCGCTGTTGTCCAAGGAGGCGCGCGCTGTCGAGCTCAGCTGCAGCTCGACGTGGCGTAGGAAGCTGCCTGTGGCCTGCGGGGCTTCGAGTTGCGGGGCCACATCGAGCCGCCGCACACGGGCCCCGCCGTCGAAGCGCTCGGCTAGCCAGAGGTCTCCATCCGCGGCAGTCAGACCCCAGACCTGACCGGGGGCGCGCAGCGCGAAGATGCCGCGACCTGTGGCCGCGTCGGCCAGGCAAAGGTATTTGTGATGGCTGGTGCTCCAGAGATAGGGGGTGCCGTCGACTTCCTGCCAGGCCAACCCGAAGGTCCTGGCCCGCCCGGCATCGATGGCCCGTCCGCTACCAGGCAGATGTTGGAGCAGCACATCGTCGGGTAGAGACCCGCCAAACAGCGCAGCCAGCCGGCCACCCGGGACCTCGATACGCAAGATCCCGCGCCGCACCTGGTCTCGCTCGCTCTCGAGGCCGCTGGTATCGTAACTGAGGAAGAGCGTCTGTCCGACGGCGGTCAGATCGAGCAGCTCGCAGCCTCGCAGGTCGAAGAGGTCCGCGTCCAGTTTGAGAGCGCGGACCGTGTCGCCGCCAGACGAGAAGCTCCACAGTCTCGAGCGGTAGGTCTCTCCCTGGCGTTCACTGCTCAGGGCGTACAACTGCCCATCTACGCAAGCGAGTCCCCGGGGCTCTACGAAAGAGGGGTGCAGCTCGGCGGTCAGCAGGTCCGCTTGGGTGTCGCGACGCAGGCGGTCGCCGTCCAGGCGGTAGACGAAGATGCGGTTTGCCTGGGCGTCCGCCACATACAGCATCTCTGCTTCCAGGTCGTCGAAGCAGAGCCCCCAGGGGTGTGCATTGCTCGCTGCGAGCTTGAAGCTGGCGAGGCTCTCGCCGAAGTCCGCCTGCGCACTCGCGAGCAAGAGCAACCAACCGAACAGACAGACTCGGGATGGCATGTGGCTCCTCCGCGTTCTTGGCGGGACAGGGTCTCCCTATCCTAACGCCAGGAAACGCGCCCGGTACTCCCGAAAAGCGCGTTCGATGGCAGCGTGTTGCAGCCCCGTTCCGGGATCAGCGGCCGCGGGTCGGGCCTGCCGGGCACGCTGCACGCGCACGATCTCGGTCCGCAGGGCCTGCTCGGCGGGCTCGATGGGCGCGCCCAGGAAGCTGTAGATGCCTCGCAGGCAGGCGAGCGGATCGCGTACCAGCGCGCGGAAGTCGATGTCGTGGAAGCGGCTCGCATCGAGCGACGCGCGCTGGTCCATGGCCGTGCGCACCCGCGTTGCCTGGTCTCGCAGCACGATCTGGCCGAGCGCCCGGGGATCGACGTGGTCACTGCGCAGCTGGCGAACGGCGACCGCCAACCGCGCGCCAGAACGCACCGTCTGTTGCGGATCTCGATGCGGCCACAGAAAGCGGGCGTTGGGAAACAGCCGCAGGATTACATCGAGCTGGGTGAGATGCGCGGGCGCCTTGAGCAGCAAAAAACGGCCCGCGCAACGCCAGGTCAGTAGCTGCAGTTGGCGGCGGTACTCGCGGTACGCCTCCAGCTGGTCCGAAGCCTGCAGCCAGGCATGGTAGCTGGGCACGTGCTGGAACAGGAAGAAGGTGCGCACCCGCAGCGTATTCTGTAGCAGAGGCCAGCACTCCTCCGGCGAGTCGTGCCGCGTGTCATGCATCGCCAGCACCTGCTCGAGCCCGCGGCGCGAATAGAGGCTGCTGTGGAACCAGGCCAGCTCGCGGCGGCGTGCCTCGCGGCGGGGGTCATGCTGGTAGCTCGCCGTCTCGGGAGGCGGGGAGGGCCGATGCAGCTCCCAGGTCTGCAGGCTGCGCATGCGCGCATCGCGGGCGAGCAGGCGATGCAGGTAGGTGGTTCCGCTGCGGCTCAGGCCGGTGATGAAGATCGGCTCCGGCAGCGCGAGCTCTGCGATCTCTGGATGGCGGCGGAAGTCGGCCTCGATGCGCAGCCGGTTCTCCAGCCGGTGGATCAACTCACCGCGCACCAGGCGGCGGCCGACATAGCTCAGCTTCGCTTCCTGCTCGCATGCGCGCACCAGCACGTCGAGTGCCTCGCGGAAGCCGGCCGCACCGAAATCGTTGAGCCCGCAGCGGCGGCGGGCCTCGGCCAACAGCTCGGCCGCATCCAGCGAGATCCAACCTGCCAGCGGAGCCGCCGCCAGGTTGGCCAAGCGGCAGCGCCAGCTCAGCAGCGAGCCTGTCCGCCAGCCCGGGATCACGGCGGAGAGTCCTCGAGTTGAGCTTCGATCGCGTCCTGCACGTCTCCGAGAGTACGCAGCTGCAGCAGGACCCGCAGGTCGAAGCGCACGTGGTAGCGGGCTTGCAGCAGTGCCAACACGCGCAGCATCTCGCGGGAGTCGAGCGGGATGTCCTCCCCGAGACGTGTCGCGCGTCCGGGCCGGGGGCCAGGGTCGACGACCTCGGCGAGGACCTCTACCAGGTCTGCCATCGATACGCGCGGCATGCGGTTTCCGTCCTCCTGGTGCCACTCAATGGTACAACCAATCACCCAGGCTGTAGTCCCAACGCGCGCCATCCAGCTCCGGACCGTTGCCTGCAGGGTCGCTGGCCACCAGCAGGTCCATCGCCCACAGCTCGGTTCCCCAGCTGACGAAACCCAGCTCACGCAGCGCCTGTGCGGCGGCGCTGGGCTCGGGGAAGCAGGCTGAGACCAGGCCGACCTCCCGCTCTCGCAGCGCCTCGAGCGCGTGTCCCGCCAGCCAGCGCAGGGTGTGCGGATCATCGTCCTGGGCCTGCAGCTCGAGCAGGAAGCCGTCGTGCTTGTCCGCCGGGCCTCGGAAAACCACCAGCCCGACCAGCCGATCGCCAGCGAATGCGCCCAGGCTTTGGTACTCCAGCGCGGGACACCCGGTATAGCGCCAGCTGAGGTAGCGGGCGTCTTTGACCACCCGCACCGCGTCCCTCCGCGTGCTCGCGAGCTGCCCGTCGCATGCATCGAAGTTCTTGAGCCGGGCGATGCGTAGCCCAGGAGGAGCGCTGCCGGCGCGTTTGACCCCCAGCAGCGGCTGCCCCAGCCGCCCGAGGAAGCCCAGTGGACCGGGCAGTTTGCGTCCCAGCAGCGCGCGCCGCAGGTCGAGGAAGCCCGAAAGGATCGGCAGGCGTCCCAGGTTGCCCCAACCGCACTGGCGGTTCAGCTCGGCCGCCAGGGGGGTGACAAAGCCGTAGCCAAAGGCCAACTGTGCGTCGCTGCCGGCGGCCAGGCTCTCGGCCAGCAGGCCCCGCAACACCGCCCAGTTGCGCTCTTCGGGGCGGATGAACAGACCTTCGCTCAGCCCCGCCACCACCGGCTGCCCGGCGCTCTCGAGCTGCATGTGCACGCTGGCCAGTTTTCCGATCAAGCGGCCGGCACGGCGGGCGAGCACGACGCTGGCAGACCCGAGCGGGCTGCCGAAGTAGCGCCAACGCCAATAGCCGAGATGGTCGTGCCGGGGCCAGGGAACGGTGTCGAGCTCCGAGAGCTCGCGAGCGAGCGCCTCGTCGAGCTGCGTGGCCTGCAAGCGCTCGAAGCTCAGGCCCGCCTGGGCGGTCGGGGGAAGATCGCTCAAGGTTCGAGCTCCGCGAGCAGACGTCGGATATCCGACAGGCTGGGGGCGCCCCATTGGACCTGCAGAACGCGGCCCTCCGCATCGGTAATCACGCTGGCGGGCAGGGCGTCGCGGCGCAGCCGCTCGACGACAAGCTTCTGCAGGGCCTCACGGTCCGCGGCCAGCGGACGCGGCAGCAGCGTGTAGGCAGGCTGATGCTCTCCGAGCCAGGCCTGCAGGCTGGCGACCGAATCCTCCGGGTCGATGGGCAGCGCGTAGAGCCCCAGCTGTGGCTCGTTGAAGTGGGCGCGCAGGGCCTGCCATTGCGGGAGCTCCCGTTTGCAGTTGGCGCACCAGCTGGCCATGCTGGTGAAGACCTTGAGGCGTGCGGCCGAGACCTCGGCGGCCAGCTCGAACCGTTCCTCTACCATCTCTGCGCTGGGGTCCGCCGTCTGCGTGGCCGTGTAGGGCACCTGCACAAAGGCCTGTCTCCCGGGCGCCCGGGAGGGATCTTCGTAGACGGTCAGCAACTGGCCGGCGGCGAGCGTCTCGAGCGTCTGGACACGTCCCGACGGCCAGCGTATCTCGAGCTGCTCGGCCTGTGTGGCGTCGCCGAGACCGATCAGCAGCGTAGCGCTGCTCTGCGCCATACCATCGCTGCTGCGCAGCTCGCGCAACAGCTGGCGCGTGCCGAGTTGCAAGCGTATCTGCACACCATAGCCGTCGCGGTTGCTCCAATCGCTCGGCTGAGCGCTATGGTTGCCGCCGACAAAACGCAGCGCGATCCGATTGCCGGGCTTCTGCGCGCCGATCTGGTTGCGGTACAAAAGCATAAGCGGTGCATTGGCATTGGCCACGACCAGATCCTGCCAGCCGTCCCGGTCGTAGTCGAGGCTGGCGAAGGCCCGGGCATCACCGGCATGGTCTGCCCCCGAGAGGCCCGAGACGTCGTGGAAGCTGCGCGCCTGTTGGCTGAGGAACAGGTGGTTGCGCTCATGGCCGCTGAAGGAGTAGCCCTCGCGGATGCCCCGGTAGCCGCTGCGTTGGAAGCCGGTCTCGAGGTCCGTGTCGACGACACGGCGCCAGAACTCGATTCATATGTCCCCGTCCAGGGCGACCTCCGGAGGCGCACTGAAGAAGCCGCTCAAGGCATAGATGTCCAGGTAGCTGTCGTTGTCCACGTCGAGGAAACGGCTCCCCCAGCTCCAGCCGGCGCGCTCGACCTGCAGTGTGCCCTCGCTGGTGCCGGAGAGTTTCTCGAATCCCTGCCCCGTGTTTCTCAGCAGGGAGTTGCCTCGCGCCAGCACCGGAATGCGGGGGTCGAGGCCATCGAGCTTGCCGGTCAGGCGGGTGCCTGCGGTGCTGTACATGTTCGAGACGTACAGATCCTGGTGGCCGTCGTCGTCGAAGTCGCCCCAGCTCGCCCCCATGCCGAAGCCGATGTCGGCGCTGTTGCTGCTCGCGGTGATGTCCTTGAAGCGGCCGCCTCCGAGGTTCTCGATCAGGTTGTTGGGTGCGAAATCGTTGGCCAGGTAGACGTCGCTGTCGCCGTCGTTGTCGAAGTCGGCCCAGCTACTCTGAAAGGTATTGCGGAAGACCTGCAGGGCCGGAATGTCGGCCTGAGCAAACGTGCCACCGCCTTGATTCAGGAACAGCTTGTTGGGCGGCCCGGGGCGCTCGCGCCAGATGTGCGCGTCAGAGCCTTGCATCAGGGTCTTCAGCTGGCGGAGATCGCCCTCAGACAGATGCGCGTCGAGGTCGAGCTTCGGGGCGCCTCGGTTGAAGCGCGCGACGGCGCTGGCGGCATACGCCGAGAAGTACACGTCGAGCAGCCCATCGTTGTCTACGTCGACAGCGCTGACCGAGGAGATCAAGCCTGGCAAGGGCGGGCCGTCCTCAGACTGTCGGAAGACCCCGTCCTGTTGCTGCAGATAGAGGCTGGCCGCGAGCGTACGACCCAAGACGGCGTCGAGGTCGCCGTCGTTGTCGAAGTCGGCGAAGACTGCGCAGGACGTGTGGCTGTCGATGTCCAGGCCCCAGGCGGCGGCCCGCTCGACGAACCTGCCATCGCCCTGGGCCAGGAACAGTTGGTTCTTCCCCCAGCGCGCCATCAGATAGATGTCATCATGGCCGTCCCCGTTGATGTCCGCGACGGCCACGCCTGGATGCCGGTCCCAGGCGCTGAGACTGAAGGCCTTGTGCGGGGGTTGCCAGTCAGGGTCGTGCGAGATGCTGCGGACCACGTGCCGCTCGTGCAGCGACTGCCGGGCACGCGCCCGCGCCTCCGCGTTGGGCAGCGCCTCGCTGAGTGCTTCGCGGAACAGGGGCTGCGCGGTGGTGGCGAGCTCGAGTGCCAGGGTCTTCCAGCCGCAGATCCGCCAGAGCCCTTCGGCGTCTCGATGCCAGTCGAGCGCCAACCTGCCACGGATCTGCGCCCGGGTCCCGTCAAGCAGCTGCAAGGTCGCGGCGAACCGCGTCCGCGCGGAGAAGTCGCTGCGCTGTTCGTTGCGGAACTGGCCGTCGACCAGTTTGAAGGCTGCTTGTTCGACGAAGTCGGCCTGAGCCAACAGGGGCTGCCAGATGTGCAGCGTGTCCCGGGCAAGCTGCCGCGCCACGACTTGTAGGGGCCAGGGCTGCAGCCGCACGTGTCCGCCCGAGAGGGACTCTCCGGTGGGCAGGGCCGCCGGCTCGAGATCGAGCAACGAGACCTGTTCGCAAAACAGATTGCTCCGCTGAGCATCGGGCAAGGTCAGGTTCTTCAGGCTGCTTGAGAGCTGCGCCATGCGCGGTGTCAGCTCCCAGATCAGCTCTTCAGAGGCCTCCAGCGGATGGGTCTCGCGAGGCAACTGCCAGAAGCACAGGGCTGCCAGGGCGCACAGGACCAGCGCGACGATGATCCACGACCGACGCGATGTCCCGCGGGCCGCTGGCTCTTTGTGCGTCGCTGCAGATTCCATCAGGATGTCGCCGTCCGGCCTGCCAGGCTTGCCTGCAGGCGGGCGCGCAGGGCCTGTGAGCTCGGGGTCTCGGCGACTTTGCGCCGGCGCACCCCACGGGCTGCCATCAACGGACGGCCCTGCGGATCGAGCAGCAGCGTATCGTAGCAGCACTCTTCGGGGTTGCTCTCACAAATGCGGACGAGCGCGCGGCCTCGCGAGACCACCGTGCCTGGCGGGAAGACGCGCAGCTCCTCACAGGCTACGGGCACGCCATTGAGGCGCTCGCCGCGTTCGAGCTCCCAGACATCGACCAGGCTCAAGGCCCCATCGAGCAGCACACCGTTGCCCATCAGCAGCGGGCCCAGCCCGACCGGATCTGTGCCGGCGACGATGCCGCTGACGCCGTCGGCCTCCAGGCTGTCCAGCCGAACGTGGGTGGCGAAGGCACCGCGCCGTCCGTCGTGTTGGGGGTGATCGTACAGGCTGGCCAGAGCGATGTCGGCGCCTTCCCCTGCATCCCAGACTTCGACCGCCCCGGGATCTGGAGTCTCGCAGGCCAGCTCGACCACGGTCCGGAAATGCACGCCATCGGCACTGCGCAGAACGCCCTGGAAGCGAGCCCCCTTCGTAGACCCGCCGGGCAGCGCCGTCAGCTCCGCCTCGAGCGCGACCGCCCTGCCGGCGATGAAGCGGATGGGGCGCTCAAAGGAGATGCTGTGGAAGGCCTGCAGCTGGCTGCCGGGCAACAAGGGGAGCGCCGTGGCGGCCATCAGCTCCAGGCCGAACAGACCCGGGAAGAAGGCCAGGCCACCGATGCGGTGGTCTTCGATCCAGGCGTCGCGGTCCGGGTCGAGCAGCCGCCGCCCGCGCGCACAGGTGCCGTCGATCTCGATGCTGTCCAGCAGGGAGTGTGGAGGCAGATCCAGGCCGGGAATGCGGCCCCGGTAGGAGACTTCGAGCGCCGCTCCAGAGGCGATCTCGCGCCGTACCAGCTCAAGTCCGCGCGCGGCCGTCAGGAAGTCGATGCCGGCGGCGCGGAAGCGTTCCGCTGAGGGGCCGCGCCGGGTCATACCCAGGTCGAGCCAGGGGCCGAGGATCAGGTTGCAGCCACCTGCGCCTCCAAAAGCCTGGACCAGATGCGCGGCCGCCTGGTGCCCGGCCGCGTAGGCAGCCAGCCCCGCCCCGCCCAGGCGTGCCGCGATGGTCCCCAGGTTCATCAGCCGGGTGCCGCTGCCGTGCAGAGCCTTGAGCAGCTGCGCGGTTCCCAGAGCGCGGACCTTGACGACCGCCAGGAAGTCCTCCGGCGTCGTGTCCCCCAGGCCCTTCTCGAGCAGGCTGGCGGCGCCGTGCAGCACGAGATCGAGGCGGCCGTGACGAGCTTGGATCGGATCCACGGCGGCCTGCAGGCTGGCAGCTTCCAGCACATCGAGCGTCAGGTAGTGCATCTTCCCGCCGGCGCTCCGCACGCGGCGGAGCATCGCCGCCCGCTCGCGCCGGTAGAGCTCGCGCCAGGCCTGCGCATCGATGGCCGTCGGTACCACCCGTTCGCCACGCTGACGGGCGCGCTCGATCAGCTCGGCGCGCAGTGTCTCGAGGCCCTGTTCGGGGATCTCGGGGACGGTCTGGGGATCCTCGGCGGCCGCCCGGCCGCTGACGTAGACTGTCGGGCCACCGGGGAGAGCCAGGCCCTCGGCCAGCAGCGCCGTCACTCCGCGCCCTCCGCCGACGGCCAGCACGACGCTGGCGCCGTCCAGAGGAAGTGCTGGCGCACTGGGGAGAGGAGCCTGTTGGGCCAGCAGACGCACCCGCCGCTCTGCCAGGTAGCCGAGCTCCGCATCGCAAGAGGGCTGGCAGAGCTCGTCGAACAGCCGCGCCGCACGCGTCTCAGCACTGGACCGCGGCTCGAAGTCGACAACCCGCAGCGTGTTGGACGCGCACTCGCGGCGCAGGGCGCGATGCACTCCGAGCATCAGGCCGGCGTTGCCTGCCAGGCCGTCGGGGAGCAAGCGGCCGCCCAGCGCGGTCGCCACGATGATCGCACAGCCCGGACCTGAGCTGGGGAAGAGAGCTGCCAGCCGGCGCGCCAGCTCGAAGCTCTGCAGGGCCAACCCTTCCGCTTCCTGCCACCAGGCCGCCGGGTCGATAAGAGCATCGATGCGGTCGGCGTCGAGCCCTCGCAGGTCGAGCAGCCGCTCAGGAGACTCGTGTTCGGGGAATTCGGCCTCCACATCCTGCAACCGGACCTGGGCTCCGGCCGTTTCGAGCAGGTCTGTCAATCGGCCGCTCAACTCGCTGTCGTTCCCGGGCAGCAGCCAGATCGCGTGGCCTCTCAGGTCTGCGCTGCTGGCTTGCTGCAGAGGAGCATCGCGCACAACAGGCACAAAGCGGCTGCAGTCGGTGGTGGCGACCGGTGTCGCACAGGGCTCGGCGAGCTTGCAGGCGAGCTCAGGCACCGGCGCCTCCGCATCTTCGGCGCTCAGCGCGGCTTCGAGGTCGCGGATCCAGTCGGCTACTGTCAAGCGGTCCGGCGAAGCCTGCAGCCGTCCCACGGCAAGCCCTGTCTGTTCGAGGATCTCTGCGCGGATCTCCGTTTGGCGGATGCTGTCGATGCCCAGATCGGCTTCGAGGTTCAAGTCGTCCTGCAACAGCTCGCGGCCATAGCCCGAGCGCGTCTCGATGGCGTCGAGCACGACCTGGCGGGCACGGCCGGTCGCGGAGGGAGCGTCGGCGGCAGGCGCGCCAGAGGCCGGCTTGTGATGGCTGAAGTCCAGCCGGATCAAATCAGACAGGAATGCCCGGCGTTCGTTGAGGTAGGCAGCGCGCATGTCCGCCGGGGCGTCCGCCAGCTCCGCGGGCAGCAGGGTCTCTTGCGCGACGGCAAGAGTTGGGGGAGCCGCAGGCGTGCTCGTTTTTCTCCGTCGGGGTTTGCGCGGCAGGCGGTGCTGGAACAACCTCTCCAGGTCGGGCACGCGCCCGCGGCTGGCCAACAATCCCAGGGCTTTGAGCAGCTGGCCGACCTCAGAGCCGCGCCGCACCATGGTCGGCACGCTGGCGTGAGGCGCGTCCAACAGAGTGTCGTCGACGAAAGCGCACAGCGACGAGCCCGGGCCGACTTCCACGAAAGTGCGGCAGCCCGCGGCATACAGGCTGCGCACGTTGTTCTCGAACAACACCGCTGAGGTGGTGTGGTCGGCCAGCAGTTGCCAGAAGCGCTGGTCGAAGGCGGCCCCTTCAGGGTAGAAGTCTCCGAGCAGGTTCGATTGCACGGGATACCGCGGGCGGCGCACGCCCACCCGCTGTCCGGCTTCCCGAATGCGGGCCGCCACCGGCGCGACCAGCTTCGAGTGGAAGGCGACGTTGACGGCCAGGCGCCGCGCCATCATGCCGGCCGCCTCAAAGCTGTCGAGGGCCGCGGCGACAGCCTCGGGCTCGCCGGAGATGGTGGTCAGGTTCGGAGAGTTGCGGTTGGTGGGGACCACATAGCCGGGCAGCTCGGCCAGCACCGCCTCGACGGCATCCCAGCCCGCGTTGACTCCAGCCATCGCACCCCGGTCACCGGCTTCGGCCTGCAGCTCTGAACCTCGAAAGCTGGCGAGCGCGAACAGGGTGTCCAGGTCGAACACGCCCGCGACCGCCAACGCCGGATACTCGCCCAGGCTGTGCCCCGCCACGAAGTCGGGGGTCACACCGGCCAGCCGCAGCACCCGGGCCACCGCCATCACCGTGGCGACCACCGAAGGGTGCGTGTTGTCGGTCTGTGCGAGCTGGGTCTCGACGCCCTCTTGCCAGAGCAGGTCGGTCAAGCGTTCACCGCGCGCACAAAGTTGGCGACGGTCGGCCAGCTCGAAAACCTGCCGGGCGGCCGGGAAGTGCGCGGCCAGCTCACGGCCCATGCCGGCGTACTGGCTGCCCTGGCCGGGGCAGAGCAGCGCGAGCGGTTCTGTCCCGTCGGCGGTCTCGTCGTAGTAGATGCCGCGCGCCAGCCGCAGCACGCGGCGCTCGGGATCGGCCAGGGCTTCGAGCGCCCGCTCGAGTGCGCTGGAGAGCTCGCTGGCGCTGCCCGCGACCACGGCCAAAATGCGGTCGCCGGGCTCGAGCTGCCGCCACAGAGCGAGAGAGCGTGCGAACAGTGCGTCAGGCTGTGGCTCGGCGCCCATTTCCACCCGCAACGCCCGGGCAGAGGCCAGCACCTGCTCGCGGCTGGCCCCGCCGATCAGGAACAGATGCGCCGGCAGGACTGCAGCCGGTACGCCGCCACGCGGGGCCTCTTCGAGCACCGCGTGGTAGTTGACGCCGCCGAAGCCGAACGCATTGACGCCGGCCCTGCGCGGCGAGCCCTTGGTTTGCCAGGGCCGCGCGGAGTCGACCAGGAAGAACGGGCTCTGTTGCCAGTCGACGTTGGGGGTGGGCGTCTCGCAGTTGATGGTCGGAGGCAGCGTCTGATGGTGCAGTGCCAGGGCGGCCTTGATCAGACCCGCCATGCCGGCAGCTGCCTTGAGATGGCCGATCTGGGACTTGACCGAGCCGAGCCCGCAGCTCTGGGGCGCGGCGCCGGACGGCTCAAAAACGGCGTGCAGCGACTGCAACTCGGTGCGGTCGCCGACTACGGTGCCGGTGCCGTGGGCCTCGACCAGGCCGACGCTGGCCGGAGAGATGCCTGCCTGGCCGTAGGCCCGCTGCATCGCCAGAACCTGCCCCTCCGAACGAGGCGCCATCAGGCCTCGCCCCCGTCCATCGCTCGAAGCACCCACGCCCTGGACGACCGCGTAGATGCGGTCTCCATCGCGTTGTGCATCGGCCAGCCGCTTGAGCACCAACATGCCGCCGCCTTCGCCGAGCACGAAGCCATCCGCGCGCGCATCGAAAGGGAAAGAGCCCTTCTCGGAGAGGGCGCCCAGGGAGCAACAACCGAGGTACATGGCCGGATCGGTCTTGAGGTCGAAGGCGCCGGTCAACACGACGTCGTATTTTTCCTGCAGCAGGGCATCAACAGCAATGCTGAGCGCGGCCAGGCCGGAGCCGCAGGCGCCATCGACGACCAGGCACTCCCCCTGGATGTCGAAGGTGTTGCCGATGCGCCCGGCGATGACACTCGCGAGCTGGCCGATGAAGGAGTCTTGGGACACGGCTGGCAGGCGTCGAGCCAGCTCATCTTCCAGGCCGCGTCCGACGGCTTCGCGGGCTTCTTGGGACAACTCCTGGAAGGCGGGCACCGCCGCCAGGCTGTCGAGGATCATCGGCAGGCTGGCGCGCATCTGTAAGAAGGTCGACCAGACACCGCCCTGGCTGTTGCCGACCACCACCGCCGTCCGCTCCTTCGGCAGGTCTGCGGCCTGGCAGCCGGCGTCGGCCAGGGCGCGCGCCGCGACCTCCAACGCCAGATGTTGGATGGGATCGATGACCTCGGCCATCGAGGGCGGCATTCGGAAGTCCTGGCTGTCGACCCGAGGATCTTCGTCGAGGAAGGAGCCGATCTTGGTGTAGCTGCGCCAACGATCGCTGCGGTCAGGGTTGTAGTAGATCTTGGGGTCCCATCGATGCGGTGGAACTTCGCGGATCTGGGAGCGTTTCTCGATGATGCAGCGCCAGAATTCCTCGGCGCTCTTGGCCCCCGGCACCATGCAGCCCATGCCTACGATGGCGACCGCGACTCCCGCGTGGGGGGCGTGCCCGAAATCAGGTTGGGGAAGCCCACTGGCCAGCGCCGCCGCGCGCACGCTGACCCAGTCGTGCAGCTCGCGGATCGAGCCTCCGGCGTCGAGCAGCGCGATGACCTGGCCCGCGTGGTAGGCGCCTTCACGCACTTGCTCCTGGGCCTCGACGGAGAGGTAGTGGGGCACGCGGGGATCTTTGGAGAACGCAGGATTGCGCTTGATGGCCTTAGCCGCGATGCGCAGATGGCCGGCGTTGGCCGTCTCGATGGCCTGTTTGCGCTCCAGCAGCGACAGCGCACCAGCCGTGCTCAGCTCGCGTTCGAGCTTGCGGAGCTGATCGGGAAACGCCGTCGCCGCGCAACGCGTCGGCAAGTGGATGCCCTCGCCGAAGACCGTGGTGCGGGCGCAACCTCGCAGGACCTCGGCGTAGACCGACGAGACCGCACCGCTGGCGACGGTCTCATCGGCAAACAGATAAGCCGTTCCCATCTGGATGCCGCAAGGGATGCCCCGCTGCTCGAGGGCGACGCCGAGAGCGCCCGCCATCAGCGCCGCCTCGGGCGTGGCTATGCCGCCGGCGAACAGCACGCCTTCGACCGGAAGACCTGTTTCGCTGGCCTCGATCAGCTCGAGGCAGGCCAACTCCCAGAGGATCAGGCTGCCGACCGCGCCGATGTGCCCCCCGGCCTCATGCCCTTCGAGGATCAGCCTGAGGACTCCCTGGCGTACGAAACTGGAGACGTGGGAAGGAGTCGGAGCATGCAGCCAGGTGCGCACGCCCGCTGCTTCCAGCCGCGCCACCTGCTCAGGCTGTCCGCCAGCGAGCGTGACGAAGGGCGGCTTGAGCTCGAGCATCAGGGCCTCATGCGCCGCGCGATGGGGCATGGTCTCGTAGCCGATCAAGCCGGCGCCAAAGCTGCGGCCCTGCATCAAGGCAGCCGTCTCCTCGACCAGCGCGCGGGCGTCCGCAGGCCGCATGGCTCCGAGAGCCAGGAAAGGCAGCCCGCCCGCCCGCTCGACAGCATCGGCGAAGGCGGGCCGGTCACTGATGTTCGACAGCGGTCCCTGCACCACCGGGAGGCGTGTTCCGACGGCATGTGCCAGGGGGGCGCCTTCACGGAAGGGATAGCGGGCCCGCAAGGCCTCGGTGGTCTCGACGATGGCCCGCTCGTAGTGCTCGATCAATGCGCGCACGGGGGGCTCGTGCCCGGCCAACCGGCTGGCGAAGGCGACGCCCTGGCCGACGGGGAAGAGCGGCCCCTCAGCTGCGAAACCCGGTCGCAGGGCTTCGAGCACGGCGGCACGCAAGGCCGTGGCATCGCCGCAGGCCTCGGCCTCGGCCTCGAGAGTCTGCAGACGTGCCAGGGCCGGCATCCCCGGCATGCCGCGCAGCCGGATGGGTTGTGCCAGCGCACGGCCCAGCACCACGGTGTCGGTGCAGCGCATGCCTGCCACGGCGCGCCGGGCCGTAGCAGCCAGCCCGGATTCTCGGGCCAGCAAGAGGGGGGAGTCGAGCACGGCGCCAGCTGCCCCCGCCGCAAAGGCACTCGCCGTGGCGCGAGGGCCCAGGCTGCCGCGCGCGATGACCGGCAGGCAGCTGCGCCGCAGCAAGCTCTGCAGCAGCACCAGGCTGGTCTGCTCAGACACGGGTCCGTAGGCTTCGTGCCCCGATGCGACCAAGAAGCGCGCACCGCATGCGAGCGCCTGCTCGGCATCGTGCTCGTCGAAGACCTCGAAACCCACGCTGTAGCCCCGTCGGTGCAGCCGCTGCAGGCACTCGGTGGCGGGCCAACAGGCGCTGCGCGGGACGATCAGGCGTGTGTCTGCGGGCAGCGTTGCCGCGACGCTCTCGAGAGTCTGTGGGTCGGGACAAAATACATAAAGCTCTGCCAACGCTGCGGTATGGAGTGAGGCGATGAGCCGAGCATTCGCTGCTGAGTTGCCAAAACGCAGATCGACCAGGCTGGAGGCGCGCTCGCCACTGGCTTCGAGCAGCCCCAGGTCTTCGATGCCGGGTGGAAGCGCTACGATCAGCCGGAAAGTACGGGAGCTGGCTTCCATCGCCGGGTTGTCCTGCCTTATGCTCTGTTGCGTGCGTGGGGAAGGCGCAGGGCTTGCGCCGCCTTCGAAGAGGGGCCGATCGTAGCAGCCCAGGCGGGTGTGTCAAGATGTGGACATGCCACAGCGAGGGCTGAAGCTCGGCGCATCCGGGCAGCCTGTCAACCAAGGAGTCGCTATGGTCCTCGATCACGCCGAAACTGCTGAGGCTCTGGAGCGTGCGCTTCAACGCCGACTCCTGCTGGTGTGCGGCAAGGGTGGCGTCGGTAAGAGTAGCGTGGCCGTGGCTCTGGCGCGGCTGGCTGCTTCCCGCGGTCAGCGAGTGCTGCTGACGGCGATGAACGCCCCGCAACCCTTCGGTGGGTTGCTGCCGGGGCTGGCGGAAGATGGTGTGATCGCCTGCCTGCCCTCGGGGATCGAAGCGCTCAACATGGTTCCGACCGAGACCCTGCGTGAGTACGTGCTGCTGGTGGTCAAGTTCCAGTTCATCTACAAGCTGATTTTCGAGAACCAGCTGATGCGGAAGTTCCTGCGCGGGATTCCTTCGTTGGCTGAGTTGATGGCTCTGGGGAAGCTCTGGTACCACTTCAATCAGACCGAAGACGGGGGCCGCCCTCGCTACGACCTGTTGATCCTCGATTGCCCGGCCACCGGCCATGGGGCGGGTCTATTGAGACTGCCTCGCAAGGTGCGCGAAGCGACGCCGCCCGGACCTCTGCAGACCATCGCCCGTGATCTGGAGAAGATGCTCGGCGATTCCCAGAGAACTGGCCTGGTCCTGGTGGCCCTGCCCGAGGAGACGCCGGTCAACGAGCTGCTCGAGCTCGAGGCCGCCGCGCGGGAGGAGGGGGTCGCGCCGCTGCTGGCAGTATGCAACGCTTTCTATCCGGCCCTGCCCCCGCGACAGGCCCGGCCGGGCGGCATTGAGAGCGAGCCTCTGGCCACCCTGCTGAGCGCCCATGATGCCTACCAACGGCGGCAGGCGCTACACGCCCGCCAGCTCGCCCGGCTTCGGGCGGGGGCGGGCACAACCGTATTGACGTTGCCCTGCTGTTTCAAGGCCGAGCACAACCCCATCGAGCCGCTGCTCAGCGTATGCCAGCGGATTCTGGCCCACGGCGGCGACGCATCCTTTGACAACTGGGAGGACAGCTGATGGGCGGCCTGGCCGAGGCGTTGCAGGGGAGGCGTGTGATCATCTGTACGGGCCCTGGCGGTGTCGGCAAGACCAGCTGCGCGGCCGCGCTGGCGTTGCACAGCGCACGGCAGGGTGCGCGGGTGCTCGTGCTGACCATCGATCCGGCCAAGCGGCTGGCTGACGCACTGGGACTGAGGAGTCTGGACCACCAGCCCCAGAAGATCGAGGCCGACGGGCTGCGGGGCGAGCTCTGGGCCTTGATGCTCGACGTCCGCCAGACCTTCGACGAGCTGATCCAACGCCACGCGCCGAATCCGGCCCAAGCACGCCGCATCCTGCGCAACGGTTTCTACCAGTATCTCACCGACTCCCTGCCTGGCGCCCAGGAATTCATGGCGGTCGAGAAGTTGCACGCGCTGGTTGAGGGCGACCGCTTCGATCTGATCGTGGTCGATACGCCGCCCGCGGCCAACGCGCTGGACTTTCTCGATGCTCCGCAACGCATCCTCGATGTCGTCGACAGCCGCACTCTGCGTTTCTTGTTCCAACCCTACAAAGCAGGGGGCCGCTCGGGGTTCGGGCTATTCAGCCGTGGGGGCTCGTTGATCTCGAAGACCGTGGCCCGCTTTGTCGGCTCGGAGATGTTGGCGAGCATCAGCGAATTCATCGGCGAGTTTCAGGGCTTATACGATGGTTTCCGCGAGCGCTCTCAGCGCGTCCAAGAGCTGCTCTTGGGCCCCGAGAGCGGCTTCCTGCTCGTGGTCTCGCCGGCCAGTCTGCGCTTCGGTGAGGCGGGTGCCTTCCGCGACGCCCTGAGCGCACGCGGCTTCCCCCTGCTCGGGGTGATCGCCAACCGCGTGCGGCGCGACTACCCTCTGCCAGATCCCGATCTCGAGCCCGCGCAATGGCTGCGTCGCCACCAGCCTGAGCTCAGCCCCGCAGAAGGCCGCGCGCTGCTGCTGGCAGCCCGCCGCCTGGCCGCTCTGGCCGCGGCTGATCGCGAAGATCTGCGCCGTGGCTTCGCCGCTGAGCTACCGAGCGCGCAGGCCGAGCAGCGCCCCGAAGACATCCACGACCTGCCAGGCCTGGCCTGGCTGGAGGCGCGCCTGTTTGGTGGTGGGAGCCGCGTGGAGTGAGATTCCCGGCACATTCCTAAGGTTGCGCCGCCTGTGGACGCCGGATACAACCGGGGCCTGGCTGTCCACTCGTGATTCCTGAATCTCGCTAGCCTGGATCCGTCACCAGGATCGTAGCGAGGACCCGGATGGCCGCGAGAATTCGGGCTTGAGCAGCGCAGACGCTACGTGTGTATCTTCGAGCAGCGAGAGGTCGAATTCGCCGGTCAGGCGGGGCCGCAGCAGAAACTGGTGACGGATGCAGGCTATGGGGGCGACGATGAAGAATGTCCTGATCATCGGCTGTGGCAAGTCCACCGCGGTGTTGGTCGACTACCTGCTCGCCGAGGCCGAGAAGCATGATTGGCAGATCTGCGCCGCCGACCGGGACCTCGCGCTCGCCGAGCAGCGCATCGCCGGCCACCCGCGGGGTCGAGCTCTCGAGCTCGATGTGGCCGATGTCGCTCAGGTCGAAGAGCTGGTCCGCGCCGCAGATCTGGTGGTGTCGATGCTGCCCGCGCACATGCATGGTCCGGTCGTCGAGGCCTGCATCCACTTCCAGGCGCACTTCGTGTCCGCCTCCTACGTGCCGCTCGAGGCACGCGAGCTGCAAGACGCCGCCACCCGCAACGGCATGACCCTGCTCTGGGAGATGGGCGTCGATCCCGGCATCGATCACCTGTCTGCGATGGAAAAGCTCGATGAGCTGCGCGGGCAGGGAGCCCGCATCACCGCTTTCGAGACTTTCACCGGAGGCCTGGTCGCTCCTGCCAGCGACGACAATCCCTGGGGCTACAAGTTCACGTGGAACCCTCGCAACGTCGTGGTCGCCGGCCAGGGCGTGGTCAAGTTCAAGCACAACGGACGCTACAAGTACATCCCCTACCACAAGCTGTTCAGCCGTTTTGAGCCTCTCAGCATCCCCGGCTACGGGAACTTCGAGGGCTACCCGAACCGCGACTCGCTCAAATACCGCAACCACTATGGCCTGTTCAACGTCGACACCATCTACCGGGGCACCCTGCGCCGACCAGGCTTTTGCCGGGCGTGGAACTGTCTGGTGCAGCTGGGGCTGACGGACGACTCCTACCAGGTCGAAGACCTGGCCAACATGACCTATCGGGACTTCGTCAATGCCTATCTCTGGTACGACAAGGAGATGTCGGTTGAGCTGAAGTTGCGGGCCTACCTGAAACTCGACATGAACTCGCCGGCGCTCGAGATGATCAAGTGGTTGGGCTTGTATGCAGACGAACCGATCGGCTTGAAGCGGGGTACGCCTGCGCAGGTCTTGCAGAAGCGCCTCGAAGAGAAGTGGAAGCTCGGGCCGGATGACCGGGACATGATCTGCATGCTGCACAAGACCGAATACGAGCTCGACGGCAAGCGCTGGTTGGTGCAATCGTCGATGGTCACCCTGGGCGAAGACAGCGTGCGCACCGCGATGGCCCGCACCGTGGGACTGACCGCCGGCATCGGTGCCAAGCTGGTCCTGACCGGTGAGATCACCCGTCGCGGCATTCTGATTCCCACCGGGCCCGAAGTGTACAAGCCTGTCCTGGCGGAGTTGCGTCAGCACGGCATCGCATTCCAGGAACGCACAGAACAGCTCGATTGAGGAACCTGTCATGGCGACGATCGGCATCAGACGCGAAGACAAGCACGAGTGGGAGGCGCGCGTGCCCCTCACCCCCGATGGCGTCCGAGGACTGGTGGCCGAGGGCGTGGCCGTCAAGGTGCAGCCCTCGTCGATCCGGGCCTTCAGCGACGACGATTACCGGCAGGCCGGCGCCGAGGTGGGCGAAGACCTCTCTGCCTGCGACGTCGTGTTTGCGGTCAAAGAAGTCCCCACCAGTCTGCTGCGTCCCGGAGGCAGCTACGTTTTCTTCTCGCACACGATCAAGGGCCAGGCCCACAACATGCCGCTGTTGAAGCGCATCATCGAGCAGGGTTGCACTCTGATCGACTACGAACGCATCGTCGATGATGAGGGCAGACGGCTGGTCTTTTTCGGCCATCACGCGGGTCTGGCTGGCATGATCGACAGCTTGCATGTGCTCGGGAAACGCCTGCAGGCATTGGGACACACAACGGTGTTCGCCGAGTTGCCGATGGCCCACGCTTTCAAAGACCTTGACGAGGCCCGCCAAGCCGTGCGTCAGCTGGGAGAACGGCTGGCCGCCGAGCCACTGCCGGCAGCACTGGCGCCTTTCATCCTCGGCTTTGCCGGCTATGGCAATGTGTCGCGTGGAGCGCAGGAGATCTATGATCTGCTGCCGGTCGAAGAAGTCGCACCAGAGCAGTTGCCCACTCTGCTGGAGGCCAGCGATCCGCCGCGGGATCGGCTCTACAAGGTCGTGTTCAAAGAGCGCCACCTGGTCGAACCCTGCGCCGAAGGGTCGCCATTCGAGCTGCAAGAGTACTACCAACACCCCGAACGCTACCGTTCGATCTTCGCGCCGCAGTTACGGCGGCTCAGCATGCTGATCAACGCGATCTACTGGACCGATGCCTACCCGCGCCTGGTCGAGAGCGCCGCGCTGCGCACCTGGTTCACCGAAGAACCGGTCCCGCGGTTGCTCGCGATTGGAGACATCAGCTGCGACATCGAGGGGGCCGTGCAGTGCACGGTCAAGGCCACGACGCCAGGCAGCCCTGCCTATGTCTACGATCCTGTTGATGGCAGCGTGCACGACGGCGTCGAAGGCAGGGGGCTGGTGATGATGACCACCGACTGCCTGCCCTGCGAGCTACCTCGGGAATCGAGCACGGCCTTCACCGAGGCGCTCGCGCCCTTCGCGGCTTCGATCGCCCGGGCGGACCTGAGCGGTTCGCTGCTGCAGTCGGGCTTGCCCGCGCCCATCCGGCGTGCGACTCTGGTCTGGCGCGGGGAGCTCTGTGAGGACTTCCGCTACCTGGAGAGTTTTCTGCCCTAAGGCAGCATCAGTGGTTGCAGCGTCAACTCCGCGCTGTTCTCCAGCGTCGTCTCGGGGACCAGCAAGACCTTCCAGCTGAACGCTTCCTCCCGTGCATCGACCCAAAAAGCGCGCGCCACGGTCACGTAGCCGGGTTTCTCGACCCGCAACGACGCGAAATAGTCGCGCCTTCCCTCGTCCAGTCTACGCAGCTCGAAGTAGCCGCGGCTATCGCTCATGCTGTCGGGCACGCTGACCTGCGTGCCCAGGGCGGCCTGCTCGCTCGGCACACGATCCAGGAAACTCACCCGCGCATCTTTGAGTGGCACACAGCCGAGCGCTTCGAAGCTGGGCAGGGGCTCGTCGTCGACCAGTGCGAGGCCATCGATCGCGCCCGGTTGGTAGACCTGGCCGCGGATTTCGATCCAACTCTGGCAGCCCGTGCAGGCAGCCGCCAGTAGACATACGGAGATCCAAGTACGCATCGTGCCCTCCATGACGTCTGGAGCCCGTCCAGACGTTGCGGTTTTTTGCGAGGGCCGGCGGCCCTTGCATCTCTCACTCCGGACGGAATCGGGCAAGCGGGGAGGTGTTTTTCGATTTTCTTTCAGGCGGCGGCTGCGGGAATGACTCGTCAACCTGTGGCTCAAATCGATCCAATAAATTGCAATGCGATCTCATAAGTTGATATCATCAAATGAGATGTGGACTCGTAATCGTGTCTATTATTCAATCTAAATGAGAAACCATGCCGAGAAAGCCGCGTTTGAACATGGTCCATCTTCAAGCAGATCTCTGTGCCATCCTCGCCGCCGAGGGGCCTCGTTCTGCGGGGTCGCTACGCGCAGAGCTGCGGATCAGTCCGTCCTCTTTCTCCCGGCTGACACGTCAGCTGGGCAACCAGCTGCTGGTCATCGGTAAGGCGCGGGCGACGCGCTATGCGCTGCGGCGTGCCGTGCCTGGACTGGCCGCGACGTTGCCAGTCTTCGAGGTGCTGGCGGACGGCAGCAGTCGCCAATTAGGCGAGCTGCACGGCGTTGCTCCACAGGGGTTTGCTGCTGTTGGCCCAGTGCTTGGTGAGGCGATCTTTGACGATGTGCCGTACTACCTGCACGACTTACGTCCCTCAGGCTTTCTGGGGCGCTTGTTGCCCCGTAGGCATCCCGAACTGCAGCTGCCGGAGGACATCCGTCTCTGGAGTGGGGAGCATTGTCTGCGGTACCTCACCCGCTATGGCTGGAATCCGAGCGGCAACCTGATCATCGGGCAGCAGGCCTTCCAGTTGTTCCTCGAATATCGGCTGCGGCCTCCTGATGTTCTCGACGCCGGTTCCCGAGCCACGCGTTATCCGCAGATGGCCGAGGAGGTTCTCGCCCACGGCGTGCCAGGATCGTCGGCGGCTGGGGAGCAACCCAAGCTGTTGGCGAACATACGCTTCGATGCCGACGTTGGCTTGGCGCCCACAGCAGTATTGGTCAAGTTTTCGCCTCCGTTGGACTCGAAGATCGGGCGTAGGGTCGCCGACCTCCTCGTCTGCGAGTCACTAGCCCTCAAGGTTCTTCGCTCTCACGGCCATGCCGCCGCAGAGGCCACCTGGCTCGAAGCGGGCGGCCGGATGTTTCTCGAGTGTCTGCGTTTCGATCGCGTCTGCTCTCACGGGCGGCGCGGCCTGGTGTCCCTGGCTACGCTCGATGCGCAGTTTGTCGCGACTTGTGGGAGCTGGTCTACGTCGGTCTCAGCACTCGCGGCGGCGCGACAGCTTCCGAGCGGTGATGTGCTCCGCCGTGTGCGCTGGCTCGAGTTGTTTGGGCGCTTGATCGCCAACGACGACATGCATCTGGGCAACCTCTCCTTCTTCACGAAGGGACTCCAGGTGCTCGAGCTCGCGCCAGCCTACGACATGACACCGATGTTCTTCGCTCCGCGCCATCAGCAGCTGGTCGAGCGGTCTTTTGTTCCGCCGCTTCCCCAGGCTCACGATGGGGATATCTGGCCGACCGCCTGGCGGGCGGCGTTGGAATTCTGGCAGCAGGCGAGCCGGTGCCCAGCAATCTCTCCGGGCTTTCGAGGCATCGCCCGCCAGGTTCGGGCTGCGATCCACAGTTTGGAGCCCCTGGGCGAGGTGCTGCCTCAGTAGCTGTACCCGCTGTCCACCGCCGAGCCGACGCCGTTCAGGGTCTGCGCAGGCGGATCGAGGTCGATCACCCCGAAGAACAGGTCAGGGCCGCTGAAGTCGATGCTGGGTGTGCCGCAGCGCATGGCCAGGCCGATGCTGCGCTGGTTGTTGGGAACGTTGACGCTGTCGTGCTGGATGCTGGTGGTGACCAGGGCGGTCGGCACGCCGGAGCTGACGGAGTAGACCGTCACCGCGTTGGTCCAGAAGTTGACGCCCGCGAGCCGTTTTCCATCGGACGAGACCGCCAGGCCTCCGGGCTGGAAAGCATCGCCGCCGTTGCCATCGGGCAGCAGGAAGGGGCTGCCGGCCACAGCGCTCAGACTGGCCGACGATCCGGAGAAGCTCAGCTTGAGGGCGTGGATGCGGCTGTTGTTGCCGTCTCCGACATAGATCAGGCCCGCGCCCTCGTCGACGCTGACTACGCCGAAGGGTGTTCCCGCCAGCGACAGGCTCGCTACTGTCTGGTGGCTGTTCAGGTCGAAGACCTCGACAGCGCCGTCGCCGGCGAAGCTTCCCGCACACGCCACAACCAGCAGGTCGCGGCCCGAGATCCGCGCTTGGGCCAAGGCGGAGGGGTTGTAGACTCCCTGGGCGACGGCGCCCGACTTGCCCGTGAACATCACGCCCTGCCGGCTCAAGATGGTGTTGCTGCTCTCATCGAAGCCATAGATGTGGATGGTCCCCGGGTGGCGGGCCGTCGGTGTGCTGGAGAAATCGACGTTCGAGGTGATCGCGTAGATGCGCCCGTCAAAGAGCACGGCATCTTCGAGGAAGTTGACCGTCACACTGCTCAGTGTGTCGCCGGTTTCGGCGATCAGGGTCAGGGCATCGCCGGCCATGTCGATGAACGGGGCGACCACGGAATCGGCGCCGACATCGCGGGACGACACTGAGGGAGTCGAGTCGCGCGGGTCGAAAGCGTGCAGCGACTCGGTTCCCCCGCCTCCGAAGGCTGCCTGGGCTACGACCAGAGCGCTCCCCGGAGCGAAGATCGACAGGTCATTGGCGAGGGACCCGGCCATCGCGGTGGCCAGGTCGGTGTTCTGCAGCAGGGTCAGCTGGCCGTCGAAGTCGATCTGGAAGGTCTTGACCCAGGCATCCCCGTTGAAGTCGAACTCCAGCGTGTAGAGGCGGTCGGGTGAGGTGCATTCGATGACCAGGTCCTGCAGGTCGGGAGTGCCGGTTTGGAACGCATGGGCAGCGTTGAGGTCGATGCTCCCTATCAGGGGCAGAGCAGCCTGGGACGAGCTCTTGTCATTGCAGCCTGTGAACAATAGACACAGGCTGACGAAGCAGCCAACGGCTGCCGCGCGGTGCGCTTGCATGGGAAACTCCTCGTTCTCCTCGATGGGGAGCCCGTCAGGGCACACCCATCAACGGGGCGCTCCCTCCGGGAAACCCTCCCGGTCGGCGAAGCGCTCTCCGCACACAGGCCGGTCTTCTGGCTCTCGGATCGTCCTACTGACGGCGCCTTCCCCTGGATTGGGTGGCTTCAGTGCCGTGTTCGTCCCCGATGACAGCGGCGGGTCCGCGCCGGATTCTCACCGGCTTCCCGTTTCCATCCGGAGATGGAGCCTGTGGTGCCTTCATCTCTTGAAGGTGGGCGGAGTCTAACAGACCAGTAAAGAGTTCGTCCTGGAAAAGCTGATGCTGGGTCCACGGTATGGTAGTCTGGCGAGAACTCGAGGGAGCACTCCAGCGACTGAGTGATCCCCAGAACGCTGAACCTGCAAAAAGGAGACTGCTATGCGACGGATCGCTATCTGCGTGGCTTTGACTGCAGCCCTGGCCTGGGCACAATGTGACGGATGTGAAGGCGGCGGCTGCGAAGAGGTCCAGGCGCCCGCCTGTGCGCAGGGAGAAGTCCTGAGCTTCCCCATCGCCGGCCTGAAGACCGACGCCGATCGGCTGGCCCTCACGCGCCAGTTGGTGCGCGCCCAGCTGCCGATCTGCGACCTCGATTTCGAGGGCAACCAGCTGAAGATCGAGCTGGCCCCCGAGGCAGAGCTCAGCCTGGCCGAGCTCGAGGCGAGCATGGGCGACGGCCCCTTTGCCCTCGACCACGCCAGCTTCGTGCTGCCGGCGCGTACGCTCCTGACCGTCGATGGCATGAGCTGTATGGGCTGTGCGTCGGGTGTCGAAGAGATCCTGGTGGCCGCTGAAGGCATCGAAGTGCTGCGCATCGACCTCGGCCTGGCCGAGATTCAGGTCGCGGGCAAGGTGGCGCCCGAGAAGATCAATGCCCTGTTCGCGGGCAGCAAATTCTCCGTCACCGGACTCGGTTGGGGCGCCGCGGTTGTCGCGGCTCCGGCCGGTGGTTGCTGTGGCGAGCTGCCCGGCATCGTCGATCAGGCTCCGGTCCCGGCGCCCGTGGTCGATGCCCGCATCGCCAACGAACGCAGCGCGGCCGGCGAGGCGCTCTGCCCGGTGACGGGCAAGCCGATCGCCGATCTTGCGACCGCACCCAGTGTCGAAACCGCTTCGGGCGTCTGGTACGTGTGCTGCAAGGGCTGCGTCAGCAAGCTGCAGACGAAGCTCAACAACGACTGAGCCCACAGACATCTGGCGAGCAAACAGCGGGGCGCGAGCCCCGCTGTTTTCGATGCGGGCCGCGGTTGCGCCCGCGTGCCTGGTGTTTCGTTGCATGGACATCCAGCCGCCGACCTGCTATCTTCGGCAGCTCTCCGATCAACTCTGTCTGATCGATCAAGCCCTGAATTGCAGCCGTTGTCTGTCTTCAGCCGCGGGTGCCGGTAGGAGGAATGCAGTGCAGCCAGAACTGAAGATGGAACTCCGGGATGTCGATCCCCAGGAAACCCAGGAGTGGCTCGATTCCCTTGACGCTCTGATCGACCACCACGGAGAAGAGCGCGCCCACTTCATCCTCACCTCGCTGCTCAAGCGCGCCCACGTCGAGTCGGTGCGCCTGCCGATGCTGGTCCAGACTCCCTACATCAACACCATTCCCCCGGACAAAGAGCCCCCCTATCCGGGCGACGAGCACATGGAGCGGCGTATCCGTCGCTACATACGCTGGAATGCTGTGGCGATGGTGATGCGGGCCAACCGCCAGTTCCCTGGCCTGGGGGGCCACCTGGCCACCTACGCTTCGGCCGCCTCGCTGTATGAAGTGGGTTTCAACCACTTCTTCCACGGCAAGAATGGCGGGGCCGGCGACCAGATCTTCTTCCAGGGCCACTCTTCCCCCGGCATCTACGCGCGCGCGTTTCTCGAGGGACGCCTGAGCGAAGACCAGATCGGGCACTTCCGCCGCGAAGTGGGCGGAAAGGGGCTGTCGAGCTACCCGCATCCCTGGCTGATGCCCGACTTCTGGGAGTTCCCCACCGTCTCGATGGGCCTCGGTCCGATCTCGGCGATCTATCAGGCTCGCTGGAACCGCTACCTGCAAGCGCGGGGCATCTGCGACACGTCCAGCTCCAGGGTCTGGGCTTTTGTCGGCGATGGCGAATGCGACGAGCCCGAAGCGCTCGGTGCGCTCGGTCTTGCGTCGCGGGAAGGGCTCGGGAACCTGATCTTCGTCGTGAACTGCAACCTGCAACGTCTCGACGGTCCCGTGCGCGGCAACGGCAAGATCATCCAGGAGCTCGAGGGCGTCTTCCACGGGGCTGGCTGGAAGGTGATCAAGGTCCTCTGGGGCCGCAAGTGGGACAACCTGTTGGCCAAGGATGACGAGGGCCTGCTGGTCCGGCGTATGGGAGAGGTGCCTGACGGGCAGTACCAGAACTATGCCGTCGAAGGCGGAGCGTTCATCCGCAAAGACTTCTTCGGTGCGCATCCCAAACTGCTGGAGCTGGTCAACGACCTGCATGACGACGATATCCGGCGCCTGCGGCGGGGCGGCCACGACATGCGCAAAGTCTACGCTGCCTATCTCGAGGCCTGCCGCGAAGTCGACAAGCCGACGGTGATTCTGGCGCAGACCATCAAGGGCTGGACACTCGGTGAGGGGGCCGAAGGCAAGAACATCGCCCACCAGGCCAAGAAGCTCAAGGTGCGTGAGATCCGTGCCTTCCGCGATCGGCTGAACCTGGACATTGCCGATTCGCAGATCGAAGACATGATGCCGCCTCTGATTCGTTTCAAAGAGAACAGTGATGAATACGAATACATGATGGAACGACGGCGGGCTCTCGGGGGCTTTGTGCCCGAGCGGCGTGTCAAGCACTTCCCGCTGCCGGTTCCAGAGGTAGAGTGGTACCAGCAGTTCTTCGACGGCAGCGGTGAGGCGGAGGTCTCGACCACCGGTGCGTTTGCCCGCATGCTGGCGCGCCTGATGAGCCAGAAAGAGATCGGCAAGCGGATCGTCCCGATCATCCCCGACGAAGCACGGACCTTTGGTCTGGATGCGCTGTTCAAGCGCTACGGAATCTACTCTTCCAAAGGGCAGCTCTACCAACCCGTCGATGCCAAGATGCTGCTGAGTTATCGGGAGGCCAAGGACGGCCAGGTGCTCGAGGAGGGGATCTGCGAGGCCGGTTCGATGGCCAGCTTCCAGGCGGCGGCCACCTCGTATTCGACCCACGGCCAACCGATGATCCCGTTCTACATCTTCTACAGCATGTTCGGACCCCAGCGCACCGGCGATCAGATCTGGGCAGTCGGAGACATGCGCGGGCGTGGTTTCCTGCTCGGCGCGACCGCGGGCCGAACGACGCTCAATGGTGAGGGGCTGCAGCACGCAGACGGGCACAGCCATCTGCTGGTCAGCACCGTGCCGAACTTGCGGGCCTACGACCCGGCCTTTGCGTACGAGGTCGCCGTCATCGTCGAAGATGGGCTGCGACGGATGCACAAGGACGGCCAGGATGTCATCTACTACATCACGCTGCAGAATGAGGCCTATCCGATGCCGGCGATACCCGAGGGGGCGCGTCAGGGCATTCTGGACGGCCTGTACCTGCTGCGGGCCGGCACTGCCAAGAAGGCCCGCGCGCGGGCCAACATCTTCGGCAGCGCCTCATTGATCAACGAAGCCTTGCGAGCGCAGGATCTGCTCGCTGAGCTGTTCTCGGTCAAGGCTGATGTCTTCAGCGCGACCAGCTACCTGGAGTTGCGCCGGGAGGCGCTGGCCACCGAACGCTACAACCTGCTGCACCCCGGAGAAGAGCGGCGCACACCCCTGGTGCAGCAGATCTTGAAGGGCCACTCCGGCCCCACTGTGGCTGTCTCGGACTTCATGTGTGCCGTACCCGACCAGATCGCGCGCTGGGTTGACGGTTTCCACTCATTGGGCACCGACGGTTACGGACGCTCCGACACGCGCAAGGAGCTGCGGCGCCACTTTGAGATCGATGCAGAGAGCATCGCGCTCGCCGTCCTTACCCAGCTGTGTCTGGCGGGCAAGCTCAAGCGTGCGACGGTGGTCAAGGCGATCAAGACGCTGGGGATCGATCCTGAGAAAGTCGACCCCGTGTTGGCTTGATCCAAAACAGGGAGAACGGTTCCATGGTGCATCCGATCGATCCCGCGCACGCGGAATACCTGCGCACGCACACGGTGGGCGAGGATGGGTTTCTGCGTGACCTGCGCGCCGCGGCAGCTGAGGCCGGGATTCCTGCGATCTCCATCTCGGCCGACGCGGGCGGGTTCCTGCACATCCTGCTGCGCCTGATGGGCGCGCAGCAGGTGGTCGAGGTGGGCACGCTGGCCGGGTATTCATCGATCTGGATGGCGCGGGCTCTGCCTGCAGACGGGCGGGTGCGCACGATCGAGCTCGAGCCGATGCACGCCGACTTCGCGGAGTCCTGGATCGCACGCTCGGATGTCGCGGGCAGGATTGAAGTCCACCGTGGGCCCGGTCTGGAAGTGCTGGCGGGATTCGAGGACGGGTCGGCCGACGCGGCCCTGATCGATGCGGACAAAGAGAACTACCCGGGATACCTTGATGCGTGCCTGCGCGTCGTGCGGCCCGGAGGCTTGATCGCGGTGGACAATGCGTTCGCCTTCGGGCACATGTTCGATGACGAATCCTCGTCGAGCGCCGGAGTCCGGGCCATCCGGGCTTTCAATGAGCGCATGGCCGCCGACCCGCGCGTGCGCAGCATCATCGTGCCCTTCGGGGATGGGTGCTGGATCGGCGTGCGGGAGTAGGGGTTTTCCCAGCCCGGCGCTTCTTGATTGCCCCGCACGAGCAGCTATAATACAGCCCTTCTCCGCGGTCCCGCGACCGCCCCTGCGCGGAGTGCTCAACGGCGAATGGCGCGGAACTTCCAGCAGTCAGCCCGAAGCCTTGCAGGCCTGCTCTGCCTGCTTCTCGGGCTGTGTGGCAGCGCCGAGGCGCAGCTCGACCGGCCTCGCACCGCTGCTGACAGTGCCATCACGAGGCTGTTCGCGCCTCCAGATCTGGACGACTTCGAGCGCCTGATCGACGACCTGCACGAGCCCGACCCCGAGGTGCGTGACCGGGCGGCGGCGTCCCTGCTGGGAATGGGGGACGGGGTGATCCCGCTGCTCGAAGAGCTGCGCGCCGAGGACGAGCTCGCGCCCGAGGCAGCCTTCCAGGTAGAGAGCGTGCTCGAACGCCTGCGCGGCTACGTTCCGGCCGATCTCAAGCGTCAGCTGGGGGGAGTGCTGGGGCTTGATGCCGACATTCTCGACTCTTTCGACCTCTTGTCGGTGGACGACAAGCTGCAGCTGGTGCAGGTGATCGAGAGCCTGAAGATTACATCGGCTGCCGGCCTGTTCTACCGTCACTTCCGGCTCGAGCAGGATCTCGATCTGGTCGTTGCCTACATCCGGGCGTTGCGCCTGCTCGACGCGCAGATGGTGTTTGCCGAGCTCGCGGCCCACCTACGCGGCTTGCCGCAACCGGAAGACCGGGCTTCCCGAGTCTGGCTGAGCAGCCGGCTGGAGTTGATCGAGCTCGAAATGCTGCTCGGCCAGCCCGAGGCAGCATTGCTTGTGATCGAGAGCTGTCGGGACGTTCTGGTCGCGGCCGAAGAGTTCAGGGTTGACGAACAGTTGCAGGTCTCCCTGTTCTTGAGGCAGGCCGAGGTCCTGACACTGCTGGGCAGGGTCGACGAGGCACTCGAGCCGCTGGATGCCCTGGCGGCCCGCTACCCCGACCAGCCCGGATTCGCGCTGCAGGCTGGCCAGATCCTGCTCGCGCAGGGGCGGGAGGAAGAGGCGCTCGAGCGTTTCAAAGCCGCTCGGGCGATCTTCATGGACGCGACCGACGAGCAGGGTTTCCGCTATGCGGGGTTGCGCGACCTGGTCGGAGTCTTCCTCAGCATGCGCCTGTTCGATGAAGCTCTGGAGACCATCGAGGCGATCGAGAGTCTGCTGCTGTTCGACCTCGAAGTCCGGGTGCTGCGGGCACAGTACCTGCATGCGACCGAACAGTACGAAGAAGGTATGCGGGTGGCACTGGCAGTGTTTCCGCAGACCGAGGTCGGTTCCACGCTGCACGAGACTCTGAAGGCTTTGATCCCGCAGCTGATGCGGGCGCTCGACCTCGATCATCTGGCCGAGCCGGAGTTTTTGGCCAGCCTCTACGATGGCCCGAGCCTGAAGACGCGGCTCTACGCCACCCTCGAGCTGGTCGAGCGGCGCCTGGACGATCTGGCACAGCTCGAGATCGAGCGCTTGTTCTTCATCGCTCCTCGTAGCGAGCTGGTCTATGAATGGGCCATCCAGTTGCAACTCAACCGTGCGAGTCTCTCGGGTGCCGATGAGGTGCTGGCCCGGGCGGAGAAGCACTTGCAGGGCCGGCAGTTGCGGGCGCTGCGTGCGCGAGTCGAGGCGGCGCGGGCAACGTTGGAAGCCGAGGGCGGCCGCAGCACCGCGTTCTTCGGGCGCTGGTTGTTCCAGCGCAACCTGCCGAGCGTACCGGAATTCGCAGAACGTTCTGATTGGCCTGCCATGCAGCTGTTCGACTCCGAATTGGTGGCGGCCGACTCGAACCTGCTCGGTGTGATTGCGTTGCAACCGGCGAGTGGAGCCCTGGCATGGAGTTGGCAGCCGGAGCTGGTAGCCGAGCTGTCTCCCTCGAGCGACGACGAAGTGCTGGGAGCGGTCGTCGGCGGCCTGGTGCAGGACGACGGCGAGCTCTGGGTCGGAACATCGGTTTACAGCTATGAGCCTCGTCGACCGAGTCACTCGAACAAATGCGTCGGCCTGCAACTGACCAGACTGCAACAGGGCATGGTGGCCGAGACCCGTTTCCTCCCTGGAGCCCCTGCCTGGACGGGGGAGGGGCTGCTGCTCGAGGACGGCCTGTTGGTCTACACCTCGAAGCTGCGACAGTACCGGCAGCTGGTCGGCGTGTCCCTGGCGGAGCCGCGCTTGCTGTTTACCCACCGCTTCCGTGCAGATGCCGTGTTCGGGCCTTTCGCCGCCAAGCAACGCCTGGTGTTGGTCACCCAGCTCGGACTGGTGGTCGTCTTTGACCTGCAGGGCAACGAGCTCTCGCGGCTCAAGACGGGCACAGCCTTGGGCGCCGTGCTCATGGGGGAGCAGCTTGTGGTCTTCCACCGCGAGCAGGTCGAGTGCCTGGACCTCAGCAACGATACCCAACTATGGCAGGTCGCCCTGACGGATTATCTGGTCGGTACGCCGGCGGTCTGCGCGGGACGGGTGTGGGGCAACATGGCGGATGGCTCCCTGGTGGCCTGGAACCTGGCCGATGGCAGCGAGGGATTCCGGCTCGCCCTGCCTCGCGCCGGGGCCCGCGATATCTATGCCCTCGATGAAGAGCGCTGTGCGGTCGTCAATGAAAGGCCCGAAGCCAGCGGCCTGGGATCGGTGGTGCGCGTGATCGACGGCGAGGGCAAGGTCTTGTGGCGCGATGCCGCAGAGTTGCGTTCGCGGCTGTCGCCCGCCGGGGGGCAGCTGTTTTTCCAATCCACCCGCAAAGGCAGCCACTTCAAGATCAGCGGGCTGTTGCCCAATCTCGACCAGGAGCTGAGCCCGGAAGCCTACGCGCAGCGCCTGCTGGCCGGAGCGCGTGCGGCGGGCAGCCTGGCCGCACGACTCTACCTCTACCGGTTGGCCTTGAAAGAATGCCCCGATCAAGGGGCGGTGATCTACCTGGATCTGGTCGAGACCCTGCTCCGCAACCGCGAGCCTTCCCGCGCGCGCGCCTACCTCGATGAGGGGCGGATGGCGCATCCCAGTGATCCGGGGCTGCGCTCCAAAGACCTGCAGCTGGCAGAAGAAGAAGCGCGCCGGCGGGCTGAAGAAGAACTCAGAAACGTCCCCCAACCCAACGAATAGTAGAACTTCCCCCATTGAGGTAACGCGATGCTGCTCTCCAAGAACAAGGCACTGGCCAAGATCCTTCTCGAGCACGGGTTGATCACAGAGAAACAGCTCAAGAAGGCCCGGAAGCTGAAGAAAACCAAACGTCGTTCGCTCGACAAGACCCTGGTGGGCATGGGCATCATCGCCAAGAAACAGCTCAAAGGCCTGCGGCAGGCTGTGTTGTACTACCTCATCCGCCAGGCCGATAAGTTCTACGGCAAGATCGCCGCGCAGAGCCAGATCGTCGAAGAGCGTTACGTGCGGGAGGCGCTCGAAGAGCAGAAGCGTCTGCACCTCGAAGAGAAACGGCTGGTGCGGCTGAGCAAACTTTTGATCTCGAGCCACAACATCACGCCCAAGGCCGACAAGGCCATCCAGGAAGCCTTGCACAAGATGGTTGTCGAGGCCAAGGAGGCGCGCCGTAAGTCGCAGAAGACTGTGATCGCGCGCGCCACGAAGGGTCTTCGCCGGGGTCGGGGTCTGGTCGATTCGACCGATGCCCAGAGCGGTGACCTCGAAGCGGTCACCCGCGAGAAGCTCAAGAAGACGCGCCTGTCCCGGTCTGACGACGCGCTGGCGGATGTCGAGCTGATCGACTCGGATTCCGAGATCGAGGTCGAGGATGCGCTGGAGAGCGTCGAGGAGCTCGAGGAGCTTGAGGGTATCGAAGAGCTCAGCGAAGACATGTTCGAAGATGCGGATGGCTCGGGGGAGGAGGTCATCGATGCATCCGATGACGAGGAGTTCGTCGAAGACTCGGACGAAGAAGTGCTCAACGACTCTGATGAGGCCGGCGATCTGCTGGAAGAGTCAGACGCAGTGGTTGCCGGACCGCCTCCCCTCGCTGACGCCGATGCGCTCGATGAGCTCGATGAGCTCGATGATCTCGATGAGCTGGACGGCTCTGACGAGCCGGAGCTGATCGAGTCCGACGCAGCCGTGCTTGACGAATCGGATGCAGAGGTGTTCGAAGATTCCGATGCTGGCGAAGAAGATCAACCGACCGAGATCAATGAGCATCCCGAGCAGAGCGACCTTCCAGCCGAGGCCGATGAGGTGGTCGATCTCGATGCCCTGTCCGACCCTGAGCTGGACACAGCGTTGGAAGACTCCGATGAGGTCGAAGACATCGAACCGGCCGATTCGGTCGAAGAGGTGCTCGCCAACCTCTCCGATGACGAGCCCGATGAGCTCAAGGACCTCGAGCAGATCGAAGACGACAGTGAGGTCTCCGATCTCGACGAGATCGAGTCCGAGGCCGAGTTGGATCAGGAGTCCGAGGAGGAGCTGGAAGAGTCGGAAGAGGTGGTTGCGGAAGCTGAGGCGGAGAAGCCCAACCGCAAGCGCATCCCCAAGCCGCGCAAAGCGCCCCAGAAAAAGAAGAGCTCAGGAAAAGAGAAGCCGGTCTCGGGCAAGATGGCCAAATTCCTGAGTGGGCGCACCAAATCGAGCTTCAAGAAGCCCCTGGTCGCACCCAAACGCCGCCCGCGCAAGCGCTGAGCAGGCAGAGAAAGACGAGAGCTGGGCGGGGGTTGCACCCCGCCCTTGTTCTTTTGAGGGCCCCCCGCTCTGCACGACCACATTTTCAGCTGCCAACCGGACATCGCTGGGTATGATTAAGCGGAGACTCTCCCCGCACTGGAGCCGCGCACAGGCGATGAAGACCTCTGTCAATCCGGAGCTGGTGTTGGCCAAACTGGTCGCGCTGCGCAAGCTGAACGCCGGCGGTTACGCACATTCCGGCTCGGGCTTCCTGCGCGCCGCACGTTTCTCCGGCATCCGCTACGGCCCCGAGCCCGAGGCCACGTGCCATCCGGCAGCCGTCACTCTGAATGCCCTGGCCTGGGCACTCGAGGGCGAGCAGGATTTCGTGCCGCTGTGCGCTGACGGAAGGGCGCTGGACAAGGCCTTCTACGCAGAGTGGATGGCCATCAAGGGAGCAGGACCGCACGCTGCCGTGGAGCGACGCGACATCGGCCGTGTCATCAAACTCGAAGAGGCCCGGCGTGGCGACCTGCTCAGCATCTGGTGGAAGGGGCAGCGCCCGGGCGAACCGATCGCCCACGTCGCCTACGTATTCGATGCGGCCTTCGATCAGCAGGGCAAGACCCAGGCCGTGCAACTGTTCTCAGCCCACGGTCTGGGGCAGGAAGGGCCGGGTATCAGCGTCTTCATGCAGGGCGAGGCGCTGAAAGAACAGGTGCAGGGCGAGAAGGGTAGCTACGCGCTCGTGCGTGACGACTTGTACGAAGATCGCGCTTTTTTCGAGACCCGTGCTGCCTGGTTTACCTGGCGCGAGCCGGAAGAAATGGAACTGATCGATTGCACGTTCCGGGTCGAGTCGGGGCGACGCGTCGAGCCTGCAACCCTGATCACCCGCCTCCACCCTATGCGCACCCAGGCTGTCCGTTTCCACCACGAACCGGCGCCGAAAGCCATACCTCCCGACACCAGTAGCTTGACCTACCATCACAAGACCCAGGCGCTGGTGGTCGACAAAGCTGATGCGGTCGAGGCGCGCCGGACGGCCCAGGGCCGCGAAGACCTGCTCGTGGAGATGGGCGTGGCCGAGACCCGCCCCCAACGGCACCCTGATGCCGAGGGCAAGCCAGTCGCGGACGTACCCGCTTCACAGAAGGCCGATGTCACACCGCTGCGTTGGCACAAGCAGGTGCAGCGTCAGCTACAGCGCTTGTTCAAGGCAAAGAAGATCAAGACCGATCCTGGGCCTGCCGATGGCTGTATGGCCGCACAGACCCGCAAGGCTCTGCGCGAAGTGCAGCAGAAGGCCAAACTCGAGGTCGACGGGCAACCGAGTCCCAAGACCCGCGAGCGCCTGGCTTTTCTGATCAACAAGCTGCAGGGCGAGGCACAAAAGCGCGCGGATGTCCAGGCTGAGGCAGCCAGACAAACGCCCCGTTTTGTGTCTGGGCGTTGGGAATCCGGCCAGGCACTCACGAGCAGTGTCGGCGTCCGGGCCTTGGCGACCACAACGGGCATGGCCCATGGCGCGACAGTGTTTGCGCAGATTCTGCCGGATGGCAAAGATGACGTCGTGCTGCAGCTCGAAGAGAAGGTGAGCTCGGGCAAAGTGCGCTTCTCGACTATGGCGCAACGGCTGGTTCCGCATGGCCGCGTGTTCCGCGTGCGCTTTGTAGCTGCAGGAGTCCCCGATTTCGAGCCGGAACATCGGCTCGAGCTGCTGCCGGTGCCCGATAAGGGCTTGCCGCCGCATGCAGACCGCTTGGTGAAGGCCGCCCTCGAGCTCTATGCGCAGAACCCCGCAAGGTTCCTGGCCAAGACGCCCGTACCCTGGGGGGGCAGCGCGACCGAGGACGGCCCCGCTCCCAAGGCGATGGCCTTCGTCGCGGAGGTCTTCAGCAAGGTCTTCGGCGCCGAGCGTATCCTCGGTGTGTTGGGCATGAAGACGACCTTGCGCGGCACCGAGACCTTCGTGCCGTTCCCTGCTTCGCATATGTATTTCAAGGATGTGCTCGACATAGAGGTCAACGGACGGTTCACGGGCGACCGTCGGCGCGTCAAGGCAGCATTCCGCCGCTTGAAGTCTCGCTGGCTGGACATCGGCCGCAAACTCGAACATCGCCGCCTCGGCGCCGACTTTGACCCCGGCCAGTCGATGCCTGGCAGTATTCTGGTGTGGCCGGTGCGTGGCCCTCAGTCCAGCGGCCATGCCGCAGTGGTTGTCGGGGCGGGCTCGGATGGGAGGGGGCTGCGCGTCGTGAGCGCTCACCCCGAGCAAGGACTGCGGGCGCATAGTGTGGCGCCTGAGACCCTGCCTGGCATGGTCCTTTTGACCTGGAGATGAGCGTGATCCCCAGCGACCTGCTGAAGTCGAAGATCGGCGGTCTGGCGCGGCGCGAAGAGACGTCGGCCATCGTTGTACGCACCAACCAGGGCTTGTCCGTGCAGACCACGGCGCGCAACTGGGACAAGCGCAAGGGCGCTCGGAAGCTACGACGTGAAGCCGGCTGTCATCTGCTGATAGACCGCAACGGCAAGGTCTACCGCTATGCCGACGAGAAGGCCCGACTCCGGGTGGTCAAGGGCACGTTGAGTGAGCGTGCCGTGGGCGTGATGCTGGCGTCCATGGGACATCTGCCAGGTCGTGGCGATCGGCCGAAGACCCTGCTCAAGATGGGCCGCTGGACCCTGGGCCGCATTCCTCCGTTCCGTGGCGGCCGCGAGACCCGCGCCAAGGTGCGGCGTTACTTTGGGCCCTGGGCGCTGATGGTGCGGCTGCGGGCCGCGCGTTGCCCCAGGGGGAGGGGAGCGCTTCCCGCGACCTGGGAGGTCTTCCCAGACGAGCAGCTCGACAGTCTGGTCGCCAGCTTGCGGCGTTTGTGTGTGCAGTTCGGGCTGCCGCGCAACTTCCTGCCGAACGCCTGGGCGAGCTTCCGCAGTTTGAATGTGCGTTGGATCGAAAGCTCGGGCGGCCGCTATGGACGTTGGTTCGTTGAACGATTCGGGCGCAAGCGTCTGCTCGAGCTCGAGAAGAAGAAGCGGGTCGTGCTGGACGGTAAGCCGCAACGTGGTCGTGATGCGGTGGTCCGGTTGTTCTTGAAGTTGTTCGAAGGCATCCTCGGCCATCAGACGGTGCACCCCCGGCTGCGAGACCCGGGTCCCATGCTCGACTGGAGTCGCGTGCAGCGCGGCGTGCGCAACGACTGGTGGTTTCCGTTCGACCTGGGCAACGAAGAGCGCGACTACCGCGGCGCGCTCTCGTTTTGGGACTACGGCGCGGCCTCGATGACCGATGCCTACCTGCAGCTGGTCGAAGGCGCCGGAGGCGGGACCTTTCCTGTCGGCAGCAACGGACTGTGGCATGGCGGCATCCACGCCGTGTTTGCTCGTCCCACGCCTGTCTACGCGATGGCCAACGGCCGTGTGGTGGCGTGCCGCTATGGTGAGGCCGCTGAGCCCGACGCGAACCGTGGGAGCCCGTTCTTTGTGTTGCTCGAACATGAGCTGCACCTCGAAGCAGACGCCCAGGGTCGGCTGGACGCGAGCAAGCCGGGTACCAAGGTGTACAGCTTGTACATGCACCTGGTGCCGGCGGGCTTCAGTTTCGAAAAGCCGGCGCGGCGCCGCGGCGGCAAGCCGCCGGCCAATCCTGGCTGGCTGGACGCATTGCTCGAGCGTCGCGACGAGCTGCGCGAAGAGATCGCGATTCTCGAAGCGGCGGGGGCGGCGCACCTCGAAGCGGCCAACAAGGCCCTGCCCGACAAGCTGCTGCGCCCCCTCGACGCCTTACAGAAAGAGCTGGAAGAGCTCGAGGCCTTGCTGGAGAAACTCCAGGCTGGTGAGATTGTCTTTCCTGGTCTGCGTGTGTGCGTCGGTGACAAGCTCGGTGTGGTGGGCGCCTACGCCCATCGCCGCACGCTGCATGTCGGTGTGTTCAGTGCCACGAAGATCGAGGGGCCGTTCAATATTGATGTGGGCAGCGCCGAGTACGTTGACGAAGCGGCGGTCAAGAAGGCGCTGAATGCCGACCCGGCCTCGGCGGACATGCCCCGCCAGGCGGTGCGGCTACGCCGCGCACGGGCGCATTTTCCCAGTGAGTGGGCGCTGCGGCGCGAAGACCTTGGAGAGCTGGTTGACGACGAGGACTTCGCGCGCTGCGCGCCCCTGATGTTCTGGGAGGCGGTCGCCAAGGGAGTGCCCGACTTCCCACAGAGCCGCACGGTCTACCACTACCACCCGTTCACATTCCTGGGCTGGGTCAACGAGTTGCAGCGCACGGATGAGGACAGCCGCTATTTGCACGCTTTCAACGACCGTGACCCCAAGGTGGTCGCGCTGGAGAAAGTGCTCAAGGAACTGGCTCCCAAACCCCCGAAAGTCAAACAGAAGGCGGCGAAGCCGGCCTGAGTCCAGTCCGCGCTTCCCGATCCGCGCGTGTCAGCAGCGTGGGAAGCCGATGCTCGCCATGCATCCCGCGCACAGCCCCTGCCGCTTCGGCGGCAACCATCCCCACGGCCGTCACACGTACAGAAGGCGCTCGCTCGTGCCACGCCGATCTCGTCCGCGCTGCGCGGAGTGTTGCTCACCGCATGCCGGCGCGTAGCCACTTGCCGGTCACCGATCTCTCACAAGCGGTGACCTCTTCCAACGTGCCCTGCACCAGGATGTGCCCACCTTTGCTGCCGCCCTTGGGACCCAGATCGACGATGCTGTCAGCGGCCAGGATCACCTGGGGGTTGTGCTCGATGACGACGATCGGGTCACCCCGCTCGGTCAGCCGTCGCAGAATGCCGATCAAGCGCACCACGTCCGCCGCGTGCAGGCCCGTTGTGGGCTCATCGAGCACGTACAGGGTGCGCCCGCGCGGCTTCTTCAACAGCTCGCTGGCAAGCTTGATGCGTTGCGCCTCACCCCCCGAAAGACTCGGACTCGGCTGCCCCAGCGTCAGGTACCCCAGCCCCAGCTCTTCGAGCAATGCCAGAGCATGGGCGAGCTTGGGGGCGAACTGGAAGAAGGCCCGGGCCTCGCTGACGGTCAGCGCCAGCACTTCGGCGATGTTGCAGCCCTCGAGCTTCACACTCAGGGGAGGAGGACGGAAGCGGCAGCCATTGCAGGTCTCACAGGGCACGGTCGCGCTGGGCAGGAAGTCCATCTCCAGTTTGAGAACGCCTTGACCGGCGCACGCATCGCAACGGCCTTCGCGGGTGTTGAAGCTGAAGTGGCTCTTGTCGAAACCGCGCGCGGTTGCCTCGTCGGTCGCCGCGAACAGGTTGCGGATCTCGTCGAGGATCTTCGTGTAGGAGGCTGGACACGAGCGTGAGGTGCGGCCGATCGGCTTCTGGTCGACGAACAGCGCCCGGTCGAGATTCTCGCAGCCCGTCACTCCCCGGAAAGGCAGCGGCGCCTTCTCGACGTATCCGAGTTTGCGGCGCACCGCGCGGTACAAGGTCTGCACGACCAGGCTACTCTTGCCCGCACCGCTCAGGCCCGTAACCACCGTCAACGCGGCCAGCGGGATCGAGACGTCATCGCCTTTGAGGTTGTTGCCCCGCGCCCCGAGCAATTTGACCTCGCCGTGGTCTCCCGAAGCGGGACGGGGCGGCGGAAGCTCGAGCTCGCCCCGCAGGTGTCGGGCGGTCAGACTTTCGCCGCAGCGCAGCACCTCTTCGATGGGACCGGCGCAGACGATGCGTCCGCCTTCGGTTCCTCCGCCCGGTCCCATGTCAACGATGTAGTCGGCGCTACGGATCACCTGCTCGTCGTGTTCGACCACCACCACCGTGTTGCCGCTCTGCTGCAGGCTACGCATCGCCGACACCAGCTTCGCGCCATCGACCGGATGCAGCCCGACCGTCGGTTCGTCGAGGATGAACAAGACGCCGCGCAGAGCGCCTGCCAACTGGGTCGCCAGGCGCACACGCTGCACCTCGCCACCCGACAATGAGCTCATGTCCCGGTCAAGCTCGAGGTAGGGCAGGCCGACATCGAGCAGGAACGACAGCTTCTTCTGGATCAACTGTACCGGCTCGGCCGCTACCAGGCGTTCGCGTTGGTTGAACTTGCCGAGCAGACCGGCGAAGAAGCCGTGCAGGTCTTCGACGGCCAGATGCTGCACGTCGGCGATGGAGCTGCCGCGCACCTTGACCGCCTGCAGGGCACGGCGCAAACGGCCTCCCTGGCACTCCGGGCAACGGTCGTCCTTGAGGTAGTCTTGCAACTCTGCCTCGTAGCCGCGCGAGAGAAGACGCTCGAGAACGCCGCACAGGCCTTCGAAGACATTGCCGCTCTTGTGCTGCGGGCCGAACAACACCAGCCGGCGCTGTTCTTCACTCAGGGCATTCCAGGGAATGTTCCACGGGATGCCGTAGACCTCGCGCAAGGTGCTCTCGAGGGAGTCGAGGTCAACAAAGCGGATGCGGGCATCGACAAACGGCCCCAGGGCACCATCGCCCAGGCCCGCCTCAGGATCGCTTACCAGGCTATCGGGATCGATGCAAAGTTGCTTCCCGCGTCCGAGGCAGCGCGGACAGCGCCCACGCCGACTGAGGAAGCTGAAGTCGCTCGGTTCCCAGCGCGGATAGGCAACGTCACAACGCGGACAGGTGCGGTCCTTCGAGAAGCTCTGCTCTTCGAGCTCGTCTCCGCCGACAATCAGCCAACCACGCCCGAGCTCGAAGGCGGTATTGACCAGACGCAGCAGCTTGCGGGCTGCGCTGCGCTCGACAGTGATCGTCCCGACCAGCACGTCGATGTTGTGGTCCTTGGTGTCCAGCCAAGGGGCCTGGCGCAGAGGCACAAGTGTGCCATCGACGCGCGCCAGGTCGTAGTTGCCTTCGCGCACTTTGCGGAAGATCTCTTTCTGGTAACCTTTGTCCCCCCGCACCACGGGGGCCAGCACACGAACTTCCTTGCCGGCCGCCGTCTCGAGCAGGCTCTCGATGATCTGTTCAGGGGAGACGTCCCGCAGCGGCACGCCACATTCGGGGCAGGTCTGCTCCCCCAGCCGCGCCCAGATCAGGCGGATATACGGCGCGACCTGCAGCGCCGTGCCGACCGTGGACCGGCTGCCGACACGAGAGGTCAGCTGGCTGATCGCCGCGGTGGGAGGCAGGCCTCGCACGCGCGTCACCTTGGGCTGCAGAGCGCCGCGCAGGCCGCGGCGGCGGTCCGCAGAGAGCGCCTCGATGAAGCGCCGTTGGCCCTCGGCAAACAGGATGTCGAAGACCAGCGACGACTTCCCCGAACCCGACGGCCCGGTCACGACCGTCAAGGCACCTCGAGGGATCTTCAAGTCGAAGCCGCGCAGGTTGTTGGCCTGCGCCCCTTCGACCTCGATGTCCCCGACCACACCTGCGTCGAAAGCCTTCCGGGGCTCCTTGTTCAGCGCGGCAGCAAAGCGCTCGGGTGCCGATTGCGTCAGGGCGGCCAGACTCTCGCCGGTGAAGGATCCTTTCCGGGTGTGGAGCTCTTCAGGCGGGCAGGCAGCCAGCAGCTCTCCGCCTTTGTCGCCTCCGTCGGGGCCGAGGTCGATCAACCAGTCACAGGCCGCCAGAAACTCCAGGTTGTGCTCGACGGCGATCACGCTGTGCCCGCAGGCCAGGATCATGTCCAGGCACGAGAGCAGCTGGCGGATATCGGCGGTGTGCAGACCCGTTGTCGGCTCGTCGAGCAGAAACAGCACCGAACCCGTGCCACGCATGAGGTGGGCGGCGAGTTTCAAGCGCTGTGCCTCGCCTCCGGACAGCGTCGAAAGGGGCCGTCCGAGGTTGAGATAGCCGAGGCCGACAGAGGTCAGAGGACGCAGGCATGCGCACAGCTCGTCCTCGGCCGCGAAGACCTCGAGCGCCTCATCGACGCTGAGCGCCAGGACCTCGGCAACGTTGAGGGCGCCGAGCTTGACCTCCAGCACACGCTTCGAAAAGCGTGTGCCGTTGCATTCCTCGCACAACAGGAAGACGTCCGCGAGGAACTGCATCTCGATGCGTTCGAAGCCCGCCCCTTCGCAGGCGCTGCAACGCCCTCCCGGCACATTGAAGCTGAAGTCTGAGGGGCGCAGACCTCGGTTCACCGCTTCGGGGCTCTCCGCGAACAGGTTGCGGATCTTGTCGAAAGCCTTGGTGTAGGTCGCGGGGTTTGCCCGTGGATTGGCGACCAGCGGGGACTGGTCGACCAGCACAACTTCGCTCAGGAACTCCGCCCCGGCCAGCTCACCGTACTCCTCGGGCACCCGCAGTCCCTTGAGCTGGGCGACCAGACCGTGGGCGAGAACCTTCTCGAGCAGCGTGCTCTTCCCCGAGCCCGACACTCCAGAAATGCCGACCAGAACCTCGAGTGGAAGCGAGACGTCGAGGTCTTTGAGGTTGTGGCAGTTAGCTCCACGTACATAGAGCCAGTCTTCGCCGGGCACCCGGCGTTCGCGGGTGATCGGGCCGCTGCGCCCCGAGAGCTCGTCGCCGGTAGGACCCGAGCTGTCGACCAGGCCGGCCGGCGGTCCGGCATAGAGCAGCTCGCCCCCTCCGTCGCCTGCATTCGGCCCGAGGTCGATGGTGAAGTCCGAAGCCGCCACCATGTTGATGTCGTGCTCGACCACCAGCACGGTGTTGCCCCGGTCGCGCAGCTCCCGCAGGCTGGCGATCAAGCGCTGGATGTCGCGGGCGTGCAGCCCGGTCGTCGGCTCGTCGAGCAGGTACAGCGTGGCGGCGAGGTTCGAGCTCAGCGCCGAGGTCAGCTGCACGCGCTGGATCTCGCCTCCCGAAAGGGTGCGCGCGCAGCGGTCGAGCTGCAAGTAGCCCAGGCCGACCTCAGTCAGACATTCGACCCGTGCCCGAATCTCCCGCAGAACGGGGCCGAGCGCGTGTTGCAGAGGTTGCGGCAGCTGCAGTTTCTTCATGCGTTCTGCGAGCTCGGCGACCGGCATCTGCCACATATCAGGCAGGTTGAGTCCGTCGATTCTGCTGGCACAGGCCTCGGGATTGAGGCGCGCGCCGCCACAGGCGTCGCAGGTTCGTGGCGCGAGGAATTTCTTCAGGCTGCTATTGCGTCCCTGGCTGGCAGCGCGCTCGAGCCAGGGCACTACGCCTCGATACGGAGGATCGCCGTCCAGAATGCGTTGCCGGTCTTCAGGATCGAGGTGGATCCAGGGCAGATGGATCGGGATGTTCTGTTGCTCGCAATAACGCAGCAGCTCTTTGAACTCGCGGGCCCGGCGCGCGCTGCCCCAGGGCGCGATGGCGCCGCCGGCCACACTCAGCTGGCCGTCGACCACCACCAGATCTTCGCAGACGAACTCGCGCTCTCCCAGGCCGCCACAAATCTCACAGGCGCCGAGTGGATGGTTGAAGCTGAAGCAGGCAGGCGTGGGATCCCTGACAGGCAGGTCGCAAGGAGCACAGTAGTAGCGCGAGGTGTAACTCCGCTGCCCTCCGTCCCAAGCGGCGATGGCCAGGCCGTCACCGATGTCCTGGGCCAGCGACAGCTGCTCGGCGAGTTTTGTGCTGTTGGCGGCGACACTGGCCACCACAGCGACCAGGGGCTGGTTTTTCAGCTGCTTGGGTTTGATGCTGGCGAACTCATGCACAACCCCGGCGATCAACATGCGAGGACAGCCATGGCTCGCAAGGTCTTTCAGCGTCTTGCGTGCGGCTTTGACACTGCTTGGTGGCTCGCAGACGACGCCAACGTGGATCAGGCTGTCGCCGTGCACTGCCAGCTCAGCCGCGGCCACCGAAGGCAGTCCACGGTGGACCGGCGCAGCACATTGCGGGCAGCTGACCACGCCCAGCTGGGCAAACAGCACGCGCAGGTAGTTGTTCAGGTCTGTCAGAGTGCCGACTGTCGAGCGCCGTCCTGCCCGTTGCGTGCTGCGGCGAACAGCCAGGGTCGGCGGCAGCGCGGAGATCGAGGCGGCCCGCGGAGAAGGCTTCTTCTCGAGGAACTGGCGCGCATAGGGCGACAAGCTCTCGACAAACCGGCGCTGGCCTTCGGCGTACAGGGTCTTGAACGAAAGGCTCGACTTTCCGGCGCCCGACACACCGGTAACGATGGTCAGGGTCCCCAGTGGGATGTCGAGATCGAAGCCTTTGAGGTTGTTCTCGGCCAGTTTTCGAAGCTGAATGGAGTCGGACAAGCTCACGACTCCAACAAGGGTTGCAGGGACTTCACCAGCCGGTCGAGCGCCGTCAGTTGGCTGAGCAGCGGCCGCACCAGCTGCAGAGGCCAGGCGCAAGGGCCGTCACACAGGGCCTCGTCCGGCTCGGGATGCACCTCGAGGAACAAACCGGCAATGCCCTGGGCCACGCCCGACAAAGCCAATGAGCGCAGGTACTGGCGTCGGCCCGCAGTCGCGTGACCGAGCCCCCCTGGCTGTTGGAGCGAGTGGGTGACGTCGAAGATCAGCGGGCAGCCCGTAGCCTTCATCACCGGAAACCCAAGGAAATCGACGATCAGGTTGCCATAACCGAATGAGCTGCCCCGTTCGCCGAGCAGCACCTGTTCGCAGCCGAAGCTGCGGCACTTGGCCACGATGTTGGTCACGTCCTGGGGGGCCAGAAACTGGCCCTTCTTGACATGGACGGGCCGTCCGGTTGCGCAAGCGGCTCGCAAGAGGTCGGTCTGGCGGCACAGGAAGGCCGGAATCTGCAAGATGTCGACGACCTCGGCCACAGGTGCCGCTTGGGCTGGCTTGTGGATATCTGTGAGCAGAGGAACGTCGAAGCGTTGCTTGACTTCGGCGAGCATCTCGAGCCCACGCTGCAGGCCCGGCCCGCGAAAGCTCTCGGCCGAGCTGCGGTTGGCCTTGTCGAAGGAGGCCTTGAAGACCAGCGGCAGCTCGACGGCGCGGCAGGCGTCGACGAGCTCCGTGGCGACCTCGAGAGCCAGCTCACGCGACTCGAGTACGTTCAGGCCCGCCAGCAACACCAGGGGCGCGTCGTTGGCGAGGGGGGTTCCGGCGACCACGACGGACTGCGGCATGGTGGTTCCTTGGAGATGGATAGAAGAGCGCCCAGACCGCCGCCCGGGCAGGCCAACACTCTACCACAGCCCGGCCGCTACTGGAAGGTGTCGTGCGACCTTCTCATATGGATGGTGATTCCTTCGACGGCCGTCGCAGCGGTTTCCAGGTCTCCGTCGCAAAGCAACAGCTCGAGCGCGAGCAGTTTTTGGATCAGGACCACCATTCCACCTCTGTAGGCGCGCACGAATTTCGCTCTCTCACCTTCCTCGAGCTTGGCGGCGGCGGCAGGTACGAGCACCTTCGCCTCAAGGGCCGCCGTCTGCATGCCGCACACGGCGTCGAGGCTGGCCTCGCCGAGATTCCCTGCCGAGGCTTGCATGCGCAGGTTCAGGTAATGGAATTCGAGCAGCTGCATGCTGCGTTCCAGCGGGGATTCGCCGTCGTCAGCCCGCGCGGGCGTGGCCGTTCCGACGAGTACCACCAGCGCGAGCGTCCCCACGAGCAACAGTCCGGTCGCAAGTTTCTGTGCGCTTGTCATCGAGAGCCTCCCTCTGTTCCATCGACAGCCCGCAGAATGATCTCTTCAGGCCAGGGCGCGCCCTCGTCGATCCAGCGCCGGATGCAGTCGATCTCAGCAGCGGGCATCGGTGCGTCGGGCGGCATTGGGTACACGTCACGGGCGTAGTCGTCCTTCTTCGCTTCGAGCATCCACATCAGCCGGCTCTCCTGGCTGCTTCCGGCTACGATGGCCGCATCGCCGTGGACCTTGCTCAGCTGTCCCCCGTCCAGAGCCGGGCCGGGCGCGTCCATCGCATAGCGGCTGCGGGCGTCGCCGGCCTGGTGGCAGCGCAGGCAGTGCCGTTCCAGCAGTGGGGCGATGTCACGGCCAAAATCGATGCTGTCCGGGCACGGCTCGGGCTGCTCTGCCGCCAACGCGCTGCGATAGGCCTCGATTCCCGCGGCGTCCAACGGCCCACGCCGGTGCAACTCGAGCACATAGTCGGCCAGCTGCTCGATCTCTGCGGCGCTCAGCACTCTGCCATAGTCTGGCATCTTGATGGTCTGGGCCTCGGTGAACCAGCGCGCCGGTTGGATGGGCCCCAGCCCCTGGGCAAGGAAAGCCGCCGCGGCTCCGTCGCGGATCCACTCGACCACATCCTCGCGCAGGCCTTCACGGGTCAGCAGCGCGAAGTCCGTGCCGAAGAAACCAGGAATGTAACCCTTCAGCGCGCCCGGGTTGGCCACGCCTCCCTGCCCCAGAGGCCCGTGGCATTGAAAGCAGCCGTTCTGCCGGGCGAGCTGTTCGCCGCGCGAGAGCAGCCCGTCGCCGCGCGGTTCCGGACTGCGCTGGATCAGCAGCAGATGCGCGACCAGATCCTCGCGCGCGCTCTCGTCCAGCACGTCGCGGTAGGCAGGCATGCTGAGCAGCTCTTTCGCGGCCTCTCCACTGGCAGCGCGCGCGTCGCTCTGGCCATTGTCGATCCACTGTCTCAACACGACAGCGTCGGCCGAGCTGTCGTGCAGCCGAGGCAACTGGATGCCCGGCTCGACCCCGAGCCCGGGGTTGACAGCAGGGGGCAGCTCGAGACCGTGGCAGCTGGTGCAGCCGGCGCTGACTGCGCGCTCACGCCCACGGCTATACGGAGAGCTCTCCGGTAGCACGTGATCGCGTCCCAGCCAGAAGCCCAGGCATCCTGCCAGCATCGCCAACAGGCCCGCTCCGAGGAGCCAGCGACGCTTGCGGGAGGGGGGTTTGCTCACAACCAACTCCTTCAGCTCAGATCAGCCTTTGGGCCCGTAAACGGTTGCGGTCCTCGGCAGTTCGCAGGAAGGCAGGGCGCCTGAGAATTGCGGCGATCTCCTCACCGAATCCGCCGGTCGCCCATTTTCCCACCAGATCTGACTCTTGCTTGTCTCGCTGGAAGCCAGCCTTCTCCAACGCTCGTTGCACGGCGCTGGGAGTCCGGCTGCGTTTGAGCTCGAAGCTGCGCACCAGGCGCAGATGTTCGAGCGGATCATCGCGCAGCAAGCCATCGGGGCTGTCGAAGACCACGCGCAACAGATGCACCCAGCCTACCTGGACCACGAGCATGAACAACTTGTAGACCCCATCGAATTTGTCGGGGTGTGTGCTCGAGGGCAGGCCGATGGTTGCCTGCAGGCCTCCCTCACGAGGAAACTCTACGTGTTCGACGTGGTGGTGGCCGTGGACCAGCAGCACGTTGTCCGAACCGGTCAGCAAGCTCTTGAGCTCTTCGGCTCCGTCCAGGGCCATCAGCCAGCCGTCGACCACGCGGGTCTTCAGGCGTTTCCAGATGCCATGGGTCGAAGGCATCGGGTTGATGCGATGATGGGTCATGACGATCTTGAGCACATCCGAGGGGATGCGGTTCAACTCGCTCTTCAGCCGCTCTAGTTGCTCAGCGTCGACCCGCCCACGCCCATTGAGCAGAATCTGCGCCGCCCTGCGCTTGCGGCAGACGCCAGTCGAATCGAGGCCGATCACGACCACATGGTTGCCGAGATGCCGGACGAAGGGGAAGCCATCCTCCTCGCGCGGGTGCCCGGGCAACTGCTCGAGCATCTGGGCGAAGTTGGCGAGATTGACCCGCTTGGTTCCCTTCAGCACCAGGTCGTGGTTGCCCGGAATCACCGTCGTCTTGTGGCGCAGTTTGTGGCCCTCGAGGATCTCAACGAAGCGCTCGAGCTCGCCCATATTGCCGTGATCGACCAGATCTCCGCTCACCAGCAGCTGATCGATTTCGCCGTGGAAGCGCTGCAGGACGCGGTCGACGCACAGGTTGGTTGTGGTCAGCCGCCCGACCAGCGTGGGAGTGGAGGCGTTCTCGGTCACATGCAGGTCGGTTAGCAGCAGGATGCGGGTCGCATGTTTGAAGTCTGAGAGTTTCACGTGCTGGCCACTGTAGCCGGACTTCATCACATCGACGGTACGCTTCTGGCCGCATTCGGGGCAGAACTTCCAGCGTCCACGTAGCGGGTTCTCACAGCCTTCGCAGGCTTCGCCCGAGGCCGCCGCCGGAGGAGGGGGCTGGCCGAGGCCGCAGTAGGCGCAGAACTTGTCCTTGGAGCGGATGCGCGCACCACACTCGCAGCGGTTCGGAAATCCCCAAGGCACGCAGAACTCCTAGTGAAATGCGCGGACTTTCGCCCTCCGCCCCTGGATGCTACTGTTGTCTCCGGATGGCTGCAAGACCTCCTCTCGCCTCGGCGGAACCAACGCATGCAACCGGAACGGCAGAACCAGCAGGCCCGACGCGGGCCGCCGGTCTATTCGGTGCACGAGCTGACCGGCATCATCCGGGCGCGTTTGGAGAAGCTCTTTCCTCGTGTTGGGGTCAGCGGCGAGGTCTCCAATCTCAGCCGACCCAGGTCGGGCCATCTGTACTTTTCGATCAAGGACCGCCAGGCTTGTCTGCGGGTGGTGATGTTCCGCAGCGCTGCTCGGCAGTTGCGCTTCCGCCTGCACGATGGGCTGAAGGTATGCGCCTTTGGCAGCATCGGAGTCTACCCACAGCGGGGCGACTACCAGCTGCTTGCGGAGCGTCTCGAGCCCGAGGGGTTGGGGGCGCTCCAGCTGGCATTCGAGCAGCTGAAGGCGCGGCTCGCCAGTGAGGGCTTGTTCGACGCGCGCAGGAAGCAAGCGCTGCCGCGTTTCCCCCGCTGCATCGGCGTGGTCACCAGCCCGACCGGGGCGGCTCTGCGGGATATCTGCAGCACGCTGCGCCGCCGTTGGCCCCTGGCGAGACTGTTGCTCAGCCCCGCCCGGGTACAAGGCGACGGGGCGAGCCATGAGCTCGCGCAGGCGCTGCAGATGCTCGACGCGAGCGGTTTGTGCGATGTGATCATCGTGGGGCGGGGTGGGGGCAGCCTCGAAGATCTGTGGGCATTCAACGAAGAGCCACTGGTGCGGGCGATCTTCGCCGCCTGCACGCCGATCGTCAGCGCCGTGGGCCACGAGGTCGATGTCACCCTGAGCGATGGCGTGGCAGACCGGCGAGCCGTGACTCCGACGGCTGGAGCTGAGTTGGTTGCGCCTGATGTCGGTACGCTGCGCAACGAGCTGGCCCGCCGCGAGCAGCAGCTGCGGACGGGATTCCTCAAAGAGCTGCGGCGGCGACGCGACCGGCTGGGAGGTCTGGAGAAGCGTCTGCAGGGCCAGCAGCCGGAACGTCGGCTGCGCGAGCGCGCGCAACACCTCGATCAGCTGGCGATGCGCTTGGAGCGTGCTCTGGGCGGCGCTCTGCAGCAGCGACACGAGCGTCTGCGCATGCTGGCAAGAGCGCTCTGGGTCTCGTCTCCGCGCGCACGCCTGAGCGAGGGGCTGCGTCAGCTGCAGGAATCGCGGCGGCGCTTGCTGACAGGGATGGCTGGCCAGCTGCAGCGCGCGCATCAGCGGCACCGCCTGGCTGCGGTCGCGCTGGAGGCGAAGAGCCCTCTGGGTGTGCTTGCCCGCGGCTACAGCCTGGCCACGCTGGAGAGCTCGGGACGCATCGTGACCCGACCCGCAGACGCCCCTCCGGGTAGCCGGGTGCAGTTGCGCCTGCAAGAGGGTAGCCTACGCTGCAGGGTGCTCGGGACCGGCCCCAAACAGAGCGGTGGCCGCTCCGGAGATCCCGCGCACAGCCCGCAAGCGACCTTCGGCGATTGGGTCTGATCGGTGATCAGCTGCCAGCAGGCAGACTTCCCCACCCCCCGGGTCCCGCGCTCCACCTGTCTGGTGGGCGCGGGTGAACAACCGAGCCAGCCCTTCGGATATTTGAGAATGCTCCAAAGCTAACTCCTGGCCCGCCAAAGTGTCAAGCAGAAAAATCCTGCCTGCCATTCAGGCACGGCACGTGGGGCACGAGGCAGCATCAAATTCTGCCAGTTGCCGCCTGTCGCCGGGGACGCCGAGCAAGGACCTGGTTGCGGTGCGGGATTTGCGCCCCGTGGGACTAGACCGGATGCAGTCCGGTCCGGGTCCTTTGGGAACCCGAATCGGTAAGGAGGACATCATGGGCGGCTCTTTCAGCCTCGGACGCGTGTTGGGCATCGACATCCGGGTCCACTTCACATTCCTGCTGTATCTCGCCATCCTGCTGGTGTGGCAGAGCTGGCTAGGCTTCTCGTTGTTGGTACTGGTCTTCGGCTCGGTATTGCTGCATGAGCTCGGGCACAGCGTGGCGGCACAGGCGTTGGGAGTGCCCGTCCACCGCATTCTCTTGACGCCCCTGGGAGGCATCGCTCAGCTGGCCCACAACCCGCACCATTGGACCCACGAGATCGCCATCGCTCTGGCCGGGCCGTTGGTCAACTTCCTGCTGGTCGCCGTGCTGATGCCTTTGGGGATGTTGCTCCCGACCGGATTCTTGCAGACTCTGGCGCTGTTGCTCGGCTGGGCCAATCTGGTGCTCGGGGTTTTCAACCTCTTGCCCGCCTTTCCTATGGACGGGGGCCGGGTCCTGCGCGCCTGGCTGACGCCGCGGATGGGCCCGCTGCCCGCCACGTTGCGAGCGGTCTCGCTCGGCAAGTGGATCGCCGTGGCCCTCGGCCTGGTCGGGCTGGTGTCCGGTCAGTTCATGCTGATCGTGGTGGCCTTCTTTGTCTATTGGATGGGGCAGCAAGAGAAGCGCTCGGCCTTGCGGCGCTACCAGTTCCCCGACTTCCAGCCGGCCGCGCGGGGGCCGACCATCTACGTGCAGCGGCGTTATCTGGAACCCTGGTGATGCGGGTGGCTCCCTCAGTCTGCCTCGCTCCAGACATAGATCGGCGTGTGCTCCAATTCAAGCCGCACGTGCCCGTCCAGTACCGCAACCGAGCGACGTTCCGCTTGCTCCTGGCCCATGCCCGTGATCACCTTTTCCACTGTTGCTTGTGATCCACCGGTCTCGAGGGTGATGGGCAGGCTCGGCGTCCCATCCTCAGGCAGCAAGGCCGCACGCGGGTCGCGCCAGGCAATCCAGATGCGCCGGCCGGCCTTCTCCACTTGATAGACACGCGCCTGCTCGTCGGCCAGCGGCAGGCGGCGGATGCTCTCGTAGCCCCGCAGGTGTGCCATCATCTGCTGGACCGCGTAGAAGGCCGGGTAGCGCTCAAGGATCCGCCCATTGCCCAGGTCGGCGCGCAGCGCCCCGCCCCAGGCAGAGATGCCCGCGCCGGCCTCAAAGATCTTCCAGGTCGCGTGCAAGATGTCGCCGACGAAGGCCAGGTTGATCAGCTGGATCCCTTGCTCGGCTGCGATCACGGTGCGTTGCACGTGATCGGCCGCGACAAAACCGCGCGTCCAGGCAAGCGTCTCGGGATCGTTGGCGATCAACTTGGTGAAATAGCTCGCCAGACGCGGCCGGTCGGTCTCCCTCGCCGGGCGGGCCACCAGGCCCAGCCGCGCTCTCGGCCCCTCGCTGCGCGTGGCCGAGCCCCAGCCTATGTAGGACGTGGGGGTGGTGTCACTGATGATGATGGGCTTGTCGTACCCGCGCCGCCCTGTCTCGTAGTCCAGCCAGCCCACGAGGTCTTCGATCTCGTAGGGATCTCCCAGATTGTGGAGATTCAGGACGTCGAACAGATCCGGGCGGTCGAGCACCGCCCGCATATCTGCGAGCCCGTGGTGCATGTCCTTGCGGAAGGTGGTACGCCAGCGAGTGTCGTAGTCGGCAGGATCGTCGACGTCCATGTTGACGGGGGTCAGCAGGAAGGCCACGTGGGCAACCAGGACCTCGTCGTAGGCGCCATGGGCCGCCGCGTAGGCGTGCTCGAGCATCTCGAGGTAGTCGCCTACCGGCTCGGGCTCGAAAGACGAGAGCTCGTTGCCGATCTCCAGGTAGCGCACGGGCCAACGGAGCCCGGGCATGTCCTCGTCACCGTCGGCGTCATATCGCTCGACCACCGCCGCCACCCAGCGCTTGTAATGGGGCAGGTATTCGGGCTTGGGGGTCGGGTCGGATCCGAGCGCGTTCTTGCCCAGAAGCCCCTTGATGTCTTTGGAAGCCCACGAGCTGTGCGACTTCAGGCTGATGGTGAGCTCGGTGAAGCCGCAGCGTTGATACTCGCGTACAAACCAGTCCAGCTTGCTGAATTCGATCTTCTGGCGCGGACCTCTCTGCATCGTGCCCCAGTCGACCGCTTCGACATAGTGCTTCATGCCCGTCATGCCGGTCTCGGCGAAGGCGCGGGCCGAGCTCTCCACGAAGCGCTCGCTGTTGAAGACCACGTATTCCATCCCCACGTTGATGCCTTCGCCCGCAAAGCGGCCCGGCAACGCCCCGTCTGGCTGCTGAGCCTGGAGTTTGGAGGCCACGATCAGGCCGATGGTCAGCAGCGTAGTGGGGAAGCGCATCGCGGGAGGTCCTCGGGCTAACGGGCGGGACAGGCGGTAGACAGCAGATCACTGCTGTCGACTCTCGGACACGTTATCGCAATTCCCGCAGCGACGAAACCGCCATCATGAGCAGCGGGTCGGACAGGCTGTCTTGCACGCTTGATGGAACCGGTCGTGTTTCTTCCCAGAAGTCCCCAGAGGCCACGCGCTGCGTCACTCGGCGTGCTTGTGCCAGGAAACAGAACATGGGTCTCACGGGGCGAATGCGGTACAATCCCCCTCCCAGACGTCTCAATGGAGGACCGTCGATGGCAGTTGTGCGCCCCTTCCTGGCCCTGGCTCTGTTCCTTGTCACACCCATCCTGGCACAGGATCAGGCAGACGAAACCGAGGCGATCCTCAAGCCGATCAAAACGATGATCAAAGGCATCCGCTTCGAGAAATATGAACTGGCGGGCAAGAGTCTGCACTGCGAAGCGATGTCCCGCGAGCTCTTCCAAGAGACCTGGTCTGAGCTGAGTCCCGAGCAACAGCAAGAGTGGATCGAGGGCTTCAGCTACCTGATGCAGAACCTCTCCTTCCGCAAAGCCCACGAGAAGTTCGAGTACCTCGACGAGGTCTTCTATGACGAGCCTGTCATCGATGGCGATCGTGCCGAGGTGGGCTCGACCATCGTGATCTACCACGACTTCAAGAAAGAAGAGATCATCCTCTCCTACACCATGCTCAAGGACGAGGCCGGCTGGCGCATCCTTGATGTCTGGGTCGAAGAGGAGAGCACGCTCGAAGGCATCCGCGAAGATCAAGTCGAAGAGCTGATCGACGACGGCGGGGTCGAGCTATTGCTCGAGAAACTGCGCGAAAAGGTCGCAGACGTCAAAGCCGAATATCCGGACGAGGACTGAACCCGTCCCTCCCCCCCATAGAGTGCCTGGCCTGGTTGCCGAGCTTGCTAGCCGGGCCGCGCATCACGCCGCATCGTTTTCGGAGCCCGTATGAAGCACCGCGCCCTCGATTTCATTGGCGGGATCATCACCCGTCACTACTTCCTGGTCTCGCTGGCCATCCTGGGGCTCACGGTGGCCTCGTTGCTGCTGGCCGCGCAGCTGAGCATCAACTCCAATCAGATCGAGTTGCTCGACCAGAACCTGCCACCTCTACAAGAGCTGAAGAAGATCACGACCCTGACCGGCGGCAACGGTTTTCTGTTTCTGGCGCTCAAAGGAGACGACCGCGCGCAGCTGAAACAGGTCGCGGACACCCTGGCGCTGCGCATCGAGGCGCTGGACGAGATCCGCCATGTCGCCTACAGGCAGGAAGCCAGCTTCGTGCTGGAGAACATCGCGATGTTCATCGAGACCGAAGACCTCGATGAGATCCGCAAGCGCATCCGCAAGAAGATCAAGTACGAGATCCGCAAGGAGAACCCCTTTTCGATCGAGCTGGTCGAGCCCGAAGAGGTCGTGCTCACGCGCGGGTCGTTCGACGACATCATCGACAAGTACCGCCTGATCGGCGGCAAGAAGGGCATCGAGGACGACTACTACATCTCCCGCGAAGACCTGCAGCCCCCAGGCGACGTCAAGTGGCTGGTGCTGCTGCTGATCAAGCCAGTGGGCGAGTCTACCGACCTCGAGTTCACACGGGCTCTGTTGCAGACCCTCGAGACGGACATCATCGCAGACTACAACCGCGACAATCCCAGCAATGCCCAGCTGGTCGAGGCCTATGGACCGCAGACTGCGCGCCAGACGGCTGACGGCCGCGACCTGATCTTCTACGGGTACACGGGGAACTTCAAGACCAACCTCGACGACTCCGATACGATCATCGCCAGCCTCGAGCCGACATCGCTGATTGCCTTCGTCGGCATTCTGCTGGTGTTGTTCTACTTCCTGCGCCGGATCTCGTTCATTCTGATCATCGAGGTCGGCCTGCTGGTCGGTCTGCTCTGGACGTTCGCGTTCGCTTTCCTGGCGGTGGGGCAGTTGAACGTCATCACCACTATGCTGGCCGCGATCCTCCAGGGGTTGGGTATAGACTACGGCATCCATCTGCTATACCGGCTGCGCGAGGAATACATCCTGACGCGCGATTTGAAGAAATCGATCCACGAGGCGGTGATCCACTCGGGGTCGGCCTGTCTGGCCACCGCCTTCACGACTTCGGCGGCATTCTTCACGCTGATGCTGTCCCGCTTCGGCGGCTTCAGCGAATTCGGCTTGATCGCCGGCGTGGGGGTGCTGCTCATCGCACTGGCGACCTATGTCGTGGTGCCGGTCATGTTCCTGATGCTCGAGCACTTCCGGCCGGGCTTCGCCGACCAACTGCTCCCGCGCGCCAGCGAGGTCGTTGCCAGTGAGATCCGCGGACTCGAGCATCGACGGTTCCCCTGGGCGCGGCGTATCGTTCTGGCAGCGGTGGTCTTGACCGTGGTGTTGGGAGGCCTGGGCAGTCAGATCAGCTTCAACTACGATTCCCGTGCCCTGATGGTGCCGAATCAGCCGTCATTCCTGCTGCAGGAAGAGATCAACGCGCGCTTCGAGATCGCCTCGGAGCCCGTGGCCGTCTACACCGAAGACTGGGATGACTACCGCAAGCTCTATCAGACCCTGGGCTATCCGATCGACAAGAGCCGCTTCCCGATGGTCGACGAGGTGATGTCGGTCTTCCGCATGCTGCCCGACGAAGAGCAACAGCAGGCCAATGCCAAGGTGCTGGCGAAGATGCGCCGCGACGCGGGTAAGGTCAAAGACGGCACGCTTGCCCCCGAAGACCAGGAGCTGTTCGAGCAGTATCTGCATTATCTGGGGGCCGAGCCCTTCGGCTTGGAGGACATGCCCGAGAGCCTGATCTACCAGTTCCGGCCATTGCCTGATGTGCGCGATGCCTGGCCGGGTTGGCTGACATTCATCTACCCGCGGGTGGCCCTCTGGGACGGCGAGGAGCTGCTCGAGTTCGACCGCCAGGTGCGGGTGATCGAGGCAGACGACGGCACCCTTTTCCACGCCACCGGAATCCCGATCATCTATGCGCTGCTCGCCACGATCGTGCTCAAAGACGGCCAGCTGTGCGCGTTGGTGGCACTGGGGCTGGTGTTTGTGATCGTGCTGTTGAGCTTCCGCAAGCTCTCAGCGACGCTGATCGCGCTCTTGCCCCTGGTGATCGGGGTGGTCTGGATGCTCGGGCTGATGGTGGTGCTGGGGGCGCAGCTGAACTTCATCAACATCACGGTGCTGACATTGATCTTCGGTTACGGCATCGACACCGGCATCCACATCTACCATCGCTTTGTCGAGACCGGCTCGGTGATGCGTGCGGTGCGGATGACCGGCGGAGCGGTGTTGGCCTCCATGTTGACGGCGATTGTGGCTTGGGGGGCGTTGATGGCGGCCGACCACCAGGGCCTGCACTCGATGGGCACGCTCGCGTGTCTGGGGATCATCGCTGCGTTGGTGGTTTCGTTGACCATCGTGCCCGCGATCCTGCAGCTTGTGCAGGATCGATCGTTGCGCATCGGCGCGGGGGAAGAGGCAGAGCCGGCAGACGAGCAGACAGCGGATCCGGCGGCCACGGTCTGAGGGGAGGAGCCCAACCATGTTGCGCAGCTTGCAGAGAGGGCTGTTTCTGGCGGGTCTGTGGGGCAGCTTCCTGATCTCAGGTTGCACCATCGAGTCCTACCATCTCAGCGACTCCTGGGAAACCCAGGACAAGTTTCAGCTGAAACGCACCTTCGTGCTGGTCCAGGCTCCTCCAGGGACTCCGGCACACTTCGTCGAGCTTGCCGGGCGCATCGCGCGGCGCTATGTCAACCTGAAGAAGGACTTCTTGGTGTTGGGCAACGCTCCTGCCCAGCCGGAGCCAGTGGCTGCCCTGGCCGAGACCGACGGCCACTTGCTGCTCGACTTCACCGAGGTCCACCTGGCACAAGCAGACGACCTCAGGCTGCGGGTCACGGCCCAGCTGCTGCGCAACCCGGGACGCGGGGTGGTCTGGAAAGTGGTCGCATCGCGCTCGGACGAGCCGGCCAATGAGGATCTCTCGCGGCTGACTCAGCGCTACGTCCGCGAGCTGGGTGACGAGGTCGAGCCGTACGTCGCGCCAACCTTCATCTTGATGAAACGCGTCTTCGACACTCTGCCTTCCCCGCAATTGACGGACGAGGACATCGAAGCCAAAATCATGTTGGATGACTGAGGTGCAGACGGCTTCTCCGGCCGGGCCGACGTGCAGCCTGCCCCTCGGTTTCCAGGGAGACTTGGTATGCGCGCGCTCGTTCTTATCCCGTTGGCATTGCTGAGCAGCCTGTCCGCGCAATCCCTCGGGGCGCTCGGCGGCAGTGAGCGCTGGCTCCGCGACGATGCCACCTGGGAGCTGGGTGGGCTCGGAGCAGAGGGCCGGAAGCTGCTCGAGAGCGGACTGCGGGCTCGGGACGCCGAGATCCGTCTGCGGTGTCGGGAGATGCTGGGGCTGAACCCCCACAACGTCTCGCGTTTCCTGCTGGAGGCTGAGCCCGCGGCCGTGCGCGCGCTCTCCAGCTTTAACTCCGGCCAGGCCGTGCTCGACAAGGTGGCGCGCTGGGGAGTGCACTGCCGGCCGATACTGACCGCGATCCTGGCCGATAGTCTGCGCAATCCGTTGCAGCGGGAAGCGATCCGTATTCTGGGCAGGTTGGGGCAAGCCGAGGATGCGCCCCTGCTCGAGAGCTGCCTGCTCGACGCCGAGTTGGGTCCGAACGCCCTCTGGCCCCTGACCAGCGTGCGCCATGAGCTGTCTCCTGAGCTCGAGTCCTTGCTCGTGCGCTTCAAGGATCATGACAAAGACTGGGTGCGGCTCCGTTACTGGATTGTGCGCGGAGAGCTCGGTGATGCCGCGAGCTTCGAGACCGCGCTCGAGCTGGCCGGCGAGCATATCGCTGCCGCCGAGGATGTGGACGCTGAGCTCTGGGGACGCGCCAACCGGGCCTGGATCTATGACTTGCTCGACAGGCATACCGAAGGGCTCGAGGATGTCGAGCTGATGCTCGCGCAGCGGCCCGAGCGCGCCAGCTACCTGCGTCGCAAGGCGTCTCTGCTGCGGGGGGAGCGGCGCTATGATGAGGCCCTTCCTTGTATCGAGGCCGCGCTGCGCAATGATCCTGGCGATGGCTACACGATGAGTCTGCTCGGCTCCTGTTTGCACATGGCTGGCCGCAGTCGTGAGGCGATCGAGCACGTCTTCGACGCGATCGACGCCGGCTATGAGATGTACTGGGCCTTCAACAACCTGGCCTGGATCCTCGCGACGACAGAGGATCCGAGCTTGCGGGATGGCGAGACTGCGGTGGAGTGGGCGCGCTTTGCGCTGAGCCTCAAACCCGGCAGCCCCTCGATCGAGGGCACCCTGGGGGAGGCTCTTTGGGCGTCGGGCGAGTACGCACTGGCGGTGACGCACCTGGAGAGCTCGATCGCGCGCTTCGAAGACTTCCAAAGCCTGCGCAGCGCGGCCAGCGAACGCTGCTTCCTGACGATGTGCCTGGTCGAGCTCGGCGAGCTCGACGCTGCGCGCGCCTGCCTCGCGCGCGTGCTCGAGGACGATCCGGGCAACCCCTGGCTGGCTCGGGCGCAGCTCAGGCTACTCGGCGAGTGAGGGAACACTCTGCTGCAGAATCTTGCGCACCGGCATGACCACCAGGAGTCCCACCGCCGCGAGCACAGAGCAGACCAGGAACATCCCCCGGTAGCCCAGGCTCCCGACCCAAACGGTGTTGATCAGCTGGCCCAGAATTGCGCCCAGCCCGAAGCCGGCAGCCTGGTACGCCGATTGTCCCGAGACCTGCAGGGTTTCTGGAAAGATGCGGCGGGCGGCCTTGACCGAGGCGACGTGGAACGCCCCAAAACTCAGCGCATGCAACAGCTGCAGGGCGCATAGCCAGACCGCGTGCTCCAACCCTGCCAAACACGCCCAGCGCAGGCTGGCGGCGCCGAACGAGAGCAGCAGAGCGCGGAACAGTCCCACCCGCCGAAGCCAGCGATCGACCCGGATGAACAGCCAGATCTCGGCCAACACCCCGAGCGCCCACAAGAGTCCGACTACCGCGTCGGAGTAGCCCAGCTCGCGCACATAGAGCGAGTAGTAGGCGTAGTACGCGGCGTGGCTGGCCTGCATGCAGGTCCCGGCCAGCAAGAACGCCAGCACCCGCGGACGCCTGGTGATGAAACCGACCACCGAGGGCCGCGCCGTCGGTGGGGCGCGGTTGCCGGAACGGAGCGCGAGCAGGGGGGGCAGGCCGAGCAGGAGCAACACCAGGCAGACCGGGATCAGGCCCGTGCGCAGCCAGGCTTCGCCCAGCTGGCCGAGCAGGATCACGCAGGCTACAAAGCCCAGCGAGCCGAACAAGCGTACCTTGCCGTAGGCCAGCGGCCGGCCACTGGCCGCCGGGGCCAGGGCCCGCACCTCCACGGCCGGCAGGCTGCCCACATGGAAGACCGCGAACAGCGCGAAGCAGGCAAAGACCGCCTCGAAGCCACGCAACCAGAGAAGCGGCACAAAGCACAGCAGCGACGCCACGCCGGCAAAGATCGACTGATGGATGGGGTCGGCCAGCCGATCGGCGAGCCGTCCCCAGGAGCCCGTCAGTGCGGCGCGGGCCGCCGGGACGACCCCCGCCAGCAGGGCGATCTGGGCGTCGCTGAAGCCATCGCCCTTGAAGATCAGGCCGAAGTACGGCATCCAGCAGCCGAGGAAGCCATAGAACACCGCGTAGTAGGCGGCCAGAGACAGGAAGGTCGCGTTCAAGTCGGGAGCTTTGCAGGCTGCAATGGCGCAGGGCCGATAGTGATGCTCCCGCCCGTCGGACGCGGCAGGGAAACGGGCCTGAGGTCATTGATGTCGGCCGGAAGGATCACTCCGCCGCTGATGAGCAGGCGCAGGGCGTCCTCCACGCTCAGGTCCAGCTGCAGGCAGCGTTTGGCTTCCACAAACACAACAAATCCGGTGAAAGGCGTCGGGGCAGTCGGAATAAACGCGGTGATCATCCGCCGCTGCTGCCAGTCGCTGATCTGCTTGAGGCCGCCACCGGTCATGAACGCGACGGAGTAGATATCGTCGTTTGGCCAGGGCACGGCAAGCACCGCCGAGAATTTCGGCTTGCTCTGCTTCTCTTCGGCCTTGAAAACGAACTCCGTCACCTGCTTGGCATACGGGTAGATCGATTTGATCAGGGGGACCTTGAGCAGCTGGCGCTCGATCAGCTTCCAGAACTGTTTGCCGAACACTCCGGCGACGATGAGCCCGACCAGCATCACGACCAAAAGACCGGCGACGAAACCGATGGCGGGGGAGTAATTCTCTTCGATCTGCTCCTTCAGCCGCTGAATGCGCAGCCCCTCTTGCGCGACGGGGCCGGGCTCGACAAGCTCTGGGTCGACGCCGAGCAGGTTGACGGCGAACCAGCCGCCCAGCTCGGTGTGGGCCAGGCCCACGCGGATCCAGCTGTTGATGGGCTTGCCAAATTCTTCGTTGACGAAGTCGTAGCAGACGACGAGCAGGTAGATCGTCACAATAGTGGGAAGCAGCGTGGCCATGCCGGTGGTGAAGGCGCGCAGCATGCCTCCGCGGAGGCGGCCGAAGAAGCTGGGGGGGCGGGCGTCTGCAAGCGTGGCGGCGGACATGGTGTCTCCCGAGCGGTGTGTGCCCCATTGTGTCCCTGCTGGCAGCGTCGTTGCAAGTCCGGGCCGCATTGTTCGACAAAGGTTCTGGAGGATGCTGCGATGGGAAGCCGGGAGCTGTTCGGTGCGGACTTCCAGCTCGAGGTCGAAGGGCTCCGCCCGCTGTGGCGGAGACGCTTGGCGGCAGAAGGATTTTTCAAGCGGCCTGCGCGGGTCGGTGATGGTCCGGAATACCGGGATAGCAGGCCCTACAGTCCCGGCGACGACATCCGCAGGTTGGATCCGGCTGCCCTGATGCGCCATGACACGCTCCAGGTGCGGCGTTATCAGGAGCGAGAAGAGCCACGCTTCCTGTTGCTGCTCGACGCGAGCCTGTCGATGCAGGAGAGCTGGCAGCAGGCCCGTTTGCTGGCGGGCGGTCTGGCGTTTCTGGCTCTGGATGGCGGGGCGACAGTCTCGTTGGCGGCGGGCAGCGAGGGGCTCGCCGCCCATCTGGCTGGGCTGCGTGGGCTGGGGGCGGTGCCGCGCGCCCTGAACTTCCTGCAAGAGCTCGAGCCCGTGCCCGGCCCCAGTGCTCTGGACGGTCTGGTGCGGACGACCCTCGCGCGCCTGTCGGGCAGTCGGCGGGGGATCGCCTTTCTGTTCAGTGATCTGTTTCTCGAGCTCTCGCCGGGAGTTGAGCGGCTGCAAGCGGCCGGTTGGGAGCTCGTGGTCTTCCACCTGCTGGCGGCAGAGGACGCGCTCCTCGAAGGTTCCGGGGCGGTGGAGTGGGTCGATGCGGAGACGGGGGCGCTGCAGAGCCGGGTGCTCGATGCGAGCCTGCAGGTGGACTATGCCGCAGGTTGGCAGCGCTTCTGCGCCGACCGCAAGCGTAGCCTGGAGGGGGCCGGGGCGCGGGTGGTGGCCGCCGAGCGTCAGCGGCGCTTTGCCGGGCTGCTGCGGGACTTCCTGCGGGGTTAGCGCTCTCAGAGGTTTTGTGTGCGATTCCAAACTGCTACACTGCGTTTCTCCTCCCAACCTCTGTCCGGAGCGGGACCCTGCAGAACCTCAAGCTCGTGCTCGAGTACGATGGCACCCGCTACCACGGCTGGCAGTCCCAGCCGGGGCTGACGACGGTGCAGGGCGAGCTCGAGAAAGCCATCACGGCGATCGTGCGGCACGAAGTCAGCCTGCAGGCATCCAGCCGGACAGATGCCGGCGTGCACGCCGAGGGGCATGTCGTCAGCTTCGAGACCAGCAAGCGGCTACCTGAAGTTAAAATGCGCAAGGCGCTCAACGCGCTTTTGCCAGCGGACATCGCCGTCAAGAATGTTGAGCGGGTTCCCGATGGCTTTCATGCTCGCTTCGGCGCTTGCTGGAAAACCTACCGCTACCGACTGTGGAACCGGCCCCGAAGGCCAGCTTGCGGTCTCGAGCGCTGCATCCATGTTCCCCGGCCACTGGCCGTCGAGCCCATGCGAGTTGCGACACGCTATCTGTTGGGCGAACATGACTTCGCCGCTTTCGCCCACAAGGAGGCGCATAGCAAAGTCACTCGACGCAGGATTTACAAATTTGAGATTGCCCGCGCCCAGGGTTGCATCGATATTGAGGTAAGCGGAGACGGGTTCCTTTACAATATGGTGCGGATCTTGGTGGGCACGTTGATCGAAGTTGGCAAAGGGCAGCGCAGCGTAGGCTCGGTTCTCGCCGCGTTGCGTTCCAAACGCCGGCAACAGGCGGGCCCCACTGCTCCAGCACGGGGACTGACATTGCGCGAGGTATCCTACACCCCCTGGGGGGCTGCATGATCGCCATCGTTTCTGATCTCCATTCAAACATCGAGTCGCTGACGCGGGTGCTCGAAGAAATCGACCGCTTGAAGTGCGAGAAGATCTGGTGCCTCGGCGACATTATCGGCTACGGTCCCGATCCGGCTCAGTGTGTAGAGATCGCGCGCAAACGTTTCGAATTCAGCCTGGTCGGCAACCATGAGTTTGCCCTGCTGAATGAGGCGCTAGGCTTCAACAAGGCTGCGACGAGCGCCATCAAATATACGCGCGATACGCTCAAGCCCGGCTGGTTCAGCGGCCGGACGAAGAAGGCGAATTGGCGCTACCTCGAGAATCTGCCCACCCGGGTCGAGCGCGACGGCATGTTGTTCGTGCACGCATCGCCGGCCAACGAGACCGAAGAATACCTTCTACGCATGGACGTCGACGAAGTCATGCGGCAGCTATCTCCCAAGTTGGAGGCGGCTTTTGAGAAGATGGACGGCAAGAATACATGTTTCGTCGGACACACCCACTATCCGGGAGTGATCACTGAAGATGCCCAATTCATGGCGCCCAGCGACTTGGAAGGCGGCGAGTTCGAGATTCCTCTCGACAAGAAGTGCATCATTAATGTGGGGTCGACGGGACAGCCCAGAGACGGAGATACGCGGGCCTGCTTTGTGACCTTGGACGGCCAGCGTGTGCGCTACCACCGGATCGAGTATGATTACGAGACTACTTGTAAGAAGATCCTGGCGAACGGCGCTTTGGAAGACAGCCTCGGCGAGCGACTGCTCCGAGGGGCATAACTCTGCTCATCCTGCGAAGGAGAACTGCATGCAAATCAATATCACTGCCAGACATCTGCATGTGTCCGACTCGATGAAAAGCCACATCAAAGAGAAATTCGAGAATCTCGAACGTTTCTATGACCTGTTGCAGCACACCGATGTGGTGCTCTTCGAAGAAAAGGGCCGGAACACGGTCGAAGCGACCGCCAAGGCCATCATCGGCGGTCAATTTGTGGCCAAGGCCGAACACGATCACATGCGTGCGGCGGTCGATCTGGTGGTCGAAAAGCTGGAAAAGCAGCTGACCAAGCAGAAGCAGAAACTCAAGGGTCACAAGAAAGGCGCCCGTGAGGGACGCCCGTGGTCGCGCGAGGAGAAAGTCGAGGGAGACGAACCGACTTACGAAGAAATTGTGGAAAACTACTAGGGCATCGAACACAATCCTGCCACTCCACCCTCTGCTGAGAGGTGTCGCTGTCCGTCAGCCAACGCTTAGAGGCGGGGTCGACGGCCGTTCAGGGAAGCAGAAATGCCCTCGTACGAACAAACGGCCTGCGTGTTGAACAAGTATGGACTCCACGCCAGGCCCATCACGATGCTTGTGCAGCAAGCTTCGTCCTTCTCCTCATCGATCAAGGTGAGCAAAGACGGGCAGACGGTCGATGGGAAGAGCATCATGGGGCTGCTCACGCTGGGCGCCCCGCAAGGTTCGATGCTTACGGTATGCGCCGAAGGCGACGATGCCGAAGCAGCGGTCAAGTCCATCGTGGCCCTGATCGCTTCGAAATTCAACGAAGATGACTGACACAGGATCTCGGCAGGGCGTCTCTCTGGTATGGACCGGGTGACGCTCAGGGCCGAGGGGCTCTTGTGTCTGGGAACGGGAGAAGCTGGTGCACCTCAAGAAAGGCGTGGCAGTCAGTCCCGGCATCTCCATCCGTCCGGCCTATGTGCTCGACACCGAAGAGTTGAGCATCCCGAAGCGAAACATCGAGAGCTCGCAAGTGCAGGCAGCGCTTGAGCGCTACCGAAAGGCCCGGCAAGCGGCTGTTGAAGAGCTGCAGGCCCTGCAACATCGGGTCGAGATCCAGTTGGGAAAAGAGCTGAGTGGGATCTTCAAGGCCCATCAGATGCTCATCGAAGACCCGACTATGTGCGCGCAGGTCGAGAAGCGCATCACCGATGAGCTGCACTCGCCGGAATACGCGGTGACCCGCAGCTACCGCAACGCGGCCAAGCGCATGCAGAGTATCGGCGACCGGATTTTTGCCGAACGCGTGCGCGACATCTGGGACGTGGAAAACCGCCTTGTGCGGCATCTCGTCGGCGAGCGGCTCGAAGAGTTTCGCAGCCTCAGCGAAGATGTGATCCTGATTGCGGTCGATCTGTCGCCGAGCCAGACGGCCGGCCTCGACAAGGAAAAGACGCTGGGATTCGCCACCGATCAGGGCGGACGTACCTCGCACACAGCGATCGTGGCAAAGGCCCTGGGGATTCCTGCGGTCGTGGGCCTGGGCAACATCACCAGCGAGGTCAATAACGGCGACCTGGTCATCATCGACGGCCGCAAGGGCATTGTGATCGTCGATCCCGACGAGCCAACGCTGGCCGACTACCGAAACAAAGAGCGGTTGTACCGGGCTTTCCAGAGCGAGCTGTCGGAGATCCGCGATCTGCCGGCCGAGACCATCGATGGCTACCGCATCCATATGTGGGCGAACATCGAGTCCCCCGAAGAAATCGAGCATGCGCTGGCCAATGGGGCTGAAGGGATCGGGCTATACCGGACGGAGTTCTTGTATGTGAACAAGCCGGAACCGTCCGAGGAAGACCACTTCAGCGCGTACAAGCGATCCATCGAGCTGTTGCACGGTCGTCCGATCGTGATCCGTACCCTCGACCTGGGCGGAGACAAGTTCTTTGTAGAAGAGTCCGTCACGCCAGAGAAGAATCCCTTTCTCGGCTGCCGCTCCATCCGCTATTGCTTCGAGCACTTGAACGTTTTCAAGACACAGCTCCGAGCGATCCTTCGTGCGAGCGCCTATGGACCGGTGCGGATCATGATCCCGATGATCAGCTCGATGATGGAGCTGATGCGGGTCCATATGATCCTCGATGATGTGCGCAATGAGCTCGACGATCGCGGCGTTCCCTACGACCGCTCGATTCCGCTGGGAATCATGGTCGAGGTCCCATCGGCGGCGATCGTGGCTGATCAGCTCTCAAAGAAGATCGACTTTTTCAGCGTGGGGACCAACGACCTTGTCCAATACACGCTAGCGGTCGACCGGGTGAATGAACGGGTGGCAAACCTGTACCAGCCGATCGATCCTTCTGTGATTCGGCTGGTCACCAACGTGATCGAGGTCGGGCGCGACATGAAGATCCCCGTGTCGATGTGTGGGGAGATGTGCGGGGAGGTCGAGTACACACTGCCATTGATCGGTCTCGGCCTGTTCCATCTGAGTCTGGCTCCAGCCATGATTCCCGAGGTCAAGGCCGTCATCCGCTCCATCAGCATGCGCGAGGCCAAAGACCTGGTGCGCACCATCCGCAACTCGGTCGACCCCCGCCGCACAGAGCGTTACTTGAAAGAGAAGGTGCGCAAGATCATTCCCCAACTGTTCTGATCGCGGCTGTGCCGATCGCGCCCGACGGGACGGTAGCTCATGTCGTTAGCCCAGCCTGCACGGTTCGTTCCAGAGGTCGACGTGGAAAAAACCTCTTCCACCTGCGCCAGGGTTTCCAGACTCCTCCGCGGCTTGTCACAAGATGTCGCATGAAGGTCGGTCTAAGCGACAAGCTGCGACCACAATCGGCTTGAATTCGCCTGGGGGCTCGCCTATAGTCATTTGAAACGTAATTGGTATGTTCGGCAAAGGCTTGTGGGCCGTAGCCGAGCAGTGGGAACGCACCACCTCCGAGGGATGGCGTATGTTCGGTTCTGGAAAGCGAATCCTGGGTGTCGATCTCGGCTCGAACGAGGTCAAGGTTCTGGAGTTGGTAGACACGGGCGACGGTGTCGCTGTGACCGGCTTCGAGTCGACTCGCATCAACTCTCCCGACGAAACGCGCTTCGCCCTCAAAGAGATCATGCGGCACGGAAACTTCAAAACCCGACGCTGTGTGACGGCCGTCTCCGGACGATCCGTGATCGTGCGCTATGTGCCCTTGTTGCAGATGTCCGAAGACGATCTGCAGCGTGCCATTCGCCGTGAGGCCGATAAGTTCATCCCGTTCGAGCTCGATGAAGTCGTGCTCGACTGCCAGATTCTCGAACAGGGCAATGCGCGTGACGACACCGAGAGGCTCGAGATGCGCGTGCTGTTGGTGGCTGTTAAGCGCAGCCTGATCGACGAACACTACGCGTTCCTGCAAGAGGTCGGTTTGCAGCCGGCGATCGTCGATGTCGACGCTTTCGCTCTGGGCAATTGCTATGAGCTGCGCAACCTGAATGTGGGTTTCGACCCGGGTGATCGCGTCGTCGCGCTCATCGATATCGGCGGCAACAAGACCAACATCAACATCATGCGCGGCTCGACCTCGTACTTCACCCGCGAGGTGTATCTGGCGGGGAGTGACTTCACCGAAGCGATTTCCCGGCGTCTGGGCATCGACCTCGATGAAGCGGAGGCCTTGAAGGTCGACCCGAAAGACCGCTCGCCCGAGATCGAGGAGTGCAGCATCTCGACCCTCGATGATCTGGGAAATGAGATTCAGCTGAGTTTCGATTACTTCGAGAACCAATATGATCTCGAGGTCGAGGATGTGTTTGTCTCCGGGGGAAGCTCGCGGCTGCCCGGCCTGGCCCGGGCATTCCAGGCGACCTTCGACCGGGAGGTGCATTTCTGGGATCCTCTGGAAAATTTCGAGGTTCGCGCCGACAATATCGACTTGAAGCGTCTGAAGCGAGCCGGGCCCCAGTTGGCGGTTTCCGTTGGGCTCGCCTCAAGGTTGAGGGGACTCTGAGATATGATCGAAATCAACCTGCTTCCTCCAGAATACCGGCATGTTGAGCGCGCTCCTTTTGCGGCTGTCGTCGGGACGATTATCGGCCTGGTCATCGTTGGAGTCCTCGGGTTTTATTGGTACCTGCTGACCATCGAAACCGAGGACAAGGCCAAGCTGTTCGCTCAAAAGTCAGACGAGCTGCGCACCTTGGAGATCCGGGCTAAGGAAGTCGACAAGCTGCAGCAGGAGAAAGAGGACGCCGAGAAGCGCCTCGGCTACATCAAAGTGTTGGCTCGCAACAAGATGGAGTGGGGGCTCAAGCTGGCTCAGTTGCAGAACATTCTCAGCGAGTCCAAAGAGATCTGGGTCACCCGCCTGAATATGTCTCCCTTCCAGAACACGTCGAAGCTGTCGATCCAGGTGATCATCAAGGGCGATCAGTTTACCGCACATACCCGTGCGCTGTCGTTCTTCCACAACGACTACAACTTCATCTACCACTTCGAGCCGAGCCGCACCTTCCCGTCAAAAATTGTTCCCCGTCCGGGAATGATCCCGGACAAGGTGTTGTCGACGCAGCTGGAATTCAAGGTGAAGCCGCTCACAGCGCAGAAGACGGGGAAGTGATATGTCCAAATCCATCCGCAATCTGATCATTGGTCTGGTCATCTTCGTCGTCTGCTCGGCAGTGTTGGGCATCCTCTGTTACCTGCAACTCGATGAGCAGGCCACGCTGCAGGTACAGATCGACGGCCTGCAGCCGGATATCGATCGTTTCAATGCCAAGATCGCCACGCGCGACCGGATCGCCCGCGAGAAGGATGCGGTCGAGCAGCACTTCGCGAATTTCGTGGCGTATCTGCCTGCCAAAGACGACCTTGACGAGCACAAGCTGCCGAAACTGATCGATGAGTTTCTCGACAGGTCTGGCTGTTCAGCGACCAACGTGTCTTACAGCGAGGGGTCGAAGGATCTCACGGGCTACGAGGATTTCTCGCGCAAAGTCGTCAATATCTCCGACCTGACGGGCAACTTCAATCAGGTTCGGGATCTGATGGATTTCATCGAGACCTACGTACAGCTGTTGCGTATCGAGAAGTTCAGCATGGATCCGATGAACGGAAACCCTCTGATCGAAGAGCAGACCGCCCTGCGCGTCAGCCTGACGATCAGCCTGTACTACTACGACAAGAAAAGCTGAGCTGAGGTCTTACCCATGGCGAAGAGAATCGTAATATTGCTGGCGATCATGGCGGCCTACGGCTGGGGACAGATCTTCTCGGACGCCAACGATCAGGCAATCTATGAGCTGGGCAAAGAGGCCTACCGCAAGAAGAATTGGCAGGAAGCCCACAACAAATACACGCAGATTCTCATCCAGTACCCGTCGCTGATGGACTTGCGGTATGAGCGCGCTCTGTGCCTGAAAAACATGGGCAAGAACGATGAGGCCATCGAAGAGTTCGAAGAAATCGTCGCTACGCACAACAGCCACATCCTATCGAACTATCAACTGGCTTTGCTCAAGATGCAGAAGCCAGCGCAGGAACGGTCTGAGGAAGATGTCGCCGACGCCAAACAGCACCTGAAGGAAGCAGCCCAGTACGGGTTTGACGTCATCGGCTCGATCGAGACGGACAATGCCTTCTCAGTGTTTCGGTCGGACGTCAGCTACATCCTCGAGCTGATCGCCGCGCCCACTGAACGCGAAAAACTCAACATTCAGCTGATCGACCCGTTCAAGGACCTGCTCATCCCTGAGCGGGATCTCGCGGATCCGACTATCGCTGAGGTACCGACGGAAGACACAACTGCCGTCGCACCTCCGGCAGGGCTGGACAAGCAGCGGCAGCTACTTGAGGCGATCATTCAGTTGCTGATCGAGATCGAAGACAGCCTGCATTGGGACGACGAGGACAAAGCGGACGAGCTGTTCACAGACGTGGAAGCGCTGATCAAGCACGTTCAAGAGATCAACTATGAAGAGCTGATCGACTTGCGCAATCAGGCCTTGGAGAAATACGACAGCATCTCCCAGAATATCCAGGTTGTACGGCTGAAGCGCTTCGAGCGGGTCGCTAGCGGCATCATCGACGAGATGAAACAGCATATCGAGCTGTCGCAATTCGTGCAGGTCGAAGCGGACTACCAGAAGCTGCAGCGCCACCTTACATCCGTCCAAAAAGAGGATGTGATGTTCGTGGAGTCGGCCAAAGTCTGGACCAACAAGGGACTCAAATGGTTGCGGATTTCGCGCAAACTCCGCGACGCCGCCAGCTTGGAGATCCACCTGTCGGGCGTCGTGTTTGGAAAAGACAGAGACAAGGTTGTGCGCCAGGCTATCGTCAACGACGAGATCCTCGCGCAAGGCGACGGCGTGCGCGATATCACCGGCGCGCCGATCAACAATCTGAGAGTCAAGGATATCGGCCGGAACTATGTGAAGTTCTATTACGATGGGGTCGAGTTCGACTGGTATATGGGCTTGGACAAGCCCATCGGTTTTGTCTACGTCGAAGAAGATTGATGTAGGCAAGGCCGGCGCAACGGTTCGGGGGAACCGCATTCAGCGCCGAGGAGAGAGAAACCTGGAACACTTGTTCGGCAGGTGGTCAACGGAACTCGCTCCAGTTGTGGTCAGCATTCGTCGATGCAAAGAATGGGCCACTCTTCGCTGATTGACGTGACACCGACTCACCGCGTGGCGGTTGGGCTCGATCCTTGAAACACTGCCTGCGGGCTCGTCTCTGTTCAGGAAGACTGGCAGAGTGCGGACCAGGCGACGTCAGAAGCGTTCTTATGACTGGGGGAAGTTGGATGGTTCGTCGGCTGTTCTCGCCTTTGGGGATCGTGCTCTTGATCGCTGGCATTGCGGGAGCACAAGAAGCAGACTCCACAAGAGCCAGTGTTCCAGAGCTCTTGGAAGAGGAAATCTACGGGGGCGCCTCTGCCCTTGAGCCCAACCGGGTGATTTCCGTCCAATACGCAAACAAGACGCTGGGCGAAGTCTGCGAGGATTTGTCGCGCAAGCTCGGGATCAACTTCGTCACCGCCCGCGGTCTGGACGAGGAGACCATCAACCTCAGCCTGACTGGGGTGCGTTGGCGCAAGGTGGTCGAGTTTCTGGCCGCCAAGTATGACCTGGAGATGGAGCAGCTTGACGACAATGTGATCGTCTTCACGCGGCCGCCCCAGGTATCGATGGAGTTTTCCGACGCGGACATCCGGATTGTGCTCGACCTGCTGGCGCGCCAGGTCTCCAAAAACATCGTGTTGCATGAACAAGTGCAGGGCACGATCACGCTCAACTTGCAGAAGGTGCCTTGGGACAAGGCCCTGGAGGTCATCACCAAGACCGCTGGCTATGCCGTGGTTCCGGAGACGGCGGACAAGTCGTTGATCCGCGTGATTCCTCGCAACCTGCTGCAGGCTGAGATCGAGCTGAAGCATATCCAGCTCAACTACTTGCGGCCGCCAAGCACCTACCGCGCGGTCATGCCGAGCAGTGTGTCGGGCGGTAGCGGCGACGAATCGGCTCTGGAGTCGGGCTTCTTCGTCGGCGAGATACAGCCCTCTACGGGCAACGCCGAAGAAGACTTTACGCTCCTGCAGGCGCTCAAGGGTATTCTCGAACGCCAACCGATCGAGGGCGAGTCGATCTTCTACGACGCCTATTCCAACGCTCTGATCGTGAACGTGACCACGCCCAAGCTGCTGCAGATCCAAGAAGTGATCCGCGCGCTGGACAAGCGGCCCGATCAGGTGTTCGTGGACGTGACCTTCGTGTCGACCAGCAACTCCGATTTCATGGAGCAGGGGCTGCGCTTCGACGACGCGCCTGGCGATGGCGTCGAGCGAGGCATCGTCTCGCGCCTGGTGATGGCGAACACGGGGGCTGCCGGAGCGCTGGCCCAGGGCGATGAGGTGTTCGATTCGGGAAACACCGTTCAGGACGCGCGCAGCGCTTTCTTGGGCCAGTTCCCCTTCTCGTTCGGCAACCGGGTTGATGACTTCTCGCAACAGTTCATGATTCCCGCTGTGCTCGACTTCACCCAGACGCAGCTGATCATGCGCTACGCGGAGTTCGATGAAAACAGCCGCATCACACAAGCACCCACACTGTTGACTCTGAGCAATCAAGAGGCGACAATTTTCGTCGGCGAGCAGGTCCCCTTCGTTAAGCAGACGGGTAACACCGACGCAAACGGAAACCTGGCAGTCACACTCTCAGAGGGAGCTGGATCTCCGATCGCGGTAGGTTTCACTCTGTTCGTCACGCCCAACGTGATCCCGAATACCGACGAGATCATCATGGAAGTGATTCCTCGGGTGAATACCCTGACGGGAACCAGTTCTCCGATCGCGGGTCTTGAGCGTTTCGCCAGCGCGGATGGGTCGAATTTCATCGACCTGCCGCGTACTCAAGACCAGATCGTGGTGACCAAGCTGTTGGTGGAGACGGGAAAGACGGCGGTGATCGGTGGGCTCATGCAGGAGCGCTTGACCGAACAAGAGGCGCGTATTCCAATTCTGAGCTCGATTCCGATCATCGGGGATCTCTTTACTTTCAAACACAGGGATTCATTGCTGGACAACCTTCTGATCTTCATCACGCCGACCATCGTGCGTACGAGCGAGCAAGCGACCCAGCTCTATGAGACACAGCACGAGCGCTTGCAGCAGTACGATTTCTTCTATGGCAAGTACAAGGCTCCTCCAGGAACCCCCTGGATGCACGATCTTGACGGCAGCGAATGGTATGACTGGGAAGATTGGAGTGGTCCGGTTGAAGCGGAATAAATGGCAAAAACTATGCTCATCAATGCTGTCGAGCCGGAAGAGTCCCGGATCGCCATCGTTGACCAGGAAACCAATGTCCTCGAAGAGTTGTATATTGAGCGAGCTTCCGAGCACACCTACCTGGGGAATATCTACAAGGGCCGCGTCGTCAACATAGAGCCGAGTATTCAAGCGGCTTTTGTAGATTTCGGCGGTGACAAGAACGGCTTCCTGCACGCTTCGGACATCATGTCCGTCTACGGGCGCCTTGAGAACGGAAAGGCGTCCGACAAGCGGGACATTCAGAGCCTCCTGCGCAAAGGGCAGGAGGTTGTTGTTCAGATCACCAAAGACTCGATCGGCACCAAGGTCCCCACGCTGACCACCTACATCAGCTTGCCCGGCCGCTACCTTGTGCTGATGCCCAGCATCAACAAGTGCGGGGTCTCGAAGAAGATCAGCGATGAGACCGAGCGGCGGAAGTTGCGGCTGATGTTGCAGCGGCTTAGTCCGCCTCCGGGCATGGGCTACATCATCCGCACGGCTGGCGCCGACCGTTCGCAGGGCGATCTGGCACGGGACCTCGAATATCTGTTGAAGTTGTGGGGGGCGATCCTCAAGCGCGTGCGCAAGGAAGAGTCGCCCGTAACACTCTATGAAGAAAGCGATTTGGTGATCCGCACGATTCGGGACATCTACGAGCCGGACATCACCAAGATCACCATCGACGAGAAGAACGCCTACCGCAGAGCGCGGGCGTTTCTCGAACAGGTGATGCCCCACCATCTGCACAAGGCAGTCCACTACACCGAGCCTGAGCCCTTGTTTCATCGGTTCAAGATCGAAGAAGAGATCGAGCGTATCTATGACCGGAAGGTCAACCTGAAGTCGGGAGGCTCGATCATCATCGAGCAGACCGAGGCGTTGGTCTCGATCGATGTCAACAGTGGGAAGTTCAAGGATCTGGACAATCTCGAAGATACCGCATACCAGACCAACCTCGAGGCTGCCAAGGTCATCACACGTCAGCTCAAGCTGAGGGACATGGGCGGTCTGATCGTCTGCGATTTCATCGACATGAAAGATGACCGACACCGACAGACGGTCGAACGCTACGTGCGCCAGGCCTGCGAACAGGATCGTGCGCGCACGCGGGTCGCAAAGATGTCGAAGTTCTGCATTCTCGAGCTGACTCGCCAACGTGTACGCAAGAGCATCAAGCGGACGTCCTACGATACCTGCCAAGCCTGCAATGGAACGGGCCTGGTCAAGAACCTCGAGAGCATGGGGCTCAAGATCATGCGGCAGATCCGCTGTGAGGTGGCCAAGCCCCACACCCGCTTTGTCGAGGTCCTGTGCCACCCGGATGTAGCGCATTACCTGCAGCGGAGAAAGCAGGGCACGTTGACGCAGCTGGAGTCGAAATTCAAAAAGAAGATCATCATCCGCGCCAATTCGGGCTTCAAGAAGGAAGAGTATCGCTTCAAGGATTGAAGGCTGTCGGACGCACGCCGGTGCAGATTTTTCTGGTCAGCCCCTCTCGCGGGTTGTAGAATCCCGCGTTCCAATACAACGGACCCGGAACAGGTGAGAAGATGTACGCTGTAGTGAAAGAAGGTGGCCGGCAACTCCGCGTTGCAGAAGGCGCCCTGGTGAAGGTCGACAAGAAGTCCCTCGAACCCGGCGAGACGTTCACGTTCGCCAGTGTGTTGCTCGTGCACGACGAGAATGGTGTGAAGATCGGCGAACCCGCGCTGAAGAACGTCAGCGTTACCGGTCGAGTTGAGCGGCACGAACGGGGCAAGAAGTGCATCGTCTACAAATTCAAGCGCCGTAAGAACTATCGAAGAAAACAGGGCCACCGTCAGGGCAGCACGTTGGTCAAGATCCAGAAGATCGAAGTGAAATAGGTTTCCCTAACAGGAGCCAGACAAACCGGAGATAGCCATGGCGCATAAGAAGGGGCAGGGCTCTTCCCGCAACGGGCGCGATTCCAATCCAAAGATGCGGGGAATCAAGAAATACGGCGGTGAGCTCGTTAAGCCGGGCATGATCATTGTTCGGCAGTGTGGTACCAAATTCCGGCCGGGCAAGAATGTCGGTATGGGGCGTGACTACACGCTGTTTGCTCTCAGTGAAGGTCGGGTGGACTTCGGCTCGCGGCGGCGCGTCAACGTCGTCTGACCGGCCTACCCAACCTGAGTATTGCCGCCCGGCACGAGCACTCCTTCGCGGGCCCGCGCAGGAAGAACTCAGCGGCCTCCGCGCAATTCTGCAACCTGCACCGCTCGCGAGAGCGCCGCGGCGTTTGCTCTCCAGGTAGCTGGATGGCTGCCGGACCCGAGCCCGTCGAAGCGGAACTCCTTCTGCACAGCCCCTTGCGCGCATCTGCCTATTGGTCACTGGCTGTTGAGGGGCTGGCTTCCACCTGCGTGGGTCGTCCAACCAGCGCGGACCCTTTGCCGGAGCGATTGTGTTCATAGACCGTGCGAAAATCTGTGTCAAGGCCGGCAAGGGCGGCGATGGCATCGTGGCCTGGCGGCGCGAAAAGTATATCCCCAAGGGGGGACCTTCGGGCGGGGATGGAGGGAACGGGGGTGACGTCATCTTCGTTGCCTCCAGCCGCGGATCCTCACTGGACAAGGTCCATAACCAGGTCTTTTATCGCGCGAAGAATGGCCAGCCCGGGGGCAGTGCCTGCAAGCACGGCAAGAACGGCCAGACAGTGCGCGTCGAGCTGCCGCTCGGAACTGTGGTGCGGAAACGGGGCGACGCGGAACGCACGGTGTTGGCCGACCTGACGCGCGACGGTCAAGAGTTCGTGGCAGCGCGCGGTGGTCGAGGGGGGCGGGGGAACAAGAGCTTTGCCAACGCCACCAACCGCGCACCCCAACAACACACGTTGGGCCAAAAGACCGACGAGACCTGGTACGAACTGGAGTTGAAGTTGATCGCGGACGTGGGACTGGTCGGCATGCCCAATGCTGGCAAGTCGTCCTTGATCCGGAAGCTGACCCACGCGCGGCCGAAAGTGGCCAGCTACCCTTTCACGACCTTGCACCCGCATCTCGGCACGCTGGAGCTCGAAGACTTCCGTCAAGTGCTGATCGCAGACATCCCGGGCTTGATCGAAGGCGCGCATGAAGGGGTGGGGCTCGGCCTTGACTTCTTGCGGCATATCGAACGCACGCGTGTGATCGTCCATGTGCTCGATGCCAGTCCCTACGCCGACACGCCGCCGCTCGAAGCCTACCGCAAGATCCGCCACGAGCTTGCCGAGTACAGCCAGGTCCTGGCCGACAAACCCGAGCTGGTCTGGGCGAACAAGACGGATCTTGGAGACACTCTGGCCGATGAGTTGTCCAAGGCCATCGAGCACCCTGTGTTGCCGGTTTCGGCCATGAGTGGTGCTGGACTGAAGCCGGCGGTCGGTGCATTGCTGACGCTGCTCGACAAACGCGAGCCCTGGGAGCAACTCGACTTGCCGTTGAGCTAGGGCTGCCCAGCCCACAAGCCCGGAGAGTTGGCACGAGCCCGGCGTTTGGCTTGCCTGGGCTCCTGGCTCGGGCTCCTGGCTATGGGCTCCAGGTTTCTGCCAAAGGAGACCACGTCATGAGAAGAGACCACCGGAAACTCGTGGTATTCCAGCAAGCAGGCTGAAGTCTGATGCCTGGGGCCTGAAGCCACGGCGGGGGGACGCTCCTGAACCCACAGAGCCGCCAAGCTTGTCCAAGGCTACCTGTGGGCAATGGGCAGGGCTAGAGCGCCTGCGGGCTCGGAGTTGCGACGGAGGAGTCCCTGATGCGCCACCTGATATTCCTGATCCTGCTGATGCCTGCAATCTGGGCGCAAGAGCCTGTGCGTGCGGGAACCGAGACCGGCACCCCGTTGTTCTCCCCGCCAGAGACCGAGACCTTCCACTTCGCAGTCTTCAGCGACCGGACGGGCGGCCCAGCTAGCGGCCTGAAAATCCTTGCCGAGGCCGTGGATGAGGTCAACCGCTTCCGCCCCGCATTTGTGATGACGGTGGGTGATCTGGTGGGGGGCTACAATGAGCAGGCAGCCTGGTTGCGCCAAATGCAGCGTTACAAGGAGGTCATGACAGGACTGCAGATGCCCTGGTACCCGGTCGCGGGCAATCATGACGTCTACGGAAAGGCTGGCGACCGGGCCGACCGCGGGAATCTCGAACGCTACAGCGAGCACTTTGGGCCCCTGTACTACTCTTTCGACTACCAATTCGCCCACTTCGTGATCCTGTTCTCCGACGAAGCCCTGTCGTTCGCGAGCCCTTCAACGAACCAGAACATGAGCCGAGAGCAGCTTGTGTGGTTGGAACAGGATCTGGCGAGCAGCGACGCACGCGTCGTCTACGTCTTCTTGCATCACCCCCGCTGGACGGCCTCCTACCAAGGCTGCAACTGGCCCGAGGTCCATGAGTTGCTCGTGCAGGACGGCCGCGTTCGGACCGTGTTCGCTGGCCACAAGCACGCGTACCGGCACAATGGCTGGCAGGACGGCATCGAGTACCTCACGTTGGGCATGACGGGCGCGAGCGGCGGGTCGACTCGTGAATTGGGGCAATTGCACCACTTCAACCTGGTGGCCGTCGATGCCGACAGCTCGACGATGGCGGTCGTCCCCATAGGTGCGACTCTGTCGGCTGATTATGTCAACGATATCGACGCTGCCCGGCTGCTGGCGCTAGGGCGGATTCCGGGGCGGTTCCTCGATGATCTAGAGGCAGATCGCGGCTCGATCCGTTTCCAGAGTTTGAATCCGTTGGACGTCGCCCTGCAGCTCCGTTTTCGCTTGGCGGCCGAGACTCTCGAGCTCAGCCTGTTGCCTGGAGAGTCCCGCATCGACAGTTGGCAGGCGTCCGGCTTTGCCGACGGCAATGGACTCTCCATCGAGGCCCACTATCCGCTGAGCCGGCGTGAGAAGTCGCAGCGCTGGACGACGCAGCCCTCCACGCGCGAGAGGATCCGGCTGCAGGTCGTTGCTGATGATAGCGCCAGGGCGCTGGTCCTCGATGGAGACGGCGCCTGCGCGCGCGTCCCCTCGGCGGCGTTGTTGATGCCCGCGGAGGGATTGACCCTGGAGGCGTGGATCCTGCCCGAGCCGCAAGAAGGCCGTCGCGCTTTGTTCTCCAAAGCCGAGAGCAGTGGCTGGGGGCTGTTCTGGAATAGCAGTCGTGGTGACGACATGCGGTTCTGGCTGCATGATCGCGAGTCGGGCTATCACTGGGCTGGGGTCCCGCGCCAGAGCCTGCTCGCGAGCGAAGGCTGGGTGCACGTTGCGGCCGTTTGGAACCGGCGTTCGATCCGTATGTTCGTCGATGGCAGGCTCGCTTCGGAGGTGCCCGCGGGTGCCTGGATGACCCCCAATGACCTGCCTCTGTATTTCGGCGCGGATCCGGATCCGGAGGGCTCTCCGATCAGCTTCTTCAAGGGCCGCATCGACAATCTCCGTTTGAGCCGTGGGGCGCGGTACCGAGAGCCCTTTGTGCCCGAGCACGCTCCTACTCAGGATGCGAGCACCTTGGGCCTGTGGAGCTTCGATCAGGCCGTAGACGGGTGGGTTCCGGACCTGTCCGGAAATGGGTTGCACGCGGAATTGCTCGGGGGCGCTCGGTTGGAAACCCGTCGATGAAACGAATCCCCACGACGGGGTCCGATGTAAGCTGTGCCTTACAGAATGTTGGCATCTTCCGAGGGCCTTCCGCGCATCAAGCAGCCACAGAGCGGCGGTCCGGTTTTTGCTTTGCTGGACCTTTGTCCAGGAGGTCGCAATGACACATTCGTGACATCGCGAGAATATTGTGTTTCGGTGCCCTGAAGGCTCTGGGAGAACATTGATGCAGAAGAATCGGAAACTGTTGACTTTGGCCGCGACTCTGGGAGTGGCTATCGCGCTTTGGGGTTGTGGTGATCCCAAGAGCTCGAAGTACCCCGAGCTCTCCAGTGATGCACCGACGATCAAATACGGATCCGGTGCCAACCAGCTGGCGGACTCGCTGTGTGTCCCTGGTATGGCAAGCAACGTGACCACTCTGCCCTCGCCACTGATTGTGATCGTCGACAACACCGATCAGGTCGACAACCGCACGGTGGATTGGTACGTCGATAGCGACCGCGATGGCAATCCCGATGACAGCAACGCCTGCACCGGTGGTGGCGGCTTTGCAAACGGAGCCGGTGGGGGAACCACCTATCCGGGTCTGGCTCCCAACGGAGGCTTCCAGACCACCACGGATACTGTCGGGCGCTCGATCGTCTACTATGCACCTTCGGTGCCTTGGCCTCACAGGGTGATGGCGTACTCGCCGGACTTCGATGTCTGGGTTGTCATGGACATTCAGGTACCCTGAAACGAGCCTATTCTGTCCGTATCTTTCGGCCGGGTTCTCCCGGCCGTTTGCATGTCTGTAGAACACCCGCGGGTCAGTCTGCAGGCAGGCGCAGGCCCAAGCAGGGGACCTGGAAGTCCGGCCAGCCCTCGAAAACCCGGCCTTCCACCCCAAATGCCTGCCGCAGGACCTCGCTGCTCAGGGCCTGCTGCGGGGGGCCCTGAGCCACACAACGCCCGTTGGCAAGCACGACGACACGATCACAATAGCGCAGGCTCAGATCCAGGTGGTGGGTGGCTACAAGCACGGCTGATCCGCCGTGTGCCTCGTTGCGCAAGATCTCGAAGAATGCCAGCCGGTGGGCGGGGTCCAGGGCCTCGGTGGGTTCGTCGAGCACCAGGAATGGACTCTCTTGAGCCAGCGCTCGGGCCAGGACGACCCTCCGCCGTTCTCCGCCGGACAAGGCCTCCAAGCGCCGCCCTGCCAGATCGGCCGCGCCGACCCTGGCCAGGGCTGCGTGCGCGCGTTCGAGGTCAGCAGGGCGGTCATAGAAACCCCGCTCTGGCAGTCCCATCAGCACGCTCTGCAGCACGGTGAAGGGAAAGCGCGGCTCAAAGCCCTGGGATACGTATGCAAACCAGCGCTGATCCCGGCCAGGGAGCGGCCCGTCATCCAAGAGCACCTTCCCCTGACTGGGTGCACACAGGCCGGCCAGCAGCCGAAGCAAACAGGTCTTGCCCGCTCCGTTGGGGCCCAGAATCGCGACCAGCTCTCCTCGAGCCAACGTACAATCGACGGCTTCCAGGACCGGCTGTTTCGAACCGCGAAAACGGTAGCAGAGCCCGCTGGCTTGAAGCCGCTGGCGCCTTTCCCCAGCCTCCTCGCTGGTGGGGTCAGAATGCACGTGTCGGTCGAGAAGAAATGCCGCACAACACAGAGTCGGCGACGACCTCCACATCGCGCAGGTTGCGCAGCAGATTGCGGAAACGCGGGGACAACTGCGTCTGCGCCTGGTCCCACAGCCCGGGCAGCAAGAGCCCGGGTACCGTCCTGCCACCCAGCTGCAGCTCTTCGAGAGTCAGGCCGTGGCGGCGCCCCTCGAACTGGGCGACGAGATTCCACCATTCTCCCTCGAACTCGACCGAGGCGTTGAGCACCAGGCGAGGGGCACGCAACTCGAGCCGCACGCGGTCGCCAGGTCGGCAGACCAGGATTTGCAACTGTCCAGCCCCCAGCTGCAGACGCGCTTCGCGTACCGGGCGCCCCGAGAGCGATCGCTCGATCTGCAACAACAGGCTGTCTGTGGGAGCACCGGCCCAAGGGTCGACGGCAGGAGTCGAGTCTGTGAACAGCCAGGAAGGCAGAGCGCTCCAAGCCGTGACCAGCAATCCGAGCAAGGCAGCGCCAGCGAGCAGCCGGCCCCCTCTCATTGGCGGTTCAGCTCAATACCGTCGAGGGTGACGCCGATGACCGTCGAGTTGCCGACCAAGACGAAGATCCAACCCGTGCGGGTCGTGTGCGGAGGCAGGGCCCCCCATACGAAGCTGTCTTCCAACAGACTCGGCAGGTTTGAGACCATGCGTGCCACATCCGGAATCGGCATCGAGGTGCCCTGGCCGGAGAGTTGTATGTTGAAGCGTGCAGGTCCCACGTCGACTGTTGAGTCACCCAAGTTGCGCACCTGGATCTGGACGCGCATCTTGTCCTTGTGCAGCGGCAGCAACTCTGCCCGTTCCCAGACGCCATACAAATCACTGGCCGTCTGCGAGCCCTTCACATCGAGGTCGGTCTCGCGGGTCCAGGTCGACAAGTCCGAACGGTTGTAGCGTGGTTGGTACTCGGTGATCGCAAACCAGGCGCCAGCGAACAGGCCGCCGATCAACAAAAAGACACCGAACGCTGCCAGGGCCGCACCGCGGATCTCCGGGCCCATGGCCTTCTTGCGGGCCTGCTGCTGCTCAGAATCCTTCGCTTCGCGCAGGGCGACCGCAGTGCGGCCCTGGGCGCTCGCACTGGCGCCCGATTGCGTGCCCCACGAAGCCTCGCCGCTCGCGCCCGAAGACTGCCCACCCGACCAGGACTCATCCATGGTCGAGACTGCGGGTTTGCCCCACGAGTCTGCCGAACCAGCGCTTCCACTGTCAGCGGCCCAGCCCTGGCTGCCGGAGGCATCGCCCCCTGCAAGCTCTCCGGAGTCGAGGATGTCGTCCCAGGCCTTGGTCGTCGCAGAGATGTTCTGATGCGAGCCGGTACTCTCGTGTCCATCTACGGCCACATCGTGGGCGCTATCGCGGTCGGCGTACTGAGACTCGGAGTGGACCCGTGACGTCTCGTCATACTCGTCCATGGCGTGTTGCGAGCCCACATCGCTGTGGAAACCATCGGTCCCCCCGCTGTCGTATCCCGAGTCGCGGAAGGTCTCGACCCCTCCGCTGGAGGCACCCGAAGAAGCGTAGGTTCCCGAATCGTAGCCCGGATCACTTCCGTACTTGCCGGACTCGTAGCCCGGATCGCTGCTGTAGCCACCGGAGTCGTAACTGGGGTCGCTACTGTAGCCTCCCGAATCATAGCCGGGATCGGTGGAATAGGAGCCGTCGGTTCCGTAGGTGCCGGAGTCGTACCCCGGATCGGTCCCGTAGCTGCCCGCTTCGATGTTCGTGTCGGTCGTGTAGCCGTCGGCTTCGCCGACGTATCCGCCGCTTTCGAATCCGTCTTCAGGGCTGAAGGATTCGGAGGCGCGCCGACCACCTTCGACAACCGGCTGGTTTCTGGCCGTCTCGATGTCTTCGTCGGGCGCCGGCGAGCTGTGCTTGTTGGCCCCGGGTGCCTTGAATTCGTCGACTGCAGCCATTCCGCCGGTGTTCGCCGCGTTGCGGAAGGACGGATCTTCCCAGACATCGGCTTCATCGGGATTGTTGTTCACATCCAGCACCGACGGGTCGAGGATGCCCACTTTCTTCGAGAGCAGGCCGACCTCTTTGCCTTCGGTCCACGATCCCTCGCTCTGCGAAGCGGCCTCGGGCTCGTCGTCGTCCCAGTTTTCGGGACCCTCCTGCGTGGCACAGCTGCCGCAGAGGAAGCGCCCGTCCGTGTTGACCATGTCGCTGAGGTAGAACGGGTTGCTGCACCCGCTACAAATGTCAATCTCTTCAGTCACGACCGGCGTCTCAATAGATGATGTGGAGAATGAACCAATGTCATGTTGTACAAGGTTTCGCCCCAAAAACCCACGATTTTAGTCTGTAGAGGTCGGGGAATGGCTGCCCTTGGGCGGTGAGAGCCTGGCTGGCGCGGCATCGGAGGCTGCCGCCCGCCGAGCTATGTCGGCATCAGGTAACGAATCCTGCTTACCGGACTCCCGCGGAAGCGTCGTCGGCGGGCAGCCGCAACGCCGGTAGACCCGCGATGGCCGTGAGTTGTGGCCGGCGGCTCCTATGCAGCAGGAATCCGATCAGGACATGCAGGCAATCCCCGAGCAGTTGGAGGGATGGCCGGGCATGCCTGCTCGGCATCGTCGTCCATGGGCGGGGAGACGGATGCAGTGGGGCTGCGGGCGGTGGCACACAGGGGCGCGATGAGGCGGGGCCGTGCTCGAGCTGCAAGCGGATCCGCGGCTTACGGCTGCGCGCTGCTTTGCGACCAGCACCGGCCGATCTCTGCGCGCGGGCGGGCCGTTCGGACACCGCGAGCAGCGTCTCGACCGGTTCGGGTTGGGCAGGGGCGAGGAGCAGCGCTCCCAGCCGATTCGTGCTCAAGCGTTTACGCGACGACATGCGGACTCCTCGCCAGGATCTCTGCGGCGAGAGCCCGGTATTCACGCGCGGAGCGCGTACGCGGCGCGAACAACTCGACAGGCAGGCCATGCAGGGCCGCTTCGCGTATCCTCACGTCGACCCCAATGCAGACCTCGGAGAGGTGTGCTGCGAAGTGGCTCCGAAGCTGCTCGAGAACTTCCCGGCAGATGCGTGTGCGCCGATCGAACAGGGTGGGGACCACGAGCAGATCCTGGTCTGGCCTGCGCCGCGCCTTGACGACCCGGAGTGTGTCCATGAGCTGGCTGAGGCCGGTGGCTGCGTAGAAGTCGCACTGCACGGGCACGACCACCAGGTCGGCGGCGCTGAGCGCGTTGAGTGTCAGCACTCCCAGTGACGGGGGCGCGTCGATAAGCACGAAGTCGGGGAGCTGTGGGGCCCCCGGCTCGAAGCTCGCGTCCCGCAGGCGTTGAGAGAGGATCTCGTCAAAGCCAAGCTCGCCGAGCAGTCGTCGCTCAGCCACCGACAGCCGCACGGCTGAGGGAATCAGGCGCATGCCGGGGACGGCTGTGTCTATCAGAACCGTATCGAGCTCCGCTCCTTCGACGAGCAGCTCCAGGCTCGTGTGTTCGACTTTTTGCGGGTCGAAGCCGAGCCCGAGGGTAAGATTGGCCTGGGGATCGAGATCGATCAACCAGACGCTCCGCCCGCGGGCGGCCAACGCTGCGCCCAGGGACAGGCAGGTGGTCGTCTTGGCCACTCCGCCCTTTTGATTACTCACTGCGACGATCATGGGAATCTCCCGAGCTACAGACGTCTCTGGCTGAGGTCGACCTCAAGCAATGGCTGCCCAGGCGGCACACTCCTCAGGGTCTCCTCGATGTATCGGAGCCGGGGAGAGCAGGCTTGAGCGTCTCTGAGAGCCTGTCGGAGTACTCGTTTCACTCTCAAGTCGGCTCAGGCGGTGGCCGATACTGGCAATGGTCGTGGTTGGAGGAGGTTTCGTGAGCGACTACGTTGCCGATTTGAAGTCGTCCATCGAGACAGAGCTCGGCTCATTGCGAGCTTTCTTTTCGGTACTGGTGCAGCAGCCGCGCTTCGTACAGCTCGAAGCAGCAGTGATCCGCCAGCTACCGGAGCAATTCCATCGCCTGGACGCGATCCGCGATTCCTTGCAGGATCTGGTCTTTTTCGGTGATGTGCTCGACGAGACACGGCGTGAGGTAGACCGGGTGCTGGGACGCAGTGAGGCGGCCGCGCCAGATTTTGAGGCCGAAGAGGACTCGGACTCCAAGGAGCTCATCGAGGAGATCGTCGCCGAGAAGCTGGCGCGCACCAAACCGGCACCAGTTCCGGTCGCGGCATGTACCGCGATCGAGGTTCCCCAGCCATCTTTCCAGGCCATCGCGGCCCAGCAATACGACCTGGGCGCGATCTGGGGCTGAGCCGTAGGCTGTGCGCGGAGGCGCTAGTGCCTGCCCATTGCCCACACGTCGCCTTTGACAAGCTTGGCGGCGCTGTGGGGTCAGGGGCGTCCCCCCGCCGTGGCTTCAGGCCTCCGGCTTCAGACTTCTGGCTGCTTGCTGGAAAACATGGAGTTTCGGGTAGTCTCTACTCATGACGTGGTCTCCCTTGGCAGAAGCCAGGAGCCCGTAGCCAGGAGCCCAGGCAAGTCAATCGCCGGGCGCGCGCCAACCTGTTCGGGCAGACTTGTGGGCTGGGCAGCGCTAGGCCGAGGCGCCGACCGTGCTGGCGGAAGCCACCAGCTCGATACTGTTGCCTTTGTGGTGGGAAGCCAAGAAAATTTCGATCTGCTTCGTCAACAGATCGCTCTCGACCTCGACCCGGTCGACTTCGCCGTCGATCCAGGTGCCGAGCAATCTGGTTACAGGCTCGGCCGCTTCGTACACCAGCGACGGCGCCTCTGCGTCCTTGACGGCGCGGGTCAGCTCTCCCCACAACGCGAGCAAGTAGACCAGCTCACGCCGCAGCGTCGCTTGGTTGGCGTACTCGCTATCGGTGCGCAGCACGTAGCCGAGGTCTTCGGGGGGCTGCATGTGTTCGAGCACTGCCAGCAGGCGGTCGCGCTCGAGGTCGTCGCTGATCTTCTTCGAGACAGCACGGGAAGGATTGCCGGGCATGATCACCAGCAAGCTGGAGGCCAGGTTGACCTGCGTAGTCAGCACGAAGCCCTTGGAATTCGAGCGGTCTTCGTTGACCTGCACCAGGACCGTCTGGCCCGGTTGCAGCAGAGAGTGGATGTTCGGACGGCGCCTGTCGCGAGGGGGAGCGCCGTTACCGTACGCGGGCAGAACCTGAAAAGCTGGCAGGAAGCCTTCTTCCTGGCCGCCAAAGTCGACGAACGCTCCCTGCGCATTGCGGGAGATCGAGACGACGGTGCCTAGATAGATGTTGCCGATGAACCCGGCGGGTACGACTTTTTCTGCGAAAGTACGGGCGCCATCGGCGGAGTCCTTGCGGATTCGATAGCCGTCGGCCTCCCGGAGGATGCGGATGTGTGTCATCTTCGACTCCAGGTCGGTGTGTTTGGGGGGCTCGTGTGCGAGGTGTTTCTTTTCGCTTCAGGCCGCAGGGGGAGACCCCGCAGCATCGTTGATTGGCGGCAGCATAACAGCTGCAAGGTGCCAGGTCTATGATCAGCAGCGGATGGCAAGCGCGGCCTGTTGGCACGGCAGCGCACTGGAGCATTGCACCCATCCACCCTGTGAGGCACACTGGTCAATGAGCGCGAGCCTTTTCGGGGATCGTCGATGGGCAGGATCTGCAAGGCATTTGCCATTGTCGGCGTCTGGCTGCTGGCGCAAGGTTGCGCCTTTGAGCGGCCAGGCCTGCTCTCCTTCAGACGCGCGGTAGCCACAGAGCGGCAGGGACGCTGGGAAGGGGCGATGCGCTTCTACCAGGCGGCGCTCGATGCCGATGCCAGCTTTGCCGCCGCCCACATCCGCTATCAAGACCTCATCCTCCAGTTGGGCGCGAGCTCAAGGCTTGAGGGCTATGCGGGGCAGCTGGAAACTCCGTGGCGTCAGGCGTTGGCTCTGCGGCTCTTCAAGCATTCAGAGGAGCGCTTGGAGAAGCTCCGCGCGCTCTCTGACAAGGCCCCTTCCGACCCGATCGTGCGTTTTGTGCTCGGCGAAGCCCTACAACTCGCAGGTCTGCACGCGGAGGCCGTGGTCCACCTCGAGGCGTCTTGGCGGCTCGATCGGACCCTCCTTCGCGCGGCCGCCGAGTGCGGCTGGTCTCTGCTCATGCTGCGCGAATACCGGCGGGCAGTCGTGCTCTTCAAAGATGTGGTCTCGCTGACAGACAGCGATCCCCTGGCGATGGGGTTCGAGCTACGGGGACTGAGCCTGCTCGCGGTCGCAGACCCGCGTGCCGCACAGATTCTCGAGCTGGCGCGCAACGAGGGGCGTACGTCCCGGGGTTTGCTGTTGCTGGCTTTGGCCGAGCTGCAACGCTCGCGTCCTGAGCGCGCCGTCGAGATCCTTGAGCTCGGCTTTTACGAGCTGCAACCGACGCGTGAGCTCTATCTGTGGGCCGCGGGTGAGTTGGTCGCGGAGCTGGCCCGAAAGCGTGACTATGCGGCCGCGCGTACGGCTGTCAAACAAGCGTTGGGGCGGTTCCCCGACGCCCCGCGCCTGCTACACTATCTCGCCGACTTCGACCGCGCCGAAGGCCTGTTCCACGAGGCCGAGCAATCGATCATGAAGGCCGCCCACCTCGCGCCCTACGATCCATCCATCGCGCGCGCCGCGCGCCGTCAGCTGGTGGCGGCGGGCAAATACGAGCAAGCTCTGCGGGTCTGGATGCGGGGTCTTCCCACGATGCTGTTTGAGGGCGAGTCTCGCCTGAAGCCGGTGATCGACGCGACCGCGAGCATCTTCAGTGACCGCGCGCAGCTCCCAGAGAGGCTGGTCGACCTGGCCCAATGCTACGAGCAGGCCGGCTGGTGGTGGGAGGCCAAAGCCATCTGGCAACGACTGATGCAGGCCGCGGAGATCACTCCCTCTGCGCTCAAGATCAGTATGCAGGTCTATGACGCCGCACGCGCGGGCTTGGAGCGTGTCGACCAGTGGCTCGAGATGCTCGATGCGGTACGCCGCTATTTTCGGGAGCACTATGCGGCCGTCGAAGGCGGCCACGACGACCGCGCAATCGAGACAGCGATCGCCGACCTGGAGAACATCTGTCGCCAAAAGACGACGGACTTCCCGGCGGGCGCCGGTTCCCCTGCGGTGATGTCGATCTATGGAGCGGAGATGAGCCCTCTGGCCACTCCTGACGCGCCGCTGGTGAAGTACTTTCTCGAGCGCGGGCTGTACCTCGATCTGCAAACGGGCCGCGACGGGGTCGAGCTGAAGCTGATGACGGTGCTGAACCGCCGCGAGCATTCGCTCGAGATCTCCGGCGAGACCCGGACGGTTGTCGGGTACCTGTGCGGTGAAGGCTACATCCGCTCTCTGGCAGGACATCGTTCGGGGCTCTCGCAGGTGGCGGGCTGCGCAACGTTTACCGGTCGCGGCTTCTACGTCGATCTCGAGGCGATCCGTGCCAGCGTGGGCGAGATGGTCGATGGGGGCATCCTGCAAGTACAGAGCCGGCATCGCGGGCTCGACTTCGAGCCCGAGATGTTGCAGTTCTGGTTCGAACGCTTTGCCGCTGAGCTGGGCGAGCCGCCAGCGGGCGTCGATGCTCAGGACTGGCTGGTGGCCGAGCTGGTGCGGGCCGACATAGAAGGCGTGCGTTTCCACGAGATCGGGCACATCGTCGACTTCGAGCACCTGACGCCGTTCTGGAGCAACTTCTGGTCGAATCTCTGGAGGAATCTCGAGGAGGGCTTTTCGGCCAACAACCTCGCCACCCGCTTTGAGCTGGTGGCCGAGTCGTATGCGCTGAGCCAGCTGGAGGTGCCCTGGCCGACGCTGGCGGTCAACCTGCGTTGGTTGAAGACGGACGAGCAGGACCCGTGGTTCCGCTGGCTATTGCGCGACAGCCGCTTCGATGATGCAGAGCCGCCGCCCTACCAGGTTGTCGCGCGGGAGCTCTTCCGGCATCTGTTGGAGGGGATGCAGGCCAACCCTGAGGGGCCGCTCACTCCCTTGAAGGATGTCGGCGCGCCGTTTGTGCGGGAGATGGCCGAGGAGCTGTTCCACGAACTGTGGTAGCCGGGTTCGGGTCAGGCTTCCTTGGAAGATTCCGCGCCTGCCTCTTCGGCGTCGCCCTCTTCGGCGTCAGAGGTCTGCTCGTCCGTGCTCGCGGCGTCGCCATCTGCCTTGGGATCTTCCTCGGCATCAGCATCAGCATCAGCATCAGAGCCACCGGACTCTGCCTCCGAATCGTCACCAGTACCTTCTTCGGCGGCATCGTCGAGGGAGGCGTCGATGGTCTCGTCCTCGCTGAAGTCAGGATTCTCCGCGCAGCTCTTCAGATTCGCCAGCATCTGCAGCCAGCTCTGTTTCGACTGCTTGAAGTACTCGTCGCGGTCTTCCTCGGGAACCTGCTCCCAGCCGTCTTCGCGAAAACTCACGTGGGTGTTTTCGCCGTCCCAGGCGAACTGGTACTCGACCGTGGTGCCGAGGTTGTCATCGACGTAGAGCTGCCAGACAACGCGGCGTCCAATGGCGAAGTGGGTGACTTCTGCGCGCATTTTCAGCTCGGGATGGGACAAGAAGCCGCCCAGGCGGTTCTCATACACCGCCCCACCTCTCGAGAACCAGGGGCAGCCGGGATCACCAAAGACCTTCCAGACCTGCTCGAGCCGGGCGTCGATGGTCATATGATGAAAAATGCTCAACGTCTCGATGGGAGCTTCCTGCTCGTTTTCCATGGTTCCATCCACTCTCTGGGTTGTCGTGTACGACCCCGACTCCGTATGTGCGCGGGCTGCGCGCCTGGCGCCTGTGCACCGGTTCCAATCGTTGCAATCGATGAGCCAATTATACAAGTCGCGCAGGATGTCGCCACTCGGCGGGCTGCATTTTCGTGTCCCATCGGCTAAAATCCGTCCCCCGGGCCCCGGCCGAGGACCGGGACTTGTGTCGCTGCGCTGCCGTATTCCCGAAATTGAGGATTTGTCATGGCCGAAAACCGCAAGCTCCCGCTGCTCGCAGAGGGAAGTACCGCGAACCGGCGTCTGCTGTCAGGTATCCAACCTTCAGGACAGATCCATCTTGGCAATTATTTCGGAGCGATGCAGCAGCATGTAGAGCTGCAGGACGCGGGTCAGGGATTCTATTTTATCGCCAACTACCACTCGCAGACGAGCATCCACGACGCGCAGACTCTTCGCCAGCTGACGCGGGATGTGGCGCTCGACTATCTGGCCGTCGGGCTCGATCCCGAGAAGGCCACCCTGTACCGGCAAAGTGACCTGCCCGAGGTGACCGAGCTCGCTTGGATTCTGGCCTGCCAGGTGGGCATGGGAGATCTGGAGCGCGCCGTCAGCTTCAAGGACAAAGTCGAGCGGGGACTGACCGCGAATGTGGGGCTGTTCACCTACCCTTTGTTGATGGCCGCCGATATTCTGATCGTGGCTGGTGAGGTCGTGCCCGTGGGCGAGGATCAGTTGCAGCACGTCGAGATGACCCGGCGCTTTGCGACTCGTTTCAACACCACCTTCGGCAAAGACATCCTGAAGTTGCCGCAAGCGCGCCTCAGTTCCGCTTGCATCGTGCCCGGCATCGATGGGGAGAAGATGAGCAAGAGCTACGGCAACGCGATCCCCTTGTTCGACACGAAAAAGCGCGTCCGCAAGAGGATCATGGCGGTCAAGACAGACAGCCGCTCGGTCGAGGAGCCTAAGGACCCCGAAGGCTGCAATGTGCTCGCGCTGTTGCAGCTGTTTGTGACGCCCGACGAGCTGGAGGCCTGGAAGCTGCGTTACAGCCAGGGTGGACTGGGCTATGGCGAGGTGAAGAAGCGCCTGGCCGAGGTCTATGAGCAGACCTTTGGGGGCATGCGCGAACGCCGCGCGCAGCTTGCCAAGGACAGCGACTACGTCGAAGACGTGTTGCGCGAAGGCGCCAAGCGGGCACGCGAGGTGGCAGAACCCTTGATGGATGAGGTACGGGCGGCGAGCGGCATCGTCCGGATGGGAACCGGCTGATCGTGGTGGCAGCCGGCATTGTCAGCTGCCTCTTGCCGTCTCGTGGTCAGGGTGTACGATACGCTTCTGCCGCCGGGGGATCTCATGGAGATTAGTTGCCCTCATTGCACCACGCGCTTCAAAGCTGAGCTGCCCGATGAGCCGCGCTGGTTGCGGTGCGGGAAGTGCGGCGGACGCTTCGTGTGGGATGGCGCTGCCCAACCCCGCAAGAAGACCTTCGCGGGGCGCGCCACCCATCGGCGCACCGGCAGGTTGAAACCGATTGCGCTGCCCGACGAGAGTGCCGAGGCCCCACCGGTCATCGGCAAGGCGTTCATGGACGTCGTCGAGGGCACCCTGCAGCAGCGTGCCTTGATGTTCGGCGGAGACCGCGTCAGCTTCGGCGCGGGAGACCTGGGTCGCGACACGGACATGCCGATCAAAGACGGGAACCCCTCATCGGGCACCTTCTTGCTCGAAGACACCAAGGTCGCGATCGACGTCGGTCCTGGGCTGCATCTGCATGGCAAGGCTCTGCCCAAGGGCACGCAGGTCAACCTCGGTGACAAAGGGGTGCTTGTGGTCGGAGGCGAGCGCCTTGGCTTCTCGATCGTGCGTAAAGGCAACGAGGTCGAGGGCGTGGTCTTCAAACATGAGACCCGCGCGATCTGGTACCTGCTTGTACGCAGTCGGTTGGGATTCGGAACGGTCGAGGGGCGTCTGAGCTTCGAGGCGAAGAAGATCACCGATGTGCTCGGCCGCATCCACTTCACCGAAAAGGGTTGGTACATTTCGCGCCGCGGTGAATGCACGATCAAAGTAGGAGAGAAGGTGGTCGCCAAAGCCCGTGGCCGGCCTCTGCTGCCGGGTAACGAGATCTGCGTCGGCGATCACATCCGCCTGCAGTTCGACATCCTTGGCCCCTACGACCCCTTCGAGTCTTTCGTCGGCGACCTGTAATTCCGATTCAGGGCTTCGTCGGTGTTGCCAGGGCGCCAGCCAGGCAGCGGAACGCAAGCCGGTTGATGGTCTTCCCTGCGGCCTCGTACTTCAGCTCATAGTTGGTGGGCGTGTACCCCTGCCAGCCATCCTTCTCAGCTCCCCAACCGGCTGCCCGAGCGGCAAAGACCTCCTGCATCTGCTCGAAGTACTGCGGATGGTCGGTGGCAAGCCGGAACAGAGCCCCAGGTGCCACTGTGCGCTCGAGCAGCTCGAGGAATGCCAACTGCACCAGGCGCCGCTTGTGGTGCCGCTTCTTGGGCCAGGGGTCGGGAAAGAACACATGCACGCCTGTCACCCTGCCGGGTTCGATGGCGTTGCCGAAGACCTCGCCGGCTTCGGCCCGCAAGAGCCGTAGGTTGGAGAGCCCCCGCTTGGCAGCTCGTTTCGCCGCCAGCCGTACGTAGGGGATGGAGAGCTCGATGCCCAACCAGTTCTGCTCGGGCTGCTGCTCAGCGGCAGCGATCAGCGAGCGGCCCTTGCCGAAGCCGATCTCGACCTGGAAGGGTTCGCTGTTGCCGAACAGGGCTTCGCCCCGCAACGCTGCAGGCAGCGCCTCACGATCGAGCAGGAGCAGCTCTTCTGGCTGGCCGTCAAAGGGCTTGGAGATGTAGATCTTCCCCGCGCCAGGTCGGGGGGCGCAACGGCTCATGGCAGGTCTCCCATTCTCGGTGTGGTGGCGCCTGGGGGGCGCGCGCCGAGTATAGCGAGCCAGCGCGGCCGGCGCAGGGGTTTTCCAGAAGCCTGGCGCGCGAGCCTTGCAGCTTGGCCGGCGGAGGCTATAAATGAGCCAGGCCCCCAGCGGGAAGAGCATTCAGGGATTCAGGAGCCGTCATGCCTATCTACGAGTACCGAGCCATTGAAGCTTCGTGTGCCAAGTGCGCGCAGCGCTTCGAGGCGTTCGAGAAGATGTCCGACCCGCATCTGGAGAAGTGCCCGGAGTGCGGAGCCCCCGTGCGGCGGGTGATCTCGGCGCCCGCCAATGTCGTCAAAGACTCGATGGGCAACTCCAACCTCAAGCGCCTGGGCTTCACCAAGTACCAGAAGAACAAAGACGGCTTCTACGAGAAGAAGTTTGGCGGCGGGCCAGACCCGAAGATGCCGGTCTGAACACCCCGTGGCTCGGCAGGTTGCTGAGCGCATCGCTGTGGCCAAGCTGCCAGTACAGGGGGGCGGCAACGGGGTGGACGGGACAGTCTGGCAGCTGGCTCTGGCAGGGGATGAGCTCGTGCTCGGGGGCAGCTTCAACCGCGCAGATTGGGGGCCTCGCCGTCTTTCTTTGTGCGCAGGATTGTGCGCTACGATCTGAACACACAGACGTATATCGGGCTGCCCAATCCCAATCCCAGCTTGTTCGGAGTCGGCGGCCAGAATGTCTTCAGGGTGGCGGCGACCGATTCCGACATCTATCTGGCGGGGGACTTTACCACCACCACCGATGGAGCCGTGCCTCTGGACCGGGTAGCACGTTTCGACCTCGCGACCCAGACCTGGCACCGCCTGGGCAGCGGTATTGTCAGCCCCAGCAGCCGTGTACGCGCCCTGGTTGTGCGGGGCGATGATCTGTACGTGGGAGGCAACTTCCTCGAGGCGGGAGGGGTCGCAGAGACCGACCGCATCGCGCGTTTCGATCTGACGACGAGCACCTGGATGGCGCTTTCAGACGACATTCCAGACGGCAATGTGCTCGAGCTCTTCCTCACCGATGAGGGCCTGTTGTACACCGGCGGAAGCTTCAGCATGACGGGCCCCCACGACTCCGCACGCCTTGGACTGTATGTCGTGCCAGACTCTCCCGCGTTGCCCACGGGAACCTAAAGCCTACGAACCCAATGTCGGGCGAGCTTGCGAGCCGACATTGGGTGAGCACATTAACGTTCGGCAGAGGGCCGAAGGTGAGATCGCGAGCCCCCCACAAGTCGGGCGAACAGAGACTTGTCAGACAGAGCCTGGGCCGCTGCGCCCGAGGGCACGCCTCAGCTGTTCAGGTTGGGCGGAGCGCAAGTAGAACGGCTCACTGGAGCTTCTGGAGGCGGAGCATCGAATAGACTTCCTCCCGGTTGCCGAACGCGACTCCGAGACCCACTGACGCTTGTGCGCTGGCACTGGGAATGTCGTTGTACAACGCGAAGGTCTTTGCGCTGGTGACCTCGAAGATCCCGCCACAGGCAACGACAATTTGTGGATCGAAGCCACCTTGAGCGATATTCAAGAAGCGGCTCAGGCCGAGGGTCTCGGTCACGACTTGTCCATCGCTGACGTTGTAGAGGTAGGCCTGTGCCTTGATATTGTAGTTTCCCTTACCGATCACGGACCAGCCTGTGACCTCGTAGGTGCCGGGCTGCAGAATGAACTGATTGGCCGAGCCGTTGGTCCCTGTCGACCCATTGGTCAGGGCCACGAAACTCGGATTCCCCTGCAGAGTGTTCAACGTGCGCGTGTTGCTGCCTCCCACGCTCGTTCCGCCGTTCGTGCCGACGGACTTCACATCCTTGAGCCAGGCGATCTGCGGTCCCGCTTGTTCGAGATTGGTGATCCGGGTGTCGTTGTCATTGATCCCGGTCGCCAAGGAATTGAAGTTGTCATTCACCTCTGCGGCGACCGCGACGGTGTTGTCGGTGAAAGTGTTGGGGACGGTGACCTGGCTGGCCGCGAGTTGCCAGGCTGTCGAAAAGGTCGCGAATAGAAGGACTGCGATGGCAAGGGCTGCGAACAGGGGGGAGGTGGTGCGCGGCATACTGGTCTCCGTCCGTTGAGTCTGCGTTCACTAGTTCTACTTGGGCCGGGGTCTGCCTCTCTGACGCTCGTCACCGTGCCTCGGGTACTATTCCGGCACGGCCACCAGGCAGTGAGTGGCTCTCTTCGTCACCGAGGATGCAGAGCGTCGGTCATACCCCGAGGGATGCCTTTGTCGTCTCTGCTCAAAACGATGTGTGTAGTCACCCGAGTGTAACGTGTGCAAGCTTGACGTTCCAACCCGATTCTCGGAGCCAGGCTGTAGTTGACCGTCGTCGAGTGTCCGTTCAGGGCTGGCCCGTGGGCGAGGGGGTGGACTAGGGGACCGGCTCGGATTTTTCCGGCTTCGGAACAGGCTGAGGTTCGGGAACCGGCTGAGGTTCGGGAACCGGCTGAGGCTCGGGAATCGGCTGAGGCTCGGGAACCGGCAGAGGCTCGGGGACCGGCACCATTTCCGGCTCGGGCTCGGGCGTGGCCCGTCGGGTTGGTCCCGGCAAGGGGGCGGGAATCGCCTCGCGCTCCGTCCAAGAATGCAGCCGGCTGCGGGCAGCTTCCTGCATTGCCGCCTCATGGGTGGGGTCGATCTGCAGCACTGCCTCGAAGCTCGCCGCTGCGTCCGCACCGAAGCCCTCTGCTTGGAGCACCAGGCCCAGGTTGAACAGGTTGCGCACCTGGTCCGGTTCGTCGGCCGACATCGCGAGGGCTCGTCGGAAGGCCGATTCTGCCGGGCCAAGCTCGTCGAGCATGAAATAGGCTGCACCGAGCAGGGTCAGCCCTTCATGCGGGAGGTCGCGATCGATCTCGAGCAGCGTCTCGCGAGCCTCAGCGGCCCGCCCGCGGTCTACCAGCATGCGCGCCAGGACCATCGCAGCTTGAACGTCTTCGGGGTCGTAGCGCAGATACCGTCGCAGGTGCTGGGTCGCGCTCCAGGTGTCCCCCTGTGCCACCCCGACGGCAGCGCGGTCGCGCTCGAGCATCTCTTGTTGGCCCGATTCGGCGAGCTCTTGGGCCCACGCCAGCATCACCTGGCTGGCGAGCAGGCTTTCGACGCGACGCGGCCGATCTTCACAAGCCTCCGAGAGCTCGAACCAGACCTCGGCCAGCTGGCGCCGCGCCTGAAAGGTGGGGGGCGCGACGCTCTGGGCCGTGGCGATGGCTTCCTCGGCGTCGCTGTCACCGGCGCGGGCGAGCTTGTGAGCCTCCGCGATCGACTCGGCGAAGTTGGGCTGGCTCGCACAGCCAGCGAAAACCGCCATGACCAGTACGACGATCAGCTCTCTTGGCCCCATACCCATCTCCTTCGTGAACACGTCATCCGAACAGACGCACGTTCAGGAACTCCAGAATTCTCAACATGAAAGGGCCGGCGCCCAACAGGATCACCGACGGCAGGAAGCACAACACGGTCGGGAAGACCATCCGCACTGCCAGGCGTTCGGCTTGCATGCGCACCTTCTCGAAGACGCGACCGCGCAGCATCTCCGACTGTGTGCGCAAGATACGGGAGAGCCCCGAGCCGTGCCGTTCTCCCTGCACGATGCTGGCGACGATGGCGTGGATTTCGGGCACCCGCACCCGCGCGGCGAAGCCGCGGTAGGCCCTTGCGCGTGGCACTCCGCCGCGCAGTTCGCGGTCGAGCCTGTCCAATTCTACCGTCAACGGCCCCCTGTCCTTCGTGCCGACGACAATCCGTCGCAGCGCGTCGTCCAGCCCCAGGCCGGCTTCTACCAGACTCACCAGCAGGTCGAGCACGAGCAACAGGTCCCTCTCAATCAGGCGGGTTCGGACTCCCGCTCGCAGGAAGAGGTAGAGCTCTGGAAGCAGCAAGCCGATCGTCGCGGTCAAGAACGCGGCTGCCCCCGCAAGCCAGGGTCGGGCTCCCACAGACAGGCAAAGCGCCCAGACGACGATCGCCAAAGACACGGCGAGCACTGCCGCCAGCAGCCGCCAGCGCATAAAGCTCTCGAAAGCCGCGTTCCCAGACCAACCGGCACGATCCAAACGGGCCTGGTAGATCCACGCCCGCGGACCCGAAGGTCGGGCCTGCAGCGCCTCGGGCTCCGGAAGCTCACGCACCGGCTCGGTCAGGCCGGCTCTGCTCGGTTTCGGTCGCAACCAGAGCAGCAGCCCCAGCGCGCACAGACACACCAGCAATCCTGCAAGGTTGCCCATCACTGGCGCCTCATACTTGGACCCGCCGCAGGAGCCACCAGATCCAGACCAGGCCGGTAGCCTGGAACAGCCCAGCCACGATCAGAATCAACCGTCCGCCAGGTTTGGTCCACAGAGTCTCCTGGATGCCGGGGTACAGCAGCCACATCACCACGACGACTGCGTAGCTGATCATCATGATCGCCAGCACCGAGGTTTTGGAGGCGGCCGTGGCTGTCTGCAGGCGGCGCTTGAGGCGGCGTCGGTCGCGCAGGATGGTGGCGACGCGTCGCAGCGGCTGAGCGAGCTCTCCGCCGATCTCCCACTTGACGCGCACCACTTTGGCCAGCAGCTGGCAGCCATCGCCGCCCAGCAGCTGCGCAAGCCGGTCGAGTGCATCGGGAAAAGCGAGCCCCGCGCCCGTCTGGCGCAAGACAGCGTCCAGCTCACTGGCGATGGGCCCGTCGAGCTCAGCTGCAGCGAAAGTGAAAGCCTCCAGCAGATCCAGGCCGGACGCCAGCCCCCCGATCACCAGGTCGAGCGCCTCGGGCAGGCGCGCTTCGACCCGATTCATGCGCACATCGCCCAGCAGCTTCAGTCCGAGCGCGGCCAGCAGCACGGCAGCGGCGGTCGCCCCCAAAGCGGCGGGCCAGCCGCTTCCCAGGCTGACGATCAGCGCGAGGATCGCCAAGAAGGGCAGGCCCCAGGCTAGCACGCCTGCCATCGAGATCTGCAGTCCGGCCCGGCGCAGTCCGCGCGCAGCTCCCGATTTCTGGCGCGGCAACGCTTGGGGGATGGCCTCAGCCACCTCGGCCTCTGGCCCGCCAGAAGACAGTCTTTGCAGCACGCGCTGACTGCGGCGCCGGCGTTGGGTCAGCAGCACCGCCAACCAGGCAGTGGCGGCCAGCAGGCACAGCACAACGACATCGAGTCCGGTCATGTCGGCCGCCCGGGTTTTTCGTCCTCAATGTCCTGACTGGGCTCGCCGTCAGCCGCACCCGGCTCGTCAGCGCTGATCGCCGGAAACTCGCCGGTTTCTTCTGGGGGGCCGAGGTCCAAGCCGTTGGCGATCAGTTGGGTCTGGTCATTGCGGCTGAAGCCGTACTTCTGGCGTTCTTCGTCTTCGGGCCACATGAGCTGGGTGGCGTCATTCTGGCCAAACCCGAGCTCTTCGCGCTCATCTCCGCTCGTGTCGTCGAGGGGGGCCTCATCCCTGGCAGTTCGAAGCACCGCCGTGGGGTCGTCCCGGTCCGTGTCGGGGCTCGATGTGCTTCGGGAGCCCGCCGGCTGAAGGCGCTTGCCAAAGGGCAGGTATGCGCCCGATTCGTCGGTCGATGATGTCTCGAACAGCTCTTCGTTGAAGCTCGAGTAGGCAACCTTCGCTTCCGGCTCGTCGGGTCCCAGTTGGATGGGCTCTTCCCCTTCAAGGGCGGGATACTGGCCTGTGATTCGTGGGCTGAGCGCTGCTGTATCGTCCATGCTGGGACGCGGTACTGCCTGGGTCGTACCGCTGTCGAGCATCGCGTAGGGGGCTGTAGCCGAGAGAGGATCCTTCGTCGGCTCGTGCACCCCCCCGACACGGCCACTCTCCAAGGCCTCGAGCGTGATGGTCTCCATCTCGTCCCGGCGCAGCGGGCCGGAGGTCTGGGTCTGCGGCTCGCTGTGCACCCGCACGGTCTTCGGCACGGCCAAGATGCTGCTGCGCCTCTTCTGCAGCACCGTGCGCGCCGACTCCTGGGTCGCGAGGTACCTGCCCAGGACGCGGCCATCCTGGACTCCGGTTTGTTCAAAGCTGAAGATCTCGGCAGTCTGGATGTCTTCGCCTTGCATGCCCACGACTTCGGCAACGGCAACCAGGCGGCGCGACCCGTCGTCCAGCCGTTCGACGTGGCAGATCAGGTCGAGGGCCGAAGCGATCTGCTGGCGGATCGAACGCGTAGGCAGCTCTTCGCCTGCCAGCAGCACCATGGTCTCGAGGCGGGAGAGAGCGTCGTATGGGGAGTTGCTGTGGATGGTGGTCAGGCCACCTTCGTTGCCGGTGTTCATGGCCTGCAGCATGTCGAAGGCCTCGGCTCCGCGGACCTCGCCGACGATCAGGCGGTCGGGCCGCATGCGCAGCGAGTTGATGAACAGGCTGCGGATTCCGATCTCGCCTCTGCCTTCGATGTTTGCGGGCCGACTCTGCAGCGAGATCACGTGTTTGTGGTGGATCCGTAGCTCGGCTACATCCTCCAGCGTCACGATGCGCTCGCTGGCTGGAATCGCTTCCGATAATACGTTGAGCAGCGTCGTCTTGCCTGCGCCCGAGCCGCCCGAGATCAGAATGTTCAGCCGCGCCTGCACCGCGTCGACCAGGAAGGCCGCGATCTCACGTGAGAGGCTTCCGAGCCGCAGCAGATCGTCCAAGGAGATGATCGCGCGGTTGTAGCGGCGGATCGACAGCAGCGGGCCGCAGGTCGAAAGCGGCGGCAGCACTACATTGACGCGGCTGCCATCGGGCAGGCGCACGTCCGCCATCGGGCTGCCTTCATCAACGTGGCGTCCGCCCCGGCGCACCATGCGGTCGATGATGCGCCGTAGATGGGCCTCATCCCTGAAGCGGACGACGCTCTGCTCGAGGCTGCCGAAGCGCTCTACCCACACCTCTTCAAAGCCGTTAACCAGGATATCGCTGACCGATGCGTCGGCCATCAGGGGCCAGAGGGGCCCGACCCCCAGAGTCTCTTCGAGCAGGTCGCGTACCAGCCGGTTCTTCTCGGCACCGGTCAGATTGAATTCCCGCTCGTCGATGGCTTGCGCCACCAGGTTCTCCACGGTCAGCTCGAAGGCTTTGCGGTCGCGCTCGGGGTCGAATTGCGACAGGTCCAGGTCGAGGATGCGTTCATAGAGCGTGTTGCGGGCTCTCTGGTACTCTGCGGCTGTGTCCAGGGAGACGCGCTGCCCGCGGCCTCCCAGCTTTCCATGGGGTGGGCGCCGTTCCTTCTGGCGATGGATTCGATCTCGCAGCGACACCTGTGCTCAACCTCCGAAAAGACGGCTCAGCAGGCCGCTGCGTTTCTTGATCGGCTGGATCTCGGCGTCGCCTATCAGCACTTGTGCCAGCTCGCGCAAGGCGACGGAAAAGCGTGTCTTGGGCTCGGACAGCACCAGCGGAACGCCTTCGTTGATCGCGATCAGGCAGCGGCGTTCGTAGGGACAGAGCGCCTCGACGGCGTGGCCGAGCGCCTGCCCGACTTCCTCGAAATCGACATTGCCCTCGAAGTCGTTGTAGCGGTTCAACACGACCAGGAACTTCTCCGCGGCGTACTCGAGGTCCTGCAACACCCCCAGCAAGTGGCGCGTAGCGCGGATGGTCGGCACCACAGCTTCCAACAGCAAACAGACGCGGTTGCAGAGGTCCAGCAGCGTCAAGGTGTAGGCATCGACGCCGATCTCGCCATCGCAGATGACCACCGAGTACATGTCCTGCAGGGTCAGGAGCACGCGCGCCAGCCCATGCTGGTCCAGCGGTGCATCGATCCGCAGCGGTGCGTCGAGAAACCACAAGCCACTGCGCTCGTCGCGTACCATCAGCGAGCGGATCAGCTCGCTGTCGAGACGATCCTCCGCCTGCACGGCCTCCAGCAACCCACTCTTGGGATCGAAGCCCAGGTAGTTGCGCGCGTTTCCGTACTGGCGGGTGGTGTCGACCAGGCAGACTTCGTCATCGAGGCCGGCTGCGAGCAGGGTCGCAAGGTTCACGGCCACGGTCGTTCGTCCCACCCCGCCCTTGCAACCGAAGATGCCGAAGATCTGCCCCTTGCTGGCGCGCGCTTCCGGGAGCCGCCCGCTCAGCAAGACTCTGTCCAGCACCTCACTGACTTCCTGGCGCGAGAGTGGGAAGCGCAGCACGTCTTGGAAACCCGCGCGGATCGCCTGCAAAATGCACTCGGACTCGGTCTGGTTGGCCCGCAGAGTCTGGGGCTGGTAGATCCCGACTGTCACGGCCTTGGGCAGCTGCGCCAGGCGGCGCATGCTGAGCTTGTCCTCCATCACGTCTGCCAGGTCGCAAGCGACCAGGTGGGGTCGGTTGGCGCGTCCCAGATTCAAAGCCCGGGCCACCGACTCGGCGCCGATGAAGCGTGCCCGCTCGTCCAACACTTCGTGCAGGCTGGCCTGGATCTGCTCGCGCAGGGTGGCCTGGGGGCTGACGATCAGAACCCGAATCGCTTCGTCCAACGCTCTCTCTCCGTGCCTGGTCTCAGGGCTGTGGCTGCTGCGGGCCGCCGACCCGCAGCTGTGGATCGGGCAGCTGCAACTGCAGCAAGCGGGTGCTCTGGCCATGCACCAGCTCAGGAAACACGACCATTACGATCTCCCGTTCGTCCTCGCGTTCGACGCGCTCGGTGAACAGCCAGCCGATGATGGGAATGTCACCGAGGATCGGGACTTTGGCGACATCTTCGCTCGTCGAGCGGATGATGATCCCGCCGAGCACCAGTCCTTCGTCCACCCGCAGGCGTGCGGTCGTGTTGAGGCTGCGTTCGCGGAAGACCTCAAAGATCGGCGGACGGCCGTTGCCGCCTTCGGCCTGCAGGCTCGCGTCGATCTCGCTGACCATCGGCCGCACATCGATGGTGACCGAGCCGTCCTCTTCGACCAGGGGCAGGATGTCGAGGCTGATGCCGTAGGGCAGGAATTCGAAGCCCTGCAACGTGCTGGAGTTGGTGGCCACGACTTCTTCGACCGCCACCGAGCCACCGACAAAGAAACTCGCCGGCTCGCCCGTCAGCGTGACCAATGTCGGCTCGGCCAGCGTGCGGACGTGGCCTTCTTGCTCGAGGGCCTCGACCACGCCGTCGAAGGCGAATTTGTCGCTGACGATGGCAAACTCGTTGCGCGCCTCGCCGCTGAGCACGCGGAAGACATCGAGCACATCGTGGGGGGCGCCCCCCGGCCCAGGTCCTGTGCCGGAGATGGGGGCGTCGGGGAAAGGCACGCCGAGCTGGGCCGAATAATCTGCCCAGGCCACGCCGCTGTTGACGGCGAACGAGCGCGCCCAGGCCCGGCTGACTTCTAGCAGCCGCACGGAGACCAACACCTGGGGGATGGAGGCGACTTTGACGAAGCTGAGCAGACGCCCATTCTTGCTCTGCACGATCAGCCCGCGGGCGACGTTGCGTTTCAGATCGTTGGCCTCGAGGGGGGCGCGCGCTCCACCGCTCGAGCTGACCCCCAGTGCGCCCGCCCCCGCGCCGCTGCCGCCGACTGCCTCGCCCCCGCTGGAGGGCTCGCTGCCTTCGATCAGGCCGCCGCCGGCGTCAGCCAGCACCTCAAAGCCCTTGCCATCACCGCCCAACACACGGTCGGCGACAGTCAGCAAGCGCACGTACGATGGCGCATCGGCCACGCTGCCCTCGAGCAGATAGACCCCTGCGCTGGCCGGTCCCAGGCGCCGCACCGTGACGTCAGGGGCGCGCACACTGAGCTCGCGGCGCAACAGGCCCAGCTCGTTCTGCAGCATGCCGCCGATACGGAGCTGACTGACCAGCTGGCCGTCGGCTCCGACCAGGGTCTGACCGGACAGCAGCGCCTGCTCCAGCTCGTCGAAGCGCAAGCCAGGCACGGGAGTCGGCTCGGCGCCGTCGCTGCCCGCCGCGACCAGCATCAGGCTCTGCACCGAGCTATCGAGCATGCGTAGCGCTGTGGTGACCAGCTCAAGGAACAGGGTGGGATCGTCGACCTCGCCCTCCAGGGTGAACGTGTCGTGCGCGTCGTCGGCAACGGGACCGGCCAGCTCGCGGGTGACGCGGATGCCGGGCAACGACTGCTCGAGCGCGCTCTGCATGCGTTGTTCCAGGAAGGGTCCTGCGCCCTGCTCAGGTCCAAAGCGCATGTAGCTGACCAGCCGACCGCCTGCGCCGCTGACGACATCGGCGTGACGCAGTGCCTGTTCGAGCCGCGTCAGGCCCACGTTGCCCGCCTCAGCGGCGGCCTGGCCCAGAATCTGCAGGCTGCCGAGGTCCTCGCCCAAGAAGCTCAGGGCCACCGTCAGCAGTTCCTGATAGAGGCGTCCGTCCACCAGGCTACCACGCAGAACGAAGCTGTCTCTGGCGTCGTCAGGGACCCGGCCGGTCTGGACGCGCTCGACCGTGACGCCCTCGCAGAGCCGTCCCAGCTGCTGGCCGATACGCTGGTCGAGCGGCAGCATGCGGCTCTTCAGGGTCAGAAGGTTGATGACACTGACGGCGCCGGGGGCATGCTCGCTGGGCACGACCTCGACCGGGGTCTGGGCGTCGTTCTCTGGATCCTCGCCGACCTGGACGAGCAGGTAGCGGGAATCGTCGACAGACACCGCTTGCAGCCCGCCGGCGAAGGCCGCGCTGAGCTCTACGGCGGCCAGCATGCTCGCGTTGCTCTCGACCAGGCCGGTCAAGATCAAGGCGTTGCCGTCGCTGCTTGTCTCGACGCTGATGGCGGGATCGATCTCTGCCAGCCGCGTACGCAGCGGCTCGAGATCGCGTTCGTTGATCACCTCGAGCTCGCGCCGGGAGCCATCTTCGAACCACAAGATCAGGTTCGTGTGCCCGGGGAGCTTGGCGTTGAGCAGCACCTCCTGGGGTGTCGCCAGGATCACTCCCAGCCGGTCGGCCTGGCCCACCGCTATCCGGACCAGCGGCAGTTCGAGAGGGCCGAGCAGGTGGGTGTGCCCTACCACGATCCGCAGCGGGCTCGAGTCCTGTTCCGCTTCCTGACCGAGCGCTGGAGTCTGTCCCCAGAAGAGAAACAGCAGCCCGGCGAGCAGGAGGCGCGTCCAGCCATGCCTTCGCAAGTCGCCCAGGTTCATCAGTCTTGCTCTCCGCATTTCAACGGTCGCATCCTCTGTTTTCTCAACGGTTTGAGGCTTGCAGCCCCGGACCGGAGCTCGCGCGCCCAGCGGCTGGTCCGGTATGGCATAGCGAGCTGAATTGATCGAAGATCGCAGAGGATACAGGAAAACCGCCTGGTTTTCAGTATCGAATCTGGGCCCTGCCCATCGAGGCTCGGCGAGGTACCCGTGATCCATCGGCAGAGCGGTGGATTTTTTGCGAGCAAGGGATCGGTCTGTAAGGCCGATGGTGGGCGCACTGTCCGCTTGTATGGCAGAGTCTTACCCGAGTTGGCCAGGATTTAGTTTGTTTTCTGCGGCAAATCCCGCCACAATTCAACCAAATCAAGAACAGTGTGGGCACAAATTGTTGAGGCCTCAGTGGGGGGCCGGCATGGGGGGAAATCAAGGTGCGTAGAACTCTGTCTCTTACACTGACATTCGTTCTCCTGGGGGCGCTCTCTTCGACTGCGCTCGGCGTCGATCCGGCCATCACCGCTCCGGCGGCGGGCCCGCTGGCGTCGAACCCGGTGACCTTCACCTGGCAGCCGAACGACGAGAGCCCGTATTATTATCTCCTGAGAGTCGGCACCACGCCCGCCGGCAAGGACGTGTTCGACAGCGGACTGCTCTACAGCAACACGACCAGCCTCGAGGTCGGTGTCACGTCTGGCAGCTTGTATGCGACGCTTTACAGCTACCTGCCCGGGCGTGGTTGGGTCAATGACAGTGTCACCTACACAGGTCCGACCCAGGCAGGCCCCGAGATCCACGATCCGGTCGATGGCGCGGCTCTGACGGACACCTCTGTGCTCTTCCAGTGGCGCAGCAACGGGACCCCGTTGAGTTACTGGTTCTTGCGCGTGGGCAGCTATCAAGGGGGGTCTGATTACCACGACAGCGGGTTGATGTATAGCAGCACCCTGTCGCGCCAGGTCGACGGTCTTCCGACGGACGGCAGCAAAGTCTACGCGCGGCTGTACTGGTATGCTGGTTCCTGGAAATCGGCTGATTTCTGCTACGACGGGACGACCATGCCGAGCTCGTTGTGGGGCGAGATGATCTGGGACCAGGATGTCTGGGGTCCCTGAGCCAGGCTCCTTGCCCGTGTCTGCCCACTCTGCCTGAAAAGTACGGAATGGCTTCGCTCAACAGATCCGGGTAAGTGGCTGCTCTCGTTGAACTTGTAGCACTAGGAAAAAACATACTTGAGACTCCAGCTATGGATTGCTACCTTCTGTCCCAGTCGAAGATACCGGTAGCGAGATCCTGGCTTTGGAAGGGAGTTCGCTGACGCTGGTCACTCGCGGTTCCGGTCTCGGTACCGCAGACTGACGTACTGAAGTGCACCATAGACTGGTGGTGCGGCTTGATTCTTGAACCAGAGATTCTTGAACCAGAGATGTAAAGGGATAGACATGAGACGATTGACCAAAAAACGGGCAGGATACCTTTCTGTGGAAGGCGCGATCCTGACCACTGGTGCCGTGATCGCGGCCACCGCACTGTTCGGGCTGACGATGGTGATGCTCGACTTCCAGGCCACGGCCGCGACGCAGATTGCCAATGGGGCTGCGGTACATCAGGTGCTGATGGCCGATGCACAGAATCTGAATACCGTTGAGGCATTCAACCAGCTGCAAGAAGATACCTTTACCGGAGCGATCCCCATAGTCACGACGATCACTGCGGTGCCCGTAGCGAGTGCCCCGGCTGTCGTGTTCAATCCCGCCCTGAATGTGCCTCCCGCGACGGCGCCGGTTCCTTAGTCCTGCCTCAGAAAGATCCCGGGTCGCGGGCGGACCTCCGCCCGACCGCGTCATGAACCGTCGCCTTGGCGCGGTTTTCTTTAATAGGAGCCCGAAACCGTGGCAGTCCGTCGCTCTTCATCCTGGCCCCTGCGTGTGCTGATGTTGCTCTTGCTGTTGGGGGCTGTGTATTTTGCCTACCGGTTGCTTGCCAGCCCTGCCAGCACCAATACCGCTCAGACCACCCAGGCCTTGCTCGTCCGTCGTGCCGTGCCTGCCTATGCGCGCATCAGCAGCGCCGACTTGTTCTGGCAGTTTGGCGTGCATGAAGCCAACGTGCCCGAGGACGCGGTGCGGCTATTGAGCGAGTTGGAAGGGCGCGTGGCTCTGCGGGCTCTACGGCCGGGGGAGTTCGTGCTCAAGGCCGACCTGGCGCCCCCGGGGGCGCGGCCGGGCCTGACCGCCAACTTGGATACCGGCTACGTGGCGGTCATTTTGCCCCAGACGCGGCTGCCGGGGGCCGGCATTCTGACACCCGGCGACCGGGTCGATCTGTTCGCCTCCCGCCCTTGGACAGACGGACGTGTGGAGACCCGTTCGATCGCACGAGCGGCGCGCGTGCTGGTGGTCGAGCGCGCAGTCGAGGAAGACCCGGAGGGTGAAGAGAGCCGCACGGGCTCATTCTTTGGCATCAAGCTGCCCGAGCTTCCCAAGCTCGAATCCATCGGCGGGGGCGACGACAAGCCCGCGCTGGGCATCGGCATCGAGTTGACCAGCGCTGAAGCCCTGGCCCTGTACCGGGTCGACGCTTGGCCCTCCTTGCACTTCCTGCTGCAGGGTGCGCACAGTGCGGAGCAAGACCCGGCGAAGCCGGTGCGCAGTGTTGAGCTGATCCTCGGCAGCGAGCGCCACGAGGTGCTGCCCCAGCCGGCGCCTTCAAGCTCTGCGCCTGCGCAACCACAAGACTAGCGCGCACAGCAGCAGGCCCAGCACCAGGGCGGGGCGCAGGCAGGCGCGGGCATTGAGCAGCCGCGGCCGCTGCCAGCCCGTTTCGTCTCCAGACCAATAGATGCCCGCCGGCGTTCCGCGCAGACGGGCCAGTGGCAAGGCGCCGAAGACGCGGCTGTCCAGCGAGTCGTCCCGGTTGTCACCGAGCAGGAACACATGGCCAGGGGCGACCGCCACCGGCCCGAAACAAGCCGTGTCCGCGGCGATCTGCAGCGTGTGCCAGCTGCCCGCCAGGTTCTCGCGCAGGCGTTGCACCTGCAGCAGGCCCAGCGGAAGCACCCTGCCCTCTCCGGGCCAATTGGCGGCCACCCCCAAGGTCTCCAGGGGCGCTGCGGTCCCGTTCAGGACCAGGCGGCCCGCTCGCAAAGCGATGCTGTCGCCGGCAACGCCGACCACACGCTTGATGGCAGTCCAGCCGTGCTTCGGATCGCGGAAGATGACCAACTCGCCACGTACAGGCTCGCTCCAGGAAAAGAGCGGCGCCTCGAGCAGCGGAAGGCGCAGACCATAGGCCAGCTTGTCCACCAGCAGCTGGTCCCCCCGGAAGAAGCCGGGTTTCATCGAGCTGCTGATGATCACATAGGTCTCGCAGACGCTGCTGCGGACCGACCAGACCGCGATGCCGCCACACACCAGCAACAGCAGGCTAGAGAGCCAGCGGTGCCTTTTGGGCGTGGCAGATGCTGCTTGGTCGGGCATCGATTCTCCGGGCCGGTGAGGCTCGTGACCGTCAGACACTAGCGCCTCGCCGTGAAAGTTGGGGCGGGGTTTACTCCTCGAAGACTCGGACGCTTCGCTCGAAGACTCGGACGCTTCGCTCGAAGACTCGGACGCTTCGCTCCGCCCGGAGGAAGTCACCGTATCTCATCTGGCATAGCATGGCATGCGTCCTGGTTTTGTGCTAGTTTGGAGAACACAACTTCAGGGCCCGGTGTGTCTGTCGGCAGAGGGTGGGCACCCGCTGTCGGGCCAGACAAACTTCAAGATACAGCGCAGGCAGCATGATCGTTCAGATTGTGAACCGTCGCGGCTCAAACAGCTTCTTCTCGCTGGGAACGCGCACACTCCTGGTCAAGGCCCGCAGCCGCATGCGGCTGCTGTGCTCGCGAGAGGAATACGCGATCATCCAGGGTCAGCCCGGCCTCAGCCACGAAGTGTTGGTCGACGAGCCATCGTCGGCTGCGGCGTCCGTCGCTGGGTTGCGCAGCGAGGACCGCGCACTGCTGAGCCAGGCCCTGGGGGTCAAGAGCGAGTTTGAGGCCATGCAGAGCCTGATCCGTCTGCAGCAAAAGAAGCTCGGTGTGCTCGAGCAGAGGTTGTCTGCGCTCGAACGACAGCCCGCCTCTTCGGGCCGGCATGCCCAGAGCTCGCAGTTGAACGTCGCTGCCGATCCGAAAGAGGCTCGCCGGGCTCTATTCGAGAAGGTGGTCAAGAAGAACCTGACGCTGCGCCTTCGCAGTGCATCCGCTTCCGACGAGCCATCCGACTCATGAAGGTAGGAACATGACGATCTACTATGCTGGCATCGACCTGGGAACCAGCCGCACATCGATCTGCACCTCTACAGGCAAGCGCATCACTGTCGGCTCCTGCGTCGGGTTTCCCAAAGATGTGATCTCCCAGAAGCGCTTCGGCAAGCCGTATCTGCTCGGAGACGAAGCGCTACACAATCGGCTGGCGTTGAACCTGGTTTTTCCTCTGGCCGACGGGGTGATCGAAAAGGGTCAGGGCCACAAGCGCGCGAAACAGGCGGTGACGCTGATCCTGACCAACCTGCTGAACCGGGTCTTTGCCGACAAACAGCCGGATGACCAGGTCTATGCGGCCATCGGTGTGCCTGCCCAGGCCAGCATCGACAGCCGCAAAGAGGTGCTCGACGCAGTGGCCGGGGTGGTCGACAAGGTGCTGATTGTCAGCGAGCCTTTCATGGTCGCTTACGGTATGGACATATTCGAAGAAGCCTTGATCGTCGACATCGGCGCGGGCACTGTCGACCTGTGCCGTATCCAGGGCACCCTGCCCGAAGCCGAAGATCAGCTCTCGCTGACGACCGCCGGAGATTATCTCGACAAGCACATCGCTCAGCGTCTGCTTGCCAAGTACCCGAAGGTGCAGATCACCAAGGCCATCATCAAGCAGCTCAAAGAGAAGTTCGGCTACGCCGACACGCCCAATCTCGAAGCGACCTACACACTGACCGTAGCGGGCAAGCCCGCACAGTTCATCGTCGGCGACGTGTTGGCCGAGGCTGTGCATGAGATCGTCGCGCCGATCTGCCAGGCCGTCGGCCAGTTGGTGGGGAGCTTCGATCCAGAGTTCCAGGCGCGCCTGCGCGCCAACATCGTGATCGCGGGTGGTGGCTCACGCCTGCGAGGCATCGACCGCGCGATCGAGCGCGCGCTGACCGACTATGGCGGCGGCAGCGTGCGCTGCACCGAAGATCCCGAGTTCGGCGGAGCCATCGGCGCTCTGAAGATGGCGTTGGAGATGCCCGAAGACCTGTGGGAACAGATCTGAGCGTGCCCGTTGTAGCGGAAACTGTCTCAGCGAAAAGCGATCCCGCCGATGGATTGGATTGGCCTGTCATGCAGGGGCAGGGTTTACGCACGTGCATCCATCACAACGTCACAATCAATTGTCCTACCGAACGTTATGAACTCTTCAAGTGGGACTGAAGCTCGAGAGTTCACGCTCCAACGTGTGCCAGAATCGCCTTGCGGCCCCAGAGCATGTGGTTGTCCAGGGTAGCGCCGGCACTGACTGCCATCGAAGCGCTGTGGAGGCGAAGGGGCTGGGAATCTGGGGTGGGGCCCTTTTTTCAGGTTGCCAGGTGGTCTGAGTCTCGGTTGATTGTTCTGGGCCCGGATCCGCATCCGTGGACGGTTCCGACTCCGGTTCCGACTCCGATCCCGCATCCGAGCTCGAGACCGACCCCGGTTCCGGTTCCGGTCCCGACCCCGAAAACCGTGGGGACCGGGTCCGGCCACGGCTCTATCCGTTCTGGGAGCTGTGACTTGCGACGAGGCTTGCCGTCTCACGGATAGGTTTCTTCGCATGCCAGGGCAATTGCCAGAACCCAGAAGGACGCCGGCTGCTACCACAATCAACTACGGTCTCTCCCCGGGCGGCGGGCCGGGCGGACGCTGTCCCGGTGGGGGCCGACCGTGCGGAGGGCCTTCGCCGCGCGGAGGGCGCGGAGGCCTTCCCGCCTCAGGCGTCTCGCCGTCAACCATCGACAGTCCAGCGACCCCACGGAGCGCCAAGAGGATCTGATTGCTTCCGGGGGCCCCGACGTGATAGTGGTAGCCGCGAAACGAGTCGCTGTGGCCGCCGCACTCGTCGAGATTCTCTGGCGCTTGTCCATGAGCGTCTGTGTGCGCGAAGATCGGGTATCCGTCGAGAGCCAATCCGATCATCGGCGCGTGCCCGTCAGGCTGCGCGATCTCCCTGGTGTGGCCCGTTGCTGCGTGGTAGTGGTAGCCTTCGAACGGGTTCAGGTGCCCGCCTGCGTGATCCAGGGGCGCAATCGTGTGGGCGGCCAGGATTGCGTGCAGGGGAGCGGGAGGGTCGAATCTCACGCCGTTGAATGCCACCCCGATCGCTCCATGCGGAAGGTGCTAGCGAGTCTGCGGCTTCCTGTACTTCGACGGCGGCCGACGCTCCATGTTCCCAGTAGCAGTGAAAGAGGAGCACGATTTCCGAGCGCGGTCAGGGACCGCGTGACAACCGGCAATTCCCACCCCCTGGCCAGCCTGCAGCAGCCCCGGACACGAACCGCGGGGCCCGCGCGCCTCTAGCGCACCCCGCGGTTCTCGATGCGCACGATGCGCCCGTCCTGCCAGCTCAACGCGTAGCTGCGGACCATCATGCCCGACTTGAAGTCGTAGACGAAGGTGTCCCCCTCGTGCGCGACCCGCTGCGGGTGACTCAGCATGTACCAGTCCATCTCCGCGCTGTCGATCCCAACCACCGCGTGGGCCTTCAGGGCTGCAGAAACGGCTTCGTCGCTGCCATCGAGCAGGGCCAGAAAGGCGGCCATCTCCTCGGTGTGGCCCTGAGAGTGGGTCCGTTCCTGGGAGTGCGCCTGCAGCACAGGCACCAGGGCCTCGCACAAGGCCAGCGCCTCGGCGCGCAGTGCCGGCGAAGCGAAACGCGAGCCGCGGCACAGGAGCCGGAAGTCACCGACCTCCAGGCGGACGACCAAGCCGAGCTCGGGTGGGGAGGCCGCATCGCTGCTGTCGACCACCAGGCCCTCGATGACCCAGCCGTACGCGCGGGATTCCTGGCGGGAAATCTCGCTGTACGTAAAGCCCATGTCCTGGAAGTCGGCATCCTCGACCAGACGCCGGGCGTAGCTGGCCACGTCTACGGGGCTTCCGGTCGCGGGGGTGCCGAGGTAAAAGCGGCTCACGTCGTTGAACGGGCCGTCGGCGGCGGGCGTGCCCTTCTCGAAGGTCCAGGATTCGGTGAAGGCGTGGAAGTCCCCCTCCCAGCCGTTGCCTTCGGCTAGCTGGAGGTCGGCGATGCCGCTGAGCTGTTCGCCATCCTGCCAGCTGAGGCTCGCGCTGGGGGCGGGCTTTGTGTCGTGCTGGGGCTCGGTTTCAGGAGCGGCTACCACAACGGGCTCCGGCTTGGGCTCTGCGGATGGGCTCGCGTCTCTCTCGGTTGCAGGCGTCGCTGCCGGCTCCTCTGCAGGGCTCGGTGGCGAGGAGGGCTCTGCGCCCAGCGCGAGCCTGCGTTCCTCGATGCGCCGGGCTTCGGGCGGGCTGACGGATTCGGCTCGTGTGAGGCACAGCAGGGCCCCTTCCCGATCACCGCGCGCCAGCCGGGCGTCGGCCTCCAGCTGAGATTCCAGCGCATGCAGCAGCGACTCGGCAACGGGTGCTTCCAGTCCCGCGACGCGCTGGAAGCTGTGCGTCTCCCAGCTCCTGCCGACCTCTTTGTCGAAGTCCTCGAAGTCGACACCTTCGAGCCTGCCCTCGAGGCGGTCGGACCCGACCACCCGGAGCTCCCAGGCGGTCGTGTGGACACAGCCCTCGTCGCTCAGGCGGCTGAAGTGGGCGCTTCCGCGCAGGTCTGTGTCCTTCAGCTCCAGGGCGACCCGGCAGCCGAAGTCCGCGGCGTGGGTCTTGCGGCCGAGCACCTGCGGGCCGGACATCACGAACAGGTAGCTGGCGCCGTCATCGCGGCGCCATTCCCCAGTAAGGTCACTGGGCTCGGAGGCCTCCCGGGTGCTGGCACAGCCGGCGAAGATGGAAAGATAGGCAAGGCAGAAGGGAATCATGCGTTTCATGGCGTGCTCCTGGTTGGCCCTGAGGCGTTGCTGGAACAAGCCGCATCGCCGCTTCTGCGGAACAGCCTTCCTGTCCGCTTTCCAGATCCTACCGGGGGTGGCTCTGCCCGAGGTCCGGCTCAGGTCCGCGGAGTCAAGCGGAAGACCTCGAATGCGCAGCGTGAGTCAGCTTGAGTTTCCCAACGATCTCGCCTGCCGCCAGCCTTTGCAGGCCGAAGAGTTGCATCAACTGCTCAAAATCCTTTGCTGGCTATGATCTTATGGTGATGCCGCGACCAGGGGCTCACACGCGCTGGCCGGGCACAGGCGGGAATCTGGACGGCGTCACAGCGAGGCGCGGCCGACTCGCAAGCCATGATCCGCTCGTGTCACCCTCCGTGCCCGAATGGTGGTGCAGCCGGCCGGGTGTGGGCGTGCTGAGTCGCGACAGCTGCAGAATCGAGGAACGGAGCCCCCGACGAGCCGAGCAAAGCCCACGAAGGCCGGAAACCCGCGCCTCCACGTTGCCAAGAGCCCCACCAAGCTCGCCGACGGCCGGGTGTACCACTACGCATGACTGATAGCACGAAGTCTTGAATGAGGCAAAGAAGCGGCTTCAGCCCAAGCCGGTGGCTTCCCTTGGCCGCGCGGATCGCTTGGACGAAGGTCGGGTGGAGTCGCTGGGCAGCTTCTTGCGTGACTCATGCGACATGCGCGCCCTGGCTTTGCGGCGAATTGGCGAGCCGTGAAAGCCTGGGACTGCACGAGCATGTCCGTAAGAACAGTCCACTCCCCTTCGAGGCTCTTGAGGAGCGGTTCAGGAAGGCTGAGCCCGTGTTCAAGATCCTGCAATCCAAGGACTTCGGCATGCGCTGGCTGATCGAACAGGTCTGGGACGAGCTTGGCTACAGGCAGGTGATCGACCAGCTGTACCTCGGCCGGAAGTTCGAGTTCCGGGTCGACATCGCGATGCGATGGTGGCCACCCAACTGAGTGCGCCGCAGAGCAAGTTGCGTCTGTCGAGAGCCAAGAACGTGGAGCTGTTTTTCCCCGAGGCCGCAGCGCTGACCGTCGAGAGACTCTACAAGGCGATGGATGTTCTGGAGAAGGGATACCCGGCCGTGGAGCAGAAGCTCGTAGACCGCCTGGGCGCCGTGGGCCTCAGGTCGAAGCTGCTCAGTCACGATGCGACGACCCAGGGCTTCCGCATCCGCTACGACGACGTGGAACGCGCGAAGATCGAGCAGGAGCGACTCGACCGAGGTGAGGGCGAGCCGGTGGCCACGGTCAACGATCCGCCGCTGCGCATGCGGGGCAGGTCGAAGATCAAGCGGTCAGACCGCCCACAAGTGGCCATCGAGGCGGTTCTCGGGGAGCACAAGCTGATCGTGCACCACGCGACACACGCGGGGAACACGACGGACCAGACGTTGACGCCGAAGACCCTCGAGGCAGTGAAGGGGCTTGGCTACAAGGACGTAACCTGGACCGCGGGCACCGGCATGAACAGGCGACCTGCGGTCGCAATTAAGACCCGCGATGCGCTGCGGGCCGCCAGGTTCGACTTCGTCATGGGCGAGGGTATGTCGCGAACGAACGCCGTCAAGTAGGTGCTCAGCACAGCTGGGAGGTACCGCCCTCACCCGGAGAGGCCTGAAGTGTCCAACAAGTGCGTCGTCGCCGAAGCGGAGGAGGAGCGCACCAAGTCCAAGCGGAAGGGCCCGCAGCGGCTGTACATCATCCGACGGAACATGAAGGACGCCAAGCACACGAGGCGGCGCATCGACCGCCATGTCAGCAAGGTCGAGACGATCTTGAGCGAGGGGACCCCGGCGAAGGTGCAGAAGCTGCTGCAAAACAAGACCCTGAAGCGCGATGTCCGGCGTGACGGCCGGAGCAAGACCAAGAAGGGGGAGCCTGCCGGGAAGGTCATCTTGGACAGGAAGGCCATCAGCCAGATGAAGGAGCGAGCAGGCAGGTCGGTGATCGGAACCGATGTCCTCGAGACCGACCCCCTGGACGCCGACACGGTCTACCGCTCGCTGTTCCGCGTCGAAGATGCCTGCAAGCTGACCAGGTCGAAGGTCAAGCTCGGTCCGATCCGGCACCGGGCGGCCCGCAGGATCAAGGCGCATGTGATGATCGCCGTGATGGCCCACAACCTGGCGCGTTGGCTCGAGCGGAAGTCTGGCGTGTCGCTATACGTGCTGCAGCTGGCATTCGGGAGCCTGCGTGTGCAGGAGGTCGAGTGTCGCGAGGCGACCTTCTGGGAGCGGGTGGAGCTGACCGAAGAGCAGGTGGAGTTGCTTGAGGCCATGAGCTATGCGGTTCCACCGAAGCGTTTCACTGTGACGGTGCCGGAGAGGCCCACCGGAGAGTAGGGCCAGGGCAGGGTCGAGGTGCAGGCGAACGCGCGCTGGGACGAGAGACGGCACGAGCCCGCAGGGGAGGCGGCTCCATGAGTCGGCCGGACGCATGCGCGCCACATGCCGGCGTAGCCCGGGACCGGTGCGCCGGCGCAGCCAACCGTCCCGAAGAGGGGCGCCTGAGAGCGTCGGACGGAGCGCGAATGGCGAAGGAACGGGGCTGATGGCTGGGGTAGGAGGCTCCGGGAGAGGTTCGTGGCGCAGCTCCCAGGCAGATTTGGCCGACATCAAGTGGGTCGGCGCGGCAGCCGTCGCCGCAAAGATTTGAGCAGTAGACTTTTGAGGCGAGAAGGCTCGGCGGGCATAAGCGAACTCACGCTGACCGTCACACTCCGTCGCCACGACAAGGATCTCGCCCGGCAACTCTGCCGCGCGGCATCGTCCATCGCCCTGAACCTGTCCGAGGGCAGCCGCCGAGCCGGCGGAGACCGTCTCCACTCCTTCCACCTCCGCCAGCCCACCTCCGTCGGTCCCCCTCGTACCTCGGGGCGCCGACTCCCGGCCGCTTCGCTGTATTCCTCAGGAGCTGGCGATCGGTCGCTTCGCTGATCCGCTGGCAGCGCCGAAGGAGTCCTGGCAGCATTGCGTGTTTCCAACGCCCGCCAGATCCTGCCGGCCGCCCACACGGCCAAGGCCCTGGCGTTGCTTGACCGCCAGCAGGCGATACTCTTCAGCGAGGCCCCGAGCGGCGGAGCGAAGCGAGGTCTGATCCACGGACGCGGCGGCAAGCCCTGACGGGCCGGCCTTGCCGACCTGTCCGCCGGCTGTTCGGATCGGTGAGGTTCTTACCCAGCTCCACAACGGCGTTTCGCCGCAAAGCCCTCCGGCCTGACCAGGCGCTTGCCTCATCATGCTATGGGCCTAAACGTTGCGTCGCCGATGATGGTCAACCCCGCCCTGCAACCGCCGGGCCAGGCCTCCGGGTCGGCCCCTTGGACCGCTTCGCTGCACGGCGACCGCAAAACGATTCATTGGCGGGCTTGAGTCGGAGGCTGAAGAAAGTCGAGGCTTGCCGGGGGCCTCGACGGGGTCTGCGGGTCACAAGGGTTGGTGGGGTTGTCGTGGTCGAACGCGGAAACGACGACGGAGTCGAGCCCGGATCCGACTCCGGATCCGACTCCGTTTCCGACTTCGGTTCCGACTCCGTTTCCGACTCCGGTTCCGACGGTCACGGCCACGGCACACGGCACACGGCCAACGGTTCACGAGTGTATTTCATCGGTACGCAAAGACTTGCGTGGTCCGTGGTCCGTGGTTCGTGGCCCGTCTCTGGGTGACCGTGACCGTGACCGTCGTTGCCATGCATGGTGTCTTTGAGGGTTTCTGCGAGGGTTTCGAGACAGCAGACGGGCGAAGGCTGGGAGTCGTCGGCGTTGTTCCCAGTCGACAGCAAGATGAGGTGGGTAAATCTCTCCCCTACAAGAACAACGGAGCGTTGCAGCTGTCCGCCGCCGTGGTGTCTCTCAAAGCGGCTCTGGACGCGCTAGGAGGCCGTGTCGCATAGCCCGAAACCGCGTCCACGTGCACGTCCACGCACACGTCACTTGACGGCGCAAAACATGCATGGCGAACCACCGGAATCCCATGAAGAAGCCTGGCGGCCCCCAATCGGTGTTTTGAGCGCGCCCAATGGCTTGGAGGGGCCTGCCAGGGTCCGAAAAAGCGCTTCTACGCCAGCCGGAAGCCTGGGAACAGCTTGAGCACGTTGTGGCAGAGGCACACGAGGGAGAACTCCGCCGACACCCCTTCCATGCCGCGTAAGAGGAAGCAGCGGAAGCCACGCACCTCTTTGATCTGGCCATGGACCGGCTCTACTATGGCCTTGCGTC
>JAJDCP010000041.1 GCA_029260765.1 Planctomycetota bacterium
ACCGGTGTGCGAGCTCGACGCCCAATACTTTTGAGGAATGCCTCTCGGCAAGGGCTGCGGTGAAAGTGGCGAAGCGAAGTAGCGAGACCCGGTCATCCGGGAACGTCCCGGCCTACTCGACACCGCCGGCGAGACGGAACTCCGCGGATGAACCGAGTTTCCCTGAGAGACCTCTGCCAGGGCCTTGCTCATAGCAGCCTGCGGCGAAATTCGAAGAAGGGCTTTGTGGGCCCTTGTAGGGTGCGGGGTTTATCCCCGCCCGTTCGTTCGGGCGGGGATAAACCCCGCCCCTACATTTCGAAAATCAGTATCTTAGCCGCAGTCTGCATAGACCGACGCTACAGCGGCTGCAAGCCGTGTCCGCAGCGGTTCCTCCCCCCCTCTAGCGGAACTGCCATACGGAACTCGGCCAGCAAGATCGCCAAACTCTAGGCTAGCCCCAATGGGACCTACTCCTCCTGGGCGAGGCGCAGAACCTGGACAGCTCCCCTGCGGAGGACCGCGAGGAGGGACCCATCTGGGGACAGCCGTACGTCAACGCATCCTCCTGGTATCTGCGACTGAGCGATCTGGCGCATGGATCGCGCTGGATCGAGGAGCCAGACCTGCCCGTCCTCGGTCCAGTCCAGCGCGGCCAGTCCGTTGCTGGAGAACGCCAGCGAGCCAGCGCGTTGGTAGGTCGCGAGGTGGGAGAGGTCGGTCTGGTAGACGAGCGTGCGGGGATCTGAGCGGTAGTGCATCGAGGTGTCGACAGCTTCCCGGGTGACGAGCAACAGCCTGCCCCCGGCTACGAACTCGAGCCCGCCCACCCCTAGCTCCCGCAAATTGGGTAGGCGGGTCGAAGCCCGCGGCGACTCGGGGTACTCCAGGTCACGGATGGTCAGCTCCGTGGGCGTTGTCGTCGCGAGAAGGCCTCGGGGAGAGACAGCCCAAGCTCCTACTTCGCTCAGCGACCAGGCTTCTTCCTCTGGCTTCTCCAGGTCGACCACGGAGATCCGAGCATCGATGGTCTGCAGGATGAGGAGCTGCCCCTGGGCCGAGAGCTGCCAACGATGCACCTTCCCCGGGATCGAAAAGGGCTCGCCATCGGGTAGGCGGATCCCTGTCAACGATCGAACCTTCGCCTCCGACGACTCGACGATCAGAGTGCGGCTGTCCGCGGTGAACCTCGCCCTCGTCACCGGCGCGTGATGCGTATGCGCGAACCCCTGGCCCTCGTCATCGACAATCTCCAACCTGTGCGCATCAGCTCTGACCAGGAGCAGGCGTCCGTCTGGTGAGAAGCGAGACAACCAGTCCACACCCCGAGATCGGTTGTCCGGGTCGTGGAACGTGCGTACGAGAGACACCATCCCGGGGCCGGTCGAAAAGAGCTCTACCGTCCCTCGTCGGGCTCGTAGGAGCTTGCTGCCGGTCGCCGATATCTCGATGTCGCGGTTCGACCACTCGGTCTTGGGGTCGAGTTTGTGTTGGGACAGGACCTGGTTCTTCGCGAGTGAGAACACGGTGAGCCCGGTCAACGCGCTGCATGCGAACAGCTCCTCGTCGGCAGAGAAGCGGAACAATCCCCCGTCGAGTGTCGCCACGTGCTCGACGGCGCCCTCCGAGCAGCGAAACAGCGCGGCCTGGTCCCCCATGTACAACTCCGAGGCCGCCAACCAACGGCCTGTGGGGGAGAAGCGGAGTCCAGAGCTGCGGTTCTCACGGAGGTCCCAGTCCTCGTTGTGGCACGGGAAGTCCAAGGCGACCTCAAGGGCGGCGCTCTGCAAGGGGGTCGCGGGCTCTTGAGCTTCCACAGGCTCTCCGTCCCCTGGCAGCAGACGCACGAAACGCAGGCCGGCAAACTTGTGATCCTTGGCGAACCTCGCAGCCAGGCTCACGTCCAGCGGGCCGTCCGCGATGCAGCCGCCCTGGGCGTACTGAGAGCGACCACGGTTGTACTCATTCAGATACGCGGGCTCGGCCGCGTTCCCATGCATATCGTGTAGACCGTAGCCGTTCGGCTTCTTCAGGCCGACCTCGTGCAACTCCTCCCCGGAATTGTCCTCGAACCACGCGTGCTCGCTCAATGGACCACTGCCTCCAGTGAATCCAAACTTGCCGGCGAGGCCGCCCAGACAGGCGTATTCCCACTGCAGCTTGGTGGGAAGTTCGAGCAGCATGCGGTCGGTCTCATGTGACGCAGTGTTCGGCTCGGAGGGGGACTTCTCAGGGGGGCCGATCTGGCCCAGCACCCGGCAGGCCCAGAAATAGTCCGTGTTGCCGAAACCCCCGGTGTAGGGCAGGAGGACGTCATCCGGCGGGTCCCGGCGCAATGCGGTTCGTCCTACGCGTTTGAGTGCCTGGTACTGTTCCCATGTACACTCGGTTTTCGCGATCAAGAACGCGTCGAGCTGGTGTATCCGATCCCATGCACCTTCGGCCTGGTAGGGGCGAAGCGCTCCGCGTGGCAGGAGCACGAAGCGCATGCTCACCGACCCCGGTGCGAGCTCGAGGTCGTATTCGTGCAGGCCCTGTTCGTTCTGCCCGATGTGTTTCAGGCCCCGCACCGTCGGCGGTGGATCACCCCTCACCCAAAGGCGAGCCCGTGGATCGTTGGGCGGCCCCTGGTGGGAGGCCTCCCGGAGCTCGCGCTCGATCTCATCCCGGGCCCCGCCCTCGACCTCGGCGAGGGAGTAGGCTGCCTCGAGGAGCCGGCCGGCAGCGATCTCTTCACGCGTCCTGGCGGCCGCGAGCGCCTCAGGCTGGACAGTCGGCTCGGGATCAGCGGGAAGCGGGGAAGTGGGCTGCGTCGACGGGCTGCCAGGACAGCCAAGGATCGATGTGAGCACGAGCAGACCGCAGGCTCGCAAAGCAGCGAGATGGAGAGGACTAGCCATGAAAGCTCCTGGATGCTGGATGGGGATTGTGGTTGTGGGCAACAGGACAGCAGAGATCGGACGCTGACCCTCGAGACTGGCTTTCACCGGCCTGCAGTCGTGTCGATCAGTCAACCTGGCCTCTCGTCGACGTTCTCTTCCGCAAGCTGAAGCGTCGCGCGATCACCAAGAGCGCCAGGACGACGCCGATCGCGACATAGAGCACGGAGAGGTCGCTGGAGTCCGATGGCGTCGTCGGAGTCGTTGGAGGATTCGTTGGCGGCGGCTCCGGAGACATCTCGCTGCCGATCTCGACGAGTGGAGCCGGCAGGTCCGCACCCACCTCGAAGCTCACCTGCGCTGGATGGTAGACCAGGCCTGCGGGGCCTCCCTCTACGCGCAGCTTACGACTACCTGCACGGGCGGAGAGCTCGAAGGCTCCGCTCGCACGATCCGGGAGAAAGACCTTCCCCTCGAAGTGGATCTCGGCCCACTTCCGCCCGGGACCATCGATGACGCCTCGTACCGGATGCCGCTCGAGAAACCCCGTGCAGCGCAGGACAAAGTCGTTCTCGTTGGAACCGAAGGCGGCGTCGCTCTGCCCCGCGAAGTAGAGCGTGCCATCGGGAGCCAGGGCCATGCCGGGATACCAGACCGACTCGCGGTTTCCGTCGATGGCCCGTGCCGCCAGCACGCTCCCGAGCGAGTCGTAGACTGCCAGCGCGGCCACGTCGGTATCGACAAACTCAACGCTTGCTGCCGGGCCCTCTGCGCCCTGGTGATAGAAACGCGGCGACCAGTTCTGGGGACTGTCGTTGCGCAGGCTGACGTAGACCCGCCCAGCGTGCCACGCGATGCCCGCGATCTCCTGACCCGCGGCCCCGTAGCCGAGCAGTGTGGCCCAGCGGCAACGTCCCGAGGCATCGTGACTCACCAGGAAGTCGCCGGCCCTGAAGCGCCCGTCGAGATCCCAGAAGTCGATGCCCTCTACTCCGTCGGGGTCTCCGAACAGACCGGGCGATGATTCCTGGGCGGCGACAAGGTAGCTATTGCCGTGGGCGTCGAGGGTCAGGAGGGGGGCCTGCTTCCACATGTCGGCGTGCTTGAGGCTCCCATCGCTCCGCACCCACTCCCAACAGCCCTCGCTGTCGAGGCTGGCCAGAAAGAGGCCATACCGCCATTCAGGCGAGGCCTCGAGCTCCAGGGTCAAGGTGTCTCCGGCACCCGAGAGGCGCAGGTCTGCGTCGTATACACCACACACCCGGATCTGGCCGCCGGTCTCCACGGCGAGGTCGGAGATGCGCTCACTCGCGCTGGCGACCCAGCTGAGGCGTCCCGCGAGTGTGAGGCGGGCGATGAAGAAGCCTCGACCCAGGGCGTGGGCCTCGGCCCCAGGCGCTACGATTCCCGACGGGAAATGGGCTCCCGGGTCCACACGCCCGCTCAGGACGATGCCCAGCTCATCGTTGACGTCGACCCGGCTGAGCACGTCGTCGCCCGGCCCCCCGACGCTGTGAGCCCAGAGGCAGCGGCCCTCCCTGTCGAAGCGCGCCACGAATCCCTCTTGCTGGTCCCCCAAGAGCATGGGGCCTCCCTCGATGTCGAGAGAGTCGGCCTCCTCCGCCTTGAACCAGCCAACCAGGACCACTCCTCCCTCGGGATGGGCCGCCAGGTCCGTCGGCCGGACGAAGAACTGCCCCGCTTGTGGGGTCGGGTCCAACGTGTCGGCGCGACCGAGGCGCCACGTCGCTGGGCGACCCCCATCGGCCGGGTAGTGGGCCAGGGTCAGGCTGTCCCCCGCCAGGTAGCGGCCGCTGGCATGGCAGCCGGCCAGCCAGACCCCACCCTCGCTGTCGGCGCACAGGTTCTGAGGAATCCAGTAGAGGTCGGTGGCTTCCCAGGTCTCACGGAGCCACAGCACCTCCCCTGTGGCGGAGGCGACGCTTTCAAAGAGAGGCGTCTCGCCCGCGCTCACCTGCCGGGACTCCGGAAGGAAGGTGCAGGATCCCAGGCTCGGACGCAAGACGCAGCTCTGGGTCGGGATCTCGAATCTGAAGCGCCCTTCGAGATCAGACACACTGGACAGCGTGTCCTCCCCCGCGACCGCTGTCACCCGTACGCCTGAGACGACAGCGCCTGTGATCCGGCCTTCGATCACAGTCTCGGCGTGAAGCGCGGAGAGACCGATGAGAAGGTAGAGATAGATGCGCATTCGGTGCTCCTGCGGGACGGCTGACAAGGTCTCGTGAGTAGATCCTAAAATAGCAGAGTGTTGCGCGCCCTGCTTGCGAACGAAGCCCAGGTCAGCGCAGGTCACGTGGATGGACTGCGCCTCGCGGATCCTGTCACGGCCGAAGCCGTACGGTGCCGGTCCACGACGCAGCAGTCTCCATCCGCGTCGATGGAAGTCTAACTTCTCTCCTCGCGGACGCGCTGGTCCGGCTGCGTCTCCGACGACTCCCCGGTAAGCTCCGCACCATCCGAAGGCCCAGCCGTGCGTTGTTCCGCGACAAAGAGCTGTTCTCGGTTTGCCGTTGTTCGGGAATCACAACACGGCCGTCCCGGACGCGATCATCAACGAGCCCAGGGTGCTTTGGGAATTCGACCGCGCTCAGTTACTTTGATGCGTTTGGCGCGCCGAGCTTCAGGTTGATCATGGGCTATGCGCTGGACGCAGAGATGCTGGAGTACCGGTACCTGGCGTTGGATTTCGGGGATCCGGAGACGCCGTGCGATGCGGAGCCGGGGAAACGCTACGCAAGAAAACCAACCTGCAGCTGGTGGTCTCGGACGTGCTCGATTCTCTGGGAGCGAGCACGGCTCTGGATGGGGGAGTGCACACCATCATCACGCCCAGCGATGTGCTCGAGGTTGCGGCCGACCCGTTGGCTCTGGCGCGTGAGTATGCGGAGGTGTTGTTGCTGGATCCTATCGTGTGAAGCGTGCGAGGGCGGGGATTCCGGAAAGACCTCTGAGGAAGGCAGGAATGCAGGAAGGGAAGATACGGCAAATCCACTTCCTGCATTCATGCATTCCTTAGCGGCTTCTGAGCAACGCCGTGGTCTGCTCGTGCAAGGTTTTTTGGAGGAGTGTGGGGTTCCGGGCCAGGCTTCTGGAGCTGTGTCTCCAGGGGTGATGGTCTCTGTCTCGGCTGAGACTCAGTATTGAACGAGAAGGAGGTAGCAGTGTCCGAGTCCGACAAAGCTGCTCGAGTTGCTGATTTCGAACGTCGGGCTGCACATGCGCCCCAGTCGGTGTACACACACACTTCTACAGGTTGGAAGTAGATACCCGTGCACGATTTCGCCGACGAACACGTGTAGATTGTAACTGGAGCCCGAAGATCGATCCGGAAACGTTCAAGGAGTCTTGCAATGCCTATCCCAACAGAGTGCTCTTTGATCAGAGTCCGACTCGTCGGAGGGGCGTGCGCCTTGAGCTATGTGCAACGAACAACATGAAGACCGCTACCGTTTCCGCAGTGTTGCCCTGCACACCTGAGACGTTCTGGGCTTCCTTCTTGGACGAGTCGTATCTCCGCACGCTCTACCTTGAGGAGCTCGAGTGCCCTGGATTTGAGGTCATCGAGATCGGCGAGACGTCGCGCAAGCTGCGCATCGTGCCGAAAATGAGTTTCCCCTCTCCGGTCATTCGGCTTGTCGGTGAGAGCTTCGCTTTTGAAGATCACGGCACGCTCGATCGCGCGCGAAGTGCGTGGACGTGGCGGATGGTGCAGCCGGCGAAACTCGACTCCAAACGGAAACCGCGCAAGGGCGTCGTCACGATGCACGGGACGATCCGGGTCGAAGCGGCTGGTGACAGGCATTGTCGGCGCACCGACGAGTTCTCCATCAGCGCCAAGATCTTCGGTCTCGGTGGTCTGATCGAGTCGAGCCTCGCAAAATCGCAGCGGACCTCGCTCGCGAAGGAGTGCGCGTTTCTCACCCGCTGGCTCGAGAGGCGTGGCGCCTGATCCGCCGCTGATGGTCAAGGCGGTGCCCACCACGGTTTCGCGGAATGCGCCTCGACGGGATCGAAGGTTCCTCTGGTGGGCCCTGCTGCGACGCAAGATCCGGAGCAGGCGGTCTGCGAAGCTGCTGCTCCGATTCGGCAAGTGTGCCGCTCAGGGAAACAGCGGGAAGGGCGTGTGCTCGAAGATGTCGAAGAAGGGCGTGTAGCTGAAGAAGTGCGGATCGAAGGTGGGCGCGGGCAGGATGGTGCCCGACTGTCCCAGCGCGAAGAAGGTCTCGATGCGCACCGGCCCGTTCTGGCCCATCTCGACGCAGTGCGCCCAGGTCGAGCGCGACGAGAACGGCATGCTGTGTACGGGGCCGAAGATGTCGTGGCTGAAGGTGATGCTGCCGCGCGCGCCGGTCCCCCAAGGCTGGCTGCCCAGCGCGGCCAGGGTGTTGTCGAGCGCCTCGATGATCACAGCTTCGGCGGTCTGCGGGGCCCCCGCGTTGGCGAGGTTCTGGAACCAGTCGTAGTTGTTGACGATGCCCGAGCCGGCGCCCGCCAGACCGTGCAGCATCACGTTGAACAGGTCGGCAGTCGACTGGTCCTGGTAGTCGAGGGTGGCGGTGTCGAGCTCGTCCTCAAAGGTCAGCCGGATGGCCTCGCGGATCCAGGCATCGGCCAGCACCCAGGCGTCGGCCCGGTCGGTCCCGCTCGGCCAGGCGCTGACTGGCCCGTCGACGAAGTGGCCATCCCAGGCAGCCAGCAGCGCGACCGCGGCGTCCCGCTCGGTGCTCGGATTTGCGGCCACCGCCGCGCTGAAGTCGGTCGCGACGAAACTCCAGGGATTTCCGCCGGAGCCGAAGGAGTCGGTGGTGGCGATGTTCAAGGCCAGGTCTCGCACCTGCTCATAGCTGAGGTTGCTGGCGCCGCTGAGGTACTCGTCCAGCACATGGGCTCGGTGGAAGGGGCCGTAGAGGATCCCCGGCGGGTTGCCGTAGGTCGAGACCGCCTTGTTGTTCCAGCCGGTGTAGTAGCCCTGGCTCGAGTTGCGCCCCGTCGCGATCGGCCTGCGCACGCTCGCATCCCATTCAGCCGGATTGACAAGAGGCTGCGGAAAGCGGTACTCGCCGGCGGGCCGCACGGGCTCGACGCCGGACATGAAGTAGGCGATGTTGCCGCCAATGTCGGCATAGGTGAAGTGCTGCGAGACACCAAACTTCAAAATGCCGGCTTCGAACTCGTCCATGCTGGTCGCCCGCGCCAGCTCGGTGGCGCCTTCGACGGTCTGCAGCTCGTTCTGCCAGTGGGAGTACTTCCAGGCCACGATGGGGCCGTCGACCGATGGGTTGTAGCTGGTCGGATCGTAGGGGGCGGGACTGACGATCGGACCGTGGGCGCTGCGGTAGACAGGGTAGACCACGTCGCTGCCGCCGACGACCTCGATGGTCTCGAGCCGGTGCAGGCTGACGTCCGCCGGGTCCTCGAGGTAGTAGTCGACGGTGTGCGCCATGCCGACCTGCATCGACCAGGCGTGGTGGGGGGTGCGGCCGATGACAACGCCCGAGAGCCCGGCGATGCACATGCCGTCGATGTTGAGTCCGCCGGCACGCACCGAGCACTCCTGCATCAGGGAAGGCGTCTGGAAGCCTGTCTGCGGTCCCGAGTACAGGATCGGGTTGCCCGAAGCGGTCTTGCTGCCCGCGATGGCCCAGGCATAGCTGCCCCACTTCACCAGCGCGTTGATGCTCTCGCGTGCCGAGAGGGTCTCCTCGCGCCGCTGCCGCAGCCCGTCGGCCGCGATGCGCAGGTCGGGCAGCTGGGGATAGGACGCGGGGGGCACGTTGCCCGCGGTCAGGGGCGTGGCTGCCAGGTCGGCGTCGGGGATGTAGGTCAGGGCGTCGGGGTCGTTGAGCCAGCGCAGGTCTTCGAACATGCCCGGGAAATCTGCCGGGAACTTGGCCGCCAATTCCTGCAACAGGGTGCCGTTGTCGAGCTGGGCGGTCGAGAAGCTGCGCGGGTTGAATTCCCGCAGCAGCAGCGCCTGCCAGGCGAGCGAGTCCGTCACCTGCCAGGTGCTCGGGAGGATGCCGAGCGCCAGGAACTCGAAGGGCAACAGCGCCGGGTTCGCCACAACCTCGGCGATGCGCCGGTTGACGCCGGCCACATAGCCCTCGAGCAGCGCCTTCTGCTCGCTGCTGAAGGCATCGAAGGCGTCCTGCAGCTCACTCTCGCTGTAGCCGACCGTGCGCACGGAGATGTCCTGGCTGAGGAAGCCCGAGCCGAACACACTAGCCAGCGTGCCGCGGCCGCTGCGCAGGAAGAGCTCGAGCTGCCAGAGCCTGTCGACGGCGACGGCGTATCCGAACTCTTCCAACACCTCCCGCAGCCCCGCTGTCGGTGAGCCGCTGATGAAGAAGATCCCGAGCGCATCGCGGCTGACATCCAGCCCCTCCCCCTGCAGGCCGAGCTGCGTCAGGTTGGACACGATGCCCAGGGAGTTCGAGCGGATGTCGAGGGAGGCGCTGTGTGCCGCGGCCTGGGACGGCGTGAAGGCCAGGTTGAAGCTGACGAGGGCGCCGGCGGCTACGGTGGCGGGCAGGCTCGGCAGGCCGCTCAGGCTGAAGTCGGAGGCGTCGCTGCCGCTGAGGGCGATGCTGTCGATCACCAGGTCCGCGTTGCCTGTGTTGCTGATGCTGATGCTCGACGGCGACTGCGAGGCCTCCACGCCGATCAGGCTGGTGCCTAGATCGGTGTTGCCGCTGACGCTCAGTACCGGCGCGACGAGCAGGAAGCCGGTACCCGAGAAGCCCACGCTGCGTACCGTGCCTGCCTGGCCGCCGTTGTTGGAGGTCACGTCCAGGGCCGCTGCTCGGACGCCAGCAGAGGTCGGGGTGAAGGTCAGCTGCAGGCTCACGGACTGGCCCTTCTGCAGGGTCAACGGCAAGACCGGCTGGCTGGTTATGGCGAAGTCGCCCGCGGCCGCTCCGCTCAGGCCGAGCGCGCTGATACTCAGCTCCTGTTCGCCTTGGTTGCTCAGTGTCCAGTGGCCGGGAGCCGACGATAGCCCGAGCTCGACACTGCCGAAGTCGATCAGCGCGGAGATCTGCAGGTGTGGATCGGGGAAGACCTGGCCCCCGTCATTCGAGCTGTTCTTTGAGCAGCCAACCAGGAGCAGGGCGAGCATGCACGTGCCCGCAGCCATGGTCGTCTTCATCGGACTCCCTCCGTGAGGCTCCGGCGATCCCGGGCCCGGTTGTCTGTTCAGCATGCTTCCAAGGTAGCAGCACGGCGGCCAGCGTGCAGATGGAGGTAGCGGCGGGTCGGGTCATGGCATCCGGGGCCGGCCACCTGTCCGGCAGGTTCCACGGTTTCCCGAGGGGCGGCAGAGAAGCTCGCGCGGCGCACCGTCAACCAGCAGCGAGGAGACCACACCATACGGACCAGGACCCAGGCCTCTGAGCGGCGTCACGCGCGCCCGTGCCCACCTGACCTCTGATCTCTACACATTCCACGACTGAGCCAGCGCGCATCATTCGAGGACGCGTAAGGGGATGCGCCTGAAGCGCTCCAGCTGCGGGCGGCGGAGCTTACGCATGGCGGCAGTGTCCTCACGACGTTGAAGGACCAGCAAGCGCTCGCTGGGCCTTACGTCGCGGATCAGGTAGTAGCGACCCCGATCGTAGGCAAAATCGCCAGCTCTGGGTTCTCCCTCGACATAGACCGGTCGGCCGGACACACCTGCAAGCTCTACCCGCCAGCTAGTGGGAGTCGACCGCTGGTAGATCTCTGGTACACTGTCACGGCCATGAAAATGAGTGCCGTGACCAGACTCCGCGTGGAATTCCAAGGTGAGGTCCAGGAGGTCGAGCTGACCTCTGCGCCTCTGGTGGTCGGTCGTGGCAAACAATGTGACCTCATCATTCCCGACCCCGTGTTGTCGCGCCGTCATTGTCGGCTCCAGACTTCCAGGGGAGGTATGGTGATCGTCGAGGATCTGGGTAGCAAGAAGGGCTGCTTGCTCTCTGGGAAGCCCATCACGGGCCCCACCCCCATGCTGCCGGGTTTTCGCCTGGAGATCGGTAGCACGGAGATCAGCCTGCTGGCCGAGGCGGTGGAGCTGCTCAGCGGCAACGGCAGCCGCGATGCGTACAATATCGGCGTCCTGCTCGACTCCATCCGGGATCTGGTGGAGACCGAGACCGTGGACGAGCTTCTACCCATGGTGCTCGAGAGAGCCGTGGCCTTGGTGGGGGCAGACAACGGAGCCCTCTTCCTACTCGGTTCCGGGGGTGATCTCGAGGTGGCCCTGGTTCGCGACGCAGAGGGTCGCGACCTGCCGCCGGACGCGGTGATCAGCCACAAGTTTCCGGCGCGCGCCCTGGCGGAGGGGCGCACCCTCTTCCTCGCAGACTCGGAGGATCCCGACCAACAGGAGGCCGTGACCCGGAGCATGGTGGAGGGGGGCCTGCGCAGCCTGCTCTGCACTCCGTTGCCGGGTAGCCGTGGACCGGTGGGGGTCTTGTACGTCGCCGGGAAGCGGCCGGTGTGGTCCTTCGAGCCCGCGGATGTGGCCGTCATCGAGGCTCTGGCCGGTCATGGCGCCCTCGCGCTGGAGCGCGCCCGCTACCTGGAGGAACGCAATCGGCGCGAGCTAGAAGCACGCAAGCAGCTTCAGGCCCAGAACGACGCCCTCAAGACCCAGTTGGGCACCGGAGGTCCCCTGGGTCAGAGCCCCGCCATGGAGAAGCTGCTCAAGATGATCAAGCGCCTGGCCCCCTCGGATGCCACGGTGTGCCTCCGGGGCGAGACGGGCACGGGCAAAGAGGTCCTGGCCCGCCATCTCCACCGGCTCAGCAAGCGGACGGGTCCGTTCGTGGTTGTGGATTGCGGGGCACTGCCCGAGCAGTTGATTGAAGCGGAGTTGTTCGGGCACGAAAAAGGCGCCTTCACGGGCGCCACCCGGGCGCGGCCTGGGCGCTTCCGTGAGGCCGATGGCGGCACAATCTTCGTGGATGAGATCGGTGAGCTGCCGCTGCGCCTACAGCCGAGGCTCCTCCGCGTGCTCCAGGAGAAGACGGTCCAGCCCTTGGGCGGCAGCGGACGCATCGCCGTGGACGTGCGGGTGGTGAGCGCCACCCACCGGGACCTCGAGGCCATGATCAAAGAAGGCAGCTTTCGGCAGGACCTGTTCTTTCGTCTGGCAGTGATCTCCTTCCAGATCCCCAATCTGCGGGAGCGCGGCGAGGATGTCCTGCTGCTCACCCGCCACTTTCTCGACCGCTATGCCACCAGTCGCGGTGTGGTCTACTCAGGCTGGACCCGCGAAGCGGAGCGGGCCCTGCTCGAGCATCCCTGGCCGGGCAATGTGCGGGAGTTGGAGTTGTACGTACAGCGGGCCGTGCTGCTCGGCAATCCGCCCTACCTCACCTGCGCAGACTTCGGCCTGGGGGGCGACCCCGAGAAGGAGGTTCCCTCGGAGCAGGACAGCATCACGCCGCTGCAGCAGGCGCGGACCGAGGCGAGCCTCCGTTTTGAGAGGCTGTACCTGATCAACCTTCTGGAGCGCACGCAGGGCAAGATCAACGAATCTGCCACTTTGGCTGGCGTCACCCGGCAGTTGCTATGGCGGCTGATGCGCCGGCACGGGTTGGAGAAGTCGAGTTTTGGGGGGTGATGGCCGGCTCGCAGCCGCGCCTCGTGAAACCTGGCCCGCCTCTAGATTCCCAGCCCTCGAGCCGTCACTCCCACGCGCCGTTCAGAACCTTCAGCCGCATGAAGGCCCATTGGTACTGCAGAGAGACCGAGACGCCGAGCTCGACGGCTCGTTCGTAGTAGGCACGGGCCGCCGTCGTGTCGCCCCGGGCGTCGAAGTACAATCCGACGAAACCCAGGGCCTTGGTGAGCAGGCGGGCATCGCCCGCGGCCGCTTGGATCGCGGCATCCGGCTCCGCCTCTTCGCAGAACAAGCCCACCAATGCGCCGAGCACACCCTCCTCCTCGGTGAAGTCGGCCAGCGGAGCCGCGTCTCTGACGATAGCACTGAGCCACAGCGCTACGTGCGCATCGGGCCAGATCTCCAGCGCCTGCCGTAGATCCTCTTCGCAGGCCGCGGGTTGTCCGAGCAGATGGTGCAAGAGCCCCCGCAACAGCAGGCTCAGGCCTGAGCGCCTATGCGCCAGCGAGTCGGTGTAGGCATCCACCGCCTCCTGAAGATTGCCGTTCTGGCGCAGCTCATTGCCCAGAAGAACGTTCAGCCAGTACTGCTCGTCATTTTCCAGCGAAAGCGCCTGGCGGAAGGCTTCCGCCGCCCGGCCGTGGCGCCCCAGCGCGCCCAGCACCTCGCCGAGATACTTCCAACTCAGGTAGCCCTCAGGCGCCAGCCCGATGGCCTGTTCGAGCAGTAGCCTGGCCCCTTCGAGCCGGCCGGCCTGCTGGTAGACGCGGCCCGCGGTCAGCAACTGTTCGGCGCCCGGCTCGAGCGCCAGACATTCCTCCAACAGCGGCAGGGCCTCCTCGAAGCGCCCCAGCTCGGCATAGAGGGCCGCCGTAGCAGCCAGGGAAAGGGAGAGCTCGGAGGGGGCCGAAGCCTCGCGGCTGAGATGCTGGAGCTCGCGCCCCAGGTATACGGCGGCCTGGAACTCCTCCAGCGCTTCCTCCAGCTGGCCCGCATGGCGCTTGTTCGTCCCGCTCTCCATCAGGTCTATCAGCAGCAGGGCGTAGTCGGCGGCGAGAGCATCCAGCTGCGCCGGTGTGAGTGGCTCCATGAACCGGGCGAAGTCCTCCAGGGCCGAGACAGCCTGCGCGTGCTGCGCGAGACCCTGGTGGGCCTCGAAGATGTGGCGGTGGGCCATGGCGCAGTCCCGTTTGAACAAGAGGTCGCCCGGCTGCTCCCGCAGGATCTCTTCCAGAAGATCGAGCCCGGGCGCGAGGGCTTGCAGCGCCGACGCATACTCAGCCTGTGCAGCGAGCAGCGCACCGCTCTGCAGGTGGCACAGCCCCAGCCCCCGACGGCTCAGCATGTCGGCGCCATCCCGGGCCACAAGCTCTTCCCAGTCGGCGAAGCTGCTCTCCAAAAGCTGCCGCGCTTCGGGCAGCCTGTCGGTCTGCAGGAACACCGACGCTTTGATGGTTTGCTGGATCAGCAGCTCACGCTGGAAGCTGAAGTTCTCGGGATACAGCGCCAGCAGATCCTTTCCCAAAGCGATGCCGGCATCGATCTCGGCGAGAGCCGCTTCGGCAAAATCGGCCATCACGAGGAGCCGGGCGTAGTCACGCAAAGAGAGGCAGAGCAGGAAGCGCAGCTCGGGATTCTCGGGCTCGCCGGACAGGCCGCGGCGGCCGTTCTCCACAATCTCTTCGTAGCAGTCCACCGCCTGTTGGAATTCCCGATTGCCCTCGGCCACGCGCGCCGCGCTGCCGAGCGCCCGCCGCAGATCGGCGCGAGCCTCGGCGTCCAAGGCGCTGCCCGCGGCTGCATTCCGAGCGATCTCCAAGGCCTGTGCGCAGAGCACTGCGGCCCGCTCGTGCTCCCTGTCTTGCACCAGAGCTTCGACAAGCACGAGCAGCGCACGCAGCCGTCCTCGGGCGTCTGCTCCGCCCTGCAGAAGCTCCAGAGCCTCCTCGGCTGCGGTGCGTGCGTGGCGTACGGCGGTGCGCTGGAACTGGATCTCCGCCAGCCGCACCAGGGCCTCAGCCAGCGCGAAGCGATGGGTCTCGCTAGCCGGTGCCGCCGCGTGCAGGGAGCGCCGCAGCACCAGGCAGCGTTGGGCGAGCTCTTCGGCCTCGGCGAGCCGTCGACGCTGGCTGGCGAGGTCGGCCAGGGATCCGAGGGTGGCGGCATAGACCTCCTGGGCCGGCAGGAGCGTGGCGTGCTTCTGGTGGAAGGCCTGCGCCACCTGCAGAGCGTCCTGGCAGTAGCGATCGAAAGCCTGCAGCTCGCCCTTGGTCAGGTAGAGCTGACCGTATTGGAGCAGGTTGTCCACCAGCGCCTCCAGCGCCTGAACATCCTCGCTGTTGCGCCCCATCAGCTCTCGGGCGTGCTGCAGGGCGGCCTCCTGCTGCTCGAGGGCCTCGGGCAGCCGGCCCTGGCGTTCGAGCAGCCGCGCTCCTTGGTGCAGGCCTCCCATCAGCTCGCGCACCCGAAGGGCGCTGCCGGCGCGTTCGGCGTGGTGGTCCCGACATAGTTCCAGAGCCTCGCTCTGAGTCTGCACGGCTGCGTCCAGGGCTCCGCCCTGCTCGTAGGTCAAGCTGAGCTCGAAGAGCAGCGTGTAGAGCTCGCGGACCGCTCCCGGGTCGGTCTCAGCGATGGCTCGGGCGGCGCCGCAGGCTTCCTCCAGCAGAGGCAGGGCGGCCTGCAGGTCACCGAGCTCGCGCAGCAGCTCGGCGAAGGAACGCAGGCAGCCTACCAGCTCTTTGCCAACCAGTGCGTGGCTCCGGGCGGTGACTACGGCCTCTTTCAGCAGCTCGCGAGCGCGCGTCAGCCCGCCGCGTCGGCGTTCGAATTCGCCGTAGATGCGCAGCGCGTCCACCCGTTGTCGGGCGCTCTCGGGGGTGGAGTAGCGGGCGAGCAGGCCCTGGGCGGCCCGGTATTCCCGCTCCGCCGCCTCAAGGTCACCGAAGACGTTTTCGTGGAGTTGCCCCAGGCTCACGTGCGCCATTGCGGAGGGCAGCTCTTCGACCCCCTGGGCCAGCGCGCCGACCTGTTCCCAGCCCAACTGCGCCACGCCCAGCAGGTTCTTGGCGGCGTGGGAAGCTTCCTCTGTGCGTACGCTCTGCAGCAGATCCTCCGAAGCCACCCGGGTCACCTCGCGCAGGGCCTGGGTCACCACATCGCGCATGGCGGCGGCGCGGTCACGCTCCTCCTCGGCCGTCTGGCGCGCGCCGTCAGCGCGGCGCTCTGCCGCACGTGCCTGCCCGCGTTCGAATTCCGCCTGACGTTTCTCCTCAAGGATGAAAGCGCGGCTGACAAACAGGCCGGTCACGAGCAGCAGCAAGCAAGCCAGCAGGCTGATCGCCAGGATCTTCGTCTGCCGGCGCTGGCGCTGGCGTTTGAGGCGGGCGCCCTGCAGCGCATCGCCTACCTCCTGCAAGCGTTGGAGCAGGGGGGACTTATGGGGCACTGAGCTCTGCAGACGCGCGAGCTGGGATTGGGCGAGCCCCAGATCTCCATGTTCCAGGGCCGCTTCGGCGTATGCGAAGCGGGCTTCGAGCTGGTTGTGACGGGCTTCTCCGTTCTCGCTCCAAAGGTGCTGGGCCTGGTCGAAGCCGGCTATGGCGGCGGCGTAGTCCTCGTAGAGGTGGTTGCGGGCTTCTTCGGGGAGCCGGTCGGGTTTGCGTTGCGTGCAAGAATGCAGCAGCTCCTGGGCGCGCAAGGCCACTTTCTGGCTCTCTCTGTGCTGCAGGTAGGCGCGCAGTGCTTGCTGGAAGTCCCGCACCGAGCTGAAGCGCTCAGCGGTCTTGCCCGCCATCGCCTGCTTGCAGATGCCCGCTAGCTCCTCGGGAACCTGCTCGGGAAGCTCGACGCACTTGCCCTCAGAAGCGCACAGGACCGACTCGAGGAAGCCGCTCTTCTTGTGAGGGGGCTGGCCGGTGAGGATCTCGTAGAGGATCGCGCCGAGCAGATAGACGTCGGTGGCGGGGCCGATCAGCTGCCCCAGGCCCAGGGCAAGCTCCGGTGGGGAGTAGGCCGGCGTTCCGAAGGGCCGGAAGATGCGGGTGTTCATACGCAGGTATTCGTTGGAACGCTGCGCGTCGAAGCCCACCGCCAGGCCCCAGTCCATCAGCAGAACCTCGCCGAAGTCTCCCACCATCACGTTGCTGGGCTTCAAATCGCTGTGGACGATGCCCTGGTTGTGGGCGAAGGCAACGGCATTGCAGACCTGCAGCAGGATCTCGAGGTGCCTGTGCACATCCGAGTCGCCGTGTAGCAGCTCCTTCCAGGGCTTGCCGTCCACCAGCTTCATGGCCAGAAAGGGCTGCCCCGCCTCGGATTCCCCCAGCTCATAGACCGGCACGATGTTCGGGTGCTCCAGGCGTCCGGTCACCAGCGCCTCGGAGAGGAATGCGCGGTTGTGGCTGCGGGCGCGTTCGCTGGAGCGCAGGTGCTCGGGCAGCACCTGCTTCACGGCCACCTCACGCCTCAGGCAAGCCTGGTGGGCTCGGTAGACCACGCCCTGACCGCCGCGGCCGAGTGGCTCGCAGACCTGGTAGCGCGTGCCGGCTTCGTGGGAAGCGCCGGAGTCAGCCCCGACGTGGGCGTGGGAGAGCGTGGCTTCTTCGGAGCCGTCGAGGCGCGGGACGGACACCTCGGGCTGCGCCTGGAAAAAGGTCTCCTCATCTTTCCACTCAGGTCGATAACTCTGCTCGGAGTCCAGCTGCTTCAGGCTCTCGCTGCCCGCCGCACTCAGCCAGAGCCTCGAGACTTCGGACAGCTCCATGGGTTTGCTTCTCCGCAAAGGGGTTGCATCCACCCTAGCACACATGCCGTGCCATGCCATGTCAGGAATGTCAAGGCAGCGCCTGCTTGCGAGCCTTTCTGCGAGTTGGGGGTAGGCGCTGCAGCACAGTCTGGATCTCCGCCGCCGCGACAAGGCGGTCCTGGCCAGCACCATTTTTCGCGCGTTGCCGTCGCCGTTCATGAAAGAGCCGGCGGATGGCCAATTGTCGGCGATCTATTGAACTCAAGTGATCCAGAATGACAATTTGGAACACACCTGAATTGCCGCCCTGTACCCGGTTGGAACATCAAATGCATCGCTTTGCAGAAGTAGGCTCGGGGTTCACCCCTGCGCGTAGACTTGCTACCTGCTGTATCCTGGGAACACCAAGGGGGGACTGGCCATGGAAGCCAACGTCATCACGAAGGTGCTGCTACCCGTGGCGCTCGGCATCATCATGCTCGGCATGGGCTTCGGGCTGACGCTGCGGGACTTCAGGCGCATCTTCGTCGAGCCCCGGGCGGTGCTGATCGGCCTCGCCTGCCAGATCCTGCTGCTGCCGCTGGTCGCCTACGCGCTGCTGTCGGTGTTCTCCCTGGAACCCGCCCTGGCCGTCGGGGTGATGATCATCGCGGCCTGCCCCGGCGGCGCGACTTCGAACCTGATCGCCAATCTCGCGAAAGGTGATGTGGCGCTGAGCATTTCGCTGACCGCCTTCTCCAGCGCGGTGACCATCATCAGCATCCCCTTCGTGGTCAACCTGGCCATCGAGCACCTGACCGACTCCGCGATCGTCCCGCTGCCGGTGGCCAAGACCATTTTGCAGGTGTGCACCATCACGCTGCTGCCGGTGTTGCTGGGCATGGGCATCAAGGCCCGCTGGCCCGCATTCGCCGCGCGCGGTGAACGCGGCATCCGCATCTTCTCCGGCGTCTTCCTGGCGCTGCTCATTCTGGCGGCCATCCTGAAGGACCGGGCGATCATCATTCCCTCCTTCCAGCAGGCAGGCCCGGTCACCCTGGCCCTCAATCTGCTGACCATGGCTCTGGGTTTCGGGCTGGCGCTCGTGTTCGGCCTGCAGCGCAAGCAGCGCGTTACGTTGGCGATCGAGGTGGGCATCCAGAACGGCACTCTGGGCATTCTGATCGCCACCACCTTGCTGGAGAACGCGCAGATGGCGATTCCCCCAGCGATCTATAGCCTGATCATGTTCATGACTGCCCTGGTCCTGATCTGGCGAGGCAATGTCGTCGCCAGGGCCGCCGCGCAGCCGACAGGCGGCTAGGACGTCGTCAGGCGCAGGTCTTCAGCACATGAAGACCTGCGGCCGCAGCGCTCGTATGCCTCCGCCGCAACCAGGGTCAAGACATAGGGGCAGAACTGGATGCTTCTGCGTTGTTCGGTGCGTGTTCGGCAACCTCCTCAGCGCGCGCGGTCTGGGCCTCGTTTTTGGCGCTCCCGTCCCGAGAGCATTTGCCGCGCAGTCAGGTCGAGATCCCGAGCGCCGGCAAGATCCAGAGTTGCAGGGCCAGATAGACGACCACCACAGCAGAGACCGTGTAGAATTCCGTCATGTCTTCCTCCGTGCCCAGCGCTCCGGTGCGAGGGCAACGTTCCCCAGCATGCATGGCTTCCGGGCTGCCATCAAGACCTGGCACGTCGCACAGGCCCGCGTCCCAGCTGCAGTGCTCCAAGGTAGGCATGCGGGAAAGGAGAACGCGACACTCCCAACTCCTGCCTTCATGCATTCCTTAGCGGCTTCTGAGTCATGGACGCAGAGACCTGCACGGGCGAGCATCGAGACTTGTTCATTCGAGTAGCTCCGACTCTGCGCTGGCCGTGGGCCCCAGGTTGACCCGCATCGTGCCAGACTCGTCGACATAGAACGAGCGGTTTCCCGTCTCCCCGAACTCTATGGGTGAGGCCGTGAGGCTCCAGGTGCTGTCTGCAGCGATCACAGAGAAGGTGTAGCCCGATCGGGTTCCCCCAGCCAGAACTGTGTCGATCAGCCCTTCGCGGGACAATGCCGCCAGGTTTTCTGCGAACTGACCCTGGGACTTTCGATACAGGACTTGCTGTCGGGCAGGTTGTCGTGGTCCAGAAAGGCTACGAGTCTTCCGCGTGCTCCGTCGATGGTGCCGAGCGTGCACGGAACCAGAAGGACAGCGCGAACAGGCCGCCACCGACCAGGCTGAATGTCCAGTAGTCTGTGGGCAGGCCCGCGAACCAACTCCGGTGCCAGGGGACGTGTGCGGGGTCGAGCTGTGACCAGCCGAAGGCCGGATTCATGATGAACCACAGCAGGTCCTCGCTGATCCAGAACAGCGCCAGACAGCCCAGAATGCGTGCCTGCAGGCGCACGGACCACCGGCCGACGACGGCCAGCGGCAGGTGGAAGGCGAGCGCCATGAAGGAGAAGACCCAGGCGTGGTAGCCGGTCAGCGGCCGTCCCCCCCAGAAGATCTCGAGCAACCAATGTGACTCGACCCGCCAGGTCGGCAGCGAGCCGGCCCAACCGACCGATCCCTCGATCTCGATCTCGACGTGGGCGAAGAAGAACGCGACCGTGATCACTGCAAGCAGGAGCAGCGGTGCATGAATGAACGCGGGCAGACGGCGCTCGCGCAGGCTCGACGGATTCAATGGTCTGCTCCTTCCTCAGAGCGCCAGAGGCAGATGTTCCGAGTAGATCGCACCGGCCGCGGACCTGTGCGCTCAGTCCCTCTCCAGCGCCGCCAGGCGCGCGCTCTCGATGGCGAGCAGCAGACGCACGCCCAGTACCTCGGTCTCCGCCTCGAACACGGCGCTGGGCGAGCCCAATCCGGCCTGGTTGAGCGCCTGTTGCCGACCGACTTCAGCCTCTTTGCCTTCGACGGCGCTCTGCAGATAGCTGATGCTGGCGGCCAACAGCTCGGGGCTGGCATCGCACGTGGGGACGCCGTTCTCAAGCTTGAGCCGGGCGATGGCCGGATGCTCTTCGACCAGGCCGAACTCTGCGTAGAGTGCGAGCTCATAGTCGGACCGGGCGTGCGCGCTCTGGGCGATCGTGAGCTCGTCCTCAGAGACCAGTCCAGCTTTGACGAAGCTCTCGACTCTCGCGAGCTGGTGCTCCGCCGTCTCGGCCAGCTGTTTGAGGTAGTCCGCCAGCGCAGTCTCCGTGGCGGAACGATCCTGTGCACACGTGAAGCTGGTCAACACGGCCAACAAGAGAAGTGTCTGCCTCATGTGTGGGCTCCTGGCTTGTAGTATGGGCACGAGTATAGCCGACGGCGCGTTCTACTATCCAAGGTCCGGCGTGTCCTGCGTTCTGAAGAGTCCGTTTTGGGGCCGGCTGCCGTTGGCTTTCCGCATGTCGTCCCACGAAGTGACGATGGCTTGGCTGCCGCCTCGGCACTTGTGCGGGTTTTGGACCGCATAGAGCAATTCGGCCTGTTTTGCGTACTGCGTTATCAACTGCTGCATCGACCGTTGGCTCGCGCCCCGCTTCAGGGCAGCCTTGAGATCACGGTGTGTCCGATCGAGCTGTGATTCCAACGCTCTTGGCTTCAATGTTGGTGCCATGTCCACTCCGGGGGTAGTCAAGAATTGCTGTCACAACAATACGATGACGGCCCCGACATGACCACATATCGACACCGCCTTGGGCAACGAGGACGCCAGGGTTCCGGCCGTGCACGCACGCTCGTCAGCGGGGGCTTTTCGGCAGTTCGGAAGCATGGCTGCATGCCTCAGCTACCAGTACAATCCGCGAACGTGTGCCTGGGAGGGATGATTCTGGAAAAAAGTCGTTTCGATCGCAGGCCCTGCGCATCAATAGCCGCTGAGGCGTTGCATGGGCAAGTACATGACGACAGGCGTTGGCTCAGCCGTCTCGAGCGCGGGGCGGTGCGGCTTCCCCGCCAACCCAGTCCCCCTTCGGCAAGCAGGTGCCCTGCTTCATTGCAATCCCGGTCGTCGGCGTCAACACCGTCCTGTGTCTCGGCATCACAGTGATCGCCGTGCAGGCTGCGGAGCCGGCGTTGTCCATGGCCGGCATCGGATGTGGGCTAAGGTCCTGGAGTGCGCCCGGACCGCTGCCGTCGGTGAGGCGCCTCGGCTCACTCCAAGCCGGTGTAGCTGATCGTACGGGTTCCCACCTGGACACTCCCGTCGTTGGCAGCGACGAAGTAGTAGTGCAGCGCGGTCGCTGAACCGGAGAGAGCAAGCGTGTCACCGCTGTTGTGGGCGCCCCCGTGAAACTCGACGTCGTTGCTGAAGCCTGCGTCCAGATCGAGGGCCAGGTAGTCGTCGCCACCGCCGCCGTAGAACACGATCGTGCCCGACACGCCCGTATCCGGCACCGTAATCGTGCTCGTGCCGCTTCCCGTGGCTCCAGCGATCGAG
>JAJDCP010000042.1 GCA_029260765.1 Planctomycetota bacterium
AGCTCCTTCCGGCGCTCACAGAGCGCCGCTACAGAAGACGGCTTCGATTCGGTACAGCCAGCGGTCGCAACGGATAGTTGCCGCCAAAACCCCTCCTGACCGGTCGCATCGAACCCGTGTCAGGAGCTCTGGAGTCCGACTCATAGCACGCGCAGCCAATTGCTTCGTACCAGTCTGGCGACCCCATCCCTCCCGGGGTTCGCGAGGCAAGGAAGATCGCTTCAGTCTCGCAAGCAACGATCCGCAGCCGTGGTGGACGACCCACCTGGCGATCGATGTCCGCGGTGTGATCGCGATGATCTTCAGCCGCACCTGCCCCTCGCAGTTGCCCGAGAAGGGTGAGACAGCGACCATTGGGCTGGGCGAGGGTAGTTCTGGGGGCAGTACTGTTCACCTGAGGACTTGAAACAAGTCGGGCTCCGAAATTGCCGATGGACCGAGGCCCGGTCGCACACTACGCACGAGGCCGACCACCCAAGTGCAGCAGACACACAGGCGACCACGGACCTCGGTATTCCGACCACGGATCTCGAAGCTCGGCCATCGCGACCGGAGGGGGATTCGGGACCCTGATCGGCTTCGGAACCGGCCCCCGGGGCCGGTCTCTGATTCGGAGTCCGATCCGAAGAATCAACCGAGCCTCAACCCGTCTGCAACCAAAAAAACCTGAGAACCCAGTCCCCGAGCCCCCTCGCACCCACAATGCAAAGCACTCTATCTGTGTCCCGGCACAACACCTGTTCCGTTACACACCCACTGTCGGCCATCCCCCCTCATCCGTTGCACGAACGGTGACGGAGCGGTTTGGCTGAGGTAGACTTGCCCCCCCTGACCATGAGCCTGCCGCAACAAAGAGTGAAGCCCAGGACTCTGCCAGGTTCTGGGCTTTGTTTGTCTGTGCCGATCTTGCCATCGACCAAACAAGCTACCGGCAACGTACCCTGCCGCGAAGCGAACCTCGAAGGGACCGCGGCCCATCGTCACCAGCCCCTACACCCTGAGTAAGGGCGGCAAGCTCCGTGCGGCGCTTCCGGCCAGGGCGCCGACCCGCTTTGCATCGGCGTCGTCGAGGATCAGGACCGGACGGACCGCCCCCGCCCTACTCTCCGGGCTCGAAGCTGGTCAGCTGCCCGTGGCTGCCCGCCGCCTCCATACGGACCAGCGGGAACAGCGGCAACTCGGGACAGTACCAGTACCGGATGTCCATCGACAGATCGCTCCAGACCTGGCATTGCAGGCTCTGGCCCGACACCTCCAGCTGCTCATCCTCGCCACGCTCCAGCTTCTCCGGATCGGGAATCCACAGCTCGCCAGCGAACAGCTCGATGCGCAACGTGTCCTCGCGCACCGGCGTTCGGCCGACATCGCGGACCTCCAGCAGCTGTACGCGCGTCGCATCCAAAGCGAGTATGCGGCTGTAACTGGTGCGGTCGACCACGCCGGGGATCACGTAGTGGTATTCCCACACGTCCCCGACCCGATGTCCGGTCGTTACTGGCTCTGGTTCGGGCTCAGGCTCGGACGCGAGCCCCGCGGGCCCAGCGTTCGCCACAGCCCCGCTGTTCCCCACCGGGCCCGTGTTGCCGCCCGGCGTCGCTTCGCCGTTGTTCCCAGCTGGCGCCGCGCTGTCGCCACAACCGCAGACCGCCCACAGACACGCCAGAAAGAGCCATCTCACGCGCCTGCCTCCGCAGGATGGGCGGCGCGGAACGCAGCCATGAAATCGACCAGCGCCTGCACGGACGCGGGCTCGACGGCATTGTAGATCGACGCCCGCAAGCCCCCGACGGAGCGGTGCCCTTTGAGACCGATCAGATCCGCCTCGTTCGCTTCTTTGAGGAACAGGCTCTCCAACTCGGGCGTCGGCAGCCGGAACGGCACATTCATGCGCGAGCGGCTGTCGGGCTCGACCGTGCCACGGTAGTAGCCGTCCGAGCCATCCAGCGCCGCGTAGAGCAGCTCAGCTTTGGCCCGGTTGCGCTCTTCGATGGCTGTCAACCCGCCCAGACTCTCGATCCACTGCAGAACCAGACCCACCACCCAGACCGCAAACACCGGCGGCGTATTGTACGCGCTGTTCTTGGCGAGGTGTGTCTGGTACCGCCAGATCATCGGCGTTTGTTCGAGCGGCTCGGGCAGCAGCTCAGGACGCAGCAGCACCAGGCTGACCCCCGCCGGACCGAGGTTCTTCTGGGCACCCGCGTACAGCATGGCATAGCGGCTCATGTCGAGCGGCCGCGACAGGAAGTCGGAGCTGGCGTCACACACCAGGGGACGCCCCCCAGCGTCCGGCTCGCTGAGGTACTCGGTGCCGAAGATGGTGTTGTTCGAGGTGAAGTGCAGATAGGCCGCCTCGGGATCGAGCTCGAGCTCTCGAGGCAGATGGGTGAAGCCGGCCTCTTTGCTGCTGCCCGCCGCCCTGGCGCGCCCGATACGTTGGGCCTCGGCCAGCGCCTTGCTCGACCAGGCACCGCTGACGATGTAGTCGGCGCTGCGCCCTTGCAGCACATTCAACGGCAGCATCGCAAACTGAGTCGATGCGCCTCCCGTCAGGAACAGGATCTTGAACTCGGATCCGATGCCGAGCAAACGGCGCAGGCGCTCTTCGGCCTGCGCCTGGATCTCGCAGTAGATCGGGCTGCGGTGGCTGATCTCCAGCACCGACTGGTGGAAGCCGTTCAGCTCGACGACGCCCTCGCGCACCTGTTCGAGAACTCCCACCGGCAGACACCCGGGTCCCGCATTGAAGATGTGGCCGCGCATGATCGCTCCTTGTAGTCACTCAGACTGGATTGTTCAACATCACCTGCTCGACGGCGTAGATGTCGTCGCAGCTGCTCTTCAGGCCGGCGATGGCAGACGCCTCCAACGGCTCGCTCAGATGCAACCGGGCGCACGCCGCATGCCCTCCAGCGAAGATGATGTTCTCCATCTGTTGCACATTGATGTCCGCATGTTGCATACACGTGAGCACCCGGGCCAACACTCCCACACGGTCTTTGTGGCGCACGACCAGCAGCGCCTTCCCCAGAGCCTGCTCACTCTTGTTGACGCAGTTCTTCACTCTTCCGCGCTCACTGTAGACCTGGATGATCTTGACCACTGCATCGGCCACAGCCTCTTGGGCCTGCTCCGTCGACGCACCCACATGGTGGCTGCCGACGAAGTTCTCGAGCTCGACTAGAGGCGTCTGGAAGTCGGCCTCTTTGCCCGCGGGCTCGTCGGCAAACACGTCGAGCCCCACGCGCAGGCCGCGATTGCGCGCCGCATCCAACAGCGCCGGCTGGTCGACGACCGGCGCACGCGACGTGTTGATGAAGATGCTCCCCGGCTTCATCGCGTTGAAGAAGTCTGCCCCGCAGAAGCCGCGCGTCTCGTCCGTCAAGGCGAGGTGCACCGACACTACCTGTGCGCTGCCAGCCACCATCTCCGGACTTTCCAGGGCATAGATTCCCAGCTCGCTGGCGCGCGCCTGGTCGAGCGAACGGCTCCAACCGACCACCTTCATGCCGAAGCCATGGCCGATGCGCACCATCTCCTGACCGATACGCCCCAGACCGACCAGGCCGAGCACGCGCCCCTTGAGGCCTCGGCCCAGCTTGGACAAGACGCCCTTGCGCCATCGACCCGCGCGCAGCAACTGATCACCGCGAGCGATGCCGCGGTCGGCGGCTAGAATCAGACCGAACGCCAACTCAGCGACCGCCGAAGCATTGCGTCCCGGGCAGTTGGCCACGTAGATCCCACGCTCGGCGGCGGCTGCCACATCGATGGTATTGACCCCCGCACCTGCCCGGATCACCAGCGACAGGTCTGCGCAGGCGTCGAGCTGCTCGACGCCGACCTGCGTCGAACGGACGACCAGGACCGCCGGATCGAAGCGGGCCAGAGCTTCGCTCAGCTCACTGCCCGCAACATTGCAGATCTCGAGCTCGAATCCGTCTGCGCGCAGACTGGCTGCGGCTTTCTGGTGGAGGGAATCGGCAAACAGCACTCGCATCGCAGCGCCTCCAGAGCTCGAACAGGCCGAGCTCAGAATTCATGGACGAACAGGCCCGAGCGCAGCTTCGGCTCGAACCAGGTACACTTGGGTGCCATGATGCGGCCCGCATCGGCGACCTGCATGATCTCTTCAACAGCGACCGGATACAGGGCAAAGGCTACGGCCGCCTCCCCCGCATCGACGGCGCGCGCCAATGCCGCGCTGCCACGGATGCCGCCGACAAACCGGATGCGCTCGCTGGTACGGGGATCGTCGATTCCCAGCACCGGCCCGAGCAGACCGTCTTGCAGGCGGCTGACGTCGAGGCGGGCGACCGGATCCTGCGGAGCAGCGCCGCGGGGCCGCAGACCCCACCAACGAGACTGCAGGTACATCTGGATCTGGCCCCTTTGCGGGGGCTCGTCCCGCGCGTCGTCGAGCCACTCGAAGCTCTCTTCGACCCGCGCGCGGAATGCCTCGGGGTCGAGACCGTGCAGGTCGTTGACCAGCCGGTTGTAGGGCAGCACGCGCAGCTGCGAGGCGGGGAAGAGCACGGCCAGAAAGCCCGCGGCCTCATCGGCCCCGGGGTCGCCCTGCTCTCGCAGCCGGACCGCGGTACGTGCCGCCGAGGCGCTGCGATGATGGCCATCGGCAACATACAAGGCATCGATGCCCGCGAAAGCCTCGATCAGCGCCTCGGGCGCGTCGATGCGCCAGCCCTCATGGCGCACCTCATCCGGGGCTGTGAAGTCGAATACCGGGGCCTGCCGCAAGGCTTCGGACACCAGAGCATCGACCAGGCCATGATCGCGGTAGGTCAGGAAGACGGGCCCGGTATGCGCCCGCAACGCAAGGGTCAGGCGCATGCGGTCTTCTTCTTTGTCGGGCCGCGTCTTCTCGTGTTTCTTGATGCGGTCCTCGAGATAGTCGTCCGCGCTGCAGCACACGACCAGCCCCGTCTGGCTGCGCCCCCGCCAGGTCAGGCGGTAGACGTACAGACTGGGCTGCTCTTCGCGCACCAGCCAGCCGCGCTTGACATGGTCGCGCAGACGCTTGCCCGCATGGGCGTAGACCTCATCGCTGTGCGAGTCGGCATCTGCGGGGAATTCGAGCTCTGCCCGCACCACCCGCAGGAAGCTCTCAGGACATCCTTCGGCCAGGGCGCGTGCCTCAACGGTGTCGACAGTGTCATAGGGCACACTGGCAACCCGTTCGGCGAGCGCGGTCGGGGGGCGCAAGGCGCGAAAACTGCGGATCGCAACCACAAGATGACTCCTCAAGATAGCAAGCGGCCATTGTAGCCTGGTGCCTGGAACAGGGCCAACCTTTCGGCGGGATTGGCTTTTGCCAGGCCGGAGCTGCACTGGTACGATCTGCTGCCGCGCTCGGGGAGGGAAGCGATGCGAAGGCTGTGGTGTGGAGCTCTGGGCCTCTGCCTGGTATGGGCAGGCAGCCAACTCGTGGGCTGCGCATCCGATCGCTGGCAGCGCCCAGGAGTCTCTGTGCATGCCGCGTTCGCGTTCCCTGGCATCAGGGTTTTCGTCACCGGCGACAGCACCGATCTGCCCTTACTGCGGCTGCGCAGCGGGCATGCGACCGCGGACAGCTTTGCCCTGCCCCTGGCCCCCGAAGGCCGTTCGCTGATCCTCGAGCTGCGGGCCTTCCAGCACAGCCGGCTGCGCCAACCACTGCAGCTGGTGGCTGCGGCTGAGCTCTCTCTACCGGCGGTCAACCGCGTCCGGCACGCCGAAGGGGCGTTGCTCGACGCGCTGCCCGTGCTCGAGTTGGGCCGGCCCCTTGAGCTGCCGTCGATCGGCTGCGGACTGTTCGTGCTCAGCGACGCGCCAGCCGAATTCCGCTGCTGGCCCCTGGAAGAGCCCTACGCGGTGCGCCGACTCGACCTCGACCAGCCGCAGCCAGGGCGCACCTACCGCACCATCGCTGAGCGCCTGCGGACCGCGCCGGGCAGCTACCGTTTCGAGGCCCAGGCCGGAGAGCTGAGCCTCGCCGGCGAGGTCGAGATCGAGGCCGGAGTCTACACCGTGCTCGGGCTTCGTTTCGGACCAGCCCCCCAAGGGAGACCGTGACGCTTGGCACCCCCCCCGATCGAACACCTGCTGCGGGGCAGCTTGGCTCTGTCCGGGCTGCTCGAACCCGTTTCTGTAAGCTTTGACGCCTTCCTGGTTCCCCAGATAGAGGCTCAGAACGAAGACGATGCCTGGCAGGCTCTGGGCTTGCTGCACGCGGCCTGCCGTCCCTTCCACCTCGAGCTCTCGCGCCGCACCTGGTCCGGCCGGCTGAGCGCGATGTTCGGCGACCCCCCGATCCGCTGGCCGCTCGAGCCGGTGCGCTTCAAGGGGGCCCCGCTGCGGGTTCTAGACCGCTATCTGCGCAACCTCGGGCTGGTCGAGAGCGCGGCACGCCAGGCAGCCCAGCTCGGGGACGAGGCGCCGCGGGTCGAGGCCTACACGCGCGGCGTGCAAGCCGGCTTCGAGCTGCTGGCACGCCACGGCGGCTTCGAAGAAGCGCGGCTGCTCAAGTTGCAGCCCGAGCCTTGGAGCGTCACGGACAGCTGCCTGGTGCTGCTCGGGCACGCATGGGCGCTGTCTGAAGGCCCTGGTCCCACTCTGAGCAACCTGCAGATTCTTCGCCACCTGCCGACGGACGACCCGCGCCGGGCTTCATTCCTGCCCGCCGGCAGCGCCCTCGACAAGGTGGCCGCCAGCTTGGCGGAGATCGATGCGGCCGTGCAACGCCTGGTCGGCATGGACAGCCCGGGGCGAGGCTCGAACGCCTGTGTGCTGCCTGGACACCGCAGCCGCAGTGGTAAGCCGTTGTTGGCCTGCGACCTGCACCAGGCACCCGGAATCTCAGGGCCCTACTTTCTGGCTTCTCTGCGCGCGCCCGGCATGCAACTCGACGGCTTCACCCTGCCCGGACTGCCCGGGGTCTGGGCGGGCAGCAACGGCTCGCTGGCCTGGGGCCCGACGCGGGCAGCCATCGGGGACAGCCAGCTATGCCTGGAGCGCTTTGATCCCGAAGACGCAGGCCGTGTGCAGACCGCGGAAGGTTGGACCGAGCTGGAGTGTCACGACGAGATCCTCGAGATCCAGGGGAAGCCCGATTTCGGTTTCCGCCGCCGACGGACTCCCAATGGACCGTTGCTCAGCGACCTCGATCTCGACGGCCTGCCCAGCTCACTGGGCCTGTCAATGCGCTGGGCGGGGTTCGATGCCGAGGCGCCGCTGCGCGCCCTGCTACGTCTGAACCGGGCCAGCGACGGCAAGGGCCTCTGCGACGCGCTGAGCGAGCTCGAGGTCCCCGCGCTGCATGTCGCCTGGGCGGCCAGCGATGGCTCCTGCGGAAGCCAGCTGAGCGGCTGGCTGCTCGAACCTCGCACGGCCCTGCCTGGGCCGGGCTGGGAACCGGGCCGGCGGCGGCCCGCGGCGGAGGTCGCGGGGCTGCCACGGGTCGGACCGGAAGAACCCGGTTTGTGGGTTCTGGCCAACCAGCAGCTCGAGCGGCTCGACGGAGAATCCGGTGCCCTCAGCTTGTTTCCCAGTCCGGGCTACCGCGCCCAACGCATGCACGAGCTGCTGGACGGCAGCGAGCCGCTGGGGCCCAACGCCTTGTGTGCGGTCCAGACAGATGTGGTCTCGCTGTTCGCTCGCGAGCTGCAACAGCTGGTCCTCAAACCGTGGTTGGAGCGGCGCGGCGAAGATCTACATGAAAAGGTGCGCGCAGAGCTCGAGAAGCTGACCGAATGGGAAGCGGACTGCGGTCGCCTCAGCCGCTCGGCAAGCATCTTCCATCTGTTCGTGTTGCACTTGCTCAGCTCGCTGCTCGGCGAAGATGCCGAGCTCGAAGAGCGCGTGCTGTCGGACCCCGGACGCTGGCGCACAGTCCTCCTGGCCGCATTGCGTTGCGAGGCCGGCTGGCTGGAGCCTCGCGTGCTCGATCATCGACTGTTGGCATGCTTCGAGGATGCCCTGACCGAGCTGCATGCAGGCAACGAGAAACAGCGCAAGGTCCTGTCGGCAGGCGAGCCCGTGCACGATCCTGGCGCCTGGGGATGGCTGCACAGTTTGCAGCTGCGCCACAGCCTCGACCCACGCGGTCAGCGCTGGCAGGTGCCGAGGCTGCCCATGCCGGGGTCGTGGTTCACTCTCAACCCCGGCGACTTCTCCCCCGCCGACCCCTGCGAGCCGAAGCTGGTCGCCTGCGCACGCCTGGTGATCGACATGGCCGCGCCGCAGCAGGCTCGCTTCGCGCTGGCCGGCGGACAGTGTGCCGATCCGCGCTCGAGCCATCTGTGCGACCTGCTGCATCAGTGGGCCGAGGGCAGCTACCTGCGGCTCGAGCGCAGCGAGGGATTCCAGGCGTGGCAGAAACTCCAGCTGCTGCCCTGACACGCCCCGATCAAAGCAACCAGTACAAAAACGCAGCCACGAGCTTGTCGCTCAACAGGGTGGCTGGCACAATGGCGCGAACTCCGGGGAGGACAGGGCATGACGCGCTGGCTGATGGGCTGGTTGCTGGGAATGACTGCGCTCGCCGTGGCTCACGGGCCCTGGACCGAGAAGATCCAAGGCATCACCAGGGCCTTGCGCAGCGCGCCAGATTCCACCGAGCTCTGGCTGACGCGGGCTGATTACTTCCGCCAGGATGGCAACCTGCGGCTGGCGGCAGACGATCTGGCGCGCGCCGCCAGGCTCGACCCCGAACACTCGCTGTTGTTCGTCGCCCGTGCTCAACTGGCTATCGATCGGGGAGATTTCCCGTCTGCCCGCCAACAGCTCGAAGCAGCCTGCGCGCGCGGCCGCGATGACCGCTATGTCCTGAGTCTGCTCGGCCGCTCCTGCCTGGAAGTCGCCGACACCCTGGCAGCCATCAACGCTTTCGCCGCCATTCCGCGACCCGGGCCCGATCAGGTGGAGCTGCTCGCCCATCTGTACGAAGCCAGCGGCCAACCCGAGCAGGCCGTGGCGCTGCTGCGCAGCCATTTCGAGCCGGACCGCCCCGTGTTGTTGCGGCTGGCTCTGGCGGGCAGCCTGGCACGCAATGCCCAACTCGAAGAGGCCCAGGCGCTGCTGCACGAGGCGCGCGACGCTTCGCGCATCCAGGTGTTCTGGAAACTGGCCGAGGTGCGCGTGCTGCACCTGGCCGGCAAACCTCGGCAAGCGCGGGCTGTGGCTGCCTCAGCTCTAGTCGAGATCGAGACCCACCTCAGCTCCGGTCGCATGCGGCCCAGCGCCTACCTCCGCAGCATGCAAGCAGAAGCACTGGCGCTCGGCGGAGCCCACGCCAAAGCGCTCGGGGTGCTGGGGCCCGGCGAAGACGTATTGCGGCGGGTCGGCTGGCTGCGCCTGCTCGGAGCCGTTGAGCCTGCCAGCCGTCTGCAGGGTCTGCTCGAGCAAAGAGACCGCGGCATGCAGGTCTTCGAGGCGCGCGCCCGCACTCTCCACGAGATGCGCATGCGTGCCTTGATCATCAGCGAGGACGCACCATGACACGCAGCCCACTCGTTTTCGTGCTCTTGCTTGTGCCCCTGCTCCTGCACGGTGCCAGGGCCGAAGAGCTGCGGGTCGATCCCTACCTGCAGAGCCTGAGCAGCGACGGCGTCACCATCTGCTGGCAGACAGAGGGCCGTTGCCGGGGCAGCGTCCGGTATGGCATCGACCGCAGGGATCTGGACCAGAGCGTTGCGCTGCGGGCGCCCACCCGCACCCACTTTGTCAGGCTTGACGGCCTGAAGCCTGGCACGAAGTACTACTACGCAGTGGAGGCCGACGGCCAGGTCCTGCTGGGGGACGCCAGCACCTTCTTCCAGACGGCTCCGAAGCCGGGCAGCAACATGCCCGTCCGTATCTGGGCCGCGGGCGATGTAGGAACCGGCGATAGCGAGCAGGCCGCTGTCCGCGACGCGCTCTTGCGGGCCGCCGAAGGCCGCCCCATCGACTTCTTTCTGGGGCTGGGCGATCTGGCCTACGACAGAGGCGAGAGCGACGAATTCCGCGACAACTTCTTCGCCCCCTACCGCGAGATTCTGCGCCAGGTCTGCGTGTTTCCCTGCATAGGCAACCACGAAACCTACGGAGATCGCGAAGACTGGGGGGACGGGCGGCAGTTCTCGTACTTCAACTACTTCGCTCTGCCCCAGGCTCCGTCGGGCACAGAGTCCTACTACAGCTTCGACTACGCCGATGTGCACGTGATCTCGCTGGACTCCCAGGTCTCCGATCGCTCGCGGGGCGGAGCCATGGCGACCTGGCTGCAGGCTGACCTGTCGGCCAGCAAGGCACGCTGGCTCATCGCGACCTTCCACCACCCCCCGTACACCAAGGGCAGCCACGACAGTGACGAGGGGAGCTCGCACATCGAGATGCGTGAGAACATCCTGCCGATCCTCGAGGCCTATGGCGTCGACCTGGTGCTCAGCGGGCACTCCCATCTCTATGAGCGCAGTATGCTGGTGGCCGGCGCCCATGACACACCGACCACCACGGGCCGCGGCCGCTTCCTGATCGATCAGGGAGACGGGAGCTTCCTGGGAACGGGCGTCTACACCAAGCCGGCAGAGCCGTCTCGCCGGGCTGGAGCGGTCTTCGTGGTGACAGGGAACGGGGGCAAGGTCTCCGATGTGCAGGACGACTATCCCCATGTGTTGATGCGGCATTCGGAGACCGAGCTGGGGAGCTGTCTGATCGATATCGTGGGCGACCAGCTCACCCTGCGGCACATCCGCGCGGACGGCACAATCAGTGACCGCTTTACCATCCACAAAGGCCGTGACCGTCAGCCACCTGCAGTGCTGGCAAGCCTGCTGCGGGCTGAGGACGAGATCGAGCTGCAGCTCAGCGAGCCGATCCCTGTCGAGGCCGCGACCCCTGAGCACTTCGAGGTCGACGGCACAGCCGTGCAAGCTGTGCGCCTGTTGACCGACCAGCAGACCCTGGTGCTGCAGACGGGCTCCTTGGAACGTGGCGTCGAACATCGTCTGGTCGTGCGGAAGCTCCCCGACCTGGTGGACAACCGGCTCAAGAAGCAGGAGCTGCGCTTCCGCGTCCCCCTGCGTCCTCAGACCCTGGTCGCCGAGGGGGCCACCTGGCGCTATCTACCCGGAAGCCAGGACCCGGGCGCAGACTGGATACTGCCCGACTTCGACGCCAGCAGCTGGCGCGAGGGCGCGAGCGGCTTCGGCTATGGTGATGGTGATGACGAGACCGTGCTGTCCGGCATGGAAGATCACTACACCACGGTGTTCACCCGGCACAGCTTCGAGCTGACGACAGGTTTCGATGCAGCCTGGCTCGAGGTCGCGTACGATGACGGCTTCGCGGCCTGGTTGAACGGCAAGCGGGTGGCGGGTGCCAACGCGCCCGCGTCGATCGGGCCACACTCGCGAGCCACGGGACGGCACGAGGCGGCCTCGGAGCGTTTCGTGATCTCGGCCGCCCTGCTGCAACCGGGGCGGAATGTCTTGGCTGTGGTGGGGCTGAACCGCTCGAAGGACAGCTCCGATCTGTCCTTGCGGGTCGCGCTTCATGCCCGTCCTGAAGCGGAGGAATGATCCGATGGCGCTCGCTTCGGCTGCCCAGCAACGCCTGTTCGACGCCGTCTGCGCCTGCGGGAAGCTGATTTTCGCCTGCGGCGTCGAAGGGGTCTCGGCCAACCTCGTCGGGCGCTTCTCGATCGAACGCTACGGGAATGAAGACAGGCTCGACGTCGGCGACGGCGAACAACACGTCCACATCGATTGGTCTCAGGTCCAACAGGTCCACGTCGACACCTTCATGGGCGAAGGGCGGCTGCTTTTTCTTACCAGCGATGGCCGCGAGTTGTTCAAGATCTACTGCCCGGAAGGGCCGTTTCCCGAGCAGGTGGCCGAGCTCGGAGCCTCGTTATGAGGGGGCTGTTGCCGCTGTGCGTGTTTCTGTTGGCGGCAGGCTGCAAGACCATCCCCGCTGATGCCGGCCCGCTCGCGTGGCTACTCGAGGTCGACCCCGACACTGTCAGCCTGACCGCGTTGCGTCGGCACGCCGATACGCTGGAGGCAAATCTACAGGCACATCATCAACGCGATGGCATCATCTGGCGCGCTCTGTGGCGCGAGCCCGCGCTGGGTCATCCGAGCCACTGCGGCAATGGCGGCGATGCTGCGTTGTTCACCGGATTCTACCTGGCGGCCGCCTGCTACCGCGATACCGTGCTGGGCAGCGACGCGTCGTTGGCCCGCATCCTCGATACCCTGCGGGGCCTGCACATTCTCACCCATATCTCGGGAGTGCCTGGAGTGCTGGCGCGCTGCGCCTTCCGCGCCGACCAGGGCGCCCATTGGACCTACCCCGAGCTCTGGCAGTACCGGCAACCCTACGTCTATACCAGCGACGACGCACAGCCCGACGTGCTCGCGCCGGAACGCATGTATCCGCGGATGGTGTTCTACACCCGCGCTACCCGCGACCAGTTGACGGGCGTGCTGTTTGGGCTGGCGGTGGCCTGGCAGCAACTGGCCGACGATGCGCGGCCTGGCGCTGTGCAGGCACGCGCGATCGTGGCCGAGATCGTGCGCGCCCTGCATGGCCGCATCCGCGCGCGCGGAGACGTGCTCCTCGACCACGAGGAGCGCAGTGGCACCCGCGCCGATGCAGTCGATGGCCTGCAGAAAGCGCAGCTGTTGGCTTTGCGCCTGGCAGTAGCTGAGGATGAGGAGCCCGCTGCGCGTGATGCTCTCGAGCAGGAATACCTCAATGCCTGGCACTCCGCTTTCATCTTCGGGAGCGCGGGAGACGCCTCGGGTTGGTTCTATCCCTGGGCCAACCTGCACAACTACTTTGCCTGGAACCTGCGCTTTGTCCGCGCATTCAGCCTGTTGCTGCTCGATGCAGACCCCGAGCGGCGCGTGCAGGTGGGTCGGTTCCTGACCGAGACCTTGTTTCCCCGCGTCGAGAGCCATCGCAACACCCACTTCATTCTGCTGACCGAGATCGGAGCACGCCAGGCGGGCGTCCCGGGCTTGCCCGCCGAGCAGCTGGAAGCGGCTCTGGATAGTCTGCGCTGCCTGCGGCTGCGGCCGCTGCGCTCGTGGCCCTCGCCCTTACACGGCCAAGGACGAAGGCCCCCTCTGCTCAGCATGATGCAGGGCAAGGCCGCCCGGTACGTGTTGCCGGTACACCTGCGCAAGCCAAGCACGCATTTCATCTGGCAGAAAGATCCTTTCGATCCCGGTTCCGGCCCGGTCGATCTGGACGGAGAGGTCGAGGCCACCGGAGTCGACTTCCTGCTTCCCTACTGGTTTGGCCGGGCATACGGCCTCTGGACGGAAGACTGACATGGCACGCCGCCGCGCCCGCAAGCGCCCGAAGCCCCACGAAGAACCAGAGCCAACTGCAGAGTCCAGCGAAGCTGGGGTCGCGGAGCCACAGCCTGCCAACAAGAGTCGTGGCTCGACCGCCTTCTGGTTGCTCGGGTTGATCGTCATCGCCGGTGTCGGTCTACGCCTGGCCTCGATCTTCGGCGAGCTTTGGTTCGACGAGCTCTGGACCGTGCAGCTGATCGAGGAGAAGCTCGCCTACGTCTGGGATGTGTTCTGGGTCAACCATGACAACAACCACATCCTCAACACGGTCTACGTGTTCTTCGTAGGCTCCGACCAACCGTTCTGGAGCTACCGGATCCACTCGGTGCTCGCCGGGCTGGCCAGCATCCTCCTGGCGTATCAGCTCTTGCGCCCCGTGGGTCAGAGCGAGGGCCTGGTCGGAGCCGCCCTGATGGCGGTGAGCTATCCGATGGTGCTCTACGGCTCGGAGAGCCGCGGCTACGGGCTGTTCGTGATGTTCTCTCTGGCAAGCGTGCTCGGCCTGGAGCGCTTCCTTCGGCACAGGACCTGGCGCTGGGCGATCTTTTGCGCGGTCTGCTCGTTGATGGGCGTGTTCGCTCACCTGACCTTCTTCTTCGTCGCTGGCGCGATGTTCGTGCGCTGCCTGGCGGGCCCGTTGGCCTGGGTGCGGCGTACAGGTCCTGCGAACGGCCCGCCCGAGACCTGGCGAGGACTGCTCACCGCGCTGCCACTGGCCGGTTGGCCCTTGGCGGTCATCGCAGGGGTCCGCATCTTTGTGTTTCCCTCCTTCATTCTGGGAGGCTCCGACAAGCATCGCTCCTACGCTGCGGCCTGGGACGCGTTGTCGGTGATGAGTGGAGGCTCGGACAGCGGCTGGCTGACGGTGGTGCCCGTATTGAGCAGTATCTTGCTGATCGGCTACGGCCTCTGGAGGCTCGCACAACAGGACCGCATCCGGATGCTGTTTTTCGCCTCGCTGATCGGCCAGCCGCTCGCGCTGTTCTTGTGGCGCAACCCCAAGTCGGTCTATCTTCGCACCATGTTGGCCCCGTACACTTTCCTATTGTTGCTGTGTGGCATCAGCGCGGTCGCGCTCTGGCGGCGTGGCGGCTGGCAGCGTGCCCTGGTCGGACTGTGGCTGGCGCTGTTCTGTCTCGGCAATGCGCAGTCGCTGGGGGTTTTGCTCACAGACGGACGCGCACAGTACGCGCCGGCCTTGGAGATGATGGCCCGCGAGAGCCCAGGGGCGGCGATCCGGATCGCAAGCGACAACGACTTCCGCCATGGTCACCTGCTGAGCTTCCACAATCGCTATCTGCCCGAAGGCAAACAGCTCTCGTATTTTTCCGCCGACCGCTGGCCCCAGCCGAGCCCGCAATGGTACCTGACCCATAGCATCGCCAGGCTTCGCGTGCCGCCGGACAGTGTGACGGTGCTGGGGAATCTCTACCGGCTGCGGATGAACTGCCAACCCCCGCCCTTGTCGGGCTGGACGCACTTCGTGTATGAGCTGGAACGCCCCGCGCCGCGGCGTGAATGAATCTTCTCTGCGATCGGCTCGTCGATGCATCCCGAAGTGCGGGGCCGCAGACTGCGACCCCTGTTTCTGGAGGACAGATCATGGATGACCCACGGACTCCCCCCGAAGATGGGGACACACAGCTCCTGCTCGCCTCAGGCGCCTGTGTGCTGCTCACCGGTGTCGCGCTGCTGCCTTTGCTCAACGGCGTCTTTGTGAGCTTCGCCCTGCTGCCCTGATCGGCCTCAAGTCGGAGGAGTGGCGGGCACCAGTCGCTCGCGTACTTCCATCAAAGCAAAACCCAACAGATTGCGGCCCGGCCAGCTGCTCGGATCGGCAGCCCGGGGGTCGTCGCGGCTCACGCCGATGCCCCAGATCCGGTCGTAGGGACTGGCCTCGACCAGCACACACGACCGGGTTCCCCGAAGGAACGCGGCCAGAGCAGGATTCTGGCTGAATCTGGCGCGATTGCCGCGCACGACGATGCCGTAGCGAGCCTCCTGCCAGCGAGCCTCATCGAAGCCTCGCACCGAGCGCCCCAGCTTCTTGGCCGCCCCCGGGTGGACGGCAGCCACAATCTCGGCCTCCGCCTTCTGGTCGCCAAACAGCCGGGCCTTCTCGGCCATCATCCAGTGCTCGGCTGTACGGTAGTGGACACCCGCGCGCTCGAAGCCCGCCTCGAACCACTGGCTGAAGCAGCTGGCGCCGACCTGGCCGTCCCGCGCGGGGGTGTGACCCCAGAAATACAGGTAGCGCATGCGCTCCCCTGCTGCAACGCGTGCTCGCAAACTGTGGAGGTCGTGCGGAAGCATGGCGGGTCTCCTGACAGAGGCAACGCTACAGAGAAGGACGGCGCAGGCAGGATCTTGCACGAGCATCCCAGCGGTAGCATCGGCTCACCCGTCGCCGGTGGTTGCGGGTGGCTACGCGCAGCATCGTAAGAGAGCTGTGCTAGTGGTGGTGGCCACCGGGCCCGTGCACATGCCCGTGGCTGAGCTCTTCTTCGGTGGCGCTACGCACAGTGGCGATCGCGATCGAAAAGTGCAGCTCCTGCCCTGCCAGGGGATGGTTCGCATCGGCGGTGACGAACTCCTCGCCGATTGCGATCAGAGTCAGTGGCATGGCGCCCCCTTCGGGCGACCCGGCCATCAGCTGCATACCCACCTCAGGCTCAGCACCACCGGGCAGCTGGCCGCGGGGGATCTCGACCACTGCTTCGGGCCGCCGTGGACCGTAGCCGTCTTCAGCGGAGACGACTACATCAAAGCTGTCGCCAGCCTGGCGGCCTTCAATCGCGCGTTCGAGGCCGGGAACGAGGTTGCCGTGGCCGTGGATGTAGCCCAACGGCTCACCAGCCTCGCTCTTGTCGATGATCTCGCCGCCCGCGTTCTTCAGCGTGTAGTTGATGGTGACTACAGAGTTCTGCTCAATCTTCATCGAATGCTCCAGCCTGGGACAGGCAGGAGCCTCGCAGGACACGCGCCGTATCCCGCAATGGGGGTGGGTTCTTGCCGCTGCAGTCTACAAACGCCGACCGTCGACAACAAGCACCCCAGCGATCCACGGCTGAATGCCTGAAGACGCTGGGGATTTGGAGCCGGCCGACGCGGCGTCGGTGGACGCAGAGCGGCCCGTCAGCTGCAGCCCGTCAGCTGCAGCCCGTCGTGCTTCCACAGGAGACGCACTTCAGACAGGTGCCATTGCGCACCAGCGTCAGCTGGCTGCAATTGCCACAGGGGTCGCCTTCGTAGCCGCGCAGCCGAGCCAGGCGGTAGGCGTCGTCTTCGCGCAACAAGGCAGTCGCGCTGGACTCTTCCGCAGCCTTGGCCGCCGTGTGCCCATTGCCGTTGCTCTTGCCCTTGCTCTTGCCGTTGCTCTTGCCATTCCCATTGCGGGTGCCGGTACGGGAATAGCCTATGGAGGAGCGCCGAAATCCGGAGCTTGAGCTGGCAACGCGCTTGAAGCTCACCGTCGGCTGCCCGCCCTCGTTCGCAGTCCGATCGAGCATCAACACCCGCTCGGCTACCACCTCCTCTGAATCAAAAGGGAAGTCCTCCTTCGGCTGGATCGCATCGCCGCGCAGGTCCTCACCGGAAACCTGGCCCAGGTCGTGGCGGCCGAGATAGCTGATCGCCAGCTCGCGGAAAATGTAATCGATGATCGAGGTGGCCATACGGATACGCTTGTTGCCGCGCACGATGCCGTTCGGCTCGAAGCGGCTGAACACGAAGGCATCGATATACTCCTCGAGGGGCACCCCGTGCTGCAGGCCCAGCGAAACGGCGATCGCAAAGCTGTTGGTCCAGCTGCGCAACGCCGCCCCGTCCTTGTGCATATCGATGAACAGCTCGCCCAGCGCCCCGTCCTGGTACTCGCCGGTGCGCAGATACACCTTGTGGCCGCCGATGTACGCCTTCTGCGTGTATCCGACGCGACGATCCGGCAAGCGCCGTCGCTTGGCCACATAGCGGTGCACGATGCGCTCGGTGACTTTGAGAATGTCCGAGGCCGACTCTTCCCGGGCCTGGGCCATCACCGCATCCATCAGGTCACCCGAGGTCGCGTTCAACGGCTGGCTGAGCTTCGAGCCGTCGCGGTACAGGGCCACCGCCTTGGTCGCCTGCTCCCAGGCCAGCCAGTAGGCTCGTTGGACGTCTTCCAGCGAAGTCTCTTGCGGCATGTTGATCGTCTTCGAGATCGCGCCAGAGAGGAAGGGCTGGGCCGCACCGACCATACGGATGTGCGCCTCGAACGCGATCACCTGTTTGCCGTTCTTGCCGCAGCGGTTGGCGCAGGCGAAGACGGGCAGGTGCTCGTCCTTGAGATGGGGCGCGCCCTCAACGGTCAGGGCGCCCGCACAGAAGGTGTTGGCGGCTTCGATCTGATCTTGACTGAAGCCGAGCTCTGACAGCACGTCGAGGCTGATCGCATCGGGGTTCGCGATCCCCAACGACTTCAGGAAGTCTTCGCCCAGGTTGTATTTGTTGAAGGCGAAGCTGATGTGGAAGCTGCCGGCCAACGAGGCCTCGAGCTTGGCCAGCTCGGCATCGCCGAAGCCCTTGGCCCGCAGACTGTCATGGTTGACGTGCGGAGCCCCCTTCAGGGTCTGCCAGCCAACACTGTGGCGCTCGATGTCTTCGACCTGCGAGGCACTGTAGCCCAGATTCAGCAGGGCCGGAGGGACGCTCTGGTTGATGATCTTGAAGTAGCCGCCCCCTGCCAGCTTCTTGTACTTCACCAAGGCAAAATCGGGCTCGATGCCGGTCGTGTCACAGTCCATCACCAGCCCGATCGTGCCCGTGGGAGCGAGCACGGTCGCTTGCGCGTTGCGGAAGCCATGGGCTTCCCCGCGCTCGATCGCCAGCTTCCACGAACGCTGCGCGGCCTCGATCAAAGCCTTGGGACAGTGCACCGCCTCGACGCCGACCGGAGGGATGTGCAGGTCTTCGTATTCAGACTTCGGGGCATTCTCGATCGCCCGCTGATGGTTGCGCATCACGCGCAGCATCGACGCCCGGCTCTGTTCGAAGTGCTTGAACGGCCCCAGTTCTTGAGCGATCTCGGCGCTGGTTGCATAGGACATACCGGTCAACAGGGCGGTGACTGCCCCACAGATGGCACGGCCACGATCGCTGTCGTAGGGAATACCCAACACCATCAGCAAGGAGCCCAGGTTGGCGTAGCCCAGACCGAGAGTACGGAATTCATAGGAGAGCTTTGCGATCTGCTCCGAGGGGAACTGTGCCATCGCCACGGAGATCTCGAGCACCAGCGTCCACATACGAACCGCGTGCTCGAAGTCGTCGATGCGCAGCACGTTCTTGGCATCAAAGAAGCACTTCAGATTCAACGAGGCCAGGTTGCAGGCGGTGTCGTCGATGAACATATACTCGGAGCAGGGATTCGAAGCGCGGATCTCGCCCGCCTCGGGGCAGGTGTGCCAGTCGTTGATGGTCGTGTGGAATTGCACGCCCGGATCGGCACAGGCCCACGCCGCATAGCAGATCTGCTCCCACAGCTCTTTGGCGGGCAGCGTCTTGGCCACGCCTCCCTGGGTGCGGAAGCGCAGCTGCCAGCCTTCTCCGGCCTCGACGCTCTTCATGAACGCGTCGGTCAAGCGCAGCGAATTGTTCGAGTTCTGGCCAGAGACGGTGGTGTACGCCTCAGACTTCCAATCGGTGTCGTAGGTCTCGAAGTCCATCGAGGTGTATCCCTGACGGGCATAGTCGAGCACCTTGCGGATCGCGCTGGCCGGAATCATCGCCTCGAGGGCGTTGCCCACTGCCAGACGCAAGTCCCGATCTTTGCGCAGATCGCCTTTGAGCTCAGGGTCTTTCTGACCGTGGAAGGTGTTCATCACCTTGTTGAGGTGCTTCTCGCACAACTTGGAGCCCGCCACCAAGCTGGCCACCTTGTTCTCTTCGCGCACCTTCCAGTTGATGAACTCTTCGACATCCGGATGGTCGATGTCGAGTGTGACCATCTTGGCCGCCCGCCGCGTGGTGCCTCCGGAACGGATAGCACCGGCGGCCCGGTCGCCGATCTTGAGGAAGCTCATCAGACCCGAGCTCTTACCCCCGCCGCTGAGCGGCTCGCCCTTGCCCCGCAACTTCGAGAAGTTGGTGCCCGTGCCCGAGCCGTACTTGAACAGCCGAGCTTCGCGCACCCACAGATCCATGATGCCGTTGCCGTTGACCAGATCGTCGTCGATGGACTGGATGAAGCAGGCGTGAGGCTGCGGCCGGGTGTAGGCGTCTTCAGAGCGCTTGACCTCGCCCGAGGTCGCGTCGAAGTAGAAGTGCCCCTGGGCTGGCCCCGTGATCCCATACGCCCAGTGCAGGCCGGTATTGAACCACTGCGGACTGTTGGGAGCAGCCATCTGGCGCGCCAGCATACACACCAGCTCGTCATAGAACGCACGCGCCGCGGGCTCGGAGCTGAAGTAGCCGCCCTTGAAGCCCCAGTATGCCCAGCAGCCCGCCATACGCCGGAAGACCTGACGCGCGTCGGTCTCGCCGCCATACGGCGTCCCGGGCACCGCCTCGGAACGCCACAGCCAGCGCGGCACGCCCTTCTCAGAGACCGGACGCGTCTTCAGCGGCACGCCCGCCTTGCGGAAGTACTTCTGCGCGAGCACATCGGTTGCCACCTGCGACCATGATGCCGGCACCATGACGTTGTCGCAGTGGAAGATCACCTTGCCCCCGGGATCGACAATCTTCGATGTCCGCGAGGCGAACTCGATGCCGGCGAACGGATCCAGACCTTGCTGCGTGAATCTCCGCGAGAATTCCATACTCTCCCCCAACGGGCTATACGGGCGGTCGATCGGGCCACCACAGGATAACTTATTTGATTTTTAGTATCAATTTTCTTTCGACAACAGTTCCGGCACAGACTCAGGCCCCGCTTCCCAAGGGGAAGGCTCCGTTTCAGGAACCGCGATCCCCAATTCTGGATTCGGCACATGGCGGATAACTGCCAGAAGTGCCGCTAAGCTTGCAGAGCCTGGCCATGGAAACCAGCGATTTCTTTCCACGATCTCCTTCCGTTCTACATCTCCCCACCGTCAAAAAAACGCGACTCACGCTGCCAAAAAACGACGGGTTTCAGAAAACCCTCGCTGTTGGACGAACAGTCGTGGAAAAGCAGCGGGAAAAGGTGAGTCGACGGGGGATCAAAGGGGAAAACATGGCCCGCTTGTCAGCGCCTGGGACGAAAAAAAATCTCTCCGCACCAGCAACAAACGCTCAAACAAGGCCGCGCTTCACAAACCTGCCAGGAGAGCGTGCAAACTCTGGGGAAAAACGGCGGAAGACGGGGGAGAACTCGGCTGGAGCCCGGTCAGGGCAGGGGAAGTCGGGCGTTCCGGCGCATCTGGCTATTCCACGGCGCTCGAGCCGGCGCCGTCCTTCAACTTCTCGACGATCGCCTGGAACTCGGGCAGTGTGCGGAGGTTGTCGAGGTCGGTGTCATTCTCGAGGTGCTGCACATCGACGTAGCCGTGGCCGACAGCGGCCTTGAACGACTTCAGCGCTTCGGCGGTCTTGTCCTGCAGGCTATACGCGCAGCAGATGTTGTAGTGGGCCGTCTGGTTCTCCGGAGACAGCGCCAGCATGCGCTCAAACGTGGCGATCGCGTTGTCCCAGTCTTCGATGAACAAATAGTCGCAGCCGAGGCGGTTCAGATCGCGCGTATTGGTGGGATTGGCGGCCTCGACCAGGCTCTTCGACCAGGCGATCGCGTCATCCATGTAACGCATGTCCCCGTAGCGCGACACCGCACAAGCGATGGTGTGGCGCACCTCAGCGTCCGTCTCATTGCCATAGGCCTCATGCAAAGCGGGCAGGATGCGCTCGTCGTCGTGGATCCATCCCAACGCCCAGGCAGCCGCCGCCTGCAGCCCGTTGTCGCCGTTCTGCAGCGCCTTGATCAACACCGGCACAGCCTCGTGGAAGCGCAGGTCCCCCAACAAGCGCGCCGTCGACGTCGACATCGGATGGCCCGGCTGCTCGAGGATCGCAAACAGAGCCGGTTGCTGCTCGGGCCGCATCAGTTCTTTCAGCGCCATCATGCCGAGAATGGCGACCGGGTCGCGGTCTGGCACGCTCGACTCGCGCAACAACTCGCCGCAGACGTCGAGCAGCGGTGTCACACCCGAGTCGCCCAGCGCCATCAGCCAGTCCCAACGCTCGCGCCCGATGGCGCTCTCCCGGCCGTTGGCGGCGATGATCTCGCGCAGGCAGACCTCGATACGCTGGTGCAGCCCACTCATGATGGCCCGCGCCCGCAGGCGCACGTCGGCGTCTCGGCTGGTCAGCGCGGACTTGACGTAGCGGTAGCAGGCCGGGCTCAGATCGATCAGGCGCTCGGTCGCCTCGTCGCGCACGGCGCTCTCGGCGGAACCGAGCTGCGCGACCCGCAGACGGATCTCGCTCTCGTTTTCCTGCGCCACGGCCAGGCCCGCACAGGCGAGACAGAGAAAGGTCAACAGCAGACGCATGAGACACTCCAGGTTGCAGCCGAGCCTATTTTAATGGATAGGGCGGGGCGGGGAAAGGCACGCGTAGCTTTCCCGACCACCAGGGGAGAAAAGGTGTGAAGACTTTGGTCACCGGCGGGAATGGTTTCATCGGCGCGCACCTGGTGCGCCAGCTGCTCGAAGAACAGCGTGAGGTACGCGTGCTGGTGCACCCGGCCGACCGGGGCAGCAACCTCGAGGGCCTCGAGGTCGAACGTGTCGAGGGCGACCTGCTCGACCGAGCGGCGGTCGAACGTGCCGTGCGCGGCGTCTCCAGGATCTTCCACCTGGCCGCCATCTACAGGATCTGGCTGCCCGATCCCGGGCTGATCTACCGCGTGAACATCGACGGCAGCCGCAACCTGCTCTGGGCTGCCCACAAACAGGGTGTCGAGCGGGTCGTGTACACGAGCTCCATCGCCGCGCTTGGGGTGCGTCCGGGCAAGCAGGCTGCCGACGAGACCACGACGTTCAACCAGTGGAGCCACGCCGACGCCTATGTGATGTCCAAGTACCTCTCCGAACAAGAAGCCCTCGGGTTTGCGCGCAACGGACTACCCCTGGTCGTGGTCAATCCCTGCTTCCCCTTCGGCAGCCATGACACGGCTCCGACCCCGACCGGCCAGATTCTAGTCAACATCATCGCTGGCAAGGCGCCCGGGATTCCGCAGGGAGGCTTCAACGCCGTGCCCGTCGATGCGGTGGCACGTGGCCACATTCTGGCAGAGAAACACGGCCAGATCGGCCAGCGCTACATCCTCGGCGGAGAGAACCTCAGCTACCGGCGCTTCTTCGCGCTGATCGCCGAGCTGGCTGGCGTCAAGACGCCGCGCTGGACGCTCCCCTACCCGCTCCTGCTCGGCCTGGGCAGCGTCGCGGAGTGGTTCGCCGAGCATGTCACACGACGCGAGCCGATCGCCACCCGCAAGACCGTCGAATACACCCACAACCACCTCTACTACGACATCTCGAAAGCCCGTCGCGAGTTGGGCTACGCGCCGCGGCCCACGCGCGCGGCGCTCGCCGATGCGATCGCCTGGTTCCAGCGCAGCCGCCCGGGCTGAGCACTGGCTTGTGTCGCCGTGCCATTTCTGATAGACCACCGCTGCACCGCTTTCGAGCACTTGTCCGCCAGCTTGCTGGCTTTCCTGGGAGATGTGTGTGGACGCCGACCTCGCCTCGATCCGCGAAGCCCGCGACCTGCTCGAGCAGGCCCACCTGGCACAGAAGCAACTCGGCCAGCTCGGCCAACCCGCCATCGACCGCATCGTGCTCGCGATGGCCGAAGCCGCCGAAGCCGCGGCCGGAGAGGCCGCCCGCCGCGCCGTCGAAGAGACGGGCTGCGGGCGCATAGAGAGCAAGACCGAGAAGAATCTGATCGCCTCCCGCGAGGTGCTCGCCGCGATCAAAGACCTCAAAACCGTCGGCGTGATCGAGCGTGACGAAGTCCGCCGCATCTACCGCATCGCCAGCCCCAAGGGTGTGATCGCAGCGGTCTGCCCGATGACCAACCCGGTCGCCACGGTCTTCTACAAGACGCTCATCGCCATCAAGGCGCGCTGCTGCCTGGTGTTCGCTCCCCATCCGCGGGCCAGGAAGTGCGTGGCTTTCGGGGCCGAGACCCTCGCGCGGGCGGGCGAGCTCGCGGGCCTGCCACGCGGCGCCATCGGCTGGATGACACGCATCACCCTGCAGGGCACCACCGAGCTGATGCGCCACAAGCACACGCGCTTGATCCTCTCCACCGGCGGTCCCTCGATCGTCAAGGCAGCCTATTCTTCGGGCAAACCAGCCCTGGGTGTGGGGCCCGGCAATGTGCCGGCCTGGATCGACCGCTCGGCGGACATTCAGCGCGCCGTGCGCGAGATCCTGCGCAGCCAGAACTTCGACTACGGCACCATCTGCGCGTCGGAGCAATCGCTGGTGCTCGACGAGCCTGTCGAGCGGCAGGTGCTCGAAGAGCTGAAGCGCCAGAAAGCCGTGCTTGTGGAAGGCGAGCAGGTGGCCCGGCTCGAGGCCGTGTGCATCAAGGGGTCGAGCATGAACCCCGCCGTGGTCGGACAATCGGCCGCGAGCATCGCCAGGATGGCAGGCATCGATGTGCCCGACGACGCCAGCGCTCTGCTGGTGCGCCTGCAGACCGTCGGGCCCGAGGCGCCGCTGTCCCACGAAGTGTTGGCGCCGGTCCTGTCGATCTATGTCGAAGATGGCTGGAAGAGGGGCTCCCGCCGCATGGAAGAGATCCTGAGCTTCGGCGGCCGCGGACACACCGTGTCGATCCATGCCGAGGATGAGCAGGTCATCTTCGGCCTTGCCGAGCGCAACACCGCCTTCCGCATCGTGATCAACACCAGCTCAACCCACGGGGCCACGGGAGGCTCGACCTTCTTGTTCCCGTCGATGACGCTCGGCTGTGGCGGTCCGGGCAACAACTCCAGCAGCGAGAACATCAGCCCGCTGAACCTGATCGACACCAAGCAGGTCGCCTGGGCGCGAGACCTCGTCACATCCGACCGCCAGCGCCCACGTCGCGACGACCGGGGCCGGGTGTATTTTGTCGGCCCGTACAACGACGCGAGCATCTAAACCGAACACAGACAGGAGGCCGCGATGGGCGTCTTGAGCGATGGCCAGATCCGGGCGGAGGTCGGCATCAAACCGTTTGCAGAGGGCATGCGCCGCAAGGGCGTGCTGTCCTACGGAGTGACCAGCTACGGCTACGACGTGCGCGTCGGCACCCACTACAAGATCTTCACCAACGTGCGCAGCGTGGTGATCGATCCGAAGCGCTTCTCCGAGGAGAGCTTTGTCGACCATCACGGTGACCACTGCATCATCCCTCCCAACAGTTTCGCCCTGGCCGAGACGGTCGAAGAGATCGAGGTCCCGCGCGATACCATCGGCATCTGTGTCGGCAAGTCGACCTACGCCCGCTGTGGCATCATCGTCAATGTCACGCCGCTCGAGCCCGAATGGCGGGGCAAGGTGACGATCGAGATCTCGAACACCACTCCGCTTCCGGCCAAGATCTACTCGAATGAGGGCATCGCCCAGATCATCTTCATCCGGGCTGATGCAGTCTGCGAGGTCAGCTACCAGGACAAGGGTGGCAAGTACCAGGACCAGACCGGCCTGACGCTGCCGATGGTGATCGAGGACGACGACGAGGATTGAGGTTGGCGGCAAGACTGCGCAGAAGGCAGGGCTGACATCTGGATCGCTGAATTGGCCACGACCAGCACGGAGAAGATCAGGAACACCAACCGGATCGAGACCCGTCGCAAGACACGGGCGAGCCCCGCAAAGAACATCGAGATGGTGAACAACACCGTCACCAGCGTGCGCTGATCTCCGAAACCGTTGAGCCTCTGGCCGTCGTTGATCGCGGTGTTCCCGCCCTCGAGGTACTTCTTGAGGACCCCTCCCGCTTCTTGGTCGAGCATCCCGGCCCGCATCCTTCTCCGCCTCCCGCAACCGGGTGCAGCATAGCGGGACACGGATCCGCGCTAACCGAGGGGGGCCAGCCACTGCCGGGTCTCGTCGGCAGCCGGAGAACCTCGCTGCCAACCGAGGGCGAAACCCGAGCGCAAACCTCGCTGCAGGTAGCTCTGCAAGTCCGGATCGAGGACGTAGAAGCGGCCCTCCTCCGCTCTGTCGCGGTAGACCAGTTGCGTCTCTGCGCCGCGGCGCAGATACCCGACCGAGGCTCCGCCATGCGGACCGTCCACGCGCAGCCAGGGGCCGTCGAAGCGCGCTTCGGCGGCGGGCGGAATCAGTAGCGCTGCGCTGCCCAGGGACTTGCCGCGGAAGCACCAGCGCAGCCGGAGTCCGTCGAACACGCTGTACAGGGCGCGCAGCTGCCGGGGCAGCTCGACCGCGGGAGCTGCCTTCGGAGGGGGCGCCGTCAACTCCAACAACTGGATGTGTTGGCTCTTGCGGAGCCAGACGAAAAAGCGGCGCAACGCCGGCACGATCGTCAGCTCAACCACCGCGTCAGCTGGGAGCAGGGCTTCCGCGTGGGTCGGGGGCTCCGCGCGGACCGACGGGGGTGCCGCCTCGATGGGCGGATCCGTCGACAATGCGCGGAGCGCCTCGCGGGCTGCTTCGGAGAACCCGCTCACATCCGCCAGCTCAGCCTGAAGGTCCGCCTCCGCTACCGCACAGCGCAGGTGCCACCAGCGGAAGCTGCGGCCTCTGCCGAGCCCAAAGCGCCAGCCCGCTTGCGCGATCTTCTCGCCGCAAGCCTGGCAGCTGCTTCGTGCCGAGCGCGCGCGTTCTATCGTGGTGACCATGATCGAGTGTAGCAGCAGAGCGCGCAATGGCACAACAGCTACCGTCGGGCCGTTGATAGAAGCGGGTCCAGCAAAGCCATCGTCTCGAACGACTTACGCCACGGAGGAGCTCATGGCTCCGCCGCTGCCGCAGCCGCATGCGCGTCGGCGACCAGCCTGCCCATCACCGTTAGCCCCAGTTTGTGCTGGAGCCACTCGGCAAAGCGGGGAAACAAGTTCCACAGCAGCAACAGCGGACGCACCGGCATCGGGTTGACAATGACCTCGGGAAGGTCCCTGCGGATGGCGCGGACCACGGCCGCTGCGACGGCCTCGGGCCGACCGGCGCCGAGCAGGAAGGGAGCGGGGACGCCGCCGTTCTGCACGTGTTGTTGGTACATGCCGCTGGTCCGGGTGTAGCCGGGGCAGACAGCCGAAGCGCTCACGGGAGTGCCACGGGCCTGGAGCGACAAGCGCAGCGAGCGTGTGAAGCCCACCAGTCCATGTTTGGTTGCCCCGTACGCCTCGTTGAACGCTATGCCGGCGAGGCCCGCCAGCGAGGCCACGTTGACGATATGTCCCCGACGGCGCTCGAGCATACCGGGCAGGACCAGGCGAGACAACAGCATGGGGGCCTGCAGGTTGACAGCCAAAGCGCGCTGGATCTCATCGAGCTTCAAGCTGTGGTAGTCGCTGGAGCGCTCGATGCCGGCATTGTTGATCAGCAGGTCGACCGGCCCTAGCTCGGCTTCCGCGCGGCTGACTAGCAAACCCAGGGCAGCGAGGTCGCCCACGTCGGCTGCCACGCACACACAGCGAACCCCGAGTGACTCGATGCCACTCCGCACCCGCTCGAGGTCTCCTGCGGAGCGGGCCACCAGCATCAGGTTGACCCCTCGCGCGGCGAGTGCCCGGGCGATATAGACGCCGAGTCCGCGCGAGGCTCCCGTGATGATGCCATTGCGACCCTGCAATCGGCGCATGGCGGACCCCACCTCCATTCTCAGCGTAACAGCCTGCCCACGGTCTGCAACGGCAAGCCACAACTCTTCAGCATCCACGATGCTCGAGTCCACATGTCTAGTATTCAAGAAAAAAATGCAGCCGAGAACCAAGGCCCGGTCCCTTGATCGAATCCGGCTAGCTGATAACCGCCAGGGGACTGGGCTGCGGGACTAGGGACAGCAGTCCCCCAGCCCTTTGCGGGCGTCAAGCATCGCCTGACGCACCAGCTGGAGGCTCTCGAGCACTTGCTCGTGTTTGCCTGCCGGAATCCTCCCGAGCACCGCGGTCACGGCCGTTTCGGTCAGCGCTTGCAGACGCAGGGCCTCCTCTGCGCCCTGTGCTGTCAGCTTGACCTCGACTTTGCGCCGGTCGGCAGGATCACGCGTGCGCTCCAGCCAGCCCCGCCGCTGCAGGCCATCGACCAGGCGCGTGGTGGCAGACAACGACGCGCCGAGTCCAGCGGCCAGATCGGTCATTCCCCGCGCGCCCCCGAGCAGATGTTGTAGCAGCACACATTGCGGCAAGCTGACCGTACCGCAACAGACCTGCTGACGCTCGAAGACGAAGAAGCTGCGACAGATAGCGAGCAGCTCGCGGGTGAAGGGACTCAAGGTTTGCGGGCTCCGATCTTGTAGCTGTACACGCTGCCGATAGCCTCACGCACGGTAGCGAGACCGTGCTGGGCGATCAAGCGCTGGGCCAGGGGGTGCTCGATCGACTGTTCGAACATCGCGCCCGCCGGCACGCGGCTCGACTCGATGTCGACAAAGCCCGCGTTGGCGATACCCGCCAGATATTCCTCTGCGGGCATCGCTCCACCGATACATCCAGCCCACGCGGCGGCGTCTTGCACCAACGCATCGGGCAGCGCCTGGCTGAGCAGCATGTCCGAGACAGCCAGGCGGCCGCCCGGCTTGAGCACCCGGAATGCCTCGCGGAAGACCTGCGGTTTGTCCGGGCTCAGGTTGATGACACAGTTCGAGAGGACCACATCGACGCTCTCAGCGACGACCGGCAAGGCCTCGATGATCCCCTCGCGGAACTCGACGAACCCAGCCACGCCGGCCTTCACCGCGTTCTCGCGCGCCCGTTGCAGCATGGCCGGCGTCATGTCCACCCCGATGACGCGGCCATCCGGGCCGACCCGGCGGGCAGCCAACAGGGCGTCGAGCCCGCCCCCGGACCCCAGATCGAGCACCGTCTCGCCCGGCTGCAGGGCGGCCAGGGCGGTCGGGTTGCCGCAGCCCAGTCCCAGGTCTGCCCCGTCGGGGACGCTGGCCAGCTCTTCGGCCTGGTACCCCAGAGACAGGCTGACGGTGCTGGTGCTGGTGCCACCGCCACAGCAGCCTCCAGCCAGAGTGTAGGCGGCACGGACTTGATCGCGGACAGCTTCGGCTTTGGAACTCTGCATGATCAGACTCCTTTTGCATATTGCAACAATTGAACACTGCAACTTTCTACCTGCAAAGTTACATGCAGACTGCAATGATTGCACCAAGAAATTAATTTTCTTTTGGGTGGCGGGTGGATGTGGGCAACAGGGATCCGGGAGCAGCCGCTTCGCAGGCTGGTTCCGGCGCTCATAGAGCGCCGCTACAGGGGCTGGTTCCAGCGCTCATAGAGCGCCGCTACAGGGGCTGGTTCCGGCGCTCATAGAGACTGTCTCAGGGGCCCCTCCGAAACCGGTCCTGCGACCCCGGGGGGAAAAATCGCGCAGCCAGGAGCGCGCTGTTTTCGCGAGGCATCTTTCCGAGGAAAGGTGGTTCTCGATGCCTCTGCCGTTTTTCGCTGCCCT
>JAJDCP010000043.1 GCA_029260765.1 Planctomycetota bacterium
GGTGTTGCCGTCGGTCATAGACCTACGCTACAGCGGCTGCAAGCCGCTTCGGCAGCGGTACCACGCCCCTGTAGCTGCGCTCTGTGAGCGACGGAAGGCGCGTGCGCAGCGCGTGCCCCGAAGATCCGGGGTGATTCTATGCAGGTCGGTGTTGCCGTCGGTCATAGACCGACGCTACAGCGGCTGCAAGCCGCTTCGGCAGCGGTTCCTCGCCCCTGTAGCGGGACTGCCTTACGGAGCGCGGCCAGCGAAAGCGCCAAACTCCAGCCTAGCAGACTGCGTCAAAAATCGCTTCGCCAGGCACCACGGCGGCGGCGCGCTGCCTGCGCCTTCGGCCCGCTTCGCTGTGCGTCGTCAGCGAAGCGGCCGAAGACCGTGACTGAGGCGGCATCACACCACCGGCGCGGCACCTCGCTTCACGATTTTCGTCGCAGGCTGCTGGGGGCAGGCTACTCGCCTTCGACCCTCTTCTTCAAGCCCGACAGACCGGCCTCGAAGTCGGGGCCCATCGCCCCGTCCATGATCAGCCCGAAGTAGCGCGCCACGATGCCATCGAGCTTGCCGCCGTTGTACCAGGTCACCTTGGTACCACCATCGACCGCTTCGAAACGCAGACCGCCCTGGCTCTTGTAGACTTCGTCGAAGGTCAGGTCGTACGCCACGCCGGTCGAGTCGGAGGCGGCAGTGAAGATCATGTGGCCCTTACCCCCGTCGAAGGTCCAGCTCTGCTCCGCCCCGACGCCCTGCAGAGTCTCACCATGCGTGTACTCCATGCCGGGGTAGTTGGTCGTGTTCCAGGCAGTCCAATCGGGCCAGGTCCCGAAGTCTCCCACCAGCACAAAGACCGAATCACTCGGCGCGTTGATGGTGAGCGAGCGCTCGACCATGTACTCGCCAGGCAGGGTAAAGCTGATGCCCACGAAGGCCACGGCCAGGACCACCAGAATGATCAGCAGGATCTTCAAGAATTTCATCGTCCCTCTCTTCCAGCTCTGAGCTCTTCAGACTCGAGCCGCTCTTTGAACACCAATAGGATGCGGGTAAATGCATCGACGATCTGGGCGCGCAACAGCTGCTCGACCAGTCCGGCGATCCATGGCAGGTGCAGGGTGTACTGCGAGCGCCAGAGCACCTCGCAACCGTCGCCCCGCGGAGTCAGCTCGACACAGCCGCCCTGGTGGTCGACGGGCAGAGTCGACTCGATGATGCGGTATTCGAAACGCCGCGGGCGCTCGAAGCTGCCGACCTCTTCGACGAAGCGCAGGCCGAGAGATCTCAGCTCACGTACAGCGCCCCGGCCGTTGCGTTCCTCCAGCCCTGGCCGTAGGAGCCGGGCGCTGCTGATCTCGGGGACCGCGACATAGCCTTCGTGGTCGCTCAAGACCTCGAAGACGCGCTCACAGGGTGCGTGGATGTAGGCACTGACCTCGGCTGTCTGCACGGAACCCCCTCACTGCGCCGTGGGCATGATGAAGTCGGCTCCGCCCCTGATCCCGGTGGGCCAGCGCGAGGTAACGGTTTTGAGTTGCGTGTAGAAACGCACACCGTCCGCACCGTGCATGTGCTGGGTGCCGAACAGCGAGCGCTTCCAGCCACCAAAGCAGTGGAAGGCCATCGGCACAGGGATCGGCACATTCACGCCGACCATGCCCGCCTGCACCTGCGAGCAGAAGGTGCGGGCGGCGTCTCCGTCGCGCGTGAAGATGGCCGTGCCGTTTCCAAACTCGTGGCTGTTCACGACCTCGAGCGCACTGTCGAAGTCGGGTACCCGCACGACGACGAGCACTGGTCCAAAGATCTCCTCTTTGTAGATGCGCATGTCGGTCGTGACGTGGTCGAACAGGCAACCCCCGAAAAAGAACCCAGCCTCGTTTCCGGGGACCTGCAGGTTGCGGCCATCGACGACCAGCTCAGCCCCCTCGCGCACACCGAGGTCGACATAGCCCGCGACCTTGTCTTTGTGCGCCTGCGTGACCAGCGGACCCATCTGTGCCTCGGGCTGCGTGCCGGGTGCGACCACCAGCCCTTCGACGCGCGGCTTCAGCCGGGCCACCAGCTCGTCAGCTACCGAGCCTACAGCGACGGCCACCGAGATCGCCATGCAGCGCTCGCCAGCGGAGCCGTAGGCCGCGCCCATCAGCGCGTCCACGGCCTGGTTGAGGTCGGCATCGGGCAGCACCACCAGGTGGTTCTTGGCACCGCCCAGCGCCTGCACGCGCTTGCCGGCCGCGCTTCCTCGCGCATAGAGGCTCTCGGCCACAGGCGTGGAGCCGACGAAGCTCAAGGCGCGCACGCGGGGGTCTGCGACCAGAGCTTCCACGGCTTCCCGGTCTCCCCCCAACACATTGGCCACGCCTGGAGGGCAGCCGGCCTCGTGCAAGAGCTCGATCATGCGCAGCACCACCGAGGGGTCCTTCTCGCTCGGCTTGAGCACAAAGGTATTGCCGCATGCGATGGCGATCGGAAGCATCCACAAGGGCACCATCGCCGGGAAGTTGAAGGGCGTGATCCCGGCACAGACGCCGAGCGGTTGCCGCACCGAGTAGCTGTCGATGGCGGTGCCGACATTCTCGCTGAACTCGCCTTTCAGCAGGTGGGGAATGCCGCAGGCGAACTCGATGACCTCACGCCCTCTGATGACCGAGCCGCGCGCATCTGCCAGGACTTTGCCATGCTCAGCGGTGATCAGCGCCGCCAGCTCGTCGGTATGCTGTTCGACCAGGCTGTTGAAGCGGAACAACACCCGCGCGCGCTTGACCGGCGGCAACTGTGACCAGGCAGGGAAAGCCCGTGTCGCCGCATCGACCGCGCGCGTGACCTCTTCGGCCGAGGCCAGGGGCAGCCGCGCTGCCAGCTCGCCCGTGGCGGGATTGGTAACATCTCCCCAGCGTCCGCTTGTGCCCTCGCAGGGGGCACCGTCGACAAAGTGTTTCAATTCCTGGACCATGAGGGCCCTCCCGGCGGCAAAACGCCCACTTTGCCAGATGGTCTGAGGCGTCGCAAGCGCTGGCTTCGGCCTGCCGGTCTGGTTCGCTCATTCCTACTCGTGCGCGAAGAGCTGCAAGCCCAGCTCTGCCGCCCGGCGGGCCAGACGCTCCTGGAAGATCCCCACCCGCCCGTGGCAGTCGTCGAGCTCCGCAGGCCCAAGCACGAGCAGATAGCCAGCGGGCGTCTCGGCGACCACCGCCGGCAGGCGGTCTGCGACGAACTCTGCCAGGCCTGGCTCGAGCTCGTTCCGATGCAACGCGCGCACTTCGTCCTTCAGCAGTCCACGGCAGCTCTGCCAGGCAGACTTTTCGCCGCCCGTTGTGGTGTGGGTGATGCTGCACAGCGAGCAGGAGCCCTTCCCCAGCAGCTTGGCCATGACGTAGCGCAGCTCGCCAAAGAGACCGCCATCGGCGTTGTAGATCAGAGTCAACATGGCTGTCCTTCTTCAGGGGCCGACGGCGGGCAGCCGCACGAAACCGTCAGCCAATTCGTACGCGGACCAGCCGTCAAGGGTCTGCGACAGCAGGCGCACCAGCGCGCCGATGCTGTAGGGCACGCTGCGCGCCTGGGGGCCCACGTGTCCTTCCCGGGGCTGGTCGACATAGTGGTCGCTGTCTCCGCCGCGGTCGACGGCCAGATGGGCGAGCTCATGGGCGAGGGTGCTGGTCAGCTCGTGGATGGTCTGCGGAGGTGTGTTCCAGCAGCTCCAGTAGATGGTGGGACGAGGCTGACCAGCGCTGTCTGTGAGAATCCGATGGCTCTGCACATCGTCATGGGCCGTGTCGGCATCGGAGAACATGCCGAGCTTGGTCGCAAAGATCACTCTGGGGGGCTGGCCGGCGAGCGCCGCCGCCAGGTAGTGGTGGTAGACGGTTCGGGGCGTATCCTCGCTGAAGTCGGGCCGCCAGGGGGCGCCCGACTCGAGCAGGCGGCGCGCAAAGCGCTCGGAGCTCACGATCAGGCTGAAACGCTGCACGACGTGGTCGAGGGTCGGGCGCCAGTGTTCGGGAAAGCTCGCGGCGTACTCGACCTCAACGACTTGGGGCTGGCGGCCCCGGAACGGCAATGCCGGAGCCTGGACCAGGTCTCCGGCGCAGCCCGCCAGGCAGGCACAAAGCGACAGAAATCCCAGCCAGTATCGATACCCTCGGGGCTTCAGACGAAACTCTCCGCGTCTGGGTCCTGGGGCGGACGCACGCCGACGTACACGTTGGCGTGCTTGTCGACGAAATACAGGCCGGTTTTGGTGCTCTTCTTGAGATAGACAGGCCGTGCGGAATCGGCTCCAGAGCTGCGCACGGCCACGGTCCAGCCTCGCCCGTGGGGATCTTCGACGCTGCGCTCGACGGCCAGCTGCCATGATGCGGGATCGAGACGGTAGCCGTTCTCGGGGAGGGAATCGCGGGCATAGCTGCGGAAGATGTGATGGTGCCGGGCGTCTTTCATCCGCGCGACGAACGTCCCGTTCGACGGCCTGCGATCCCAGCTGGTGTCCTGCTTGAAGGGGATGGTGAGGTACTGCAGCAGTCCACGGCCGAGGTCGCGGCTGTCAGGCTCGAGATAGAGGAACACGGCCTCGAACCAGAGCTTGAGGGCTTCGATGGGTTCTGCGCCACAGGCTTCGTGCCGAGCCTTCCAGGTTGCGAGCTCAGCCATGACACACTCCTTGCAGGGCGCGGCGCAGCTTCAGGCTTCCTTGTCGGGCGGCTGGAACAGGCGGTCGTAGGCCTGCAGCTGCTCGGAGCGTTCTTGCCAGGCCTGCATCAGAGCTGTGCGCGACGCGCGGGTCTCCTGTGCGCGGCTGACGAGCCGGTCGACTTTCACGACTTCGAGGAAGTCTGCGACCTCCACGAGCTTCGTTTTCCCCACCGAGACGCCGCGGCTGATGCCATAGATGGTCAGGGCCGCGCGCAGGCGCAGCTCTTGCCGGATCAGCGTCTCCATGACCGCCATCATACGGCGTCCGATCACTTTGGGGGCGAAGTTGGCGAAGAAGCGGTCGATCTCTTCCTCAGAGGCAGCGTCGCGTGCGACCTTGTAGTTGAGCTCGAGGTTGCCCGGCAGGGTGCCGAGCACGAAACGTGCCGTCTTGCGGCTCAGCCCGACCAGCAAGCGCGCAAAGGAGCGGGCGTTTCCGCTCAATGAGCTCGCGGAGCAGAGCTTGATCAAGCGCGAGACATCATCGACGAACAAGCCGTAGTCGGTGAGGTCGAAGTACTGGAACAAGAAGTTGCAGAAGGTCTTGTGCAGCAAGACCCGGCGGGTGTCTTTCTTGTCCGCGATGAAGGCGTCGATCTTGGCGCCCAGACCGGCATCGTCGTCGAGGGCTGTGCGCGCGCTCTCGCTCAGCAGTCCCTCCAGTTTCTCGCCAAAATGCTCGGAGATCTCGTCGCACAGATCCGCGTCGAATTCGGGCTCAGAAGTCAAACTGATCAGCAGGTCAAACATCCCGAGCTGTTTGAGCTCGGCGAGCAGCGCCTTGACCTGTTCAGGATCTTCGGGCTTGGTCTCGGCATCGTCTTGCAGCAGCTTCCGCAGCTCGTTCTCGACGTGGAACATGCAATGGTCGTCGTTAATCACGCTCCACCCTCTTGCGCAGGCGCCGCTGGATTCTGAGGCGGCGGGGGAAGTTGGGAATCGGATAGCGGAACATTCCGGTCGGCGAACGCCGTCTGGGCACGCAAGGCCCCGGACGTCAGGCCCGGTTCGATTCTGGCGAGCAGGTAGCGAGCCGCGTCGCTGGCTGGCTCGATCGAGACGATGCGCCGCGCCAGATCGCTGGCGTGGCCTGCCTGCCCGGAACGGTGCATACCTTCAGCCTGCAGCACCAGCTCACGGACAGCCTCGCGCAGCCGTCCCTTGAGCTCGAGGTTGGCGGTGCGCAACTTCAGATTGTCCCGTTCGAAGCGAGCGATCTTCTCACTCAGCTGGGTCTCGGTCGAACGCAGCGCTGTCTGCAGCTCGGCCAGCTCGTCGGTCAGCTTCGTGACCTCGGTGCCGCGTTCGTGGTCGAGGGCGATGGCGACCAGGCGCATCTCGTCTGGAATCTCGCTGGGACGCAACGCCAGCTCTTGCTCGAGCTCAACGATGCGGGCCTCGGCAGCGAGCAGGGCTTCGGTCTGCGCAGCAGGCGCTGCAGGCGCTGCGGGCTTGCTGCCCACCGCGCGCATCTGGCGGGTCTCTTCGACCTTCTCTTCGAGGTCTTGTTTGCGGCGCAGCAGCGTCGTGCGCCCCTCGGGACGGCTGCCCAGCGTCTTGAGCTTGGTCACCACCTTGTTCAGCTCTTGCTCGAGCCGCGTGAGCTCAGATATGGAGGCGGGGTCTGGGGGAGGAGCCTCAGCCGGGGCGGCCTCGCCCAACACGCGCGCCAAGACGCTCTCAGCACGTTGGGTCTTGGCCCGGGCTTCGCGCAGCAGCCGCTTGGCCAACTGACGGAATGCCTGCACGGTGTTCTGCACCGCGTCGGACTCTTCGTGCTCGCGGCGGGCCAGGTCGAGCTGGATCAAGTCGTGGCGGACTGCGGCCAGCCGCTCCTGCGCGCTGCTGACCAGGGCCTCGAAGCGAACGAGCTCGCGGAGCTGCTCGGCGTCGGCCAGGGCCGGGTCGTCGAGCTCGATGGCCAGTTGCACCTCGGAATGCTCAAAGCCAAAGAAGCTCAGCCCGAGTGTCAGCACATCACCGCCGTGCAGCTCGGCTTTGTCGACTTTGTGGCCGTTGAGCAGCGTGCCGTTCTTGCTGCCAAGGTCGATGACCCGGAAATCCCAGCCGTTCTCGGTTTCGACCCGACAATGGGCGCGCGAGACCTCCGGGTCCTGCACTTCGAGGTCGACCTTCTCGTCCCGGCCCAGGACCAACACCCCGTCCAGTGCAAAAGCCTGCCCCGTCTGGCGGCCCTCGAGACAGGTCAAGCGCGCGCGAGGCCGCGCCTGGGGGTGACGTGCGCGCAGCTTCTCGCGCAGACCCTGAAGCAGACTGGTCAGCGCCTTGACGCGCAGCTTGTTGAGTCGAGAATCGTTGACTTTCAGAAGCTTGCGTTCTTCTTCGAGGTCGTCTGGGCTGAGGTCGAGGTTGCGCAGCTTCATGAAGCGGGTGCGGCGGGTGCCGGGCCTGCGGATGCGCGGGCGCGAACCGGGCCGGGGCCCGGCGCCTTCGGCGTCGGCTGGCGAAGAACCGGAGCGCGTGTTTTGATCGCTCATGGCACCCCTGGATGCTGCACAAGCCTGCGATCGTACTTGAGGGCCCGTGTCGGGTCAAGTCCGGCCCGCTGCGGCCCCCCGGTCCAGCCCATCCGCAGCGATGGCCGCAAACCGTTCGACCGCGCGCAGCAGCCGCCGGTACAGATCTGCCTGCAGCTGCTGGCGGCGCCGCTCGGGATCGGTCTTGCCATCGTCCTCAAAGCGCAGTGCTTCGGGCCGGTGCTCGGCCAGCCATGGGCCAGCCAGCGCCTGCAGCTCGGTTTCGAGCAGGTCGAGGGCATCGGCATGCTGCCAGCGCAGGTCGCGGTCCAGCTCGTGGGCGAGCGCTTCGGCGACGTCTGTGAGGATCTTGGCGAGAAAACCGCACAGCTCGCGCTTCAGGCGCCTCGCCGCCAAACGGCTCCAACCCCGCAGCTTCTGCCGCGGCAGCGGATGCTGGTCGCAGTAGCCGCGCCACGCGCGCCGATGCCGCACCCGGGCCAGACTCTGCATCGCCAGACCGGGGCGTTGGGCTCGTTGACGCGCCAGCAGCGGCTCTACGGGCTCCAGCCCGGCGAAGGGCTCGATGACCTGCCTGTGGACTTCCTGCCAGAGCGCGTCCCCCTCAGGCGCATCGTCGAGCTCTGCCAGCAGGCTTCGCTCGCAGTATTGCTCCAGGTTGTGCAGAGCCGCGAGGTAGACCTGCTGCCGCCGGGTCTGACAGTCTTCCCGGGGTTCCCCGGCGTCCAGGCTGCCCGTCTCTTCGAGAGCTTCCTCGACCGCGGCCTCGACCTGCTGATGGCAATCCCAGAGCACCTGGTAGACGCGGCGCCCCAGTTCGCTGGGCCGGGCAGCGCCCTTCTCCAGCGCGGCGCGGGCACGCGCGAAGCGCTCATCCAACCGGCCGAGAAGCTGCTCGCGTGCATCTTCGCGGCCGCGCTCCAGCGCTTCGAGGGCCCGCCGCCCGGGCCCTTCGATCCCCTGCCGCAAGCGGTCGAGCACCGCCTGTAGGTTCGACTGGATCTCCGCCAGCCGGGCGCGTGCCGCGCCGTGGGCCAGAAAGTCGCTCAGGGCACGGCGCAGGCGGGCCACGCCGCCATCGCGCTCGGCCTCCTCGACCAGCTGCTGCTGTTCGGGCTTCAGCTGGGGAGTCACCTGTGCGCGGTAGTCGAGCAGGTCGCGGCACAGGCGTCCCAGCCAGCGCTCGGCCTCGCTGCTCGCATCCAGGGATGCCACCAGCTGCGCGCACAGCTCTTCCAGCCCGGGCTCGGCGGCGAGGAAAGCGTCGCGCACCTGTCCAGGCAGGTCGGGGTCGGACAAGGCGAGTGTGCCCTCTTCTTGGGTCTCGAAGGCCCTCTTGAGGCTGGCGACCGAATCGAGGCAGCTCAGGTGGCCGGCGACCAACGCGTCGGTCAAGAACACATGCGGGTGCGCGATCCGCGCTCGGTTGTGGATCACCCGCAGGCTTGCCTCGAGATCCTTGGCCAGGCCACGCCGTTCGCTCTCTCCGAGGCGGCCGTATTGATTGAAGACGAAGAAGGTCTTCTGTTCCAGGTCGACCTCGCGGACCTTCTCCAGGATCGAGACCACCTCGGCGTCGGTCTCAGAGAGTGGCTTGAGACAGCTCGAAAGCACCACCGCCCCGTCCGCCTCGTTCAAGAACAGCCGCGCCACAAACTCGTCGCGGGGAAAGGGCGCGTCGGCTCCCGGCAGGTCGATGATGCTCGCGCCGTTCCGCAGCAGTGCGCTGCAGACGGGCAGCACGACCTTCCAGATCAACAGGAAGGACAAGCGTTGGCGGTACTCGCGTAGCTCGCTATCGACATCCTCGCCGGCAAAACACTCGGCGAGGCTGGCCTCCAACTCGGCCAGCAGAGCGGCAGCCTCGGGCGCCCGGCCTTCGCCCAGCCGCAGCCTGTCGCCGAGACGCGTCGCCAGGGGTTGGCGCTGCTCGTCGAGGTGGTAGATCAGGTACTTGAGCCGCAGCGCGCGGCGCAGATCAGCACCATCGCGGGGAGCATCCTGCACCCAGGGATAGTCGCGCTTGGCCGCGTAGGAGGCGATCTCGCCGCGGGCCACCTGCCGCACCCGGGCCGCCGTGCGCACCAGCGGCTCTTCATGCTGGTAGGCGCACAGCAGGTCTGCGAGGTTGTACAGCACCTGGCGTTCGCGGGTCTGCAGCCCGTAATCAGCGATGTGTCCGGCGCAGAAGGCGTAGACCGGCTCGCAACAGGCAAAGGCCCGCTCGCGTGCGAAAGCCACGGCGCGCAGCTCGTTGCAGACAGCGCTGATATGACCTCCCGCCTCGGTCACCAGGGCGGGCCGATCCTTGAAGATGCGGGCGCACTCCTGGGCGTAGCTCTCGAGGCAGCGCGCCAGTTTTTCGCGGTCGAAGTAGTGGATCTCGGCGCGCTCTTCGTCGCTGGGCAGACCCGCGTAGACCAGCTCGGTGGCGTTGCCTGTGGTTGCCCGGTTGGCGCTGGGAAGCAGCCCGGGGCGTTCGAGCAGGGCGCAGATCGTGTGGGATTTGCCGCCGCTGAAACCGCCCGCGAAGGGCAGCCGGAAGCGGGGCGCGGCCAGGTCATCGCCCAGGGTGCGCAGGCGTGCCTCGACCTCGCGGCAGAGCTCGTCGCTGCCGGCCGGATAGCTCTGCAGCTCGGACCGAAAGTCTGCAGCCAGCGCGGCCAGATCGTCGCGCACGGTGCGGAAGGGCGCGGAATGCCGCGCAAACCAGTCACTCAACGGCTAGTCATCCTTTCTTCACGTCCCACGGCATTGCCGGTCGATTTCTCTCGGGGGACGGTTTGGCTTCGTAGGGCTCCGACCTTTCTATGCTGGCCTTTTTGCGGGCCGGCTTCAAGCCCGTGTGGCGAAGCGTGCGCTTGCGTCGGCAGGGGGAAAAGAACCACAATGCAGGGGCTCCTAGTCTACGGAGAGCTGATGGCCGAGGGCTCGAGAATCCTGCGGGGAATGCTCTGCGATCTACGCAGCAACCCATTCCAGAGCGGGGATGCGCTGCGTTTTTCCGAGGATGGCTGCCTGCTGATCGACGCCCAGGGGCGCATCGAGGCGCGCCTTGAACCGCACGAGCTTCCCCCCGGAGTGCCGGTGGAGGACCTGCGTGGCTGCTGCTTGCTGCCCGGGGCGGTGGACGCTCACGTCCATCTACCCCAGGTGTTCATGCAGGCGGCCTGGGGCGAAAAACTGCTCAGCTGGCTGGAGCGCTACACCTTCCCCGAAGAGCTGCGTTACGCAGATCCTGCCTACGCGCGCCGCGGCGCTGCGGCCTTCTGCAGTCAGCTGCTGCGGGCGGGCACCACCACCGCCTGTGTCTACGGCTCAGTCTTCCCCGCGGCGAACCGGGCGGCTTTCGAGGCGGCGGCGCAGGTGGGGCTGCGGGCCATCATCGGACCGACAGCGATGGACCGTGATGTGCCCGCGGGCCTGCGCACCGCTCCCGAGCAGACAGCAGGGCTGTATGATGCCCTGTTCCACGAGTTCGACCGGCCCCCGTATAGCGGCGTGGCCCTGACCCCGCGCTTCGCCCTGAGCTCGTCACCCGCGCAGCTCGAAGTCTGTGGATCTTGGTTGGCGGCGCATCCGGACTGCCTGGTGCAGACCCATATCAACGAGAATCGTGACGAGATCTCGGCGGTGCGGGCGCTGTTTCCCGAGCTCTCCTCCTATCTCGCTGTCTATGAGCAGGCTGGCCTGCTGGGAGAGCGCACGCTGCTCGGGCATTCGATCTACACGACCGAAGCAGAGCTCGCCCAGATGGCGCGACGCGGCAGCTGGGCGGTGCATTGCCCGAGCAGCAACCTCTTCCTGGGCAGCGGTCTGTTTTCGCTCGAGGCACACCACAACGCGGGCGTGCAGGTCTGCCTGGGGACCGACATCGGCGGAGGCAGTCATTTCTCGCTGTTCGAGAGCCTGCAGCAGGTCTATGGTATCGCGCAGCTGGGCGGGCGTGCGTTGCGGGCCGAACACCTGCTCTACCTTGCAACGTTGGCAGGTGCGGAGGCTCTGGGCTGGCAGTCCCATATCGGCAACCTGGAACCTGGAAAGCGGGCCGATCTCGTGTGCGTCGACCTGCAGAGAGACCCGTTGCTGGCCGAGCGGCTGCGCCATTGCGATGATGGGGATGAGCTGTTGTTCGCGCTGTTGTTCAACCTTCGGCGTGAACACATCCGCGAGGTCTACGTCGATGGAGTGCCGCGCGGACCAGCGCTGGCCGAGCTTATCGGCAGCCTGGCCGGCAGCGACGGCTGAGGGGAGGAAGACTATGTTCAAGGCTGGTTTAGGGATCCTGGCGATTGCCTGCTTGTCGTGTTTTGGCCAGGATGTCGACTACGTCGAGGGTGTGTTCGAGCTCTATGACACGAACACCGACTATGCCATCAGCCTCGCTGAGCTGGAGGCTGTGCAACAAGAGCTCGAGCTCGCCGTCGAGCAGGCGAGCGACGAGGAGGCGCACGCGCGCCTGCAGGAGAAGTACCAGCCCCTGCTCGATGCAGAGACCTGGTTGCGGGCCGACATCGATGACGATCAGAGCCTGGGCAAGGGCGAGCTGGTCGAGTACCTATGGTTGCGGGATTTTCATGAGGCACCGCCGCCGAGCATGACCGATTGCCGCTATCTGGCCCAGCTCGAGGTGCGTGATGCCTTCGAGCCGCTGCTGGAGGTGCTCGACCTCAATGGCGACCAACTACTCTCCAAGGCTGAGGCGGAGGAGGCTCTGGCTTCGGGCGCGGCAGACGTTTTTTCCCAAATCGATGCCGATGGCAACGGTAACGTAGACAGGGAGGAGTTCGAGGAATACAGCTACCGTGAGCTGTTGCTTCTGTACGAGCTGGACGATAGCTCTGAGGAGGCGCCGGATTGAGTTGCCGCGAGCCCTACCCCGGATCGCGCACACGCGGCACGCATCCGCCACATGATTTGTGCGGCCTTGTGGAGGCCTCCGCTGGGCGGAGACGCAGGGAGCGGGGCTTGCCGGCCCCAGGCTGGAAGCCTATACTGCGCTAAGGGGTTTGCCGTGCACGTCGTCCTCGAAGTTTTCATCGGGAACAGGCCGATCTCGTCCTATTCACTGGACAAGACCTCGACGGAAGTGACCGTCGGCCGCGGTCCCGAGAACGGCATCTGCCTGGACGATGAGAAGCTGTCCCGCCAGCACGCGATTCTCGGCATCCGCGAACAGCACTTTTATGTCAGCGATCTTTCCAGCGTCAACGGCACCTCGGTGATCCGTTGCGAGCAGGGCGCGTATTCGCATCACCTGACCCTGCGGCAGCAGGATGGGGCGCTCGAGCTGTTCCACGGTGACCTGGTGCGGGTCGGTGACCACTACCTGCGCTGCCTGGTGACCCCGAGCGCGCCGGCTCCGAGCCAGGAGGCGGGCTTGAGCTTCTTCCGCCGCACGGCACCGGTGCCCGAGGCCGACGTGAGCGGTTTCGACCCTTTCGCGACCGAAGACTGTGACATGACCGAGGTGGTCCGGGGGGCTCTGATCGAGCGGGGCGGGCTGCGGCCGCAGCATGATGAGTCGGGATCGACCACCATGCGTCCGGCAGGCATACCTCCGCATGCGGCTCAGCCGTCGTCGGGCGGGAGCCACCAGGCGGCGTACCCACAGGCGCCGGTGAGCCCGGGCCCGGCTTGGACGGCACCGACGCCCCCGGTGGGGAGCGACGCGCATCGCGTGCCCGGCTCGGACGGGCACAGAGCGAGGGCTACCGAGAGCCACCGCATCCCGTCGGCGTCTGGCTATCAGTCGCAGGGCAGCGGCTATCCCAGGCCCCCTTCCCTGGCACCGGGAACCGACGGCTACCCGATCCCCGGGAGCGACGCGCATCCGGCGCAGCCGGCCGCCTCGCAGTCGCCGGAGAAGGTCGCGGGGCGTTTCCGTCCCGACGACCTGTTCAAGCTCTCCGAAGAGGTTCCGGTTCCCGACCTCGAATCGACGCTGCAGTTGCCCCAGAGTTGGCAGCCGGCGGTGCCGGGCGCTCCCGCGGGCCACGATCCTCAGCGCCCGCGCACGCCGATGCCCTATCAGGGCCACATCGCCACCACGCCCTCTCTGCCGGGGCAGCCGGCGGCGGCGGTCACGACCTCGCCCTGGGTGCCTGCCAGCTCTGAGCCGACCCGGCCTCCTCAGCAGCTGGTTCCGCCCCCCGCACCGCAGTGGCAGCCGGCCCAGCCAGTTCCTCCGACGCACAAGGGCACCGAGCTGGTCTCTCCGCCGATGATGCACAAAGGCACGGAGTTGGTCGCCTCGCCGCCGATGCACAAAGGCACCGAGCTGGTGTCCGCTCCGCCTCATGCGCAGGTGCCCAAAGCCACCGAGCTGGTCGCGGCTCCCTATGTTCCACCGACGGAGATTGTCGGCCACGGTGCGGCTCCTCCGAGCTCTCATGATTCGGGCTCAGAGCCACCCAGCAGCGAGGACATCGGTGCGCTGGTTTCACGGGATGGCATCGAGATTCCCACGCATCCGCCGCTGCCGCGCAAAAAGAAAAAGAAGAAGCGCCCCGAGATGCCGGCCCGCTTGCTGTTGCTCGACGAAGGTCAGCCTCGGGCCATGGCTCTGGACACCGAGACCATCACGGTCGGACGGGACAAAGACCAGACCCTGTGCCTCATGGACCGGTCGGTGTCGGGCCGCCACGCGGAGGTCTACCGGGTCGACGAGAAGTTCTTCGTGCGCGACCTCGGCAGCAAGAACAAGACGCGGGTAGATGGCCGGCATATCGCGCCCATGGAAGATGTGCCGATCTACAACAACACCGTGATCGCATTCGGCAGTGTGTATGCGGTGTTGATCTGCAGCCGCTACCAGAAAGGCGTGGTCAAGAACTGGGATGTCGGCCGCAACCCGACGCTGCTGCATCGGCTCGAGAAGCTCGGCGCCGTCACGAGTGACCAGGCCGATGTGGTGATGCGGGAGATGAAGCGCACCCACTCGAAGCTGATCGAGACGCTGGTGCTCAAGGGCATCTTGCACCCCAAGAAGTGGCTGCGCTACAAGCGCAAGCTCCAAGAGTTCGGCCTGTCTCCCGAGGCGGGCGGGCGCAGCTCCCGACGCGCGACGATGCGCGGTTCGCAGAGGCCTTTCCTGATCTGGGGCCTGTGTGCCCTGTTGATCGCCCTGGGCATCGCGATCCTGATTGTGCTGTCTGGGGTCTGAGGATTGCCGGCAGCGGGCCGGACGCTATACTGGTCGCCGCGCCGCGGAGGTCTCGATACACCCTGTAGGGGCGGGGTTTACCCCCGCCCGGAAGTAGCGGGAGAGCGAAGCGTCCGAGTCGGCGAGGTGTAGATGTCTCCCCTGCAAGGGTTTGCCTTCTGCTGTGCACGCATCGTTCGGATAACCCGTTACTTGTGCGGCATGGCACTGGGCCGCGCTCAAGGGCCCCCAACCTCAACCCTGTCAAGGACACCCGGCATGTCTTCTCAGCAACCGAGCCGGATGTGGAACTGGCTGCTCGTGGCGGGCTGTGGACTGACAGCCTGGGCGGTAGCGACCACCTCATTGCCCGGTTGGGGCGCGGACGCCGCCAGTAGCTACCTGCAGGGCGCCTCGGGTATGCGCCTCGACGAGGTGCGCGCGCCCTTCAGTGAGTTTGTGGCCTACGCTGGGCTGCTGGCCTGGCTGCCTCTGCTGGCTGCGGGTCTGCTGGGCGCCGGGCTCGGCTGGATCGGGCGGTTGCGTGCGGCGGATGCGCCGCGCTGCGGGTTGCGCCTGGCGTGCTACGGCTGGGGGGCGGTGCTGGCGTTTGGTCTGGCCCACTACCACGGCTCGGCGCAGCAGCTGACGCTGTCCATGGGAGGATTCTTCCTCGGCGTGTTCCTGCCGGCCATCAACCTGCCATCACCGGCAGGCTCGGTGGCGACTGTCGATGACGCGGGCGCATGGCGCTTCCTGCTGTGGAGCGGTTTCGGTTGGGCCGGTCTGGCGTTGCTGGGCCTGCTGATGCTCGAGACGGTGGCGGCGACCATATACGGTTGGGGCGGCGGAGGGGACTTTGCTCTGCTGACTGCGGAGAAGGCAGATTTCGTGCGTTTTTTCTGCTGTGAGCTCGCCGGGCACCTGGTCGGGATCGGCCTGCTGGTGGTCGCCCTGGCGCGGCTGGGGCGTGCGGGTTTTGGCCGTGCGGCCTGGTGGACCTTGGCGGTAGGCGCCGCGGCCTGGTTGCTGTTGGATCAGGTGTTTGCGCTGCGCAGCGGTGTTTACGGGCCCAACCTGCTCTCGCTGGCGTTCGCCGCACTGCTGGGCCTGCCGCTGTTTGGCTTGCGCGACCGGGCTTTTGCGGTGGCGGCCTCTGCCTCTGCCTCTGCCTCTGCCTCGGCCGACCAGACCAGCAGCTCCCCGGCTGCTGAGGCGTAGGCGCAAGAATGTTCACAGCATAGGGTCGCGGCCTCGGGCGACGATCCTCGAGTCGTTGTGAGGGGGGCTCAGGTACTTCGACCTTCGGGATCTAGCGGACGACACCCGCCTACCGTTTCAAGAAAGCTAGCCCGAATCCGTCACCAGTTTCTGCTGCGGCTTCGTCTGACCGGCGAATTCAACCTCTCTCCTGGCACTGGGCTCCTCCGCCGAGAGTGGACTTCTCCGTTGACAGGCAGCAGGGTGGGATCCCCAATGTTGAAGCAGGATGCTTTTGAGCTGGCCTGATGGGTCTTCGACTTCACTGATTGCTGGCGTGTACACAGGCCTTCATGCGCGAAAGGTAGAGGCGTGTCATGAGACCAAAGAAGCCAGCTCTGACGCAAGCTCTCTAAGACTGATTGCCTCTACCCCTTTCTTGATGGGATATCTTTCTTCGCCCGGATACACGACAAAACAACGGCTTGGCTCGACCTCAGCTCGGGCATGGTAAAAACCTCGTTCGAGCTTTGGAGACAAGCTGTGCTTGATTTCTATCGCCCAGCGCGATCCGGCTGGAAATTCTAGGATGAGGTCGATCTCTGCTCCGGCTGTAGAGCGATAGAAGCATGGCGTAACACTATCCGGAGCCGTTTGAATGAGTGTCTCAATTACAAATGCTTCCCAGCTCCGGCCGGTGACAGGGTGACCAAGCAAGTCGTCACGATCACGAAGACCAAGAAGTGCATGGACGATTCCACTGTCACGGACGATGACCCTGGGAGACTTCACTAACCGCTTGCGGACGTTGGCATGAAGCGGGACAAGGCGACGAACCAGGAGAAGGTCAACAAGTAGATCGACATAGCGCCTGACCGTTTTTCCGTCAATAGCGAGGCTGCGTGCAAGTTGTGCGGCGTTGAGCGGACCGCCTTGGCCGTGAGCTAGCATTGTCCAAAGACGTCTTAGAGTTTCAGCGGGGACGCGAGGGCCAAGTGCGGGGATATCACGTTCAAGATAGGTTCGGATGAAGTTCTCTCGCCAGATCAAACTCCGTCTGTCATCTGTTGCGAGAAAGCTGTCTGGGAACCCGCCTCGAAGCCACAGTCTCTCCAACTCCAGTGTTTCAACTTCCAAAGCGTCTAGAGGTGCGAGTTCAACATAGGCTATTCGCCCGGCCAGACTCTCACCCGACTGCCGGAGCAATTTCGGTGACGCTGAGCCAAGAAGAAGGAAGCGGCCTGCCCGCCGCCCGACTCGACGACCTGCATCGATCAACCCACGCAATGTTTCAAACAGACCTGGGATACGCTGGACTTCGTCAAGAATGACGAGTTTGTTGAGGTGGGCAGAAAGGTAGAGAGCAGGGTCTTGGAGTTTCGCTCGATCTCGTGGCGCCTCCAGGTCAAGGTAGACCGAAGCCCGATTGCGGGCCAACTCGCAAGCAAGAGTCGTCTTGCCAACCTGACGTGCTCCAAGCAGAACGACAGCAGGAAACTGTTCCAGCCGTTCTTCAAGTACAGAGTGGAGTCTTCGCGCTCGCATCCTGGTTATTATGGAGGAGAGTGCCCTTTTTGCAAGGATAGCGGTCAGTGTCAGGATCTTGATCTGCCGTCTCCCGGGTCTTGGCTACGATCGGAGATCCTGCGTCCGGCCTGGTGGGCGGGTACAACCAAGGACGGCTGGTCCCAGGAGAGGAACCAATTTCGCCATGAGATACGGTATTCGCCATAACGGTGAGTGTTTTGAGGTTGTCGTTGCTGGCTTCTCTATGACCTACGATGTTCGTTGGGATGGTGACTGTTATGAGGTTGTCACGACCGGGCATCCAAGCCACTTTCACGCGTTGCCAATGGCACCCACCAAGATAGAGGATGCTCTACTGCGTGGCGATTGGCTGGTGCTGTGCTTTGCCGTGTGGAGTGGGCCAGATATTGAGGCAATTGGGCTGGCGATGTCTGAGCTGTGTCAGTACGGATCAGTGTCGGTAGGGATTCGGCCATTCTTGGAGTACTCAGAAACACAGGCCTGGTGTTCGGAGGTAAACTCGGACTTTGGATCACCGATGTGGCTCTTCTTTCGTGACGGCCGCCTTCTGAGGCAGAAACACTGTGGATTGACCGCTTCCGGATTGTGGCGCTTTCTTGAAGGTTGAGCACTTGTGACGTGCCCGAAGCCGTAGGCAGGTGAACGGTTCGAAGAACATCGTTGCCTAGATCCGCTCGACGGCTAAGTTCACCTGCGAACGACGCTGGCGCGGCGAGCCCAAATCCCACCTGGATCAGCGTCTGATCCTACTGACAGAGGTCCTCAGCAGCGTAGAAAGGCAGGCCCGGGACGGCCTGGCCCCTGCCTGAACGGGCGGCCGCAGCCTCCGCCGACCAGACCAGCAGCTCCCCATCTACTGAGGCGTAGGCAACCGAGCGGCAGCCCTCGTCAAGGGCCAGCTGGGCGATCGGCCCGTCTTCGCTGAATCGCCAGCGGCATCGGCCATCGCGGACCCGGTAGACCGACACCTCCCCTCCTGGAGTCAGCACACCCAGCCAGGCGCCATCCGGCGAGAAGCACAGCTGGATGGGGCTCCGGCGCCGTTGCTCGCTCGGCAGCGTGGAGTCGAGCGTGTCGTCGAGCTCAACCGACCAGCTCGGGGTAGACGAGGCATCAGGACGGAGCACAAGTTTCCAGGGCCCTTCCGAGCGCCTCTGCGGGCGATACAGCAGCGCGTGGTTGCGTCTGTCTGGGGAACGGACCTGCAGGCCCCAGGAGCTGCCTCCCAGCTTGGCTCCCCGCGACGGACGCAGCGCCTGTGCGGGTTCGGGCAGATCCGTCTCCACAACCCGGGGACGTGTACGCTCCGCAGTCAGCTCCAGGCGGCGCTGGGCAGTACGGAGCATCAGGCTGCCTTCGGAGGCGAAGTCCAGACTCCAGAGTCCGGGCAGGGAGGCGACCCGCAGCCGCGGTTGGTCAACCACCCTGATGAAACAAGCGCTGTCGGCTTGTGCAGCAGCTTCCGCACAGCGGTCTGCCAGGCTCCCCTGGGTCGTGAGCAAGCGCGCGGCATCCTCCTCGCTGCCGAGCACGTACACGTCGCCGACGCGCGGCGTGAGGATGTTGCTGCGCACAGGCAAGACATGCTGGTAGCTGCGATGCCGGGCCTGGCACGGGTGCAGCTGATCGTCGCGGAGGCGGAACAGGCGCGCTTTTCCTTGCGCGGTGAGCACCATTTGGCCGTCGCAGGCCACCAGCAGTGTCAACCAGTCGCGCGCCAGGGGCGTGTGCCAGAGCTCTTGAAGCAAGGCTACGAGCTCTTTCTCGAGGCGGACAGCATCGTCTCGGCACGCGTCCCCGGCGATGCGCACCGCCTTCCGCAGAACACGCAGGGCCTCGCTGTCGAAGTCGGCGCGGAAGCGTTCGGTAGAGATGCCGGCGCGCAGCTGGGCGGCGATGCCTGCTCCGAGCTGCACCGGGCTCAGGCCTTCGCTTAGCGCAGCTCCGCGCCAGAGCTCGAGCCGCAAGCCGCCGCTTGCGAAGTCTTTACTGCGAGCCGATGCTTGTGCAGGTAGACGGGTTTCATCATCCCAGCATGCCCACGCAAACTGCGCGTCCTCGGTCTGCGCCTGGCTCAGGTCCACGGCTTCCAGGCGAGCGACCTCGAGCCGTGCTGCTCGCAGGTCCGCTCCTTCGAGCTGGGCGCCGCGCAGGTCAGCCTCGCGCAGGTCCGCTCCGCGCAGGTCGGCGTTGCGCAGATCGGCGCCCCGTAGATCGGCTCCGCGCAGGTCGGCTTCCCGCAGATCTGCCCCGCGCAGGTCTTTTCCCGCAAGCTCGGCATCGGGCAGGCAGAGTTGTGCCAGGTCCTGCTTGGCCAACTCGAGCTGGCTCAGATTCCAGCCCCGCCCACTCCAATCGACGAAGGCACGCGGGTACGAGCGGCTCAGGCGCGAAAATGCCCGCAGCCGCTCGAGATCGGCCGCGTCCGGCGGGGTTTGGCGCATGGCGGCGAGCTGGGCCCGGAGCGTCTCTTCGACGCCATCGTGCAAAGCGTTGCCGAGGCCCAGAATCTGGCGGATGCTGCTGTTCTTCTGCAGCTCACGCAGATGGTACAGGCCCCGCGCCACAAAGGCCCACGGCCCCCAGGCCCGCAGTTGGCGTGCTTGGCCGGGCTTACGCAGCTGGAGAAGTTGGTCGTGCAGCTCCGTCAGGCCGGGGCGTTGCGCGGGTTGTTTGGCCAGGCAACGAAGCACCAGGCTGCCGAGCGGCTGCCAGGTCGGGGCCAGCTGTAAGGCCGCAGGGGCCTGCTCGCGATGGGCACGCCGCAGGTCCCCGAGCTCGCTGCCAGCGAACGGAGGACGCCCGGCCAACAGCTCGTACAGCACGGTCCCCAGCGCGTAGATGTCGGTGCGCGCGTCCAGCTGTGTGCGGTTCCACTGCTCGGGGGCCATGTAGATCGGCGTACCGCCGCCTCCCGTGGCGAAGGCGGCGCTGCGCGCCAGGCCCAGGTCTGTCACCTTCAGGCAGCGCTCATGGACCAGCAGGTTCGAGGGTTTCAGGTCGCCATGCACGAAGCCGGGCGAGCGCTGGCCGGCGTGCTGCAGTGCCGAGCAGATCTGCAACCCTGCTTCGATGGCGTCCGCGGGGGAGAGCTCGTGGTCCTTGAGCAGCTCGGCCAGGGTGGGGCCGGGCACCAGCTCGAGGAACAGGTACGGCCGGCCGCCGAGCAGCCGGGTGCCGTAGGCACGGACGATGTGCGGGTGGGTGCCCAGCTCGGTCCACAACCGGGTCTCTGCCAGGAAACGGGGCAGGGTCTCGCTGCGGTCGAGGAACAGGTCTTCGCGGAAGGTCTTGATCACAAAGGGAAAGCCCGTGTTCCGGTCCAGGCAGAACGACACCACGCCCATGCCCCCGCGCTCGGCGTGGAAGATCTCGAAGCCTCGCTCAAGGGGCGGTGGCTCCCGGACTTCCCCAGCAGGCGGTGGAGCCTCTCCCGAGCGCTGTGAGTGGCGCAGCGCGCTGCTCAGAGGCGTTGGCACGGGCACGGCCACGGCCGCCGGCACCGCTTCAGGCGCGGCCAGGCTCTGCAGGCTGGGGAGCGCAGTCGACGTCCCAGCGCGGCTGGCCGGCAGGCTGAGACTCAACAACTCGAGCGCCCAGAGCTCGAGGCTGTCGGTGCCGGGTTTGGAAACGGCCGCGGGAGCTTGCCGGGCGGCGCGTTGCTTGCGGTTCTCGCCCCAACGCCGGATCTCTTCGATCTGCATCGCCAGACCTCCAGCACTACTATAGGCGTTCGTCTGAAAAAATCGCTGCGCTTGGGCCGCGGTCGAACCCCATCGCGGGCGAAGTTGGCGGGGGCGCCGTTAGAAAGCGCTTGCGGGCACAGGTCCAACGACCGACACTTTTTGCTAGTGGCTTGCGCGAGTCGGCCCGGAAAGTGGGCGGATAGACGAGGGAACGCATGGATCGTGGGGAAGTCGGGGAGCTGCTAGAATCGCTGGGCTTCCACTCCACCAGCATCGATGGCAAGCGCTGGAAGGCGCCGTTGGGCGGAGAGGGACGGCGTTACGCGGTGTCTGCCAAGATCTCCAGTTCCTTCACCCATCTACGTGTCAAGCGCGTGCTGAGTCTGGGCGACCCTCCCTACCATCCTGAGCTGTTGCCACGGCTGTTGCAGTTCAATCAGGAGATGCCGGTCGTCAAGTTCGGTCTCGACAAAGAGTGCCACGTCAACGCCATCCTGACGCTGCCCAACCAGGGCGTCGATGATGAGCTGGTCAACTCCTCCCTATCGTTGCTCTCCTACTACGTTCGGCGTTGTGAGCGCAAGCTCTCGGTATTGGTCGGCGAGCAGTCTTCAAAGGCCCGGCACGCCAAGGGTGCGCGCCCGGCCGCCAAGACCGCTCAGCCCGCCGCTTCGGCGCGGCGGAATCCGTTCGCCCGGCCGATCAGCGAGCAGCCGGTGTTGGGCGGGCAGTCGCGGGTCACCATGATCCTCGACACCAAGGGGCTGCGCGCCGGCCTGGACATCGATGCGCCGCGTGTGGTGCTCAAACCGGATGCACCGAGGCTCAAAGAGATCTGGAGCCACGACGTCGGTGCGGTTCCAACTGGGGTGCCCGCGGTCTATTCCGACCGGGTGCTGCTTTCGTCTCGCGACTCGGCGGTCCACGGGCTCAGCTTGAAAGACGGCACCCCCTTCTGGCGCTTCGAGTGCTTCGCCAGTCCCGGCTCGCCGGTAGCGGCCAAACGACAACTGTATTGTGTGGTCGGCAGTACTTTGTTGGCGATCGACATCCGCAGCGGACGCAAGCTCTGGGATCTGCAGCACGCTGCCGAGGCTCGTTTCTCGACTCCGACGCTCAGCGATGGTTGTGTGCTGGTCGGCGCCGTAGACGGGAAGTTGTTCTGTTTCGACGCACAGACGGGCAGCGAACTTTGGAGCTATCAGTGCCAGGCTTCGGTGCTGAGCGCACCGGTCGTCCATGAAGAGCAGGTGTACGCGGTCGCGAGCGATGGCCACATCTATGTGCTGCAGTTCCACAACGGCAAGGAGCGGGCGCGCTTCATGATCACCGGGGGCATGGAATCGGTCGGCTTCTGTGCTCCATGGATCTTCGCGGCTGTCGAAGGGCAGAGGCTGATGGCCTGCGACCTGGCGATGCGCAAGCAGATCTGGGAGGTGGCGGCCGGCGAAGACTTCAAGACCGTGATCGCGCCGACTGCCAATGAAGAGCGGGTGATCTTCACGACGGGCCGCAGCCAGCAGAACCGGCTGTTTGCTCTCGACAGCGCGAGTGGTGCGCAGCTATGGACGGCGAGCACCGGCGGATGGGGCCATGCGCCGGTCGCTCTGGGCGAGGTCTTGTTCGTGGCTTCGGGTCGCCACGTGTACAAGATCGATGCGGTCAGCGGAAAGACATTGGGCTGCCTGCCCCTGGATGCGCCCGTCTCCACCGGGCTGGCCGTTGGCTTCGATCGACTGTATGTCGGAACCGAAGGCGGGACCGCCTACTGCCTGCAGACTGGCGAAGCTCCCGTCTGACCATAGAAATCAGCGATCGCTTGATCAGCTCGAAGTCTGTGGCGGTGACCCTGACGGCTGCGCTGAGCGAAGGCGAGGGGACCATCCTGTGGTTCGAGCGCCGCTCCGATGGCCAGTTCACGCAGAAGGCCAAGGGGCCGAGCTACAAGGCCAATCTGCGGGTCAAGAAGGGTGACGGGGACTTCATCTACTACGTCTGTGTGCAGCGTGCAGATGGCAGCGTAGGCGGCAAGGTCCCGGTGCGCATCCCCGTCGTACAGGGCGAATAGCTCCGGCTCGGCCGCTGCTGGAGCGGCGCTCTGTTGGCGCCGGACGCCGCTTCCACAGCGGTTGCCCGCAACCCTCTGGGTTCTACCAACCAGAACGGTCATGCCGGCGGTCGCAGACCGCCGCTACAGGGGAAGCGGTTGCCCGCAACCCGCTGGGTTCTACCAGCCAGAATGGTCTTGCCGGCGGTCGCAGACCGCCGCTATGAGGGGCGGCGTGCCCGCATCATTGAGGCTGAGGCCCGTCAGCGCTATCAAACACCAGCAAGGGTTTATCGCGCATGCTGACCAGCTGGCCCTGTTGCCGCAGCCGGAAGAGGTAGCGGCCCGCAGCGGGGATCAGGATGCGGTCGATGCAGAGCATCACCTCATGAGGCAGCAAGCGGTCGACAAGTACCTGGGTCTCAAGGGGAAAACTCGTCAGCGCGTGTTCGCTGGCAGCGTCGATCAGATCGATGCACAGATCAAAGCTGCCTTCCCCATCCATCAGCAACAAGTAGAGGTGCAAACCGTCGAGGGTAAGGGGAAAACTCCGACCGACGACCACATTGTAGACGTTGACCAGCGTACACAGCCCGAGCTCTTCGTTGCGCAGGATGTTCTGACAGATAAGCAGGGAGTCGACGCTAGGAGTGTGCATCGCCTCAGGCTCTGTCAGGAGCGGCAAGAGCTTGAGGATCAGGCTCAGGAGTAGGTGTGGGCTCAGGCTCGGGCTCGGGCTCGGGCTCGGGCTCGGGCTCGGGCTCGGGCTCGGGCTCGGGTTCGGGTTCGGGTTCGGGTTCGGGTTCGGGTTCGGGTTCGGGCTCGGGTTCGGGCTCGGGTTCGGGCTCGGGCTCGGGTTCGGGTTCGGGCTCGGGCTCAAGCTCGGGCTCAGGAACCGGCCCCGGCGCCGCCTCGACTCCCTCCAGCAACACCTCGTACACCAGCGTGGCCCCGGGCGGCACGCTGCCGTCACCGGTGCCATTCTCGCCGTACGCCAGAGCGGCAGGGATGATCAGCTGGCGCACGCCGCCGACCCGCATTCCCACCAGCCCCTCGTCGAGCCCGCGGATGACCTGACCGCCGCCGACCTCGAAGCGCAGAGGCGCGTCTGCTTCGTAGTTGTCCTCGATCACCTGCTCGCCGAAGCGTGCCGCGAAGCGGATGAACACCTCGTCGCCCTTCGCCACGGGCGGGCCCTCGCCCTCATGCAGGTCGATGATCGAGACCCGTGCCGTCTCGCCGGGCGTCTCGACCGGCTTCGGGATGTCCTCAAGCCCGACCAGCTCGAGCTCATACAGCAGCAACGCATCCGGCGGGACGCTGCCGTCTTCGGTGCCATGGCTGCCGTAGCCGGCCTCTGGGGGAATGATCAAGGTGCGCTTGCCGCCGACCCGCATTCCCCGCACTCCCTCATCCATGCCCTGCAGCACCTGTCCGGCCCCGATCAAGAAGCGCTGAGGCTCTGCAGCCTCGCGGTTGTTTCCGATCACGGTGCCGTCAGGCAGGCTGCCCCGGTAGCGCACGGCCGCGCGCATGCCAGGCATGGCCTCCGGACCCTCCCCCGGCTGGGTATCGAAGAATTTCACCCCCGAGGGCAACAGAACCATGCCGGGGGTCGCGCCTTCTCCCTCATGGGCGTCGGCGTCGTCCTGGCCGACCAGCTCGCCGACACGCACCTTGAAGATCAGGGTCGCCTGGGGGGGAATGTCTCCCGAACCGCGCTGGCCGTAGCCCAGCTCGGGTGGGATCACCAAAATGCGCTCGCCGTGCAGCTGCATTCCCACGAGTCCCTCATGCCAGCCCTTGATGACTGAGGACTGGCCGAGGGTCAACCGAAACAGCTCGCCAGCGCGATTGCTGTCGAACTCTCTCCCATCGATCAACCAGCCGCTGTAGTGGACGCCCAGTTCCATGCCCGGGCGCGCTTCGATGCCTTCTCCGGTTTGCACGTCGAGCATTCCCAGGCCGGACTCGCTGCGCACCAGCAGGCTGTCGGCGGGTTGCTCAAAGATCGCCAGCCAGTCGGTCTCTTCGAAGTCTCCGCGTTGCTTCCGTAGCGCGAGGGCCTTTGTCTGGCTGATGGACACGACATGAGGTCGGTCAGCAATCCGCAAGAAGCAGGCGCTGCTGTCCGCATTGGGAGCACCGAGCAGCACGTGCGTCTCTGACCTCGAGGTGTGCAGACTGAGCTCGAGCCAGGCGGGGTCGAGCCCATGGGAAAGCTTGACCTGTCGGCCGTGAGCGTCTTCGATCTGCAGCTTGCAGGCTTCCCGCAACAATGCCTGCACGGCAGCTTGTTTGACGGGCATGCCGTCCTGTGCCAGCCAGCGCTCGCCTTGTTTGTCGAGGTCGAGCTGCTCTCCGCTGCCCCAGTTGAGGCTGAGCGACTCAACCTTCTGGGCTTCGATGTCGAGCAGGCTCGTCTTGAGCCAGGCTTTGCGGGACGCCGTGGTGTTCGGGGTCAGGTTGCGGATGTCGAGCTCGTAGACGGTGTCGCCGTCACGCACCCAGGTGTGGCCGATGGCGGTCTTGCCCAGCCACAGCGTGGTGAGTGGCCCGGCGGCCCCCTCGAGCACGAGCTTGCAGCCGTAGTCGTTTGCGCCGACCTGCAAGCCGTGGTAGCGCTCGGGGCTCGAGGTGGTCTCGCGGATCAGTGGTGCCCGCAGCAGGTTGCGCAAGTAATCCTCGATCTTGCGGCTGCGCGCAGGGAAGCCATCACGGCTCGCCACCACCCAACTGGTGTCGGCTCCCGTGCCCTTGCGCAGCACGATGGACACCGTATCGTTCTCGTGGATTTCAAGCCCTGTGACCTGTGCGAGCGGATAGCGCTCCGCCAGCAAAGGCTTTCCGACCATGCTGGGCGCGCCGCTGCCGTCGCTGCTGAAGAGCAGCCACAGGACCCCTGACTGGATGATCATCAGGATGAGCAGGATCCGGTTGGTCCTCATTGCCTGTCCCTCACTGTTTCTCTGCAGGCGCACCGAGCAGGCGCAGGCCGAAGTTCCAGAAGATGCCGCCGAAGACTACGATGAGGAACGGAACCACGAAGCAAAGGATCTGGGCCATGTCCTTCTTCGCGTCGTCGAGCTCCCGAAGATGGCGGCGCTTGACGCCGCGGTTGCGGATCTGCATCAGCTCCTCGTCCTGCATCAGCCAGTCGATGGAGTTCTTGATTACGGGCCCGTTCAGCAGCTCGCGGGAGGTCCCTTGAGGGTCGAGCAGGAAACCCGCGTAGTCGGAAAAGCCTTCTGCGTCCGCGATCACCACCATGCGCTGCCCCTCCGATGAGCTCGTGAGGTGGGGGAACAGCTCTCCGCCGGGTGTGCCCGGCCGCTGCTCGAAGCTGCTCGGGAACGTGCCCTCGAGCGCCACCGCCAGCACTTTCTCTCCCAGCGGATGCTCTTTGGTGGGTGGGAAGGCCGGATCGTCGCCTGGCACAAGGAAGGTATGGGTGTACTGCCCGTTCCAGGCCGTCACATCGAAGGGGTGGACCATCGGGTTGAACGGCTCGGTCCAGGATCGGGCAGAGCTCAACAGCAGCGGGGTCGCCTCGATGCCCTCGACCGCCGTGATCTCCAACGGACAGCTGAAGATCGGCAGAAAAATCTCGAGATCAGCCGCGATCGGCATCTCGTGGTTGATTCCCTCGTCAACTACCGCCGGCATGTAAGGATAGGGCGAAACCATCGGGTTGCGCGTCTGTTTGTCGATGAAGAACAGCAGCGGCGACCAGCACCGCTCATCCTGCAGCACGAAGGGCTTCTGGCTCACGCCCCACGAGACCAACAGGCTATCGAGCCCGGTCTCGATCTGGCGGATCTGCAACTGCCGCTGGTCGCTGGGTTCCGACCATTCGGCCTTGTCGGCCAGCACCAGCAGCTTTCCTCCACGCATGACGTACTGGTCGACGTTGTACGCCGCCGCCTCGCTGAGATCCTGAGGACGGATCAGGCAGAGCACGTCGACGTCGGGTACAACGCCCTCAATATCGACCACGCGGACCTCGTGGTCGCTGCGCAGTGTGTTGACCAGCAGCCGGTACCAGGGATTGCCCCCCGCCGTGGTGAGCTGATTGAGCTCTTGTGGGGACATCGCCGTCGGGTCGAGCTGCACCCCCACGCTGCGCTGAAAGCCGGGCAGCAAGCGCTTGAGCAGCTCTTCAATGCGCACGCGGAAGGTGTTGGGGTTGAACTCCGCTTCGCCGCTGCATTGCACCAGCATGCGGCGATTGCCCACCGTCAGGACACCGTCGGCATACATTGTCAGCTGGCGGAAGTTGCCCTCTTCGCTGAAGCTGAGGAAGCCGCGTGGCTGCAGCCCCGTCGATTGCGCCAGCGCCGATTGGCCGGCCTGGTCGACCGGCCCCTCGAGGATGCGGTAGCTCAGGCGGCCGTCGGTCTTGGCCGTCAGGTCGTCGAGGGTCTCGACCACGACTTTGTGCCAGGTCTCGATCCGCCCAGCCATTTCGGCTGCGGTGCCGCCCTCGGCCCGTAGAGTCTCCGGACTGCTGAAGTAGACGTCGAAACGGCCTTCGGCCTGCGAATACAACAGGTTGGCGGCGTTGACCTTTGCCTGCAGCTTCTTGATCGCCGATGTGAGCAGGAATTCCGGGTTCTTCAAGCGCACCAGCAGCTCGTTCTGGGACTTGACGACATCGATCAGGTCCATCAGCTGCAGCGTCTCGAACTGGTCCCCCAGCTGCACGACCACTGAGAAGTACGACTGCTTGTAGCCCGCGCTGCGCCGCGTCTTGTGCTCGAACAGCTGCGGCTTGACGCCGTAGCTCGAGGCTTCGACCACCCGCAGGCTGTCCGAGAGCGGATCGCCGACGGCCAGGTCGATCCGCTCGGGATTGCGGCCCGAGTATTCTTCGAGCAGTGAAGTCAGCTGGGGCACCAACGGCTCGAGGCTCGGCTCGCTCTCTTTGGAGAGGAAGGCGCGGATTACGATCTGGTCCGAAAGGTTGGCCAGCATCTCGCGGGTCACATCCGAGACGGTGTACATCGCGTCGCTGGTCAGGTCGACCTTGAGCCTCTGCTCGGAGATGATCACCTGAAAGGCGACCACGTTGGCCACCAGCAGCACGCATCCGAGGATCAACCCAAAGGGCTTGAGCGTCTTCATGACAGGTTCCTTTCTGCTTGTGTCAACTGAGCCACTTCCGCAACGCCAGGGTGCGCACGTTGAGGAACAGGAAGAAACAGATCAGCCCGAGATAGTAGACCATGTCGCGCAGGTCGAGCACTCCCCGCGCGACGCTGCGGAAGCGCGCACCGATGCCGAGGCCCGTAAAGACCTCGCGGTAGGCTTCGCCAAACCAGCGCAAGAGATAGTCGTCAGCGATGTTGAGGAAGCTGTCTTCCCCGATGAACCAGAGCAGGCCGCAGACGATCAGGGTCAGCAGAAAGGCCAGGATCTGGCTGTTGCACAGACTCGAGACGAACAGGCCGATGGACAGATAGGCCGCGCCCACCAGAGCTGCCGCGACGTAGCCTCCGACCACGGGACCGATGTCGAGGTCGCCGAACTGCGCGACCGTCAGCGGAATGCCCAGGGTCAGCAGCAACGCCAGCAGCACCAGCGCGAAGCTGGCGAAGAACTTCCCCAGCACCGCGTGGGCGGGCTGGATCGGGTAGCTCAGCAGCAGCTCGAGCGTCTTCTGGCGGCGCTCCTCGGCCCACAGCCGCATGGTCAGAGGGGGAATCAGGATCAACAGCAGCAGCGGCATGCTCTGGAACAGGGCGTGGCAGGTGGCCACGCGGGTCTGCCAGAGCTGTGGGAAAAAGTCCCACACCACTGCCAACAAGAAGATCAGCAGGAAGATATAGGCCAGCAGGGAGCTGAAGGCACTACGCAGCTCCCTCCTGGCGATCGCCATGATCGTCTTCACGGCTTCTCCTCGATCACTGGGCCGCCTTGCTGGCGGTTGCGTTGCGGGTGAGCTGTCGGAATGTGTCGGCCAGACTCGGCTGCTCGATATGCAGCTCGGTCAAGGCCCATTCTTTGTCTTTGGCAATCTGGTAGATGCGGGCAGGTAGCTTGTCTGGGTCTTTGCCGGCGACCGCATAGCGCTGTTTTCCGAGCGCTTCGACCTTGGCGGCTCCGTTCATGGCGCTCAGTGCTTTCAGCACCGAGCTCTTCTTGCCCTGCAATCCGGCGACCACGCGGCGTCCCGTGCCCTTCCCCAGCTTCTGGTCGGCGACCAGCTCGCCTTTGTGCAGGATCAGCACGCGCGAGCAGGTGGCTTCGACCTCGGCCAGGATGTGGCTCGAGAAGATGACCGTCTTCTGCTCGCCCAGATTGCGGATCATCGCGCAGATGTCCTCGATCTGGTTGGGGTCCAGGCCCGAGGTGGGCTCGTCGAGGATGATGATGTCCGGGTCGTGCACAAACGCCTGGGCCAACCCGACACGTTGCCGGAACCCCTTACTGAGGTGCCCGATGCGACGACGCGCCACGCTGGTGATGTCGCAGCTCTCGAGCACCTTCTCGATGCGTTGTTTGCGGTGGCTGCCCTGCAGTCCTCGCAGGTCGCAGACGAAGTCCAGGTACTCGCAGACATACATGTCGTCGTACAGCGGTGCGCTCTCGGGCAGGTAGCCGACCCGTTTCTGCGCCGCCAGCGTGTCGCTCATCACACAGTGTCCGGCGATGCTGGCTGTGCCTGAGGTCTGGTGGATGTAGCCGGTCAGGATGCGCATGGTGGTCGTCTTGCCGGCCCCATTGGGACCGAGGAAGCCGACCACCTCGGATTGTTTGACTTTGAAGGAAATGCCACGCAGCGCTTCGATGGGCCCGTAGCTCTTGCGCAGGTTCTCAACTTCGATCATTGCCCAACCCCGTCGGTGATCAGTAGGCGCGCGACGAGGGCTTTGGCCCAGGAGCCTGATGGTCAGGTACAGCTCCGTTGCGGTCGCACGCGCGCCGCAGTTTCCCAGCGCAACCTGGTAACACAGGAAGACGCGAGTCTCAAGACTTTTTGATCGACGCGGGCGTTCCGGGCGGGGATGTTGAAGCACGCCTTGAAGGAGGACAACCCGATGGTCGACAGCGCCACCGTTCGCGAGCTTGCCCTGTCTTTGCCCGAGGCTGTGGAGCAGCCGCATCACGGCTTCCCGTCCTTCCGGGTGCGCGCCAAGATCTATGCGACCTGGCCCGATCCGGGGCACCTGAACATCATGTTGGCAGAGCAGGACATCCGGCAGGTTGTGCTCGCGGCGCCGGAGTGCTGCGAAGAACAAATGTGGGGGAAGAAGCTCTCGGCGGTGCGGGTGGAGCTGGCTGCCATCGAGCCGGAGTTGCTGGCGGAGTTGTTGCGGGACGCCTGGAAACGTCGTGCGCCCAAGAAACTACTGAAAAAACTCGAAGAGGAAGGCTGACTCAGATCCCGCGCAGCCGCGCGATCTCAGCGCGCAGCTTTGTGAGCTCCGCTTCTGCGTTGTCGGCGCGAAGGCGTTCTTCCTCAGTGCGGCGGCGCTCTTCCTCAGTGCGCTGTGCCTGTTGAGCGATCTGCTCCCGCAGGGTTGGCAGGGGGCCATTCGCTTCGGGCAGGTAGAACCGCACGTGTCCGTCCGCTACCCCCAGTTCCATGCCGAGCTCGTGACTGGCAAAGCGGCCCGAGGCCTGGCGGGGTATCGGCAGATAGATCCCGTCGCGCAAGCGATAGCCCCGCAGCCTCTCGGGAATCCAGTCCGCCTGCAGGTCGAACAGGAAATACTCGGGCACCCGCAGATCGTCGCGGTAGCGCGACATCTTGCTGCCGAGGTCTTCGCTGCGGGTTTTGCGTGAAGTGACCTCCAGCACGAAGCAGGGGCGCTGCCCTTCTTCCCAGCACTTGAAGATCCGGCGGATGCGTTTCTCGACGCCGCGCACGACATAACAATCCGGCGAGACACAGTCTGCGGGCACACCCTCGGTCAGATAGACGAAGTTGTTTCCTGACACATAGACCTGCGAGTCGGCGACGAAGAACTCTTCCAGCACCTCGATGGCGTAGTTCTGCATCTCTTTGCGATGCGCGTCGGTCTCTCCCATCGGCTGCCCATCGCTCTCGGGATAGTGGACCTGCGGACGGGTCCGGGCCTCGTTGGGTGGAGTCACGGCCAGCTCCTTGCGTGCTCGCGGCGAAGGCCTCGCCTTGTGCCAGAATAGCACATTTGCGCAGATGCCATTGCAGCGCGCCCCTCGCGGGACGCGCGCGGGGCAGTCATGGCCGTTTCCCGGAGGTCTATTGCGCCGCAGGAAGGACCGACGCGGGCCGCTGTTTCAGCTCGGCCAGGAAGGCGGCGGGCTCATAGAAGCCCTGCAGGCGCTGCAGCTCACTGCCATCAGCGGCGAGCACCAGGGTGGTGGGGTAGCCAGCGACCTCGAATTCGTCGGCACCCGGCTCATCGTTGAACAGACGCACGCATTCGAAGGTCGCGCGCAGGTATTCTTCCACAGTCTTGTCGGACAGCGTCACGGCGTCCAGGCGGTGGCAATTGATTCAGTAGTTCGACCCGATCTTGACCAACAGCGGCCGGCCGCTCTCGCTGGCCCGGGCGCGTGCCGCCGCCAGATCGTTGCCAAACAGCGCGAGCTGCTCGGCGGGCACGTGGTAGTACTGCAGCAGGCCGAAGAAGACGGCCGCGGCCGTCACGACCAGCCCTCCCAACCCGACCAGGAGCTTGGTTTTCAGCGTCATCTCTCAGTCCCTTTCAGTAGTCAGCGCCGCCGTCTCTTTCTCGATATCATCTGTACCCCAGTTGCCATCCTGGTTCGAGCGGGCCAGCTCACGTGCCAGCTTCTTGGCCTCGCGGGCCGCCGCCAGGCGATCGACCAGGTCGTGGTGGGTGGTGAAGTAGGGCAGGCTCTTGCCCACCACCTCGCGCACCGAGTTGAAGCCGTGCTGCTGCATGAACGCAGCCAGCCCGGCGCAGAGCTCTTCGGCGATCTTCATGCCGTTGACCATCACCCCGGTGCACACCTGCACCGTTGAGGCACCCATCAACAGAAACTCGATCGCGTCCGACGAGGTATTGACGCCCCCGATGCCGGAGACCTCGATATCAGGCAGCGCGTCCTTGATCTGCTTGATCATGCGCAGGGCGATAGGCTTGACGGCACCTCCCGAGTACCCCCCCGGAGTGCTCATTCCCTCGACGGTGGGCAGGGGCCGCAGCGTCTTGAGGTTGATGCCGATCACGGACAGGATGGTGTTGATGGCCGAGATGCCTACCGCTCCCGCAGAGGCCGCAGCCAGTGCTGGCTGGCTGATGTCTGTGATGTTGGGAGTCATCTTTGCCCACACAGGGATCTTGGCGACCTCGGTCACCCAGCCGGTCACTTCTCTGCAAATGTCTGGGTTCTGGCCCATCGCCGAGCCCATCTGCTTTTCGGGGTGGCCGTGGGGGCAGGACAGGTTGAGCTCGAGCCCGTCGACGCCCGTTGCCTGAACGAGCTCGGTGATCTCCTGCCAGTTGTCCTTCTTGTACTCTTCCATGATCGAGGCGATCAAGATGCGGTCCGGCCACTTGTCCTTGACCTCTTTGAATTCGTCCAGCCAGACCGTGAGGGGCCGGTCGGAGATCAGCTCGATGTTCTCGAAACCGTAGACCTTCCCCAGGCCATCCTTCAGCTTGCCGTAGCGCGGCACCACGTTGATCACCTCGGTGCGGTCGAGCGCGACGGTCTTTGCCACGGCGCCGCCCCAACCGGCTTTGAAGCAGCGGCCGATAACCTTGGCGTTGGTGCTCGGCGGACCGGAGCCGATGACGAAGGGATTGGGGAAACGCATGCCATTGACTTCGATGGAAAGGTCCATGCCTGGGATCTCCTGAAGACGCTCTGGAAAGCAAACCTCTATTGTAGGATATGAAACGCCTACGTGCCAGCAGGCTGCGGGGGTTGACGTGGGGCCGCTGGAGCATACAATGGTAGCTCTATTGAACCCCCACACTTTCGGCTTTCAGCTGGCAAAGCTCCGAGGGAACACAGCGTGCAGATCGGTATTCTGGGACCTGGCGCACTGGGAACCTGTTTCGCAGTCCAGCTGGGGCGGGCAGGTCACCGCATTGTGGTCCTGGACAGGCGCGGTGCGGGCTGGCTCGAGCAGGTCGGCTTGCGGCTCGAGGGGCCCTCGCCAGAGAAGACGCGCTGCCGGGTAGCCGACCCCGCGACCCCCCGCGCTCTCGACGCGATCCTGGTTTTCGTCAAGGCCTACCAGACTGAAGCTGCCGTCGAACGCTGGCGGGGTTGGCTCGAGAAGGCAGGACTGGTCGCCAGTTTTCAGAACGGCACCCGGCATGGCGATTTGCTCCGCAGCGTCGATCCCGAGCTGGTGCTCGCCACGACCGCCCAGGCGGCCACCCGCCTGGGACCTGGCCACGCTTTCCACGCGGGCGCGGGCCACACCTGGCTGTGCCGCAATGCCCGAAGCGCGCGGCTGGCCGCCTTGTTGAACGGCGCAGGCATCGGCTGCGAAGAGGTGGATGGCTACGAGCGTGTGTTGTGGGAGAAGCTGGCAGTCAGCGCCGCGATCAATCCGGTCAGCGCGCTGCTCGATGCCCCCAACGGGAAGGTCTGGCAGCATCCGCACGCCCGAGAGGTCGCTCTGGCCGCCGCACGTGAGACCTGGCAGGTCGGGCGCGCCCTCGGCGTGCCGCTGGCCGACGAGGGGCCTGATGCACGGGTCGAAGCCGTCTGCCAGGCGACTCAGCAGAACATCTCTTCGATGTGCGCCGATCTGCGGCGTGGCTCGAAGACCGAGATCGATGCGATCTCGCTGGCCGTGGTCGAGGCGGCCGCGCGCTGTGAAACACCGGCCCCGGTCAACTGGACCCTGGCCCAATTGATCCTGGCCCGAACGACAGACAGCCCTGTCGCTGGTGGTGTTGCTGCCGGCACGAAGGAGCCCTGAAGATGTCCGAGAGAATCATCGAAATGTCCTTGTCTCGCGAGATGAAGGACTCCTACCTCAGCTACGCGATGAGCGTGATCGTCAGCCGCGCGTTGCCCGACGTGCGGGACGGCCTGAAGCCGTCGCAGCGGCGCGTGTTGTACACGATGCGCGAGCTCGGTCTGACACCGACGGGCTCGCACCGCAAATGCGCCAAGGTGGTCGGTGAGTGTATGGGTCGCTTCCACCCGCATGGGGACTCGGCGATCTACTACACGCTTGTGCGTATGGCGCAGAATTGGAACCTGCGGTACACGTTGGCCGATGGCCAGGGCAACTTCGGCTCGATTGCCCCGGACCGGCCGGCTGCCATGCGTTACACCGAGGTGCGCTCGACCCGCATGATGATGGAGATGGTCGCCGACATCAACGAGGACACGGTCGATTACGGACCGAACTTCGACGACTCCGACACCGAGCCGCTGGTGCTGCCTGCGCGCGCACCGCAGTTGCTGCTCAACGGGTCGCAGGGCATCGCCGTCGGCATGGCCACGAACATCCCTCCGCACAACCTGCACGAGATCTGCGACGCCTTGATGGTGTTGATCGAGTGGCCGGACAGCGCGGTGGAAGACCTGGTAGGCGTGGTGCAGGGCCCAGACTTCCCGACAGGTGGTCAGATTCTGGGCCGCTCGGGAATCATGAAGGCCTACAAGACCGGCCGTGGCAAGTTGACGGTGCGGGGCAAGATCCAGACCGAGACCCTCAAGGGCGGGATCGAACAGATCGTGATCACCGAGCTTCCCTACCAGGTCACGGTCCAGCATCTGTTCTCGAAGATCAAGGACGGGCTCAAGGGCGGCCGTCTCGAGGGCATCTCCGAGATCAACGACGAGACCGACAAGGCGGGCCTCCGCATCGTCGTGCGCGTCAAGCGGGGCCACGACCCGGACATCGTGGCCAACCAGTTGTTCAAGATGACGCCGCTGCAGACGACCTTTGGCTGCAACATGTTGGCGTTGGAAAACAACCGCCCGAAGGTGATGAACCTCAAGCACATGCTGAGGGCTTTCCTGAACCACCGCATCGACGTGATCCGCCGGCGCACCAGCTTCAGGCTGAGGAAAGCTGAAGAGCGCATCCACCTGGTCGAAGGCTATCTGAAGGCCCTGGACTTCATCGACGAGGTGATCAAGATCATCCGCGCGTCCCAGACGCCTGATGAAGCCAAAGAGCAACTGATGGCGCGCTTCGATCTCAGTCAACGCCAGGCGGACGCGATTCTGCTGATGCGCTTGCAGACTTTGACAGGCTTGGAACGTCAGAAGCTGCTCGATGAGCACGCCGATCTGTCCGCGAAGATCGCCGATTTCAAGGACATCTTGAGCCGCGAAGCCCGCGTGCTGGACATCATCAAGGAAGACCTGCAAGACCTGAAGAGCAAGTACGGCGACGCGCGCCGAACGATCATCACCGACGAAGATCCTTCGGAGATCGACGATCTCGACCTGGTTCCAGATGACAACGTGGTGGTGACCGTCTCGCGCGAAGGCTACATCAAGGCCCTGCCACCGAGCACGTACAAGAGCCAGAACCGCGGTGGCAAGGGAGTGATCGGGGCGCAGACCAAGGCGGGCGACATCCTGTCTGAAGTGTTTATGGCGACCAAACATCAACTCCTGATGTGCTTCACGAATTTCGGCAAGGTGCATTGGCTGTACGTGTACAAGATCCCGGAGGGCAGCCGCCAGAGCAAAGGCCGCTCGATCGTCAACCTGCTGGTGGGGCTCGAGCCGGACGAAAAAGTCAAGGCGGTGTTGCCTGTGACCAGCTTTGACACCGACAACGGGTTGCTGTTGGCCACCCGCAAAGGTGTCGCCGCCAGGAATCCTCTCGTCGCCTACAAGAACGTGCGCAAGACGGGCATCAAGGCCATCCGCCTTGACGAGGACGACGAGCTGATCCAGGCTCGCATGACTGAGGGGGGTGACGAGTTCGTGTTCACCACCCGTGGCGGCTATGCGGCCCGCGTCGATGAAGAGATGTTCCGTATGACAGGCCGTGGCACACGGGGTGTGCAGGCGATCCGCCTGCGGGAAGACGACTACGTTGTCGAGGTGGTCGTGCGCAAGCCCGAGAAGACCCTGATGACGATCTGCGAGTACGGCTACGGTAAGCGCACGAACTTCGACGACTACCGCAAGACCAACCGCAACGCGATGGGTGTGATCAACATCAAGACCAGCGAGCGCAACGGTCCGGTGGCCGCTGTCCTTTCCGTGGGCGAGGAAGACGACATCCTCGTGATCGCCGCGGGCGGCAAGGTGATCCGCACCCGGGCGGCAGAGATTCCTCTGATCGGCCGCGTCACCCAGGGCGTCAAGATCATGAACCTCGATGGAGAGGACCGGGTCGTGGGGCTGGCGCGCATCGATGACGAAGAGGACGAAGAGGACGGCGAAAATCCCACGGAAGCGCGGTCCGCCCAAGATGAACTCGACGATGCGCTGTTGGAGGGCTTCGGCGAGGCAGATGAGACCGGGCAGCCGTTCGACGAAGAGGAAGAGTAGCCTCGGGGCGCCCTCCTGGGAAGAAGGGCTTGCGGGCCGATCAGCGCAGCCAGCTCAGGTCTGCATTGGGGTAGTTCAAGCCGACGAGCTCAGCTTGCCGGCGGCGGTTCATCCAGCCCTGGAAGGTACCGGACCAGTTCCCGCCGCCCCCCAACAGGCTCGAGCTGCCATTCCAGTCTTCGATGGTCCCTTGGGGCCCCACGGCGTTGCCATCTCTGAGGGTGCCTCCATCGCGGAAGCCGATCGCGTCCACCAAGGCATGGCTCTTGAGGGCCCAGGTCAGGAGCGCCGTCTCGGTCGCGAGCTTGACCACTTCGGCCTTGTCGCCACGGCCATCGGCAAACCCCTGCAGTGTTTCGAACTTCTCCTGCAAGAAACCATAGCCCCTCTCGGTGCGTGCGCGGGCATCCGCTCCGGGAACCTCGGCCAGCACGGCGGCCGGGTCGGCCTCGCGGGGCAGCTCATAGGAAAATTTGTAGGTCTCTGCCAGAGAGACCAGCAGCTCGGAGACATGGGCGTCGATCGCGAAGATGTGTCTTCCGACCAGGCGCACGTCGCGGGTCGTACCCGCGCTGTTGGCGATCACCGCGTCGACATCGGTCTTGATGTCGGTCTGAGCGAGAAGACTGCAAGCAAACAGGGCAACGCATAGAGCGATGGAGAGACGTCTTGAATGCATCGGGGACTCCTTTCGTTCCGATCAATTTCGACAGACGGTTGTCATACCATCTATCTTCACAAATCATTGCAGAGATTTCATGCAAAGATTGAGACGCGCTCAGGTCATGGCGACATGGGCCCAGGACGGGTGTGTGCGTGGGCTGGTCAGCTCAATCCCGGCTCCCTCGTCCGTTGCCAGCTAACCGCTCCCAGCCAGCGGAGCGCACGTGGGGCGAATCCGATCCGACAGCAAAGCGCTCTCCCCAGGGATCGAGTGGGGGAAGCTCCGGATCAGCGCCGCGCAGGTGCAGCGACTCGGCCCGTACGAGCAGAGCTCGACACACTTCGATGCGCACCTTTTCCAACTTCTCCTCAGAGCGCAGCAGGGTTCCCAGGAGACGGCAGCGCAAGCGCGGCGCCTGAACGCTGGCCACCAGGCGGGCGGGGGTCGGTTTGCCTTCGAGCGACCAGAGAGCGGCGGTGGCCAGCACCGGAAGCAGGAGCGGACTGTTCTGCGCCTCGAGCAGGGGCAGGACCTGCAGCACGAAGTCCGGCCGCCTGGGATAGAGGCGTGCCAGTGCTTCGAGGGCCTGAGCGTCGTGGCCGCGGGCGAAGTGACACAGAGACAGTCGAAGGCTGTCCTGAAGGATCAGCTGTTGGCCTTCGAAGAGCGCCATGGTGCGCAGCCAGTCCTGCTGGTAGTAGGCGAGGCGCGCGGCGAGCAGGCGCAGCTGCTCAGGACTCTCGCCCGCCAGAAGTTCTCTGAGTCCGAGCAGGGGGCGTTCCTTTCCCGGTTCTCTCGTGGTTCGCTCGAGGAAGCTGCGAGGTTCTTCCAACGAGGGGTCCTGTGTAAGCAGCCGCCGCGCTCCCTCGACCTTCACGAGGTCGTCGCTGATACGCCAGGTCGCGAGCTCGCGCTGGCGGGCGGTTCTCAGCAGGGCATCATGGGCGACCAGGAAAACGGCCAGGCCGAGCAGCGCGACGCCGACCACCAACGCGCCATACCAGACGATGGCGCGTGAACGGAGAGGGAGGCGCGGGACGGTCGGTTTGATCAGCGCGGGTCACTCCCTGGGGTTTGAGGCACGTTGCTGGGCGTGGCTTCGCAAAAGAAAGCAACACACAGGACACGTCTGGCAAGGCTCACGGTTTTCGCCGCGCACGTGTGCCTTGATGCCGAGGCGCCGCAATCTCTCGGGCGGCCGTATGTATCGTAGATCGAAGCCGCGCTTCGGTAAAGAGGCTCGCTGTCTGGCGGAAGTAGGGGGAGATCGCCATACGGTACAGCTCAACCGCCGCTCGTCGACTGGGACCTGTTCGCAGACGCGGGGGTGAAAAAGTGCTGAAAAGGACACGAAACTGCCGCCCACGATGCGTTCGGCTGGATATACGTGTGGCGAGAATCGGCGTGCTTGCTGGGAGCGGCCCACGCGGGACCCTGTTTGCTCGCACCTCCCGAGGCCTCTACCTTCGTGTAGGGGTCCCATCCGCGAAGGAGAAGCTCTTGATGTCCCAGACCAGAACACGGTCCTGTCCGAACTGCGGCGCACGGCTCGTGGCTCTCCGGGAGAACCGCCAGGACCTGCTCGGCTGCCGGAGATGCGGCCGGCAGTTCCAAACCAGCTCTTCAGTGGCTTCCTCCGCAGGATCCCGTCCGAGCAAGCCCCAGGCCGATGTAGCCGAGCGTAAGGTCAGGGCGCGCTGTTGTGGCTGTGAGGCAACCGTTGAGGGACCCGCCAGGGTCTTCGCTCGGCCGCAAAGCTGCCCGAAGTGCAAACAGAAGAATGCCTTCGAGATTCTCCCTGAAGAGGCCGAAGAAGATGCATCGAGCTTGCGGGCAGAGGTGCTTGGGGGCAGCCAGAGCTATGAAGTACGCGTCTCGGCCTGGAAGGGCGTCAGCGCGACGGACACGGGCCTGCATGGTGACGGAACCCTGGTCGTCACTGCGGAGGGTCTGGGCTTGAAGCGCTCGATGGGCGGCGAGCAGAAGCTGATCGCTTGGGAAGACGTGCGTGATCTGCACAACTATCTGCCGACGCGCCTTTCGTTCTGGGGGGACTTCGGCAACGAGGAGCAGGTTTGTGGGCTGGAGATCAAGGTGGCTGCCGGCGACGTCGACGCCTTGTCTCGTGTGCTCGACAGCGTGCTTCCGGACGCGGGTCGGCCACGCTGCCAGGAATGCGGGGGCCGCGTGAAGAAGGACATCTGCACGAGCTGCGGAGCCAACCTCTCGGTGACGGTCCGCAGCCAGGGCGGCGTCCAGGTCGGTCTCGGCCTTCTGATGATCGTTGTCGGTGGCGCCATCACGCTGTTCTCGTACAACAATGCCGAGCCCGGTGGTCGCTACTCGATCTTCTACGGCTTGATCATTGCAGGTGTTTTTGCCCTGGGTCGCGGGCTGGTCAAGCTGGCGGGTGGGTCTTCGGCGCGCTGATCCGGGCCCTCTCAGCGGCGGGTCATTGGGTACACTCCGCGGAGGTCCCGAGGTGTCGCGCGTTCCCTGGCTTCTGCTTGCTTGCCTGCTGACCGGGTGCGGCAGCCTGCTCTACCGGACGAGAGTGGCAAGCGGCTGCGCGGATTCTGTTCCTATCAGCAGCCCGTGATCGTGTTGGCCCGGCGCCAGATCGAGAGCCACGCGTCTCTGTACATCACCGCCCAGGCCATCGAGAAGCTGGTCCTGGTCCACGAGGTCGGGCATGCGCTGGGTCTGGTGAGCGTTGGTTGCCACGAAATCGACGGGCACTGCATACGCCCGCGATGTGTCATGTACCCGGCTTTCGACGGGCGCTCGGCTCTCGCCAACTGGCTTCCGGCGCTGTTTGGACGGCTGCCGGCAGACGACTGCCCTGCCTGCCGCGAGGATCTTGCGCGCCTCCGCGACGACCCTCTCTACGGACGACCAGAAGGCGATTCTGCAGCTGCAATCGAACCGCCTCGATGATACAAAGACAGCGCTACAGATCGTTGCGGGGCCTGAAGTCCGAGAGCAGTCGCCGGAGAGCAGGCAGATTCGAGCATCCCAGGAGGACCAGGCATGCGCGTCCAGGAAATCATGACCAGAGAGCTCCAAGTCGGTTCCCCCGAGTGGACCGTGGGGGAGGCGATCACCAAGCTGCATCACGGAGGATTCCGCCACCTGCCGATTGTCGAAGCAGACAGGCTGGTGGGTCTGGTCAGCGAACGGGACGTGCGCAGCTTTCTTCTGCCGAGCCTGATGGCCTATGATGATCCGGATGTCAATCACGACCTCCTCAGTCAATCCGTCTCTGTGCTGATGGTGCGGGACGTGGTGAGCGTCGGGCCGGAGCTCGAGTTGGCCGAGCTGATCGACATCCTGCTCGACAACAAGATCGGCGCGGTTCCGGTGATAGATCCGCAGAACGAAGAGCTTGTGGGGATCGTCAGCTACTCGGATGTGTTGCGGGCCGTGCAGGATCTGGTCGCAAACTGACCCGCCAGGCAGGGGCCAACCTGGCGAGATCTCAGCTCGAAGTTCGCTTGTTCGGCGCGGCTAGTCGCCCAGCGTGATCTCGACGAAGATCACGTGCAGTTGGTCGCCCTCCCCGGTGCGGCCGCCGACGAAGCCCATCCAGGGCGTGCCTTCGGCAACCTCGGCGTGTAGCTCGAGGCTCCGGGATGTCACGATGGGGGGCATGCCGCGTTGGCCGCTGATGGCGTCCTGGATGCGGACTTCACCGGCGAGTTTCAGGCCACTCTGGCCGCGGATGATCAACGCCTCGAAGACGTCCTGGACCTGCGCGTACTCCACGCTCGTGGTGACGGTGCTGCCCGTGGTGGTGGTGACGGTGAAGGGGTACTGCTCTCCCTGCGACACCTTCAGGGGCTTGCCGAGCAGGCCGTCTGTGGAGGCCTCGAAGCAGGCGATGTCGCCACGCTCCCTGAGACTGCGGCGGACGTTGGCTGGGTGCACCGTGGCGACGTCCTGGGCGGCCAGTCCGACTTCTTGCACGCTCATCGCATCGAGATCGTAGACCTCGACCCGCACAGTGAAGACCTGGGGATCGTCGGCCAGGGCACATGGCAGCAAGATGGCGAGCAGGATCGGGGCGGCGGATCGGGAAAACATGGGATCTCCTTGTTCGAGACGGGGCCACTGAAGGGACGTTCGCCAGCGCTGCGGGTTCAGTGTCTTGCTGGGCGGTAGCCCGTCGAGGTTGCGCTGGCAGGGAGAGATGGCCGGCAACGATTCTATCCGGCGGGAGCCAAGACCCCGCAACGTCGGCCGAAAACTCGCGAAAAACCCTTGAGAGACAGACACACGACTGCTAACCTGCAAGCAGACATTTGTCTCATCGCAACCGCCCGGAGGATAGATCATGGCGCCCAGAGGAGTCACCCGCGATAAGGTCTTCCGCTTCGTCCGTGACCGGCTCTTGAGGGGAATGCCCCCGACGGTGCGTGAGGTCCAGCACGCGATGGGCTTTAAGGCTGTGCAGACCGCACGCCAACATCTTGAGGCGCTGGTCGAGACGGGACGCCTGCTCAAGAGTGCGGGCAAGTCGCGCAGCTATCGGCTGCCTGCTCTGAACACCGCAAGTTTCATCCCGTTGCTCGGCAGTGTCCAGGCGGGTGCCCTGACCGAGGCGATCGAAGATCTCGAAGGCTACATCCCCATCCATGGGCAGGGCTCCGGTGAGCTCTTCGCGCTGAGAGTGCGCGGCGAGAGTATGCGTGATGCCGGCATCCTGCCCGGAGATGTCGTAGTGGTGCGGCGTCAGCCGACGGCTGAGAACGGCCAGATCATCGTTGCGCTGGTCGAGGATGAGGCGACGGTCAAGACGTTGCGCAAGGTGGGTCGAAGCATAGAGCTGCTGCCTGCCAACCCCGACTTCTCTCCCATCCGGCCCGATCCGGCGTCCTTGAGCATTCTCGGTAAGGTCATCGAAGTGCGGCGCTACCTCGAGGGCAGCCCCTTCGGGTCGTGTCCGTAGCAAGCTTTCGGGTTTTGTAGCGGCGCTCTGTGGGCGCCGGAAGGAACCCTGGTCATAGCAGACTGCGGCAAAATCGCTTCGCCAGCCACCACGGCGGCGGCCCGCTGGCTTCGTTGTCCTCCTCGCCGGCCATCCGGGCCGACTGTGTCGTCCGCCTCGCCATCGAACCACCGGCGCGGCACCTGGCTTCACGATTTTCGCCGCAGGCTGC
>JAJDCP010000044.1 GCA_029260765.1 Planctomycetota bacterium
CTACGCGCTGCTCGCCTACGTCGAGATCGACCCGCAACACGCGGCCATCGAGCCGCTCACGCGCTGGCTGCTGAGCCAACGTCAAGGAGACCGCTGGCGGACCAGCAAAGATTCGGCCGCCGCCATCTACGGGCTGATTGCGGTCGCCACCCGCGCCGGTGGCGACCTGGCCGAAGTCGCGGCGGCCACCCGTCGCGTTGAAGAGCAGGCCGGCGACCCGCCCGAGCTCGCGCGCAGTTTTTCGGTGCAGCTCAACCAGGAGCACACGCGCCAGCTCAGGCTCGACTTCGGGAACCCCGTAGCCAGCCGCTTCGACTGCAGCTTCGATGCGGGCACGCTCTCGGCAGACAATCGCTTGCGCTTCGAGGGCGACTTCTCCGCAGGCTGTCCCCGCATGGAAGCGCAGGCCATCGTGCGGGTCATCGAGCCGCGCGCCGAGCTGCCCGCGGTCCGCGAGGGGCTGGGCCTGGCGCGCGCTTGGAGCATCGATCCCGCTGCCTGGAAGGAGGGCGAGGAGGTCGAGGTGACCCTGATCGTACACACCGAGCAGGACGTCGACTTCGTGCTGGTCGAAGCTCCCATCCCCGCTGGCGGGCGGATCCTGCCGGACAGCGCGGCGGGCAGCTTCGCCGCTTTCGAAGCGCGTTTCGACCGCGCGCTGTTCTACCTGACGCACCTGCCCGCGGGCAGCCACACGCTGCGCTTCCGCTTCGCGTGCGACTTTCCCGGCGACTACGCGCTGCCGCCAGCGCGCGCCGAGCTGATGTACAACCTGGACATCTTCGCCGCCAGCCAGAGCGCCCGCGGCAGCATTCAGGGCTCCGAATAGCGGGCCATTCCCGCTGCTGGCAGGGTCCAGATAGCAGCCTGAATGGCATGGCCGGCCACCATCCGTTGCGACCGCCGTTCTTCTTCTGTTCCGGCGCTCTGTGAGCGCCGGAAGGAACTCTGGCAGAGGTTGCATCAGGAGATTCTTGTCTCTCCGATGCGGGTCGGTCTTCTCTGGCGCTCGCAGAGCGCCCTGGTCACAGAGGGCCGCTTCAGGCGGGTCTTCTCGGCGGTCACAGAGGCTGTCTCAGGGAACGCTTGGAGGCGTGGGATTGATTCCAGAAGGCAACTCCAATCCTTTGCAATTCGGCGACCAGGACCGACTTTGCTTCTTGTAGGGGAGGGGTTTACACCTCGAGAACTCGGACGCTTCGCTCCTCCCGCGGACCTCACGGGCGGGGGTGAACCCCGCCCCTACATGAGGATCCAAAACAACCCATCGGCGAACTCTCGTTCCGTGAGACGGCCTCTCGCAGACCGCCGCTACAGGCGGGTCTCAACAGTTCGAACGCATGGACCATGCCGGCGCCAGCTGCGGCCCCTGGACCGTCGCGGCAGAGCCCGCCGTCTGCTATGGTGTGGAGACACATCGAGCGATCACGGGGGAAGGGCGATGCGAAGCGCACGCGCAGGGGTCTGGCTGGTGGTTTGGGCGCTGCTGGGATGGGGCAGCGGAGGGGTCTGCCAGGACACCCCTCCGGAGCAACCGCCCGAAGAAATGGGCGACGCCACCGTGGAGAGCCTCGAGCGCCTGCTCAGCCAGATGCTCGCTGCCGAGACCAAACGTGCCGAGAAGGAGGCTGCCCTCCAACAGGCCGTGGGGGCGGAAGCTCGGAGCGCGCTGAGCGCCGAGATCGAGGAGCTGGGCATCAAGCTCAAAGAGCTGCGCAGCAACTTCGAGACCATTGCCAGCGGCGTCGACCGCACCCAACTCGACGATCCCGGCGATGGCGACAGCTCCTTGGAGAAACAGGCCACCAAACTGCTCTCGCCGCTGATCTCCGAGTTCCAGTCGATGACCAAGCGCACGCGCAAGATCAACGAGCTGCGCCTCGAAGAGGCCCGCCTTCTGGAGCATTCACAGCTGGTCGAGTTGGCGCTGCAGCGTTCCCACTCGGTTCTGGAGACAGCCGCAGACCCCGAGATGCGCGGGCGCCTGGAGACGGTCGTCGAAATCTGGCAGGAGCGCCAGCAGCAACTGCGCGGCAGCCTCGATGTCGTACGCCGCCAATTGCAGGTCGAAGAGGCGCAAAAGCAGGACTTCTTGCAGATCGCACAGGATTCGGTGATCGGCTTTGTGCGCAGCCGCGGTCTGAATCTGCTGCTCGCGCTGTTGGCCGCGATGACGACCTTTCTGCTGATCCGGCTCGCCTACCGACTGGTGATGGGCATCGGAAAAAAACTGCGTCCGAATCAGGAGCGGCCCTTCTACGCGCGGATGCTGAACGTCGCGGTCTATCTGCTCTCGGGACTCGGAGCTTGTGGGGCTTTCCTGGGCTTGTTGTCCCTGCTGGGCGACTGGGTGCTGCTCAGTCTGTTCAGCGTGGTGTTGCTCGCGGCGCTCTGGACCGCCCGTGAGTGGATTCCCGGTGCCTGGGAGCAGATCCGCCTGCTCTTGAACCTGGGCAGCGTGCGTGAGAACGAACGCATCGTCTACATGGGCGTGCCGTGGAAGATTGCAGCGTTGAACTTCACCGTGCTGCTCCAAAACCCCGCCTTCGCCGACTTTCAGCTGCGCCTGCCTCTGAAGGACATGGTCGGGCGCATCTCCCGCCGTTTCGGCGCTTCGGAGAGTTGGTTCCCGACCCGGGTCGGCGATTTTGTGCTGCTGAGTGATGGGACCTTTGGGCAGGTTCTCGCGCAGAGCCACGAGGCCGTGGAGTTGCGCGCGCTCGACAGCCACAAGCAGTACACCACCGCCGACTTTCTGGCCGCGAGCCCCACGAATCTCTCCTCGGGCTTCCGCATCGAGAGCCGCTTCGGCATCGACTATGCGCATCAGGCAGAGGCGACCCAGGCGATTCCCCAGAAACTCCAGGAGGCTCTACGCGAGAGCTGTGCGGGCATGCCCTATGGGAAGGGCCTGGAGCTTCTCGAGGTCGACTTCTGCGAGGCGGGTTCCTCGTCGCTCGACTACGAGATCGCCGCGATCTTCAAGGGCGAGGCGGCCCAATACTGGGAGCACATCCCCGAAGACCTGCAGCGCTTCGCTGTCGATGCGGCCATCGCGCTGGACCTGACGATCCCATTCCCTCAGCTGGTCGTGCACAAACCGAGCTGATTACAGTCCGCTGGTCCCGAGGTTGGTCGCCACATAGAGCGTCACGCTGGTGAGGCCGCTGGTCGTCCCGGCGTACTCGAGGTAATCGGCTCCGCCCAACGTGACCGGTTGTGCGCTGACCAGAATCCAGGTCGCGGGCAGCGTCGCCTGCACGGCGTCGCCGGTGTCGCCGTCGATCCGCAGGGTCAGCCGGTTGTCGCTGATGTCTTCGAGGTCATCCGGATCGATCGTCAGGGTGCTCGAGGAGGAATCCTGCAGATTCAGGACCTCGAAGTCTCGCAGCAGGCCGACCACCGGCGCGAGCACCAGGTTCCCGAGGATCAGCAGCGTGTCGTCGCCAGCCCCACCGTCGATCAAGAAGTCGGCACTGTCAAACTGCAGGTTGTCGTTCCCCGCGCCGCCGCGCACGGTGTCTTGACCCTGACCGCCTTCAAGCTGGTCGTCACCGTTGCCCCCGTCGAGATCATCGTCGCCGTCCCGACCGATCAGCTCATCGTCTCCCTGGCCGCCCATCAGCACATTGGCGATGGCATCGCCGCGCAGGATGTCTCCCGCCCCCGAGCCCGTGATGTTCTCGATCGACTCGAGATGGTCTCCAGAGGCATGGCCGAAAGATTGGAATGTGTCGGTGAGGTCGACCTCTACGCCAGAGCTGGAACTTTGGTAGGTCGCGGTGTCCAAGCCCGTGGAACCATCGAGGTCATCGGCACCGGAGCCGCCTTCGAGGATGTCGTTGCCCCCACGGCCATCGATCAAGTCGTTGCCAGCGAAGCCGCGCAGGAAGTCGTCGTTGCTGCTACCGATGATGACATCGTCGAAGGGCGTGCCGTTGAGACCCGAGACCGTGGCGGTCGAGTCCTTACAGCCGGCCAGGCAGGCCAGCATGGCGGCCAGAACCAAGGGAATGAGGCGGGAAGGCTTCACAGGTCGCTCCTTTCGTCTCCGAGTCGTGCTCGGCCAGACCCCTGCAAGCTGTATGCCGGGGTGGCCTATCCTACCATCGCCGCCTGGCTCCTTGTCCACCCCGAACGATCTGCCCCCCTGCCTGCACTCCTGTTGGAGGTCCCGTATGGACCGCTTCTCAGAGCTCGAACGCGAAAAGTCCCAGCAAGTTCGCCCTGAACCATTGGGCTCTCTGGTGCGTAGTAGATGCTGAGGCCTTGCGCTGGGGCGTTTTTTTGGGCAGTTTGGGCGCCTCGGCATGATTTGGAACGTTGCATACCCCTGGATCAGGAGAGCTAGATGTTCGCTGCGGCACGAAATCGCGGGAATACCACGGGGAGACTCGTCGGCGGGCTGGTGTTGTTGAGTCTGGTCGCTCTGGCAGCCTGGCTGGTGCGGGGCAGGTCGTCCGGCGTCGAAGGGGACGGCGTGCTGGGCGGCGCCTGGAACGCCGCGCGCGTGGCCGACGAGCCGGCCGGCTTCCTCGACGCGTGTGAGGCCCAGGCGCGGGAGATTCTCGCGACCCTGGCGGAACACGAGAGCGCGGGGAACGAGAGCTCCTCGGGCCTGCGTGCCACGCAGGGCGCCTCTGCGGCCAGCCTGGCAGAGCTGGAAGCGGCCAGCGCAGAGTTGAAGGCCGCGTTCCTGGCGGCCCGCGAGCAGAATACCTGGCCGCTGGAGTGGCGGGGCAAGCAGCTCAACGAGGGCGGTGTCAACGAGCAGCTGCAGACGCTGGCTCAACAACTCGAGCACGAACGCCAGAAGCTGGCAAAACTTGACGTCAGTCTGCAGGGATTGCAACAGCGCAGCGAGACCCTGGCTTCGATCCGTGCCAAGCTGGAACGGCAGCTGGCAGCCATCCCTTCCTGGCGGACCCGGCTGGACGGCGCGAGCGGAGCGCCCCAGACCGCTGAGCTGCTGGGGGTGGGAGCCGAGCTGGACACGGCCCGTGAGACCCTGGAGCGCGACGAGCTGGTGCCCGAGACCCCCTAGGGGGCCGTGTCGCATAGCCCGAGTCCACGTCCACGCCCACGTCCACGCACACGTCACTTGACGGCGCACACCATGCATGGCGAACCACCGGAATCCCATGAAGAAGCGTGGCGGCCCCCAATCGGTGTTTTGAGCGCGCCAAATGGCTTGGAGGGGCCTGCCAGGGTCCGAAAAAGT
>JAJDCP010000045.1 GCA_029260765.1 Planctomycetota bacterium
GTCTCGGTGGGAAAGACCGACTTTTCTCTTTGTAGGGGAGGGGTTTACCCCCTCCCGCGGGCGGGGGTAAACCCCGCCCCTACGTGACAATCCAAAGCAATTGTATGGCGAAATCGCGTTCCGCGAGACAGCCGCTCACAGCGCGCCGCTACAGAAGACGGCTTCGATGCCTGTGTGCTTCATGTAGCAGCCGGCGGTCGCAACGGATAGTAGCCGCCAAAACCCCGCCAGCCGCTCCCTCCCCGACAACCCCACTACCCGCCCCAGCTTCCTTCAAAACACGCCGCGATCAACCGATGATCCGACGGCTCGCCGGGCCCCGGCAGCGCTCGATCGCCGGGCAATGCCGCAAACACCTCAGGCTCCGCACGCAAGCCAGCGCTGTAGAACAGAAAGTCGATACGCTCCGAAGAGCCGTTGGCGTGGCAGGTATGCAGCGTCGGCAGGCTCGCGTAGGCGTCCTGGAAACCCGCCTGCCGAAACACCGCCGCGAGCCTGCTGTCCGGGCCCGCGTTCATATCGCCACACACAACCCAGGCCTCGGGAGCGGGGCGAACGCCCTCGAGCTGTGCCAGCAGGGTCTCTGCCTGCCCCTCGGTGACGTGCGGCGCCGACGGCGAGCTGTAGCGCATATGGCTGGTCGCGACTCCCAGTGTGGCGCCCTGCACACGCACGACGACCGCCAGCGCGACCTGCGGGCCGTGTCCGAGCGCGATGCCCAGGGTTGCCAGAGCCTCGCTGTCAGGGTCGAGGAAGATCGCGCAGCCGTCGGGCTTGTCCTGGGCCTTGGACGCGTAGTGGCCGCGGTACCCTCGGGTCAGCTGGCGCTCTTCGAGGCTGGCGAACAGCGCCGGCTCGACCTCCTGCAAGCAGATCACCGCATCGGCGCGCGCAGCGATCTTGGCCAGCAAAGCCGCCCGCCGCCGCGCGGGATCGAGCCAGTGGGGATCGACGCCCCGGTAGCGTTCGGGTCGGATGTAGGCCTCGGCGAGGACGTTGTAGCTGGCGATGGACAGGTTCATGGGGCACGCTCCTGAGAGCCTATGATGATACACTCCGTGGCAGTCTGGAGAATCTTGCAGGAGCCGCCATGTTCTTGAAATGGATCGTCTGCGACGTGCCCAATAAGCGGCGGACCGCCTTCTCCGATGCCCAGCAGCAATGGCAGTCGATCCGTTGCGCGACGGGGCTGGTGGCCCAAGTGGGCGGTTGGTTCCCCGCCGGGCGCAGCGACATGGCTTGCATCTTGGGAATCTGGCAGGACGCGCGGGCCTACAGCCGCTTCTTCGAGTACCTGCACGATGCAGTCACCGACGTGAACATGCAGGCCGACACCTACAGCTCGGCGCGCATCGGCAACTACGTGCAGCTACTGGAGATGGGCGGATCCCACGGTCTGGCCGGCGCAGCGCAGCGCGCGGGGTTCTTGCGCATCGCGGACTGCCGCGTCGCGCCGGGCCACCGCAACAGCTTCATAGCCAAGCAGATGACCATCTGGCAGCCAGCGATGGCGAGCCAGCCGGGAATGCTGGGCGGCGCCTTCGCCGTCCACAGCGACGACCCGTTGCGCTTTCTGGTCGTCAGCTTGTGGAGCGATGTCAGCAAGCACGACCGTTATGCGAGCGAGCGGGTTCCCGGCCTGCGCAAGCGGGCCCAGGTCGACGACGACCTTGAGGAGATCTCTGGCTACCACCTGCGTTTGCTCCGCGAGTGGGCCGTGTTGCCCGGGATGCGTCCCGCGCCGGAGCCAGACTTCTAGCAGAGAGAATCCATCAAACCGACTCACTCAAACCGGAGGTGCACGATGCGCACTCTCGAATTCGACAATGGCGACCGGCTGCCCGCCCTGGGCCTGGGAACCTGGCAGGCCGCGCCGGGCGAGGTGTACCAGGCAGTCAAGACAGCCATCCAGCTCGGCTACCGGCACATCGACTGCGCGTTCATCTACGGCAACGAGGCCGAGATCGGTCGGGCGCTGGCGGAGTCGATCAGCGAAGGCCTGGTGAGCCGCGAGCAACTGTGGATCACTTCCAAGCTGTGGAACAACTGCCATGCCCCCGAGCATGTGCGGCCGGCGCTGGAAAAGACCCTTGCCAGCCTGCAGCTCGAATACCTCGACCTGTACTTGATCCATTGGCCGGTGGCCTTGAAGCACGATGTCATGGTTCCCCGTACGGCGGATCAGATGGTCAGCCTCGAGGTCCAGCCGCTCGCGGCCACCTGGCAGGCGATGGAGGGGCTGGCCGACGCGGGCCTGTGCCGGCACATCGGCGTGTCGAACTTCAGCGTAGCGAAGCTGCAGGCGCTGCTTGAGGGGGCGCGGCGCAAGCCGGAGATGAACCAGATCGAGCTGCATCCGTACCTGCAGCAGCCGGCCATGCTCGAGTTCTGCCGCGCCCACAAGGTGCACTTGACAGCCTACTCTCCGCTGGGCTCGCCCCAGCGCCCGGCCGGACTGCGCGCCGAGGATGAGCCGATCCTGCTGCAGGACACGACCGTGGCCGCCATCGCCGAGCAGCGTGGCGCCACACCCGCGCAAGCGCTGATCGCCTGGGCGTTGCAGCGGGGCACGGCGGTCATCCCCAAGTCGGTGAATCCCGGGCGCCTGGCCCAGAATCTGGCCGCGGCGGAGGTAACGCTGAGCGCAGAGGACATGGAACAGCTCGCCGGACTGGACCGGCAGCGCCGCTACGTCAGCGGGGCGTTCTGGGCGGTCGAGGGCAGCACGTATTCGTTGGAGAGCCTCTGGGATGCTTGAGGGCGAGGTTCTTGGGCTGAGTCTGCCGATCTCGAGGACGTTTCGAGCCCATCCAGTGTCGGACCTGGTCCTCCCCGCCCAGGCACTCGCGCAGGTGTAGACCTCCCCATCCATCGTCTTCAGTCCTCAGTTCTCGATCCTCGCTCTGCCGAGATCGAGCCCACGGGCGACGGCCCCGAGGCTCGGACTCTGATTCGGACTCGGACTCGGATTCGGATTCGGATTCGGATTCGGATTCGGCACCGGATTCGGCATCGGCTTCGGCCTCGGCTTCGGCATCGGCATCGGCATCGGCATCGGCATCGGCATCGGCATCGGCTTCGGCATCGGCATCGGCTTCGGCTTCCACTTCGGCATCGGCATCGGCTTCGGCTTCGGCTTCGGCTT
>JAJDCP010000046.1 GCA_029260765.1 Planctomycetota bacterium
CGGTGCCAAGGGCGACGATGGCGGCGCCAAGGGCGACGACGGCGGTGCCAAGGGCGACGACGGCGGTGCCAAGGGCGACGATGGCGGTGCCAAGGGCGACGACGGCGGTGCCAAGGGCGACGACGGCGGTGCCAAGGGCGACGACTCTACCAAGGGCGACGATGGCGGAGCCAAGGGAGACGACTCCACCAAGGGCGACGACGGCGGTGCCAAGGGCGACGACGGCGGTGCCAAGGGCGACGATTCCACCAAGGATGGCGGAGCCAAGGGCGACACTGGCGGGGGCAAGGGCACAACCGACGCTGCAGCTGCCGCTGCCGCGGCAGGTGCTGCCGCGGCGGGTGCTGCCGCGGCGGGTGCTGCCGCAGCGGGTGCTGCAGGCGCGGCGGGCGCGGCCGGCACAGCTGGCATCGCGGCTGGCGGAGCTGGGGCAACACCGTCGAGCGCGACCAAGGACGGTGCCGACACTGATAGCAAGGCTCCCGGTAAGGGTGGCCTGAGCACCGCTGGCAAGCTGAGCCTCGCTGGCGCGGTGGGCCTCAGTGGTGCCGCGGTGATGGGGGCAGGCGCAGGTGCTGGTCAGACAGCGGGTGCTGCCGCAGGTAGCGCGGGAGGCCCGATCACCCGCAAGCAGGCCGAGATCGCTGTCGGACGCCATATCCAGAAGCGTGCGATCGATGAACTGGAAGTAGATGTCGCTGATGAGCAGCTGCGACCGAGTGGCGATGCCCGCGCAGCAGAGCTGACGCAGCAGGCCGGCGACGAAGCCCACGAGAAGATCGGCATCGATCTGGTCGAAACCACCGCGCCCGGACCATTCCTCGAACCTGAGCAACGCAAAGAGCTCGCGGAGAAGATCGCGGCGCGCAGTCGCGAAGAGCTTGAGGTCGACCTGGTCGAAGTGCTCCCCGACAACAGCCGTCCCGAGCATGCACTGGCGAGCCAGTTGCACGAAGACGTCCGACGGCTGGTGGGCGTTGACCTCGCCACCGAATTGGAGGTCCAGAAGGCCCCTCCAGCAGCGGCCGCTACGGGCGAAACAGGAACAGGAAAGCCTGTCGAAGCAGAAAAGACTGGCGGAGCCGAAAGCACCACCGAGGCCGATGAACCTCCGGGTGACCGCCTGGTCGACTTCGACGCAGAGTCCAAGACTGAGGCCGACGAGCCGCCAGGGGATCAGCTCGTAGACTTCGACGCCGCGGAGGAGACCAAATGCGAGCCTGGAGCCGAAGCCTCCGATCAGCATGCCGGACCGGTCTCCCCCGAGGATGCAGCCCGCAGCCTGGCTGTCGCGCTCGACGCCCGCGACGAAGGCCTCGCCCTCGAGGCTGAGTTGCGCGCCGCTCGGGAAGCAGAAGAGGCCGAGAGCGGCGCCGAATCAGCAGGCGAGCCGACCGATCCGGACACAGCAGCCGCTGCCGCAGAAGAAGATCCCGATGCCGCGGCTGCTGCCGCCGAGGAGGATCCGGATGCCTCATCTGCTGACGAGAAGGAAGTTGCTGACAAGGCGGACGCCGCCAAGACGGAAGCCGACGCGGCACCAGAGCTCAGTGACCCGGAAAAAGTGAGCGCCATTGTCGACGAAGGCCTGAAGCTGCTCCAGACTCTCGGCTACCAACCTCGTCCCGAATCCGAGCGACAGCCTCGTGATGGCAAGAAGGCAAGCGCCGATAAGCCTGCCGCTGACACCGACAAGGGCTAGCGCTCCGCGCATGGCGGCAGCGCGCTGGGGGTAGGACCCGGCAGTCAACATTGTTTAGGGTTCTGAGCAGCGCGGCTGGTGCGGCCTGGCGGCGAAGCGGCTCCCCCGGACTCCACAATCAGGCAGACCTCAAGGCTTCAGCAGCGCATCCGGATTGTCGCTGGAGCTGATCTCGAGAGTGTTCCCACTCGGATCCTGAAAGACCATGATGGCCTGCTTCCCCGCCTTGGCGACGAAACGCGTGCGGGGAGGGATCGTGAAGCTCACGCCAGAGGCCTCGAGTCTACGCACCAGCTCTTGCCACGACCCACGCGGCAGAATCAGGCCGAATCGGCGCACGGCGGCCCCTTCACGGTCTACCTCACTGCCACTACCCGCCTCGGTGCTCTGGTACAGCTTAAGATGGTGGCCCCAGAAATCGATCAGCACAAAGTCGGCCGCGCTCTGGCCTTCAGGGCAGCCGAGGATCTTGCCGTAGAATTGCAGCGCGGCGCTGAGATCATGCACGGGGACCGTCAGGTAGAAGCGCGGCCGGTCGCGGTCAGGTGTCGCCATCTGCGGCACTTTTTGCGTCGGCTTGTAGAGAATGGTCGCTTCATGGCTGGACAGATCGAAGGCCTTGCCCGGCGGCGGCACGTACGCGGGATTGAAAGGCCGCAAGCGGCCCGTGGTTGCCCCGGGTGGCGCAGTCTGCCTGGGCAGGGGGAAGTGCTCTTTGGGCTCGACAGGAGGGACGTCGAGATTCAACGCCGCCACGTCGGGGATGGCGGGCCAGCCTTCCTCTTCGGGCTCTGCCTTGGCGATCTCGACAATGCGCGCCGCGACTTTGCCAAAATGGACTTCAGACCCAGGATACAACGGGGTCCAGTGCTCGCTCAGGCGCACTCCGCTCACAAAAGTCCCGTTGGAGCTACCGAGGTCTGCGATCCAAAGCTGGTCGTTGTAGATCTCGATCCTGGCATGGTTCCAGGAGATGTCCGCATCCCTGAGGCACAATGTGGCGTCGGGGCGGCGGCCGATGATCACATTTCCGCCCAGCGGAATGGTCTGGCCGCGGCTCTTACCGCCCACGATGACGAGGTTCGCCAGGTGCATCACAGCCGATCCCTGCTACAGTTCGCAAATAGTGTAGCAAACCTACAACGAAACGGCGAATGGAGTGCGCATTCAGCGCAGAACATCCTCCTCAGCGCTCTGCCTTTATGGCCGCAACACCTGCAGCTATACTGGCTCGGGAGTCAACCAGGAGAGTCCCGTGCCCGCTTCCCCGCCTCCAACCAAGCGCATGTGGCCCGGCTGCCTGATCGGTATGTTGCTGCTCGTCAGCGCCGCAGCGGTGTGGTGGCTGATCGTGCGTCCCAAACTCGCACTCGAACGCGAGCGCACCCGAGAGGCGGCACTTGTCGAGCACCTGCACTCGCTGGTCGACGCACAGCAACAGTTCTATGACGAGGACCTCGACGAAGATGGCGTGTATGACTACGCGACCGCCAGCGAATTGGCGGCGCAGAAGCTGTTCGACGCCCAGACCAACGCGCTCTATCGGATCGAGCTCGAAGTCGAGGCGATCCGCTGGCAAGCCACGGCCGAGCCCAAGGACGGGCAGGGCCGCTACTTCTTCGTCGACCACACGGGAGTTGTCCGGGCTCAGACGGGGACTTTCGCCGGACCGCAAAGCGAAAAACTGGCTCCGGACACGCGCCAGGACCCCAACAGATAGCCCGCAAGCGCGCCGTACTCCAGTCCAGTCAGCCCGTACCACTCCCCCCAGGGCAGGGTCGCATAGGTGATGTAGGTCAAAGGCAGGAGCACTGACCACAACACCGCGACCCTCGTCCGCGCAAAGGGTGCGAAAGCGAGCAGAGGACACGCATACCAGGGATGCACGATCGAAGCCCCGAGCAGGTAGATGAACAACGCCGCGTGCATCCCTTCGAGAAGTCCGCCGACCCCGCCCTTACGCGAGGACCAGGCAACGACCACAATGCCCAGCACCACTGCCGGCGCCAACAGCAACGCGCTCTGCTCGGCGAGCTCCAACTCATCGGCAGCTTCAAGTGCTGTGCGTAGAAGACGATAGAGACCTGCATTGAAGTGGAATTTTTGGTAGTACAGCCCGACACTTGCCAGGAAATTGGGCAGCTGGCGAAGACCCAGGAATGGCAAGAAGCTCGCAGCGCTCAACGTCAGCACACCGCTGTGAAAGGCCAGATTCCGCCGCCAGGAGAGGCGTGGCAGCAGCAACGGCAGGAAGATCAGGGGGATCAACTTCGAGGCCACCGCCAGCGACAAGGCCAAGGCCGCAAGCAGCCATCGCTCGCGGGACAGCCACCAGACGCTTGCCAGGCAGAAACAGACCATCGCTGCCTCGAAGTGCAGGTTCCCCGTCAGCTCAACGATCACGAGCGGATTGAGAGCATACAACAACGAAAGGTTGGCAGGTTTGCCCGCCGCCTCCAGCAGTCTTCCCAAGAGCAGGAGGCTAGCGAGCTCCATGAGGACGATCACGAGCTTCATAGCCACCACGCTGGCCAGCAACGAACGCGGAAACAACCAGCAGGCCGTGGCAAAAACGGCCTGGCAGAAAGGTGGATAGACCGTGTAGTAGCGCGGCGAGTTGAGCAGCGGATAGAGTTCGGCCAACGCGGGATCATCGGGGGAACGCGACAACCGCTCCTCAGGCAGCTCAGCGAACGGATTCTCGCCCTGTGCGCTCAGTCGCCCGTCCCAGACAAACCGGTAGAAATCATCGCTCAATAGCGGCAGGCCAAACGCCAGGACCAGGCGGAACAGCACCGCGCTGATCAGCAGCAGTCGCAGATGCCGCGCCTGCCCCAACCGCAGCAGCAGGAACCAGGCGGCAAACAAGCCCGCGTAGCAGCTCCACAAGGCCACCAGGTCGTCGCGCTGCACTTCGTAGCCAAGCAGTAGATACAAAACCAGGCTCGCGGCCAGAAGCAGACCGATCAGCAGGTTTCCCCAGCAGGCCCGCCTCATGTCTCGCCGGCAGAGTTCCACCCCGCGGGCAGCAACACAGCCCGCACGGGGGAGGCATCCGCGCCTTCGAGGCGCAGCGGCAGCGCGACCAGCGTGTAGACGCCATCCGGCACCCCCGTCAACACAATGCCCTCGAGCACCGCCATGTCGTGGGCGAAGAGGGCCTGATGCGAGGGTAGATCCTTGCTGTCTGCGGGATCGACCGACGGTGTATCGATGCCTACCAGCCTGACCCCAGCGCTCGCTAGTAGCTCGATCAATGCTGAAGAGAGGGCCTTGAAATCATCGCACCAACTCTCTGGGTCAGGGAAGGAGCCGGTGTGGAACAACACCCGCGGTGCAAGGATCTCCCGGCCGCCGAGGTGTTCGGGGTGGATACGGGCCGCACCAGCCGTCTGCACGCTCAAAACCTGGCACAACCCGAGATACGGTTGCAGAGGGCGCGCGTCGATGCCCGCTCCCGTGGCATGGTAGTGGTTGGGCGCGTCGGCATGCGCTCCGATATGGAGAGTGCTCTTGATCGACGAGAGCAACAGGTGATCACCCTTGTCAAAAGCCATCGCGACCTGGCGCTCGTAGGGCGTATCGCCAGGGAAGACCGCCAGCCGGGAGGAAACGACGGGAGTGATGTCGAACCAGCTCACCTCGAGCTCCTTTGCTGTCTCAACGAGCGCCTGGCTGCTTCGGTTCCCCAGCGCCCTCAGGCATGATAGCTGCAGTCCCGCGATCGGACGAGAGCCATCGAAAAACGGCCCCAAGGGGCCGTTCAGGAACTCTGCGGAAACGCTCTAGCAGGCACCAGGCTCAGGCTTGCACTTCCTTACGCCGACGCAGCCGCAGGACGCAACCGAGGACAGCCAGAGCCAACCAGCCCGCAGCCGAGCTCAGGTCTGAGCGACTCTGGACCGAGCAGGTGCCGCCGTCGCCACCACCACTGCTGGTGCTCGGGGAGTTGCTGAAGCCACCACTGCCAGGATTGGTCGTGCCACCGGGATTCGGATTCGGATTCGGATTCGGATTCGGATTCGGATTCGGATTCGGATTCGGATTCGGATTCGGGTTCGGGTTGGTCCCACCGCTTACCGTCGCGGAATCTTCGTTCGAATACGCCGACATCGCGCTGCCCTGGAAAGCCCGGACACGATACATGTACGTCACACCGGCGGTGACATTGGCGTCCTGGTAGGTCGCGATGTTGGCACCGACTGAGGCGATCTCCTGGAACTGTGCAGCCGGGCTGTCTTTGCGCTCGATCTTGAAGCCGTCTTCATTCGTCGAGTTGTCATCCCAGCCCATGTTGATGGCCGCGCCAGCAACGGTGCATTTCAGCAGGCTCGGAGCTGTCGGGGTCGTCGGGGTCGGGGTGCCGCCCCCAGCGATGGTGACGTCGGCCTCATTCGAGAAGCTCGAGTTGCCGCCGACATTGAAGGCGCGCACTTTGTAGAAGTACGTGCTGCCAGCTGCCAGTCCCGTGTCCTGGTAGGTCGTGACGTCCGCGGCCAGGCTGGCGATCTCTTGATAGGTTCCTGCCAGTCCGTCCTTACGCTCGACTTTGAAACCGTCTTCGTTGTTGCTGGCGTCAGTCCAGCTCAAGTCGGCAGTGCCGGCACCTGCAGTGGCCGTCAAGCCCGAAGGCGCCGTGGGAGCCGGGTTCGGCTGCGGGGTCGTGCCCTGCACAGTGGCGTTCACTTCGTTGGAGGGCGTCGAGTTGCCCGCGGCACTGAAGGCCATGACACGGTAGACATACTGGCCGGCCGCCACGTTGTTGTCGTTGTACGAGTTGGCGTTGGCGGGCAGGCTGGCGACCTGAGCGTAGGTGCCCTGGGCGCCGGTCTTGCGCTCGACTCTGAAGCCGGTCTCGTTGCTGGAGGTGTCTGTCCAACCGAGGCCCACGGTGGTTCCGTTGACATTGGCAGTCAGGCCTGTGGGGGCCGAGGGGACGGTGGGTTGCGGCGTCGAGGCGGTGACCGTCAGCGCGGTCGCATCGTGGCCCTTGTTGTTGCTCTCGTTGGCCTCGGCCACGGCACTCTGGTCGTCCGTGATCATTCCAACGTAGTAGGTCCCCGGGTTGACGTTGGCCGGCAGCACGAACGAGGCAGCCGTCGGTCCGTCGGACGCGCCGGCAGCCAGACCGGTCGACTGGAAGTCATACAGCAGCACGTCCTGGACGGTGATATCCGTGTTCGGAGACAGGTAGATTCCGTAGCGGAAGGCACCAGCGGCGGCAGTGCCGACGTTGCTGAAGCGACGCGTGACGCTGAGGGTCGCACCCGGCGTGGCCGTGTAGCTGCCCAGAGTGATACTGTCGACCATCAGGTCCGGCTGGCCCGGAGTGGCGATCGTGATCGGCGTCGAGTCATAGGCAATGTTGTTGGCTTCGTCCGTCTCGCTCACCGCGCTCAGATCATCGACGATCATGCCGACATAGTACGTGGACTGCGACAAGGACGCCGGCAGGGTAACGCTGACGTTGGTCGGACCATTGGAAGCCGAAGCGGCCAGGCTGTTCAAGGTCGCCTGGTGCAGCAACTGGTCAGCGGTGCTGATGGTCTGATCGGTCGACAGGTAGATACCGTAGCGGAAGGCACCCGCGGCGCCTGTGCCGGCGTTGGTGAAGGTCCGCGAAACGTTGAGGCTCGCTCCGGCCGTCGCGCTGTGGCTCGCCGCGGTCACACTGTTGGCGACCAGGTCGATGCCGCCACTGGGGGTGCCACCGCCACCGGCAGGCGTAAAGCGGTAGTTCGAGGTCGGCGCCGTGGCGATGGTGTTGGTCGCCGAAGGTCCGCCGTAGCCGACGCTGCCGTTGCCATTTTCGATCCCGATGCTGGCATTCATGGCGGTCCAGTTCTGCAACGTGTCGTAATGCAGCTCGATCAGGTTCGAACCTTCGAACAGGCGGATCTGGCCATAGAGGAAGTCAGAGGGCGCGTAGAGGCGCGAAACGGAGAAGTACTCAACCACGAAAACGCGATTCGGAGCGCTGCCTTCGGTGCTGACGTAGACACCGTCGGTCCCGCCGTTGGCGGCGATCTCCAGGTCATCCCAGAACAGGGCAATCACGCTGTTGGGCCCGTTGGCGTCAGGAATGTTGTCGTTGCTGTAGGCCGTTCCGTTGCTTCCGAAGGTGATGTAGCCATTGGTGCTGACCAACACCGACGTATACGAGGTCCCGAAGAAGTCGAAGCTGAAGCCCAGGTTGACACTGGCTTCGGCGTCGTCCGCAGGACTCGCAACGCCGTCCCACAGCTGAGTGCCCGTCGCCAGCAGGGTCATGCCCTGAGCGAAAGTCGACATCGTGTAGCTGCCCGAGCCCGTACCTGGGTTGGTGCCCGGGCCTGGGCCTGGGTTCGTCCCGCCGCCGCTCACCACCAGGGCGGTCGCGTCGTGGCCGGCGTTGTTGGTCTCGTCGCTCTCGGTCACAGCGCCCTGATCGTCGACAATCACGCCGACATAGTAGCTGCCTGCCGAGGTGCTGGCGGGAATCGTAACAGTGATCGGCCAGGGCCCGTTGGTGTAGTTGCTCTGCAGACCCGTCGTGGTGTAGTCGTACAGCAGCACGTCTGTCGCCGTGATGCTGGTGTCGTTCGACAGGTAGATCGCATAACGGAAAGCCCCGGCGTCACCCGTGCCAAAATTGGTGTACTGGCGGGTGACGTCGATGCTGCCGCCAGCCGCGATCGTGTACTGTGACAAGGAAACCCCGTCGACAGTCAGATCGGGCAGGTTGCCGCCAGGATTGGTACCCGGACCGGGATTCGTGCCACCACCCTGGCCACTGGGCGTGAACTTGTAGTTGCTCGTCGGCGCGGTCGCGATCGTGTTGCTGCCGCTCGGGCCGCCATAGCCGACGGAGCCCGTGCCGTCCTCGATGCCGATGCTGGCGCTGACATTCTGCCAGTTCTGCAGCGTGTCATAGTGCAGCTCAATGTTGTTCGAGCCCTCGTACAGCCGGATCTGGCCATAGAGGAAGTCACTGGTCTGGTTGCGCACCGACACCGAGAAGTACTCAGCCACGAACACGCGGTTCGGGGCGGACCCTTCGGTGTCGTAGCTGATCATGTCGGTGCCACCGTTGGCGGTCACCTCGAGATCATCCCAGAACAGCGCGATGGTATTGTCCGGCGTGCCGCTGGTCGGGATGGCTTGGTTGGTATAGGCCGTCCCGTTCTGGTCGAAGGTGATGTAGCCATTGGTACTGATCGTGACGTTGCTGTAGCTGTTCCCGAAGTAGTCGAAGCTGAAGCCCAGGGGCACGGTCATTTCCGCATCATCGTAGCTGCCCTGGCTTCCATCCCAGAGGACGGTACCGCCGATCATTGTCATGCCCGCGGGGGAGGTCGAGGAAGTGTAGCTCTGGGCACTGACAGCACCGGCCAGCAGAGCCACGAGGGCGACCGCGAAGGTGTTTCTCGTTGTATGGATCATCGTTGGGGTACCTTTCTACTCCAGGACCATGGAGTCGTTGACTTCAAGAACACTACAGTTTTCCATCCCGACTTGGATGCTCTCGACGCGAAGTGCCGTTCCGGGTTCAGCAGTCTCGGGAATCTGGAACCACAGCTTGAACAACACACCCGAGGACAGCGTCTGCTGACCCCCGGAAATCTGAAACACGGCCATTCCCTCTTCCTGCCGCAGCAGCGTCACCTGCTTGCCAGCTTCGACCGCCGCGCTGCCCTGCTCGACCCGATCGACCGTGTAGGCAGGATCAAACGCGAAGCGCACGGTCAGGTCGACCGGACCGGGCGCTCGGTTCGCCAACATCTCGAGCTCACTGAAGCCCAGGGCTCCACGAGTGCCATAGCCGGCCTTGACCCGAAGCACGATGTCGTGCTCGTGTGCGTTGGCCGAAGCGTCGCGGGGTTGAGGCGAGGAATCGTTCAGCGGAGCCAGCACCGGGGGAAGACCCGCGCTGGCCGCGGCGTCGGCCAGAGCCTCTTGTTCGAGGACATTGACCGAACGCGGCTCGGGATCGTCGTCTTCGCGATCCAGGGCCGCTTGCTGCTCGAGAAAGCTGGGCGGAGGCGGAGGGGAGACATGAGTCACAGGCTTGGCACCGACACTCTTGCTCGGCTGCGAGCCCGTGGACGAAACAGCTGCGGGAGTCGACTGCCAACCACTGCCAGCAGGCCCCCCACGGTTCAGCTCAGGCGACCGCTGGACGTCCCGGTCTTCCGCACCCGGTCGTGCGGCAGGACCATTCTCAGCTGCACCCTGAAGTCCCCCAGCCTCTGCCGAGGGCGAGCTGCCAGCAGCCAAGCGATCGCTCTGGCCACCCGACTGCTCGAGGTCTTCGATCGGATCGCTCTGCAACAGAAAGGCGATGGGCAGCGCGAGCAGTCCGAAAAGGACCGCAAGGGGAATCCATTTCCGCGCGTGCCGCATACGAATGTCTCCAAAGAAGAGGCGAAACTTTCTTGTTGCAGTCGATGCCGAAACATCTGAGAACCCGTGCATGCCAGGAGACGAGCAAAGCTTGTGCCAACTTCTGGACGGCACCCTCCAAGTAAGGATTACTGGCCTTGCAGCCATTTTTGGCCGCGAATCGTTCCAAGGATGCAGACTACAGAGACGGGAAATCGAACCATTTGTGTTTCACCGCAAAGCTGACGTCACACTTCCAGAATTGGGTCCTATCTCCAGAAAGTGGATAGCCCAGCCCTGAGCGAAGCCCTGAGCCAGCTCCTGGGTCCAAGTTTTCGATTGACCTGCAGCTGGAGGCCGCGATCATCTTCCCAAACCTTGCTGCGCCGTTTTCATCAGGAGGCCCACGATGCCCAGCGAGCCAGGAGTCGCCCTGATCACTGGTGCGAGCCGCGGGATCGGTCGTGCCATCGCTGTCGCTTTGGCCCGGACCGGGCGCCACGTGATCGTCAACTACAGATCGCGCCAGGACGCTGCCGAAGAGACGCTGGCTGCTGTCCGGGAGCACTCTACTGGCGAGTTGCTGGAGCTGGATGTCTCCAACCCCGAAGCTGTCAGCGCCGCACTTGACGGCGTCCACGCCCGCCACGAGTGCTTGGAGATCCTGGTGAACAATGCAGGCATCCGCAACGACATGCTGATGATATGGATGCAACAAGATGACTGGCGAGGCACGCTGCAAACCAACCTCGACTCGTTCTTTCATGTCACCCGCCCGGTACTGAAGCAGATGCTGCTGAAAAGGCGCGGCCGCATCGTCAATATCACCAGCGCCGCGGGGGAAGTCGGCAGCCCTGGCCAGGTGAGCTACTCTGCCGCGAAAGCCGGCCTGATCGGAGCCACCCGCTCCCTTGCCCGTGAGGTCGCCAAACGCAAGATCACCGTCAACGCCGTCGCCCCCGGATTCATCGAGACCGACATGCTGGAAGGCCTTCCGGCCCAAGAGCTGCGAGCCCGCATACCGCTGGGTCGCCTCGGAAAGCCCGAAGAGGTCGCCGCGTTGGTCGCATTCCTCTGCTCTGAAGATGCGGCCTACATCACAGGCCAGGTCTATGCCATCAACGGAGGGCTGTACTGATGCCCGAGATGCCCCGTGTTGCCATCACCGGTCTGGGCATCATTTCCAGCCTGGGCCTCGACCTCGCAAGCGTCACCGATGCGCTCCGCAGCGGACGTTCAGGCATCGTCCTCGACGAGCAGCGCCGCGAGCTGGGCTTCCGCTCGGCACTGACCGGCCGCCTGCCAGACTTCCAGCCCAAGCAGCACGGCCTCAACCGCAAGATGCTGCGGACGATGGGAGAGCCTGCCCGCTATGGCTGGGCTGCCGCACGCCAGGCGATCGAGCAGGCAGCACTTGATCAAGAGCTACTCAGCAACGGGCGCTGCGGCCTGGTGTTCGGAAACGACAGCACGGTGGCCGCAAGTGTCGCCTCCGTCGACATCGCCCGCGAGCACGGAGAGACCCACTTCATCGGCGGCGGCCTGATTTTTCAGGCGATGAGCTCCACGGTCAGCATGAACCTGGCCGTCCAGCTCGGCATCAGGGGCGCCAGCTTCAGCCTGAGCGCGGCATGCGCCAGCGGAGCCTTCGCCCTGGGTCAGGCGGCCAGCTTCATCCGCTCGGGGCAACAAGACATCATGCTGGCTGGCGGCGCGCAAGAGCTCCACTGGCAAGGTATGGCAGCGTTCGATGCGCTGGGTGCCTTCTCTACCCGGCATGACGCACCGGAGGAGGCCTCGCGCCCCTTCGATAATCAGCGGGACGGACTGGTTCCCAGCGGTGGAGCCGCCTGCCTGGTGCTCGAATCGGAACACTCCGCGCGCAGACGCGGCGTGCCCGTGTTGGCCTGGCTGTGCGGGTTCGGCTTCTCGTCGAACGGCAGCCACCTCTCCCAACCCAGCGCGGACGGAGCGGCCAGGGCTATGCGCGGTGCCCTGGCAGACGCGAAGCTCGACGCTTCCGCCGTCGACTACGTCAACGCCCACGCGACCTCGACCCCGGTCGGCGATCGGGCAGAGGCCGCCGCGTTGGCTGACGTCTTTGGCGGACAAACAGCGATCTCTTCGACCAAGTCTCTGACCGGACACGAATGCTGGATGGCTGGGGCGAGCGAAGTCCTCTACACCATCCTGATGATGCGCGCGGGCTTTATCGCTGCGAACCGCAACTTCAGTGAGGCCGACACAGACGCGCCTGCGCTGCGCATCATCCGCCACGCTGAGGAAGCACGCCTGCGCCGCACCCTGTCCAACTCATTCGGCTTTGGAGGCACCAACGCAGCTCTGGTGCTCGCAGCCGAGGATTGACGCTCTCCCCCAACAAACGAACAAGGGAGGGGACCAACCCCTCCCTGGGACCAGCGCCGCAGGTTGATCACGTGACCGTGATCACCTCACCCTTGTGCAGCAGTTTGTGCAGCGTGCCCTTGCCCACCGCCTGCATCTTGGTCTGCTCTTGACCGAGCATCTGCGCGGTGTACTCAGCCCGTTGCACCTGCCGGAAGATACCGATCGGGAGCGGAAGAGCAGGCGGGCGCATCTGCGAGAGATTGAAGGCGATACCCGCATTCTGGTTGTCGAGGTCGTGGACATACAGACTGTCGGGATCGGTGCCTTCGACCGGCACCACCATCGGGCTGCCATTCTGCATCTGGATGGCCTTCTCTTTGTTGGCGCCAAAGATCATAGGCTTGCCATCATGGAGAGAGACCGTCTGGTCCGGACGCGCCGATTTCGCCGTAATACTCTCCCAGACGCCATCATAGAAGATCGGGCAGTTCTGCAGGATCTCGATGAAGCTCGTACCCTTGTGCAGCGTCGCAGCGTGCAGGACGGCCCGCATATGGGTCGAGTCCTTGTCGTGGGTGCGCGCGACAAAGGTGGCGCCGGCCCCAAGCGCGACGCTGATCGGATTGAACGGCTCTTCCAGCGACCCCTGCGGGGAGGTCTTGGTCTTGAGGCCCTGCGGCGAGGTGGGCGAGTACTGGCCCTTGGTCAGGCCGTAGATCGCGTTGTTGAACAGCAGGATATTGCAGTCGAGGTTACGGCGCAGAATATGGATCAGGTGGTTGCCACCGATCGACAGGCCATCGCCGTCACCCGTGATGATCCAGAGGTTCAACTCGGGATTGGCAGCCTTGACACCGAATGCGATCGCCGGGGCACGCCCGTGGATCCCGTGCACGCCATACGAATTGACGTAGTAGGGAAAACGCGAAGAACAGCCGATTCCCGAGATGAAGCACTGGTTTTCGTGGGGAATCCCCAGCTCTGCCAACACCGTCAAGGTCTGCTTGAGAATGTAGTAGTCGCCGCAGCCGGGACACCATCGCACATCCTGATCGGAGGCAAAGTCCTTGGCCTTCAGCTTGGTCTTCTTCGTATCGGTGGGCGCGCTCATGACTGCTCCTCCGTCAAGCCGAGGCACTCGGCGATCTTGGCTTCGACTTCCAGGATCTTGAATGGCAGGCCGCGCACGAGATTGAAACCTTCGCAGGGAATCGCGAAAGTGCCCTGGATCAAGAAGCGCAGCTGGCCGAGATTGATCTCGGGAATCACAACCTTGTCGAAACTCTTCAGCACGCTCTCAAGGTTCCTCGGGAACGGCTGAATGTAGCGCAGATGCGCATGGGCCACGTCGGCCCCCTTCGCCTGCATTCTCTCGACGGCCTGCCGGATGACGCCAAAGGTGCCTCCCCAGCTCAGCATCAACAACTTGCCCGACTGCGGGCCGAAGATTTCTTGCTCGGGAATGCTGTCGGCGATGTTGAGAATCTTCTGCCGCCGGATCACACACATGTTGTGGTGATTCTCGGGGTTGTAGCTGATATGGCCCGTCCCGTCGGCCTTCTCGAGCCCACCAACACGGTGCTGCAGCCCCTTCGTGCCGGGCACGGCCCACTGCCGGACCAGCCGCTCGTCCCGAGCGTAGGGCAGGAAGTTGCCCTCACCGTCAAACTGCGCGGACTCGGGTGTGGCCACCCGCGGCGTGATCTTCGGCAGCTTGGAGATGTCAGGCAACTTGAAGGGTTCCGATCCGTTGCCGAGGTAGCCGTCCGTCAACAACACAACCGGCGTCATGTGCTCGAGGGCGATGCGGCAGGCCTCGATCGCGGCGTGGAAACAATCCGAAGGCGTCGAAGCGGCCAGCACCGCGAGCGGGCACTCGCCATTGCGGCCAAACACGGTCTGCAACAGGTCGGACTGCTCGGTCTTGGTGGGCAGACCGGTCGAAGGCCCACCGCGCTGCACGTTGATCACAACCAACGGCAGCTCAAGGATCACCGCAAGGCCCAGGGCCTCACCCTTCAGCGCCAGGCCAGGGCCCGAGGTCGACGTCACGCCAAGCGCTCCACCGTAGGACGCACCGACGGCGGAACAGATCGCCGCGATCTCGTCTTCCATCTGGGCCGTGCGCACGCCGTATTCACGCAGCGCCGCCAGCTCTTGCAGGATCTGCGACGCGGGCGTGATCGGGTAGCTGCCGAGGAACAAGGGTACGCCGGAGAGCTCAGAGCCCGCTACCAGCCCGTAGGCCGTCAACGTGTTGCCCATCAAGTTCCGGTAGAGACCCGGCGCGTTCTTGGCTGGCTTGATTTCGTAATTGACGCCCATCAAGTCACAAGTCAGGGCATAGTTGTAGCCGGTCTTCAAGGCCTTGATGTTTGCTTCAGCTACATCAGGGATCTTCTTGAACTTGGTTCTCAGCCAATCTGTCGTCGGCTTCATGTCGCGTGAGAACAGCCAGAAGACGATGCCCAGCGCAAAGAAGTTCTTGCAACGAACTACCTGCTTACGACCCAACCCCGAGTCAGCCAGCGCATCTTGCGTCAGCTTCTCAATAGGGATGTTGAAGACCTGGTAGGCGCCAAGCACATCACTCTCGAGCGGGTCTACTTCCCACTTCGCCTTGCGAAGATTCGCCTTCTTGAACGCATCGCCGTTCAAGATCAGCATCCCGCCCTCTTTGACGTGGGCAAGATTCGACTTGAGGGCGGCGGGATTCATGGCCACCAGCACATCACAGGCATCGCCCGGGCTGAAGACCGGATTGGAAGCGAAGCGGATCTGGAAGCCCGAGACTCCTTCGAGCGTTCCGACAGGCGCACGGATCTCGGCCGGAAAGTCCGGCAGCGTGCTCAGGTCGTTGCCCATGATGGCGGTCGTATTGCTGAATTGCCCACCGGTCAGCTGCATACCATCGCCGGAGTCCCCGGCGAAGCGCACTGTTACGTCAGCGAGCATCTCGTGCTTCTTGCTCATGTTGGAAGCTGGCTGGATCATTGTCTGTTCCCTAAATCTACGACTCTGGCTGGGCCGTTCGCACAGCGACGCACGGGCGCCGGAGTGGAGAGCCTAAACAGCGATCTCTCTTTGACTTACGAGCCAGAACGTCGGTGATTACAAAGCCTGGCGGCCATGGTACCACATGCGCGGCGGCGTGGGAATAAACACATGGGGCGAGTTTGCGGTTTCGTCGCGTAACGCGCTGTGATAGGTTGGGATGCGGTCCTCGCTCGCGATGACGCGCTGCGGCGCGGAGGAGCCCACAGTGACCGGCTTCCGCGACATCCCCTACCCCTTCGAAGAGAACTGGATCAGCGTAGGCGGCGTCCGCACCTGCTGGGTCGAAGAGGGCGACGGGGTCCCCGTTCTGCTGCTCTGCCCCGCGGGTCGCGGGCTGCTGCACTACCGTGAGCTGTTCGGTCTGCGCTCGCGACGGCGCTTCATCGCTGTCGACCTGCCCGGCTGGGGCAAGGCAGATAAACCGGACGTGTCATACAACCAGGACTACTACGTCGATTGGCTGCGCCAGTTCGTCGACGCGCTGGGAGTCGACCGGCCGCACCTGGTCGGGAACTCGATGGGCGGGCAGCTTGCAGCTAGACTCCTGGCCGCAGATCCAAGCTGCGCACGCAGCCTCAGTCTGATCGCAATCCCTGGCAACATCGCGTGGTGGCGGCGCTTTTTGATGCCGCTGTTCCTGTCGCAACGCACGATCAGGAACATGCGCCCCTGGCAATTCCGGCGCGCCATGCGGCAGAACTTCTACCGCTGGCCGGCGCGCGCCGAAGAGATCGTCGCCAAGGGCGTTGAGCTCTCGCGCGGCCCCGATTGGCCGGACTACGCCCGTTGCCTGGCACGCTGCCTGCGTACAGCGCTGGCGCAGGATATTGCCCCGGTTCTGGCCAGACTGGGGGGTCCCGTGCTCTTCATCTGGGGCAAGCAGGACCGCGTCTGTCCCGTAGCCGCACTGCCAGCCCTGGCCGCGCGGGTGGCGGACGCCCGCAGCTGCGTCCTGGAGGAGTGCGGGCATTTCCCACCCGTCGAACGACCCAGGCCGACGCTTGACGCCCTGGAGCACTTCTGGGGCAAGCAGGAAAGCCGTGCTGCAGCAAGGGATTGACGAGACGGAGCAGCTTCGATGGCTTGATGTTTTGGCCGGGCTTGCCAGAATGCAGACTGAATGCATAGGGAATGGATGCGATGCTGACCAGCGCCCCGACCGCAGAGACAAACGATGGCCTGGCACCCCTCTCGCCGGCCCTCAAGAGCTTGTTGCACCGCATGAATCGGCTGAGCGGCGTCGATACCGACAGCCGTATCTCGGCGTTACAGTGGCCGGAGCTCAACGAGTTCGGCTTCGACTGCTTCGGCATGCATCCCGAGTTCCTGCGACGTGCTGCGCCTTTCGTGAGTTTCCTCTACAAACGCTACTTCCGCGTCGACGCTCGAGGCATGGAGAAGATCCCCGCAGGGCGTTGCCTGCTTGTCGCCAACCACTCGGGCCAGGTCCCCTATGACGGCTTCATGGTCGGCGCCGCCGTGCTCAACGAGGGACGTCCACCGCGGCTCGTCCGCAGCATGGTCGAGCGGGTGATTCCCCAGGTTCCGTTCCTCTCCGTCATCCTGGCACGCTCCGGGCAGGTGGTCGGAACTCCGGACAATTGCCGCAAGCTGTTGGAGAATGACCAGCTCGTGCTTGTCTTCCCCGAGGGCTCCCGAGGGATCTCCAAGTCGTGGCGCAAACGCTACCAATTGCAAGAGTTCGGTCACGGCTTCCTGCGCCTGGCCCTCGAGTCTCAGACTCCGATCGTGCCGGTCGGAGTGGTGGGCGCCGAAGAGCAGGCCCCGTCTTTCTATAACGTCTCCTGGCTGGCGAAGCTCTTGGGGCTTCCGAGCTTCCCGATCACCCCGACCTTCCCCCTGTTCGGGCCGCTGGGGCTTCTGCCCCTGCCGGTGCGCTACCGCATCCGCTTCGGTGATCCGATCAGACTTCGCGGCGACTCCCAGGGCAACAGGAAGTCGATGCACGACATCGTCGAGAACGTCCGCGAAGCCGTAGCCGACCGCGTGCGCGTGGGACTCGAGGAGCGGCAGCATGTCTTCTGGTAAGCTGGACGCGCCCCCAGCAACAGACACGATCTTGATCACCGGCGTCAGCGGAAAGCTGGGTCGGGTGGTCGCCAAACGCCTCTACAAAGACCTGAACGTGGTCGGTGTGGACCGGCGCCCCTTTCCGGGCAAGCCCCGCGGAATCACCCATTACCAATGCGACGTCCGCAGCCGGCGCTACGAAGATGTGTTCCGAGAACACTCGTTGCGTGCGGTCGTACACCTCAACATCTTCCACAACCCGCGGGCAAAGTCTGAGCTGACTCATGACTTCAACCTGACCGGCACCCAGGCGACGCTGGAGTACTGCGTCCGTTACCGCGTTCCCAAGTTGATCGTGCTTTCCAGCGCCGACGTCTACGGGCCCCAGCCGCGCAATTCCCATCTCCTCACTGAAGATGCCCCGCTGATGGCGGGCGCACAGTTCCCTGAAATCCGCGACCTGATTGCCGTCGACATGCTGTGCAACAGCTTCTTCTGGAAGTACCCCGAGATCGAGACGGTGGTCCTCCGGCCTGTGCACATCCTGGGAAGTGTTCGCAACGCACCATCGAATTACCTGCGTCTGAAATATCCATGGAAGCTGATCGGCTTCGATCCGATGGTGCAGGTGATCCACATCGAGGACCTCGCCGAGGCGATGGTCAGCGCGCTCAAGCCCAAAGTTCGGGGCGTGTTCAACGTCGTGGGACCCGGGGCGATTCCCCTGTCGACCATACTACGCCTGCTCGAACGGCGCGTGCTTCCGATGCCTGCTCCGATCGCAAAACGCCTGCTGGGGCTGCTCTGGCGTTTCCGCCTGGCCAGCTTTCCGGCTCCAGAGATCGATTTCCTCCATCATGTCTGCACGGTCGATGGCAGCCGCGCTCGTGAGGTGCTCGGATTCGAGCCTCGCTACAACCTGAGGGACACCGTGCAGTCGATGCTCGAGTACTCCTGAGGCGACACAGGTCTTGCATTGAAGGCGTAGGGCAGGGCGGACCCTGGCTGGCCCGCCAGAAAATGTGCCCGGCAACCAGCGTCAGATGCGGCCTCGAAGGCTGGCTCCCCCGACGCTGGGGCGAGGCCTGCACCTCGAAATGGGCAATCTGGTATTCTGAGGCTGGCCATGGAGCCCACGGTCACGCTGTGGGATGTCTCCGCACCCGTTCGAGGAGAACTACAATGCGTTTGTGGATCCTGCCTGCGCTGCTTGCGTGCGCGTCCGCCAGTCTGGCACAAGACCTCAATTGGCTAGATACATCCGGGGCGACCAAGCTGCGCACGATTTTCAGTGATCGTCGCGAGCAGTTTGTTCGCACCGCCGAGAGCTTTCAGGCGTTGGGACGCCCGCTCGATGAACGGGATGTTGCAAAGAAAGTCTGGTACGAGCGGCGGGCGAAGCTGCTGACCGACGGCATCGAAGTTCTGCACCTTATCGCCGCGGGCCGCGAGTTGTCCGATGACTACTTCGACTTCGTGGCGCGCGCCTTCGAGGTCTATGACGGAGAGTCCGAGGCCCCGTCTTTCGTCAACTTGATCCCGCACCCCAGGTTGCTCGAACCCGACAGCGAAGGCGCAATCTTGCGCGATGTCACCGCGCTGGTTACCGAGCTGCACACCCCCGTGCAATTGCCCGAGAGCACGCAGAGCGAGCGCGAGAAGCTCGAGGCCCAGGTGAGAATGCTCGAGCTGCAGAAGGAGCTCTCGCGCCTCGAAGCCTCGCACTTTGAGCTGGAAGCCCAACTGGCACGCACGCGCCTCGAAGTCATTGAGACTGAGCGGCTGATCATTGAGCTCGAGAACCGGCGGGAGGATTGATGATGCGTACGCCCCTGCTACTGCTGGCCCTCTTGGGAACCTGTGGAATCGCGCAGGCACAGTACGAGCTGAGCGCCGACCAGGCCCGCCAGTTGCGCCAGAAGTTCATGCAACGTTACGAAGTCTATCGCAGCCGGTCGCAGGCCATCGAGGGCGAACAGCGGCCGCTCAACGAACGGGATGCTGCGCGCATCGAGTGGTATGAAGGGCACTCCAGCGCCCTGATGCGGGCGGTCGAGCGGCTCGATCTGGTCATCAGTGCCGGGTACAGGCTGAATGAGGCCGACCTGGACACACTCCAAGCCGCAGGGCGGACACTCAAAGCACCGCTCGAGGCCCCGAGCTTCGAGGACCTTTTTCCCAACCCCCAGCCCGTCCACGAGCAAAAGGTCGACCCGCTCGAACGCAAGCGCTTGACCCAACCAGAGATTTTCGGGAATCCCGGCACCGATCCAACGGTGCTGGCCGAACGCATTGAGGCCCTCTTCGGCGGCGGCTTCATCACCCGCTTCGAATACCTCCGCGAGCGCTTCCTGGTCTCTTCCGACGCGCGCCACTGGGCGGAGCTTGTCACCTATATCGAGTCCCTGTACCGTGATGGGCTGATCACTGAGGGCGAGTTCCACGACGAAATGGATGCGCTCTCCGACACGCCTTCCACAGAACGACTCAAAGCCTCGCAGCTCGAAGACTTGCGAGGCCATCTGGCTGCGCTCAAACAGAAACAGACCGAGCTGGCCGCCGAGCTGTATTCCCTGGAGCTCAAGATCATCAAGGTGCAGATGCGCATCCGTATACTGCAGTCCCAACAGCCCTGAGCCTGGAGCCGTCATGGTCCTACGAAGTCTACTCCTTGGCCTCTGTCTCACCCTGACTGCCCATGCGCAGCTTGAGCTGACCACCAGCGAGGCCCGTGCACTGATAGAGAGCGTGGAGGAACGCGCCCAGTTGTTCGAGTCCCGAGCACGTCAGATCGAAACCCTGGGCCGCGAGCTGAATGACATCGACCTGATGCAGATGCGTTGGTACTACGAGCGCGTCGAGATGCTCTGGGCGGGCAAAGAGGTGCTCGAGATGGTCGTGGGCTTCGACTACGACCCCACCGGCCAGGATCTGCGGGTCTGGCGCCAGGCGGCCGAGATCCTCGAGGGCCCTGATCGTGCCCCGCGTTTCGCCCATGGAGATCTCCGCCCTGGTGGACATGAGCTCGACGAAGAGCTGTTGCGTCAGATCCGCGAAGGCGTGGAGCCCGAGCCGGTCCCTGCCCAACCGCGGGAACTCGATGATGCGCAACGCCAACAGTTGAAGCGGCTCGAGATGCTCCGCTCGAACGGCTTGATCACAGAATTCGAGTACCTCTCCGAGCGGCTGACGATCGTTCCTTCGCTGGAAGACATCGATCGGCTGTTGCAGATCCTGGCGGCCACCTTTGAGAACGGCCTGATCTCCGCGCAGGAATTCAACCAACAGGTCGCCGAGCTGAAAGATCTGCGCACGCGGCTCGAGGCCCCCAACTCGCCCAGCGTGCGCGAGCTTGAGAGGCAACTCAGCCAGCTCGAGATCCGCGAGCAATTGGCGCGCCTGCGCTTGCGGGAAGTCGAGCTCGAGGCCGAGCTCGCACGGACGCGCCTGACGATGCTCAAGCTGCGACAGAGCCTGGACGACTGAGCAGTCCCCCCTCCCCTGCCTGCTGGAGCAGATCTTGGTGTTCGATGACATGGCCCTGGGGGAGTTTCTCGTCCGAGAGCAGCTGCTCACGCGCGACGAAGCGACGCGCGGATTCGAGGACCAGGCCCGCTGCCTCAGGTTGGGCCTGCACGTGCCCGGCCTGTTGCAGGCCCTCAGCGACGGCGGCAACGTCGATCCAGGACGCCTGGCGGACATCCACGAAGCGCTCGAACGCCAGACTCTGCTGTGTGAGAACTGCGGCGAGGCCAATGTGATTCTCTCGCGGCGTCGACAGCGTGTCTGCCGCTGCGGCGAACGTCTGGCTCTTCCCGGGGGAGTCGGTGAAGACGGCGACGAGGACAGCGACCCTTTTCCCGGCGAAGGCGAGAGCTTCGGGCCGTTCGAGTTGGGAGCCCGCCTGGGTCACGGCGCCTACGGCGTCGTCTACCGGGCCCGCGACACCCGCACAGGCGGGGAAGTAGCGCTGAAGATCCTGCGGCGCGAGGCCGATACGGAGCGGCTCGACCGCGAGGTCGACGCGGTACGCCGCCTCAAACACCCGCTGTTGGTGCCGATCCGCGAACACGGACGCGTGGGCGGCTGGGAGTACCTGGCGATGGAGTGCATCGAGGGGCCCAGCCTCAGCGCCTTGCTACGCGGAGATGAAGACGGTGGACTGCCACGGATTGTCCAGATGCTCGCCCAGGTGGCCCGGGCCGTCCACGAAGCCCATCGCTCGGGCATCGTGCATCGTGACCTCAAGCCCGCCAATATCCTCATCGATCTGCAGGGGCGCCCGCGCCTGGTTGACTTCGGCTTGTCGCTCGACTTCAGCGGCGGGCAATGCGACGAGACCGGGGGGACGCCTGCCTTCATGGCCCCAGAACAGGTGCGCGCCAAAGACCTGGGCCCCGCCGTCGACCTTTGGGCGCTCGGGGTGATCCTCTACCGTGCCGCTGCGGGCCGCCTGCCGTTTCGCGGCAAGCGGCTGGTCGAGGTCTATTTCCGCATCCTCAAAGATGAGCCACGCTACCGGGACCTGCCCGCCGATCCTGGCTTGCGCGCGGTGATCGCACGCTGCCTCAACAAGCGGCCCGAAGGCCGCTATCCGACGGCGCTGGCCCTCGCCCGCGACCTCGAACGTTGGTCCGCTGGCAAGCCTGTGAAAGCGGGCGCCAAGAGCCGCGGCCTGAGCAGTTGGCTGCAGGTCCTGCTTCTGCTTGCTGCCGCGAGTATCTTTGGCGGCTCGTTGCAGTATGCGGCTGCGCGCCGTGCAGAACGCCGAGAGGCTGCGCAGTTGGCTGCCTTCCAGGCGTACCCCAGTGAGGTGCGGCTGCAGTTGCAGGCTGTGCGTGGCGAGCTCGCACTAGGACGCTCAGGTGAGGCCTTCAAGCAGCTGGCTGACCTGCAAGCACGGCATGCAGCCGTGATGCTGCGACTGGAGCAACAGGGACGCGAGGCAGACACACTGGCCGTGCTCGAGGGGGAGTTTGCCCTGCTGCAGGGCTGGTTGCACGGCAGCGACCTCGGGCAGGCGCGAGGCGCCTTCCGCAGGGCGCAACGCTGGTTGCCCGATGATCCGCGTCCAGGGCTGGGGATGGCACGGGCGTTGATGACACTCGGACGCGATGCCGACGCGATGAGCCTTGTGCAGCAGTCGCTGGCTCGCTGGCCGGACTGTGCCCAGGCGCGTTTGCTGCGCGGCGAGCTGCATTGGTTCGGCGCAGAGCTCGACGCCGCCCGCAGTGACTTCTTCTCGGTCGCGTACGCAGACAGCGTCGCCCTGGAAATGCGGGCCCAGGCCTATGGTTCCGTCGCGCGGCTCGAGGGGGCGTTGGGCCAGGAAGGGCTGTTGGTCTCAGCACTCGAGTCTGCCGCGCGGCTCGAGACTCCCCGTCGCGCCTGGTACCTGGCTGAATTGGGCCGCGCCCTGCGCCTCTTCGGCCTGATGCCCGGCGATGCCCGCCGTCCGTTGGAGCAAGCTGTCCAGCTGGGGCTGCAGACCGCGGTGCCCTACCGGGAGTTGGCGCTGCTTGCCTACAGCCAGGGAGACGTGCAGACGGCGTCAGAGCAGGCTGAGCAGGCCCTGGCACTCGACCCCTTCGATCCACCGGCGCTGGTGCTGCGCGGCCGGCTGCGCGAGAGCTTTGGCCAAGTAGAAGCTGGCGTCGCCGACTACAAGGCTGCGCTGCAGTCAGAGCGAGACGGGGCCGGCCCGGGGGGCGACCTGTTCTTGCGCGCACGGCATGCGCGGGACCTGGAAAGGCTGACTCTGCTGGGCTGGCTGTTGCAGCTGTGTCCGGAACATGTTTCCGGGCGTGTGGCGCAGGCTGAGCTGCTGCGGGTACGCAATCAACTCGACGATGCAGCGCGGCTGGGCACCGAAGCCTTCGAGCAGAATCCGATGGCCCACGCTGCCTATGCGGCCGTCGGCAAGGTCTTTCTGCAGCGCGGCGGAGCGGAGAACCTGGTGCGTGCCGAGTTCCTGCTCGACCTGGCGGTGGAGAGAGGGGACGAGCAGATCGAGACCTTCCTGGCCCGTGCCCGGACCAACGAATCTCTGGGCTATACAGCGAAGGCTCTTGCGGACTATACTTACGTGGTCAAAATGAACCCCTGGAACAGCGAGGCGCTGGCCGGCCAGCAGCGCACCGCCGAGCCCTGAGAGGCGCCCGTGCATGGCATCAGCTGTGATCGCTGCGGCAAAGGCCTGTTGATCGATGAGGATGTGCGCTACACCGCCGAGCTCCGAATCACTGCGGCTTACGACGTGATGGAAGTCACCCGCGCAGACCTGGCACAAGCGTCCGACCCAGCAATCTGGCAAGCGGCGCTGAGGGCTGCTGAAAACAAGACAGCCCGCGAGCTCGAGGAGGAGATCTATTGCGAGCGCCGTTACGACCTGTGTCCGCCGTGCCGGCGGGCCGTGTTGACGAATCCCTTCCCGAAGGCGCCGGTTCCCCAGCCCAGGAGAGATCCCTGAAGCCCCGGCGCAAGAGGCTCGAGAACCGTCTCGTCTGGTCAAAGTCCCGGCACGGGCTCTTCGAGGAGTGCCGCCGTGCGTACTTCTACCAGTACTACGGTGCCTGGGAAGGCTGGCTTGAGGACGCGCCTCCCCCCACGCGCGAGCTGTACGTGCTCAAGAACCTCTCCAACCGCGCGACCTGGGCAGGCAAGGTCGTGCACAGTCTAGCCGAAATGGTGATCCGCAACCTGTTGGCGGGCCACCCGATGGCGCTCGAAGATGCACAGCGCATCGCACTCTCCAAGCTACGGGCCGACTTTGTCGACAGCAGAGACGGACGCTACTTGGAGAACCCCAAGCGGCACTGCGGGCTGCAGGAGCATCACTACGCGATGCCGGTGGATCCACGCGACTGGAAGGCCAGCGCAGCACTGGTCGAGACCTGCATCCGCAACCTCATCGAAGGCAAGATCTACCAGAGGCTGCTGCGCCTGCCACCGGATGCCATCCTCGACTGCGAGCGCATGGAGACTTTCCTGGTCGGCGAGGCTGACGCGCCGGGTGCCGGTGTCTACGCCTACGCGATCCCCGATCTGGTCGTGCGCGGCCGGGACGGCAAGATCGTCATCCTCGACTGGAAGACCTCTGACCCCCAGACAGCGCGCAGCGCTGAGCTCCAGCTGGCGGTCTACGCAGACTTCATCTCTGGAGACTATGAGGTCGAACCGGAGCGCATCCTCGCGGGTGAGGTTTTCCTGCGCGACGGGAGCATCCGCTGGCACACCATCGACCGGGCCGCGATCGCCAAGGCACGGCAGCAAGTGCACGACAGCATCGGACGCATGCGGGAGCCCTTGCGCGACCCTCTGGTCAATGTCGCTGAGATCGAGGCCTTTCCAGAAACAGACGAGCTGGGAGTCTGCGCCGGCTGCCGCTTCCGAGGACCCTGCGGCAAGCTGCCTCGTCTCCAAGAGGCGGGCGTGCTGCCCTGAGGGATCATGGAGGCCCCAGCAACTTCTCGATCTCGCGCTCGAACGCGCGCGTTGCGGATGCAGGGCTCTGACCGTTCAGAACCAGGGTCTCAAAGACGATGGCCCCGTCGCGCAGCAGCGGCTGCGAGACATGTGGTGCCCCGAATTGCGCGACGATCTGTTGGTAGGGCCCGTCCTTGCGCAGCAGCAACCAGGCTGCCTGGTCGACATAGACCAGCTCCCAGTCACGCCGGAGCCCGCGCAACATCGCTTCATCCCTGCCAAGCCCTGGGCTGGTCGCCAACAGGATGGCGTCGGGGGCCCACCTCTCGATTCGCTCTTGTAGGCCACGGGACAGCACGTCAGCCATGATCTGCATGCGCCCGTCGCTCTCAACCTGCCAACGAGGCCAGCCGCGCACGATCAGGTAACCTCCGAAGGCGTTCTCATTGGCGATGCGCCCTTCGAAACCGATGCGATCCAGGAAGTCCGCCGCCCCCACCGGAAATGAACGCTCGTTCCAACCAAAGCCGGGCCGAAAGTTGTCTCCGGCGGTGTACCACAGAGGCCAGGCCGCAGTCGCGAGCAGCAAGAGGGGCGCGAGGGGCCCCAGCAAACGAGGCAGGCCAGGTGCTCCCAACCGCCGCAAGGGACCAGCCATGCAGAACGCAGTCACCATCAGAGCATAGGGGATCAGCCGCACGGCCCAGATGGCGCAAGCCAACGCTGTCAGCGCGGCCGCAAGTTGCCAACGGTCGGCGCGCAACCGGTCGGCCAAGGCCACTCCCAACGCTCCCAGTGCGAAGACCCAGAAGCCAGGCCTACTGGCTGGTGGCCAGGCGTGAGCAAGCTCGAAGATTTGGAGCTCGCCATGGAGGTCGACGTGCTTGAACAGGTAGACCAGATGATCAGGACTTAGAGGGCTTACGAAGAGCGCCGACAGGCACAGCCCCACCAGCATCACGGGCGGCCTCCAACGGCGCGGATGGCGCATCAGCACCGCCAGGCACCAAAATCCTAGCGGAGGCAGGGCGAAGACCGCGCCCACGTGGACATTGATCGCCAGCGCAAAGAGCAGAGGCAGAACAAAGTGCCGTCTCCTCACGCGCAACTCCGTGCCAGCCAGCAACCATAACTGCCCAGCAAACAGCACGAAGGACACCAGATGTGGGCGGGCCAACAGCCGCTCACGGACCAGCAACAATACAATCAGCGTCAACACAAACGCTACCGTGGGCGGCGCACGGTTCCGATGTAAGCCCAGAAAAATCAGTGCACCCAGAGTGGCCGCAAGCGCCATCTTGAAGAGCACCAGCGCGGCAACCCCGCCCACGCGACGGAGCGGCGAGACAGCCAGATAGAACAGCCAGTGTGTCGGCAGATAGATCTCGTCACGTGCGGTGTAGGTGAACGCATCGGGAAACACCAGCTCGCCGCTCGCATACATGCGGTCGCCCGTGCGTACTTGCCAGCCAATGTCCTCGTTCATCAGCTGGAAACATGCCAACGAGGCTGCCGCGGCCGCCACGGCCAGGCTGTAGACCACCAACTTGCGTGTGTATTTGCTGGCCATGGCTGGCGATTATTGCCCGGGCCGATGCGGTCCGTCAAGCGAGTGGAATGGCCAGACTGCTGGCGCGCGGCCTACTCGAAGCTGTACCCGCGTGCTTCGGCCTGGCCACGCACGGTCTGAATCAAGGCCTCGCCCAGAGTATTCTCCGGGGACAGCTCGGCGCGTTTCTCTGTGACGTACGCGACCCGCTCTGCGTTGAGGCCGTTGATCCGTGCTTGGATCTCGGCGCGTTCGGCCAGTTTCAGATCGACATAGGCTTGGCGTTCTTCGGGACTCATGGCCTGCATCTCCTCGGGCAGGTCTTCTTCTGCAATGTCCTTCAGATCGACGATGCCCGCGACCAGCCCATCGCACAGATCCCAGGCCTCGTTGTTGTAGAGACCATTGGCTTTGCAGACCGCCCGTTGGACAGAGCTGCCGGGCGCAGCTTGCTCGCCATTGTCGTCCTGCGCCTGCTGGCGCAGTTGACTTTGCTGACCCTGGCTGCCGTATGCCAGATAGGTGCGATTGAGCTCTACGCCGAGCTTCGCGATCTCTTCGTCCTGGGGGGCATCGATATGCAACACCTGTTCGTTCTGATCGATGCTGATGAACTCTCCATCGGCAAGGCTCGCCGCCTCACGCCAACCCGTGTCTTCGCCACCCGCGCAGTGCACGGTATTGACGACGATTCCCCTGGCCTTCGCCGCCGCCAGCGCATCCGAGGCCGGCACCGGGCCCTGATGGAAGGTCTCGTTGCCGGCGATGTAGATCAACTTGAGGGTCCCTTCGCGGGCGCTCCAGGCAAGGTCTTCGGTCGCGACCTGGATCACCTGCGGGCAGTGCTCGTCTCCCCCGTTGGTGGTCAGGCTGAACAATTCCTCAGAGACCCTGTCCAGATCATCGGTCAAGGGCACGCACTGCCGGATGTACCCCGACTCGGCGGAGAGCCCCGAGTTGCCGTATTCGTAGAGCGCGATCTGGAGGTAGGGCAGCTTGCCCTGCCGGCGCGAGAAGATCAACTCGTTGACGACCTTCCAAAGCTCGGCCCGAGCCTGATGGATCAGTCCGCTCATGCTTCCGGAGGTGTCGAGCAAGATGGCCAGCTGGATTCCCGGCTCAGCTTCGCGCTCATCGGCCCAGGCGTTCCCACTCGCAATCCCGAGCAGTACGGCCAGGATACACAACTTTTTCATCACGAAACTCCTTGTCGCTGATGGCAGCCGGGGCTACTGTGCCCGGCAGAGTCGGTGTCGTGGCGGCGCTCTCTGCCACCAGCCTCACGTCCCACCAGTTTAACCCTGAAGCCGACTCAAGCTGCGTAACGGCTATGTAAACAGCGAGGCCTCACGATGGACTATCAGGGGTATCCGATCCACGAGCTCCGCAAGGGGCTGTACGAGATTCCTGCCGTCGGAGGGATGCGGGTTCCCGCCCGGATCTATGCGACACCGACACTGATGCACGACATTCTGGCTGACAAGTCTGTCCAGCAAGTCATCAACGTCGCCCACCTGCCGGGCATCGTGGGATATTCGTTGGCGATGCCCGACATGCACTGGGGCTACGGCTTTCCCATCGGCGGGGTGGCGGCGTTCGACGCCGAAGATGGTGTGGTCAGTCCCGGAGGCGTCGGCTACGACATCAACTGTGGTGTGCGGCTGCTCCGCTCGAAGCTCTCGATCGACGAGTTGCGCCCCAAGATCTCGTCGGTGGTCTCGCACATGTACCAGGCGATTCCTACTGGGGTTGGAGTGAAGGGGAAGCTGAAGCTGTCGGACCGGGAGCTTGACGAGGTGTTTCGGGACGGTGCGCGTTGGGCTGTGCGCAAGGGCTACGGGCGCAAGGCCGACCTGGCCCATATCGAAGAGGGGGGACGCATCGCCGGTGCCGAGCCGGCTCGGGTCAGCCAGCGTGCCAAGCAGCGGGGCAGGCCCCAGCTCGGAACGCTGGGAAGCGGCAACCACTTCGCAGAGATCGGCTACGTCGACAAGATCTTTCAACCGGAGCTGGCCGCGCGGCTGGGCTTGAGCGAAGGCCTCGTCACGGCGATCATCCACACCGGCTCCCGCGGTTGCGGCTACCAGATTTGCGACGACACCCTCAAGTTGCTCCAGAAAGCCTCAAAGTCCTATGGCTTCCGCCTGCCCGATCGCCAGCTCGCCGCGGCGCCGATCCAAAGTCCAGAGGGCCAGGCCTACCTGGGAGCCATGCGCTGTGGAGTCAACTACGCCTTCGCCAACCGCCAGGTGATCACGCATTGGCTGCGGTCAGCGCTGCAGAAGGGGCTGGGTCGTGACGCCGGGCTCGCGGTGGTCTACGAGGTCGCACACAACATCGCGAAGATGGAAGACCACGAAGTTGCCGGAAAGATGCGGCGCCTCTGCGTCCATCGCAAGGGCGCGACTCGGGCCTTCGGTCCCGGGCACCAGGAGCTGCCATCAGACTATCGCGACATCGGCCAGCCCGTTTTGATTCCCGGCGACATGGGCCGCTACTCGTTCGTGCTGGTGGGGACGGACCGGGCGATGCAAGAGACCTTCGGTTCGACGTGCCACGGTGCCGGCCGCATGAAGAGCCGGACGCGGGCGAAAAAAGATGCGCATGGCCGCGACCTCCAGGCAGAGCTGCGGGCGGCCGGAGTGTGTGTGAAAGCCTCGAGCAACAGGACCCTCGCCGAGGAGATGCCCGAAGCCTACAAAGATGTAGCGGAGGTGGTCGAATCTGTAGAGACCGCGGGCATCTCGAGAATCGTCGCACGCCTGAGGCCTGTAGGCTGCATCAAGGGCTGAACAGACTGGAATTCGAGGGAGCCACGGGAGTGAACGCTCAGATGCGCTCGCGGGGTCACTGGATGAGGCTGGGACTCAAGGGACCTATGCTGTTGTCAAAGGCGTAGCGGATCTGCCCCCTGCTATCGACAAAGAAGGAACGGAAGCCCGTCGTGCCTCGGAGGATCGGATGGGCTGTGCAACTCCAGTCGGAGCGGGGAAAAGGAGTCGAGATCGAGAAGGTGTACCCGCTCTTGGTGCCGGAGGCCACGACGTTGTCGATCATCTCGGCGTCGAACAGTTGCCCCAGATCGGTGGCGTAGTCAAGGGTGACGTCCTTGTCCAGATCGGACTGGAAGAACTCCACCTGGTTGGGGATCAACGACCGCAGGACAGCGATGGTGCTGACCTCGTTGGCCGTGCTGCGCGCCCCAAGCAGCGATGTGATCGCCATAGTGGCCAGGATCGCGATGATCCCCACGGCAACCATCAACTCGACCAGAGAAAACCCTCGCCTACCTGCCATCAGCCTACCTCCGTGTGTAGTCGCCAGACATCGTATGCAACTGGCATGCCGAGACTCAAGGATACGTCGAAAACCGCCTTTACCCAAAAAAAAAACGAGCCCGAAGGCTCGTCTTGTCATCAAAAGCTGTCAATTACTCGATCGCGAGGTTGGTTTCGCCAGCAGCGCCGTTGGCGTTGAAGCGGATGACGCCAGCTTCGTTGACGAAGAAGCGACGGTTGCCGGTGGAGCCGACGTTCAACGGAACGGCGGTGCAGTTCCAGTCGGCGGTCGCGGTCTGTGAGCTGAGATTGAAGATATAGCCGCTCTTGGTACCACTACCCAGAGTGTTGTCGATCAGACCTTCGGTCGACAGTTCGAGGAGATCCGTCGCGTAGTCGTAGCTGCTGTCACCTTCGATGTCGCCTTGATAGAACATGGCCTGCGAAGAGACCAGGGTGCGCAGCGACGAGATCGCGCTGGCTTCGTTGGCCGACGCGCGGGCACGCAGCAGGTTGGGAATCGCGATGGCCGCGATAATGGCGATAATAGCGATCACAATCATGAGCTCAATCAGAGTAAAACCCTTGCGCACTTGCTTTCCTCCCAGAAAATTTGCACGGGCATTGTGACTGAGGAACTTCCCTGCCCTCAGCCGTCACCCAACCTTATAGCAAAGAGGGTGCCATTGCATCAACGACACGACATTCGGATTTTCACCCTTCCGAGCCCCAGATCCATCGACGCTGCTTGTCAGCGCTGCCGAGAATCGTCACTCTTTAGCTGCCGATGTTTGTCGCTTGGCCGGCCATTTCAATGCCAAGCGACCCCTCTGAAGAAGCCGGGAAAGACTGGCTATGCGGCCGGACAAGCATGTCGTCCTGGCCAAGCTCAAGGAATCGCACGCACATCGACGACTTCGATCATATCCAGCGGTGGTCGCGGGCGTGGGCGCCAAACGACCTCCACTCTACGCAGCGGCACGCCTTCGGGACACAGCTGTGCCAGCAGGTGGCCGAGGCGATGGCCCCAACCCCTGACGACGCGACGTTTTTGACGCAGACTGAGGCTCAGGCCCTCGCCATCGGCTCCACTGCAGCGAGGCATGCCCTCGATTTCCGCGGGTCCCGAGGCAAACAGGGGTCGAGGATTCGCTTGCCCATAGGGCTCCAACCGCTGCAGGCCGGCCACAAGATCAGGACGCAGCGCGCTGAAAGAGAGCGTACCCGCGATCGTCAGCCGCGCCTGGGCAGGCGTCTCACACTGAGCAGCCACGGCCTGGTCAAAGCGAGCCGCAAGCTCTGCCACAGCATCGGGCCGCGCTTCAAGCCCGGCCGCGCGTGCATGCCCGCCGAAACTGAGCAAGAGATCACTGCAGGCCGCCAGAGCTTTGGTCGCGTGGATGCCTGGCGGACTTCGCAGGGAGCCGCGCGCCCTTCCGTTGCGCAGACTCAGCAGCAGAGCTGGGCGACCGAAGCGTTCCACCAACCGGGAGCAGACGATGCCGATGATGCCCGGGTGCCAGCTCAGATCGGATAGACAGATGCCCCAATGCGCAGGGGCCGTCTCAAGCTGAGCCAAAGCGCACTTGAAGATCGTGCGCTCTTGTTCCTGGCGGCGCGTATTCTCACTTTCCAGAAAGCGGGCCAACAACTCGGCTCTGCGGCTGTCTCGAGTGGTCAGAAGCTCGAAGGCGGCCGCAGCATCTCCCAACCTTCCCGCGGCATTAATGCGAGGCGCCAAGCGGAAAGCGAGGTCCTCGGCCAGCAGTGGAGACTGCACACGGGCCTGGCGCAGGAGTGCCTGCACACCAGGTAGCTTCGAAGCGGCCAACGCTCGCAGCCCGAAGTGCACCAACACCCGGTTCTCATCCCGCAAGGGCACGACATCAGCCACGCTCGCCAGGGCCACCAGGCCCGTGGCCTCGACCAGATAGTCGCGCAACCGCAGCGGCAGGCGGCGCTGTCCGCAGAGCACCGTCGCGGTCGCCCACGCCAGCTTGAATGCGAGCCCGCAGCCACACAACTCGTCGAAAGGGTAGTCTCCCCGAGCCGCCTTGGGGTTGATCAGGGCGAGGACGTCCGGCAGGCTCGCCCCCGGCAGATGGTGATCAAGGACCAGCACATCGACGCCCGCCTCCTGCAGCACTGCCAGTCCGTCGAAGGCGGTCGTACCGTTGTCGACCAACAGCACCAGGGTCGCCCCGGTCTCGACCAGCCGCTGCGCGCTGGCTGCGGTCAATCCGTAGCCATCGCGCATCCGGTGCGGCAGGCAGGCCCGACCACGTCCCCCAGCCGTCTCGATGAAGCCGACCAGAAGCGCGGTTCCGCAGACGCCATCGCTGTCGTAATCACCGAAGACCGCGATCGACTCCCTCGCCTGGATGGCTGCCGCCAGCCTCGCAGCCGCCTCACTGACGCCTGGCAGGCCTTCGGGAGGATGCAGGTGCGCCAGGCTGGGGCGCAGGCTTCCGCTGCCCAGCGAAGCGCAACGCTGTGCGATCAAACCTTCGAGGCGTGAAGCGAGGCTGCCTTCGGGGGCAAACGCAGACGCAAAGCACCAATGGCGTCCGCTCAGCGAGAGGGGATCAGTTGTCTTTCTTATCATTGCTGCGCTTGATGGCACGCCGGATCTCTTCAGGATCGGGGGACCTCGACAGCGCCTCATCGCCCGTCACCAGACCCGCATCAAGCAGCTGCACGAGGGACTGGTTGAGCGTACGCATACCGCGCGAACCACCGGTCTGCAGCAACGAGTAGATCTGGTGGACCTTGTCGTCACGGATCAGCGAGCGGATGGCTGCGGTTGCTACCAGGATCTCGGCGCACAGGATACGCCCCTTGCCATCGGCCCGCTTCAGGAGCTGTTGTGAGAACACAGCAGCCAGGGTCATCGAGAGTTGGGTTCGGATCTGCGCCTGCTGATGGGCAGGGAAGACGTCGATGATCCGGTTCATCGTCTGCACGGAGTCGGACGTGTGCAGCGAGCCGAAGGTGAGGTGCCCCGTCTCGGAGAGCGTCAACGCGGCCTCGATCGTCTCGCGGTCTCGCATCTCACCGATCAAGACGATGTCGGGATCTTGCCGCAGCACCGACTTCAATGCCGACTTGAACCCCAGCGTGTCGTTGCCGACTTCGCGCTGATTGATCAGGCAGCCTTTGTTGCGGTGCACGAATTCGATCGGGTCTTCGATCGTGATGATGTGTTCGTTGCGGCTGCGATTGACGAAGTCGACCATCGCGGCCAGGGTCGTCGACTTGCCGCTACCGGTCGCTCCGGTGATCAGGCACAGGCCCTTGGGAAGAGCACAGATGTACTCGACCACGTCCATCGGCAGGCCAAGCTCTTTGGGAGTCTTGATCTTGAACGGGATCGTACGGATCACGCAGCCGACGGCGCCACGCTGCTGAAACACGTTCGTGCGGAAACGCCCCAGGCCGGCGATGCCGAAAGACATATCCATCTCGAGCAGTTTCTCGAAACGAGCGATCTGGTCGTTGTCCATCACGCCGTAGACGAGCTTCTTGGACGTCTCAGGATCGAGAATGTTGTGTTCTGTACTGACCAGCTTGCCGTTGATGCGGATCTTCGGAGGTGAGCCAGCCGTGATGTGCAGGTCGGACCCACCGCGCTCGACAAGCTGTTGCAGCAGCTCTTCCACCGAGATCTTCAAACCGACTCCGTCCTGGGTTCCGTAGATTGCGTTTCAGAATAACGGGCGCGCCCCCGCGGGGCCAATCCCTTTTTCTCCAGCGAGCCGACAAGCTAGGCTGCGTCTGACAAGTCCGAGTCCCGGGACAGTGCGGGGACGCGAGATCGAGGATCGAGGAAAAGGCCCTGCTTGTAGCGGTGATGACGAGGACACAGCGAAGCGGCCGTCAGGTGAGGTCGCGAGCCCCCCACAAGTCGGGCGAACAGAGACTTGTCAGACGCAGCCTATTCCGGCCTACGACGCATGATCCACAGTATCAGCAACAATACCAGGCAAACTGCCAGCGCGCCAAGATTGAAGCCGAGCGGGTCCTGTTGGCGCGCATCCCAGGCTCGCAACAGGAAAGCCCAGGTCTCATCACCAAACAGCATCAGCCAGAAACTGGCCGCGCACAAATGCGGCCCGAAGGGCATCAGCGAGGTCTTGCGGGTCAGCTTCAACGCCAGCCCGAAGAATGTGCCGAGGAAGCAGGCGCCGGCAATCGCCAAGAGCACCGGCTGCCAGCCGAGCAAGCCGCCGAGCATGCCCATCAGCTTGACGTCGCCCATCCCCATCGCTTCGCGCTTGAAGGCCCATGCACCAATCACCGCGACCAGATAGAGTGACCCTGCCCCAGTAGCCGCGCCAGCCAGGGATCCGAGCAGCCGCAGCACGGCAGGGTGGCTGACGCCAAGCAGTGTACCCGCGCTCTGCAGCGGCTCGACGAAGCCCGGCACAAGGCAGGCCACCACCGGTGCCAGCACGATACCGGGGAGGTCTATGCGGTCAGGGATGATCTTCCAGTCGATGTCGATCAACGAGACGACGACCAGGATGCTCGCCAGGATCTGCAGGCACAGCATGCGCGGGAGCGGCTGAGGATCGAGCCAGGCGGTGCGCCAAGCGATCAGCACCCACAGGCCGGCCACCAGCGCCTCGACGAGGGGATAGCGGATCGAGATCGGCATCTTGCAATTCCGACAGCGCGCACGCAGAGCCAGCCAACTCAGTACGGGCAGGTTGTCGTACCAGGCGATGGTCTGCATGCAGCCCGGGCAGAATGACCGCAACGGCCGGGAAACCGAGCGGCAGCGCCGGGGGATCCGGTAGATCGCGACATTGCAGAAACTCCCCACCATCGCGCCGAACAAGCCGCTGTAGATGAGCAGAAGAACAGGCGGAATCCAAAACATAGGAAGGGTTCTCAGTGGGACGCGATGGCTGCCTTAAAGGATGTAGCGAGAGAGGTCCTCGTCCTCTGCGATATCGCTCAAGGCGCGCTCGACGAACTCTTTGTCTACGAGCACAGTTTCGCCCGCACGCTCCGGAGCCTCGAAAAGGAGCTCTTCGAGCAGTTTTTCGAAGACGGTGTGCAGGCGGCGCGCGCCGATATTCTGGGTGGTCTGGTTCACCTTGTAGGACAGCTCGGCGAGCCCTTCCAAGGCCTCATCGCTGAATTCCAGCATGACCTTCTCGGTCTGCAAGAGCGCCGTGTATTGTTTCGTCAGGGCGTTCTCCGGCTCCTTGATGATGCGCAGGAAGTCTTCTTTCTTGAGCGAGCGCAACTCGACACGGATCGGGAAGCGACCCTGCAGCTCGGGAATCAAGTCTGCAGGCTTGGAGACATTGAAGGCGCCTGCCGCGATGAACAGGATATGGTCGGTCTTGACGACACCGTGACGCGTGGTGACCGTCGAGCCTTCGATGATCGGCAGCAGGTCTCGTTGCACACCTTCGCGGGAGATGTTCGGACCCTGGCCCCGCGCCCCTCCGGCGATCTTGTCGATCTCATCCAGGAAGACGATGCCCGAATTCTGCACTCTGTCGAGAGCTTCCCGGATCGCCTTGTCGCGGTCGATCAGCTTCTCAGACTCCTCCTGCAGCAGCACGGGGCGCGCGTCTTTGATCTTGACCTTGCGCTCCTTGACCTTCTTGGGCGACAACTTCTCGAACAGGTTCTGGAAATCGAAGCCGACCTGTTCGACTCCCGCGTTGGAGAAAACCTCCAGCGATGGCATTCCCGACTTCTCCTCGATGCGCAGCTCGATCTCCCGGTCTTCGAGCTTGCCCTCCTGGAGCTTGCTGCGGATCTTGTCGCGGGTGGACTCGCGCCGCTCGGGGTCTTTGCCGAAGCCGACCTCTGACTCGGGCAGCAGCGCATCGAGGATGCGCTCTTCGACATTCTTCTCAGCCTGCTCGATCACCCCTTCGCGTTTCTCGGTCCGGATCAGGTTGACGGCCACATCGACCAGGTCGCGCACCATGCTCTCAACGTCTCGACCGTGGTACCCGACCTCGGTGTACTTGGAGGCCTCCACCTTGATGAACGGCGCGCGGATCAATTGCGCAAGGCGTCGCGCAATCTCGGTCTTTCCCACGCCGGTCGGTCCGATCATGATGATGTTCTTGGGCGTGACCTCTTCCTTCATAGGTCCTTCAAGCTGCATACGTCGCCAGCGGTTCCGGATCGCGATGGCGACGGCGCGTTTGGCGTCCTGCTGGCCGACGATGTACTTGTCGAGCTCGAAGACGATGTGGCGAGGAGTCAAGTCATTCACGAGCCGGCCTCCAGGACTTCAACTTTGACCTGGGCATTGGTGAACACGTCGATGTCCCCGGCGATCGCGAGGGCCTCTGTAACGATCTCGGCTGCGCTGAGCTCGCTGTGTTTCTTGAGTGCCCGCGCAGCAGCGACAGCCAGGTTGCCGCCCGACCCCACTCCCATGATGCCGTCGTCGGGCTCCATCAGATCGCCGGTACCACTGACGAGCAGTGAGCGGTCGTGGCTGACGGCCAGCATTATCGCCTCGAGCTTGCGCAGCACCTTGTCGGTGCGCCACTGCTTGGCCAGCTCGGCAGCGGCCTTCAGCATGTTGGCGGGGTATTTGGCCAGTTCGACCTCGAAACGGTCGAGCAGCGCCAGCCCATCGGCAGCTGCGCCCGCAAAGCCGACCAGCACGGACCCTTTGGCCAGGCTGCGGATCTTGCGTGCCTCGTGCTTGATCGCTGCGTTGTTGAGCGTCACCTGGCCATCGCCGCCGATGGCTACCTTGCCGCGATGACGAACCGAGAGAATGGTGGTCACGGTTGCCTCCTGCCGGAATGCCGCCTGACCTTAACCCGCTACGTGCAGGAGCGCAAGGCTAGCAGCACTAGCCCAGTGCACGGATGCCGTCGATCACCGCGTCCGCCACAGCCTGGCGGGCATCGACAGCCAACGACTCGGAACGGATCGCGTCGCGGAACGCTGCCGCCCGCTGCACCGGACCGAATACGTGCCGCACGGTGTCCGGCCGCGCGGCCTCTTCGGCCATGGCCCGGCCCGCGCAGGGAGGCAAGGTGTTGCCTTCGATGTTCAACAGCACGAAGTTCTGCACCATGCGCAGGTAGCCGTCGACCTGGGGCAGGCCACGGCCGGTCTCGGGGCGCTCGGGGCGGAAGCGCGTGCCCGTGGGGAACAGGAAGAGCAGACCCCGCCGCCGCAGCACCTGGCGCGCGGCGCGAAGAGCCGCTAGATTCATGGCCCGCGCCTGCCTCAAGGCAGCGTCGTGCGCGCAGCGGTCCAAGTGCGAAGGCGGTGAGACAAAGATGCGGGGAAAGGCCTCACAGAACATCCGGCAGACATCCGACTCTTCGTGGAGCTTGCGGCCCGCCATAAAGTGCAGCCGGTCGAAGAGGGGTTCACGCCCCGCGCGCGCCAAGAGCGTATAGAGGTTGGGGACGTCGAAATTGGAGTTATGCCACGCGAGCACCATTCCTGGCTCGCCCGCGTCGGCGCGCGCGGCCAGCTCCTCAAGCTGGTGCAGTCCCTGGAGGCCGCTGCCCGGGAGCATCAGGTCGCTACAGATGCGCAGAATCGCGCCACGGTTGTCACGGTGCGCTGGGCGGAAGACGCTTGCCGGGGAAAGCTCAGGCTCCACGTAACAGCGCATGCGGGAAAGCTCATGAGCGTAGCGGTTCCTCAGCGGGACGACGACGGTCATGGGGCACCTCTCTGGGTCTGACGGATAACCCGTTGCAAGCAAACCGGCGGCCAATCCAGAAGACAGTCACAATTCCATACAAATCAAACACTTATGGCTATACCACCTCGGCCGACAGCCGCTGACAGGTGTTGAACGAACGTCAGGATTTCCCCGCTGCGCTGGAAGTGCACGACCGCACATCCCTGTCTGTGCTACCCTTTAAGCATTACATGTTTGATGGAGACAACCTGATGCGTTCCAGCTTCTTGCTGGTCTGTGCCCTCAGCCTCATTTGCGCCGGCCAGGAGCTGCGCGTAGGGGTGGCCGAGACCGTGCTCGACCTGCCCGAGGGGGTCCCGCTGGGTGGCTATGGCAGCCGCCTGCGCCTCGAGGGGCCCGACCTCGATCCTCGCAACTACCACGTGCTGCACCACCCCTCGACCGGTGCGCGCGACCCGATCGCCGCCCAGGCCCTGGTGTTTGAGCAGGGGCCTTTGAGCGTCGCCGTGATCTGCCTCGATGCCATCGGGGTCGAAGGACTGCTGGTCGACGACGTCTTGCAGGCCGTACAAAAACGGGGACTGCCTCTGGCCGACGGCCAACTGATCATGGCCGCCAGCCACACCCACAGTGGCCCCGGCGCCCTCAGCCGACGCTGGGCCTGGCAGATCGGCGCGGTCGATCGCTTCAACCGCCGGGTCCATCGGCGTGTGGTCCGCAGCCTTGCCGGGGTCGTCGAGGCTGCCTGGCTCGCTCGTCGTCCGGCACGCTTGGGCTATGGTAGCATCGCGGTCCCCGGCACCACACGCAACCGCCGCTCAGGACGTTCGGAGCTGGTCGACGGCAGCGACGTGGACCCGACACTGCGCCTGCTGCGGGTCGACGATGCGAAGACCGATGCGCCGATGGCCGTGTTGATGAACTTCGCCATCCATGGAACCTGCCTCGGCGGCGACACCTCCGAGCTGTCAGGCGACGTGCCCGGAGCGATCCGCCGGGCCGTCAGCGCGCAACTCGGGATCCCGGTGCTCTTCAGCAACGCGGCGCTGGGCGATGTTTCGCCCTCTCCGGGCGGCGAGCGGGGGATGGTTGAGGTCCCCCCCCAGCTGGCCGCGGCAGCCGCTGAGCTGCTGCCTCGCATCGAGACTTCGGCCGAGGCCTTCGCTGTGGCTCACAACGAGCACGATTTTGGGCTTTTCCGGCTGCATCCGGATGTCGGTGCGGGCGAGCTGGAGGATGGATCTTGGGGAATGTTGGCCGCCGGGCTGCTGGTCCAGCTGGGACCGCGGGTGGGCGAGCCCTGGTTGGACACGCGCTTCCGCTTCACCGCGTTGCGGCTGGGGGAGCTGGTGCTGCTGTGCGTTCCCGGAGAGCCGATCGTCGAGCTCGGCTACCGGCTGCAGGCGATGGGCCGTGCGGCGGGGTACGAGGACGCCTGGGTGCTGGGTTGTTGCAACGGGCACATGGGCTACATCGCCACCGAAGAGGAATACGAGCAGGGTGGCTACGAGGCCTGGATGACCTTTTTCGGGCCGGAGACGGCAGAGCAGGTTCAGAATCAGCTGCAAAAGGCTGTTGAGGCGCTCGACCCCTGATCAGCGCTTCGGCGCTCCTTCCCCAGCTCGACGCTCGGGTACGGCCAGCCCGTGCCGCCGCAACAGGGCGCGCAGGCTGCCCGGCTGGTAGAGATCGAGGTACGCTCCCAGGATCTCCGTGCCATCCCACGAGGCCCACATGTGCTTGCGCATGGTCGCATCGGCCTCTTCCCGGCTGGCTGCCTGGAATTCCATCGCGTACAGCGCACACACCACACCTGTCCGGTCGGCCCCGCCCTTGCAATGCACCAGGACAGGCGCACGCGCAGGATCGAGCAGCACGCGGAAGGCTTCGGCCAGCTCTTCTTCCCGGGGCGCCCGCGAGGCGCTCATGCCGATCCGCACGTGCTCGAGCCCCAGCTCGGCGATGCGCTCGTTCAGGCTCAGCTGACGGGGGCCCCGGGCCCGCTCAGCTGCCGAGGCATCCGGTCCCGGGAAGTACCACTCCTGCGCATCCAGCTCACCGTTGAGCGACAACACGGTCCGGATGCCGTGCTCGGCGACCAGCCGGTCCAGCGCGCGTGCCGAGGGTTGCCGGCTGCGCAGAAGGCCTGCCTCTTCGTCCAACCAGCCCACGTTGGTCTCGAGCAGCCACGCCAACGCCCCCTCGCTGCCGAGCACCCGCAACCCCATCTGCAAGGCGCGCTCACGCCGCCCCGGCTGGACCAACAGCTCAAAGGACTCGCCCTGCTGCCAGCGCCAACGCACCCGTCGCTCACTGTCGTCACGCTCGTAGAAACGCGCGGAACCGTCGCTGCTCGAGAGCAACAGCCCCTTCTCTACCACGGCCACCAGGCCCGATTCTGCCTCGATGCGGCCGGATTCGAAGCGCCGCTCGAGCTGGTACTGTGCGTCGGACCCTATGCGCAGCTCTCCGTCGAAGACCTCAGCGCCCCGCTCGCCCCGACAGCGATGCGGCTCGAGGATCTGCAGCTCCTGTGCCCAGGCTCCCCAGGCGAGAAAGGCGAGCAGGGCTGTGATGCGGGCCATAGGGATTCCTCCAGCAGTCACTCATGCCGCAGAGCCACGATCGGATCGAGCCGCGCGGCCTTGATCGCAGGGAACATGCCGAACACCACGCCGACACTGGCCGCAAACCCGAACGCCATCACCACGGCCCAAAACGGAATCGCCGCGCGCTCAAGCTCGGCGCCGGGGATGTTGGCCACCATCCACGTCAGCATCTGGCCACAGAGCACACCGATCAAACCGCCGACGAAACAGAGCATGATCGACTCGACCAGGAATTGCAGCAGGATCGCCGCGGGCCGCGCACCGACCGCTTTGCGCAGGCCGATCTCACGGGTGCGTTCCGAAACCGAGACGAGCATGATGTTCATGATGCCCACGCCCCCCACCAGCAAGGAGATCCCAACGATGCCGCCCGCCACCATGGTGATGGTCAGGGCGATGGCGTTGAAGCGCTGCAAGAACTCCTCGATCACCTGCACATTGAACGTGTCCGGGTCCTCATAGCTGAGCTGGCGGCTGCGGCGCAGGAAAAAACGTACCTCCGCTCTCGCATCGGCGGAGAGCTCGGGGGAGACGCTGGTCGCGATCACGTGGAAAAAGGGCTTCTGGAGCTTCCAGGCAGTCGCGAAGGGAATGAACACCTGCAGCTGCTCCCCCTGCCCACCGAAGCGGGAGGAGTCGTTGCCCTTCTCGACCAGCCCCACGATGCGGAAGCTGCGGTTGCCGATCAGCAGCGCCTCGCCGACACAATCTTTGCGCAACCGCAGCGTGTCGCGCAGCTCGTCATCGATCAGGCAGGTGGGCCGCGCCTGTTGCTCATCGATCATCGAGAACGGCCGGCCCAGAGTCACCGTGCGCTTCTCGATCGCATGCCAGGCAGGTTCGATGCCGACGATTTCCACCCCGTCCAGCCGCCGCCCTTCGGCCTTGACCGTCTGAGTGTAGCTGCCGATGCGGGTGAAACTCTCAATCGAAGGGCAGGCTTCGCCCAGGCCGTCGAATTCGTCCGGCCAGAAGCGCACAGTGCCCCAGTTGAAGCGGCCCGGCGGCGCGTCCTCGGGAAAGTCCGGGAAGATGAACATCTTGTTGGTGCCGAGAGCCTCGAATTCCGCCAGCACATTGCCGCGCAGACCGCTCAACGCGGCGATCACCGAGGTCACAGAGGCGACACCGATCACGATGCCCGAGGTCGTCAGCACCGAGCGCAGCTTGTTCGCCCAGATCTGACCGACCGCGAGCAGCACGCTGAGGAAGAGCAGCCGCAGCAGCCGAAAGGGAAAGCCCAGCAACCTCCTCATGCCGCCTCCCTCAACGCTTGCAGCTCACGCTGCAGGCCGGGATCAGCGTTTACGGGCAGATCAGACACGATCTTTCCGTCGAGCATGCGGATCACCCGCCGGGCACGTACCGCGACGGCCGCTTCGTGGGTGACGACGATGATGGTCTGCCCCTCGGCGTGCAGCTCGCCGAACAAGGCCAGGATCTCTTCGCTGGTCTTGCTGTCCAGGTTTCCCGTCGGCTCGTCGGCGAGCAATATGCTCGGTTGGTTGATCAATGCCCGGGCGATGGCCACGCGCTGCTTCTGCCCGCCCGAGAGCTGGTTCGGACGGTGCCGCACACGATCCCCCAGCCCGACACGCCCCAGCACCTCTCGCGCGCGCTTGCGCCGGCCCCACCAACCGCGGGCTGCATAGATCATCGGCAACTCGACGTTCTGCAAGGCCGACAACCGCGGCAGCAACTCGAAAGACTGGAAGACGAAACCGATGCGCTCATTGCGCACCTGCGCGAGCGCAGCGGCCCCCAGGCGCGTCGTGTTGCGGCCATCGAGCTCGTAGCTGCCGTCGCTGGGCCGGTCGAGACAACCGAGGATGTTCATCAAGGTGCTCTTGCCCGAGCCCGAGGATCCCATCACGGCGACGTACTCATTCGCACAGACGTCCAGGTCGACGCCGGCGAGGGCATGGATCACCTCGACCCCCACACGGTATACCTTGGTCAACCCACGCAAGCGGATCATCACACTACTCACGGCTGGGCCCCCGTGGTCTCGGCCAGCTGTCGCTGCTCGTCGATGACGGCCTGGTTGTGGGTCAGGCCCTCGAGGACCTTGTAGGGCCAGACGATCACGCTGTCGCCTTCGGCCAGGCCGGCGAGGATCACACTGTGGGTGGCGTCGGCCGGGCCGACCTCCACAGGCGCCACGCGCGCCGTATCCCCCTGATAGCGGTAGACCACCGGCACCACGGAGCGCGTGAGGTCGAGCGCACCGCCGGCCCCGCGAATCTCCGCCGGCAGGTCTTCGAGCTTGCGGCCCACGACGGCCTGGCTCGGGACCCGCAGCACATCTTCGTGCAGCTCGACCTCGATGTCCACGTCAGCAGTCAGGCCCGACAAGATCCGCTGCTCCGCTGTGTCGAGCAGGATCTCGACGCGGAAACACTTGTTGGGCTCGGTGGTGGCCGCCAGGGCCACGCTCTCGACGCTGCCGGCGAAGACCCGCTCAGGGTAGGCCTGAATCCGCACCTGTGCGCGCTGGCCGGCTTCGACCCTGCCGATGTCTGCTTCGTCGACCTCGGCGATCAGCAGCATTTGTGAGAGATCTGCGACTTCGAGGATCACAGTGCCGGCGTTGTTCATCGTGCCGGTCACAGTCAGCTCGCCGACTTCGGCATTGACGCGTGTCACGATGCCGTCGAGAGGCGAACGGATCAGCGTGTAGCTGAGGTTGTCGCGCGCCCGGTCGATGTCTGCCTCGGCGGCTTCGAGGTTGTGTTGCAGCACCTCGAGGTTCTTCTCAGCGGCCGCGAGGGAGAATTCTGCCGCTCTCAGCCGGGCTTTCTGCTCGTCGACGCGGCTCTCCGCCTCTTCGACCACCGACTGGGAGACCTGGTTGGAGGCCAGCTGCTCGAGCTGGCGGGTCAGGTCCCGCTCGGACTGGCGAGCCTGGATGCGCGACGCTTCGAGGTCGGCTGTCTGGCTGGCGATCCGCGCCCTCTCGACCTCGATGGACACCGACTGCGCTTTCTGCCTGGCTTCGGTCTGCGCCAAAGCAGCCTCGAGCTCAGTGGAGTCGAGCCGCACCAGAACCGACGCCATAGTGTCCCCGGGCTGCCCGTTGCCGCCCCGCACCTGCGTGCCTTCGAGGGCAGGCAACTCCGCGATGCGGGCCGAGACCCGGGCACTGATCAGCACTTTTTTGCGGGGCTCGATCTGGCCCGGAGCCGAGACGGTCTGCGACAGATTTCCCCGTTCGACCAGTGCCAGCCGAACCGGAGTCGGCGGCTCGTTCGCCGCCCCCGCAGCCCAGGCCCCGAACCCCTTCGAGAGCCCCAGCAGCAGGCCGGCAGTGACCACAGCAGTGAGCAGAATCACGAAGAAGAGTTTCACGGCGACCCCCTGGGCAGATGTGCCACCGGATGTACCGGTGTGCGGGCATCTTATTCCAACTCAGTCAGAACCGCTTCGATTTCCTCAAGCGCCCTCGCCAACTCTGGGTGCTCGTCAAGCAAAGCCACACCACAAACACGGGCCGCCCGCAGCAACGTCATGGCGCGCGCGCTCTGCTTGCGCGTGACCGCCTGAGCAGCCCGCTCGCGCAGGACCTGAAAGCGCACCATAGCCCAGGAGGCTTCAGGCTGCAGCTGCTCCAGCTCGGCGAGTGCCGCCAACTCTCGATCCTCAAACTGCTCAGCACCCTCTGCCTGACCGAGCAGCCTTTGGAGCGACGCGGCCTTGCGGCACAACGGAGGAAGCTCAACCGCCCCGCCTTGCTCTGCAAGCTCGAGGCTCTCGGCCAGGGGCGGCCAGGCCTCGGTAGGTCTGCCATCTGCCAGGCGGGCGTCGGAGAGCTTCTCGAGCGCGACGCTCAAGTCGCGGAAGGCTTGTGGGTCGCCTGGGGTCATGGCGGCCAGCGCACGCCGTGTGGCCACGACGGCCGCGAAGCCACGCTCGGCCTCGTTCGGACGGCCGCTGTAGAGCTCGGCATCGGCACAATTCTCGATGGCAACACTGAGATCGCGCTGCGCGCGGGGGTTCGAAGGATCGAGCTGCAGCAGGCGCTCACGCTCGGAGCGGTCTTCGGCAAAGACCCGGGCGGCCTCTTCCGTCCGGCCCTGGGCGAGATGCAGATTCCCGATCCGCTCGAGCGCTGCGGCCAGATCGCGCCGCGCGCGCGCATCGGTGCTGTCCTGTTGAACCTGGACGCGCGCGTGCTCCAGCGCCTCAGCGAAGAGCCGCTGAGCATCGCCCGGCTCACCGTGCTCGGCGCAGAGCTCACCGAGTGCCAGCAGCCCGAGCTGCAGGTCGCGACGCAGGCTGGCATGAGAGCCATCGATAGCCACCAGCAGGCGCTGGATCTCGAGGGCCTGCTCCAGGTGAGCGCGCGCTTGCGGCGCGCCCAGCCAGCCTTCGATCTGCCCCACCCGCAGCAGCGCCAGGGCATACGCCCTTTGCTCGCGGCGGCTCAGGGGGGAGGCCGCGCGCTGCCGTTCCCAGAGCCGCAGCGCTTCGCCGTGCGCCTCGAACGCCTCCTCCACGCGCTCGAGTCGCAGCTCGAGGTCCCCGTACTGCTGCAACATCGCCAGCAACCCGCGTCGGCCCTCTTCTTCCAACGAGCGCTCGATCTCCAGCGCCTGCAGCAAAACCTGCCGGGCTTCGCTTCGACGCCCCAGATCGACCAGGCTTTGGGCGAGATGTCCGAGCAGGTCGGCGGTCTGGGCGGGTACCCCCGGAGTCGATGCAGAGAGCGTTTCGAGGATGTGCACGGACTCGGAAAACGACTGGAAGGCCGCCTCAGACTGCCCGCGCTGCCGCTGCAGGCTGCCCAACCAGGTCAATGCGGTCGCCAGTTCTCGCCGCACGCCCAGGTCGCTGGTGTCGGCCACGACCAGGCGGCGCAGACTGGCGGTGACAGCTTTGGCCAGGTGCCAGGCTCCGGACAGGTCTCCGTCCACCTCGGCGGCGATGATGCTGAGCTGCAGGTTGGCCCACACCGCACCGCGAGCGCTGCTGCGCTCGGACAAGTGCGCGTCACGCAGCTGTTGCCAGGAGCTGCGGCTCAGGGCCAGCACCCTGCGTGCGACCCGGCGTGCTTCACTGTCGCCGAGATCATCGAGCAGCTCATCCTGCACCTCACCGACCAGCGTCCCCAGGGCTTGTTCTGCGATGCGCCCACGCAGCTCGGCAGACTGCGCCTGGCGTTCGATCTCCTGGTTCTTGGCATCGAGTTGCAGCAGGCCTCCGACAAGCAACACGACGAACGCCAACAGGGCCAGGCCAAGCGCGCCGGCCAGCCTGCGGCGCATACGTCTGTCGCGTGTCTTGCGGGCACGACGGCGCGCCCACTCCGCCCGCAACGCCCCGACATCCTCGCTCTGCAGCTCTTGCAGATGCACGGCTGCAAGGCCGAGATCGCCGTGTTGCAGGGCGCTGCGCGCGAAACTGCGGCGCGTGGCCTGCTCCCCCTCGCATGCCTTCGGGTTCTCGTGCCACAAACGACGGGCCTGGTGGAAGCCTGCCAGCGCCTCGTTGTAACTCTGGTACAGCTGGGTCCGCGCGCTGTCGTCGAGCTTCCCCGCGGCACGTTGCTGGCAGACTTCCAGCTGTGCTTGGGCAGTCTCAGCCAAGAGCAGGCTCTGCCGGTGGCGCAGAAAGTCACGCAGCTCTTGCTGGAACGCAGCCACGTTGCTGTGGCGGTCTGAGGGCTCAAGCGCCATGGCCCGCAGGCAGAGCTTGCGCAAGCCCTCTGGAGCCGTCTCGGGCAGGTCGGGATGCACACCGTCGCAGGCGTTGCCAACGGTCTCGAGCAGGCTGCTGCCCGCGTGCGGAGGCAACCCGCTCAGAATGCGGTACAACGTCGCCCCGAGCAGGTAGACATCCGTCCAGGGACCGATAGCGCTGCCACGCCCCATGGCCAGCTCGGGAGCCATGTAGCTCGGGGTGCCGCAGGGTATGTCGATGCTGGACCGATGGCGAAGCCTGGATGTCTCATCCGGAGGCTCGGGAGAGATGTCGACCGCCAGGCCCCAATCGACCAGCAGAACCTCGCCGAAGCTCCCCAACATCACGTTCGATGGCTTCAAGTCGCAGTGGACGATGTTCCGGCTGTGCGCGAACGCCAACGCGTTGCAGACCTGCAGAAGGATCTCGAGATGGCGGACGAGCTGAAGCTCCGGTTCGGCGTCAAACAGCTGTTTCCAGCTCTGGCCGCCGATCAGCTTCATCGCCAGTTGCTCCTCGCCGTCGATGCCGCGGGCCAGGGCGTAGACCGGCACGATGTTCGGATGCTCCAGCCGACCGGTCACCACAGCTTCCGCCAGAAAAGAGGCGCGTGCTTCGCTGGATTGGGCCTTTTCGGCCCGTAGTCGTTTCAGCGCGACCTCTCGCTCGAGCCCCGGCTGGATGGCCCGGTACACCACCCCCATCCCACCCCGGCCGATCAACTCGAGGGGCTCCATCGTCAGCGGCGGCGGGTCTGACTCGAAATGCAACGCGAACAACGGCTTGAAGCTCGCGAGGCTGTCGAGTGCGGAGAAATCGGCCTGCGGGCCGACGGTCTTCTCCCAGAGTTGTTTGAGCGCGGCACGTTCCATGCTTGTCCCCTGCAGGCACTCATTGTCAAAGTCCGTGAGCAGCCGTCAACTCCCCAGCCAAACCGCAGGCTGGGAAGACTGCTCCTGGCCATAGCTGTGCAACGGTGCGCGCCGATGTGTTTTTCTTGGGAACTCCTCTGCTGCCTGACTCGTTAGATCTAAGGTTGCAAGACTGCGGTACTCGATTCGTGCTGTTTGGCTCCCTCAGCTTTTTTGTTAGTTTGTTGCCGCCGGACTTGAAAACATGCTACTCTGCAACATGTGTCCCCCGTTGTGACGCAAATACAGGAGACGAGCTCTATGGAGGCGGTGAAGAGCGGAAAGCGCGAGTCGACTGCGCACTCGCGGCCGGGCCGCGGGCCACGGATTTCCAAGTCTGTCGATCCTACTCTCGCGGACCTCGTCGTCCTCGGGTTGGTCAGCCAACGGCCGATGCATGGCTATGAGCTCAATCAAGAGCTGCAAAGAGACGGCGCCCAGGAGTGGGCCTGTGTCTCGCGCGCCCAGATCTATTACTCGATCCGTAAACTGCTGCGCAAGAAATGGTTGCAGCCCTGCGATTCCGGACGTTCCGGGGGCCCCGAACGACTGAGAGTGCAGACGACCCCCTCGGGGCGGAGCGCGATGCAGCGCACGCTGCGCGAACGCTGGTGGGCCCAGCAGCGCGAACGCTCTCCTTTCGCCACCTGGTTCGCGCTCAGCATGCTGACCGGCTCCAGCGAACTGGCCGAGGGTTTGAAGGAACGGCGGACCTTCCTCAGAGATGAGATCGCCCGCGAACGCATCAGCCAGAAGACCCTCGACGCCGCCGGCGAATCGGCCGGAGCCATGCTCAGCGAGTTGGCAGTGCGGCGCCTCGAGACCGAGCTGGCCTGGGTCAATGAGGTCGCGCAGGCGATCTGAACAGACCCGAACGGGCTGCTCAACCCTGAGCAGCGTCCTTCCAACGAAACACGAACCGGCATGGCTGGCCGTCCTCGGCCAGCGTGGCTTCTCTTTGCAGGGCTACCGGCCGGCTCGGATCACTGAAGTAGTCGAGATCGCCCGCGCAGAATACGCCCGCCAACTCGGGCATCCCCAAGCGCACACTCAGGCCGTGCAGATGGCAAGCGGTCACGCGCATCTCGAAGCGCTCTTCAGACACATCCATGAACTCACGGGTCGCGTTGTGGAAGGGCTCGGTCACCTCTTGCAGGTACGCCTCGCGCTGGTCCCCCATCGCCTTATAGGCCGCACGGTCGAAGCGCGGTAGAACCGCGTCGAGGAACTGCAGCGTGGCTGCCACCACGACCTCACGGGTGAGCGCCAAGGCCCGCTCTTGGCCCAGGCGCGCCCGCAATGCCTGGTAGAGCTGCACAGCGGGCGCCATCTGACGCCGCGACTGGCGCTCGTTGGCGTCCCCCGGCGGACCGAGGCCGATGAACGGATCACGCCCCCACACCAGCCGGGGCAGTATGCGCACCAAGCCCGCCGTGCCCAGGCCGCGACGCAAGATCCCCAGCGCCTGCAGCTGGGTACGCAGAAGCACCAGCAGTCCTGGCCTGCGCGCCATCAGAACAGCGCCGAGAAGTCGACCTCGGTGGTCGTACCGCTGTCGCTGAGCTTGAGCGCCTTGACCGCCTTCTTCAAACCCTCGAGTGTCAGCTCGAACATCGGAAAGAGGCGGCCGATGCGGCGCACCGTCGGGTGCTGCCACCAACGCTTGCGGACAGGATTCAGCCACACCGCGCTGGGGAAATGCCGACGCAGACGCTGCAACCAGACGATGGCCGGCGTCTTGCAGTGGTCCACGTACTCGATCGAGCCATAAGGCGCGATCAGCTCCGACAAACCCATCATCGCATCGCCGACAAAGATCAACTTCCACTCGGAGATGTGGTTGCGGATCAGGCGTGTGGTGTCGACGCTCTTGCCGGCGTAGATGTTCTCATACACCTGGTGGTAGACGCAGTTGTGGAAGGCGTAGTGCTTGAACTCCTTGAAATGGCGGGCTTTGCGCGCGGCAGCGAAGAACTGTTCCACCAGCTCGACGAAGGTATTCATCGAGCCGCCCGTGTCGGTCAGCAGCAACACCTTGATGCGGTTGTTGCGCTCTTTGTGGAACATCAGGTCGATGTCTCCCGCGTTGCGCGCCGAGGCATCGATGGTCTCTGGCAGGTCCAACACCTCGGGTCCCGTCCGGCCCAGGTCGCGCAGGTTCTTGAGCACCACGGCGAAATCGCGGGCCTTCAACTCGCGGTCCTGGCGGTAGTTGCGGAAGCGCCGCGCCAGCGCCATTTGTACCGCCGAGCGGCCTCCCCCCTCTCCACCGACACGCATCCCGGCAGGATTCGCGCCTGAATGCCCGAACGGCGATGTCCCGCCGGTCCCGATCCAACGGTTGCCGCCCTGGTGCTGCTCTTTCTGCTCTTCGAGGCGCTTCTTGAATTCTTCGAACAGCTTGTCGAGCGGCAGAGCCTTGAGTTTCTCGAGCTCTTCTTCGCTGAAGACCCGACGCACTTCACTCGCCAGCCACTCCAGCACCTCCTGACGCACCTCCGGCCCGGTCTGGCCCTTGAAGTACTCAGAGAAGCACAGATCGTAGCGGTCGAAAGCCTTCTCCGTCTTGACCAGGGTGGTCCTTCCCAGGCTGTACAGGTCGTCGAGGCTCCGGATCATGCCCTTGGAGGAGCACTCCATGAACGCCAGCCACTCGTCCGGCGTGACTTTCATGCCCTTGGCGCGCAGGTAGAAGAAGAAGTTGGTGAACATCAGCGCCGTCGTCCGTTGCCGACCAGGTTGATATCCGACTCGTTCTTCAGCAGTATGCCGAGGAACGGGATCTCCTGGATGATCTTCTGCGGGTCCATCCCCCCGTGCAGCAAGACATAGATCCAATCGAGCAGCTCACTGGTCGAGGGCGGCTTGCGCAGCTCTTCGAAGCCCCGCAGCCAGTAGAACTTCCGCAACACCGCGTCGATGAAGCCCGCTTCGAGCTTGGGAAAGTGCACGCGCACGATCTCTTCCATCAACCCCTTGCCGGGGAAGGCGATGTAGTGGAACAGGCAGCGGCGCAGGAAAGCGTCGGGCAGGTCCTTCTCGGAGTTGGAGGTGATGATCACGATCGGTCGCTGCAGGGCCGTGATGGTCTCGCGGGTCTCGGGGATGGTGAACTCCATCGCATCGAGCTCTTGCAGCAGGTCGTTGGGGAACTCGACATCAGCCTTGTCGATCTCATCGATCAGCAGCACCACTTGCGACGCAGCGCGGAAGGCGCGGCCCATCTGGCCGAGCACGATGTACTGTTTGATGTCGGTGACTTCCTTGTCGCCGAAGCGCGCATCGTTAAGGCGCTGCACCACATCGTAGTGGTAGAGGCCGTCGACCGCCTTGGTGGTGCTCTTGATGTTCCAGGACAGGAAGTCTTTGCCCAGGGCCTCCGCGATGCTGCGGGCGAGCAGCGTCTTGCCGGTACCGGGCTCGCCTTTGATCAGTAGCGGGCGCTTCAAGGCGATGGCAGCGTTGACAGCGGACAGCAGCTCGGGGCTGGCGATGTAGTCCTGGCTGCCCTGGTATTCCTCGGATGATACGGGTTCTTCGTACACGGGCGTCTCCTGTCCTGGGGGGCGCACGGGGCGCTGAGGTGCTAGTGGCCCGTCAGAAATGAACTGACCGATGCAAACCAACCATCGGCAGTCCCCTGATCACAAACGCCAACAGTCTTGTATGGCGGGCCACGTCTTACGTTCTTGTTGATCCGCGCTTTGCGCAGGTGACGAAAGCTGCTTCATTCACCTTGGGACAAGCCGCGCCGGCTCACTCTCGCAGCTGTCGGGAGGTGCCTTCGGCACCTCCGTGGTCTTCGGTAGCTTCGTAGCCTCGCTGCAAGAATCCATGATCGCATCTTCCGATTCAACCGGTGAAGTCAATCCTGACAGACCACCAGTATGGCCGCCGGCGTTGGGCTTGTCCATATGCCTGCGGGCGGCCGTCCGGCAGGTACGGCATGTGCACTGTTTCTTCGGTCAACAACCAAGGAGAGCTGCCGTGCTTGAGAACTATGCGACCTACCGTAAGAAAGAGCTGCTCCCGCGCGTCGGGCGTTTGGGGCGGGAGCTTGAAGGACCGATGGCCGACTTCGGCAAGCTGCATCGCACGACGATGGCTGAGGGCGCGCTACCGACCCAGACCAAAGAGCTGATTGCTCTCGGCATCGCGGTGGCAAGCCGCTGCCAGGGATGCATCGCTTTCCATGTGCACGACGCTCGCAAAGCGGGGGCGAGCCGCGAGCAGATCGTCGAAACCCTTGGTGTGGCACTTCTTATGGGCGGAGGACCGGCGATGGTCTACGCCAGCGAAGCCCTGCAGGCCCTCGATGACTTCGAGAAGGGCTGCGCGCGTTTCTCCGCAATCCCGCAGCCGCCTGAGGGAGTTACGCATCCGTAGCGGGCCAGCGGCTCCCCCGGCATCCGATCAGGGCGTGTGCGCAGCCCGGAACTCGTCGTCGAACCATTTCGGGGCGGGAATGAAGCGCTCGTGCTCGAAGTGGCGCTTGTAGCAGATCAGGGTCAGCCCCTTGTCCGTCGCGAGCGCATCGATGCGTTGGTCCCACAGGTCATGGTCACCGTGGTCCAGCGCCGGATTGCTGCTGAAGACCTGCTGCCCAGAGCCGTCGTCGACGGGCTGGAACTCGAGCTCTTTCTTGCACTCTTTGGACAGCTTGAAGAAGGTGCGCGCCAGCTTCTTGGCTTGCTCTTCCGGTGTGTCGCCCCAATACGGATCTGGCTCGAAGATCTGTACGTGCAGGGCCAGGGTACACTCGCTCACCTCGAGCTTGACCTCGATCTCGCGCTCGGGCTCTTCCTCTGTCTCCGCGCCCGCTCCTTCCTCGCCCGCTCCCTCCTCGGAAGCCTCTTCATCGGGGGCTTCTTGATCAGTCCCGCCCTCGCTGTCGCCTTCAGCGGAATCATCTGCGGCCTTGTCGTCGGAACCTTCCTCGCCCGCGTCTCCACTCTGCTCGGATTCCGCCTCCGCAGCTTCCTGCTCTGCTTCCTCGGCGGGCTTCTTTTCTTTGCGGGGAATCACAGCCAGCTCCCAGGCGTGGCGCAGCAGGTCGAAAGGCGCGTCAGGAGGGCTGGCCAACAGGAAATGGTGGCTGACATCCGCGTCGCTGCGGTAGTAGCCGAAGCCCTTGCGGAAGACCAATCCTTCCCACAGGTCTGAGCTGAAGTAGACGGCGTTGGGAAGCTCGCTGGCTTCTTCGAGGGCTTGCATGCGCGACGATTCGAGCGCAACGGCCGTCGAGATGTCGGCACGGATCTCGGCAAAGGGATCGGACATGAGACGCTCTCTCGCAAGTTGAGGTTGGTGAGCCAGCCCGGGAGGAGACAGGCCCCTACCCTACAGGAAAACACAGCCCGCGGGGAAGCCCCGCAGGCCGGTCGGAATGGCCAGGGCGGACCCGAGCATCAACCGCTCCAGGTACCCCAGCTGTGGTTGCCATAGTTCCAGAGCTCGGTGACCTCACGCTGGTAGCTGCCGTTCTTGTACTTCGACTTGAACTCTGCCAGGCCATAGAACACGTTGAGCGGATTCTGGGTCGAAGGCAGCTTGCCGATTCCTCCGCCGAACCAGCCGAACTTGCCGTCATGGTCGAAGCGCATGTAGGCCTCGTAATTGTTCCAGCCCACGCCGCTGTTGTCGTCGTAGAACTTGCCCTTGTCGACGCGGCTGTCGACCAGCGCGTAGCGGTAGCCCTGCGACTCTTTGGGACCGTTGCAGCGCGTGCCGTTGCTGCGGATCTGGGCGGTGTAGGGCTTGTCCGCGGAGGCGTTGACGTACTTCACCGCCGCGTCGCCCGGGCACCCGACCTGCGTCAGCACACCGCGGATGCAGCGCACCATGGCCTGGCACTCGCCGCCGTACTCATTCCACTGGGCCAGGGGCCAGGCGCCCCCCACGGAGCTGTCGGTGAAGGTCGCGAAGCCGTCGTCCTCGATCTGCTTCTTGATGTCGGGATGCTTCTTCAAGTAGTCGAGCTTCGACTGCGAGACAAAGCTCCAGCTCAAGACGTAGTGGTCGAACTTGCCAAAACAATGGTTGACGATCTTGTGCGGATCGAGAGTGTTGGCGCTGGCGACCCACTCGACCCCCTTCTCCATGCGTTTGGCGGTCGCACCGTCCTCGGGCCGACCTTCTTCGCGCGGCTCGGCGATGATCGCGTAGAGCAGGTGCTCGCTGTCGGGGGCGCTTTTCTTGGCGCCGTGCTCGGGGATCTCAGCGCTCCAGGCCACTTTCAGGTTCGCGAACTTCTGCACCTTCTTGGGGATCTTGCCTTTCGACTTGAGCTTGTGCTTCGACTTGCCGGCCTTCAGCTCGATTCCCGTGGCCTCGAAGTTCATGAAAGCCGTCGAGCCCTTGCCGACCAGCTTGACGTTCTTCGCCTCGGCCCCCTCAGGACCGACCTCGACCTCGATCTCGACCTCGACCTCTTTGTCGAAGGTGTGGCTCAGCGGCTTGCTGTGCTTGCCATTGACCCACTCGGGCTCGAACACCTTGCCGGTGTTGCGCCAGTCTTTGTCGTTGTCCTTCATCTTGTTGTGGTCGGAGCTGAAACGCACCTTGAGCACCTTGAAGGTCTCGACTGGCCGCGGGCGCTTCTTGAGCTTGATCTCGATCTTCTTGCTCTTGGCCTTGCCCGTCGTGATCGTGGTGCAGGCCGACTCTTCGAGGTTCGACTCGAGCCAGTTCTTCTGCTTCTTGTCCCAGGTGTAGTAGAAGTTGTACTTCTTACTCTCGAGCAGCCGACCTCCGACGCCGCGGGCGTTGGTCTTCCAGCGATTCTCGAGCTTGAACTTGTTGTCACCAGGGATGTCGGTGTAGACCCAGACCTCCTTCATCGGAGTGCCATCGTCAAAGACAAAGGACCCGGGGAAGAGCTGGGGTTTCTTGGGGACATCTTCACTCGGCATGGCGGGTCTCCAGGCAGCGACTCAGGACTGCATCTCTTGCAGCTTGGCTTGACTCAAGGGCACGTTCTTGGCGACATAGAACGGATCGCCGTCCTTGCCGGGATCGATCAGCAGGTTGTAGCTCTTGTCTGCCTCGATCCTCTTGAATGTCAGGGTCACGCCACCGTCGACGCTCTCGCCGTCAGCCCAACGCACGGTTTGCTTGTAGCTCCCGTCTGTGCTCTCGAGAGTGGCAGAATCATCGGCATTGTCAGGGTCATCAGGGTCGCAGTGGATGGTGATGTCGAGGTTGTTCGACTTGACCTTGATGTTGAAGACCCGGCCTGTCGACAGCTTGAACGACTTCTGTCCCGCGGTTCCCTTGATCTCTTCGTTCGACATGCGTCCTTCCTTTGATGCGCCGGCATCATGCGGGGCGGCCCGACGGCCGAGACTCTTTTACAGTGACTCCCTTCTATTCTAGAGATCGGGCAGGCCCCTGCACAAGTCGCCGGCTGCACTCCACCCCCTTGACCTGCCAGGGGAATTTCCCATGATAGGAGGCTTGTTTCAGCGAGACGCTACCATGCCCAGAACCCTCGTCACCAGCGCCCTCCCCTACGCCAACGGGCCCGTCCACTTCGGCCATATCGCCGGGGCGTATTTGCCGGCGGACATCTACGTGCGCTTCCGTCGCCTGCAGGGCGATGAGGTTTTGTACATCTGCGGGACGGACGAGCATGGTGCGCCGATCCAGATCAACGCCGAACGGGAGCAGGTGTCGCCGCAGGCATACACCGACCGTTGGCACGCCGTGATGAAGGAGGCCTTCGAGAAACTCGATATTGCCTTCGACAATTTCTCGCGCACCTCACTTCCCCTGCACCACACCTGGACACGGCGCTTCTTCACGAGGCTACACGACAACGGCTTCATCCTCTCGAAGACCGAAGATCAACTGTACTGCCAGACCTGCCAACGGGGGCTGCCCGACCGTTACGTGGTCGGCATCTGCCCGAAGTGCGAATTCGACAAGGCGCGCGGGGATGAGTGCCCCAGCTGCGGCTACAACCTCGACGCTTCGGAGTTGCGCGAGCCCCACTGCAAGACCTGCGGAGCGGCGGCCAGCTGCAAGCCCTCGCAGCATTGGTACATCGACCTGCCCAAGCTGAAGCCCCAGCTGGAGGCCTGGCTCGATACCAAGCGCAGCTACTGGAAGAGCAATGTGCTCGGTGAGGTCGACAAGTTCCTCGCCGGGCTCAGGCCACGCGCGATCACGCGCGATCTCAAGTGGGGCGTCCCGTTTCCCCTGCCCGAGGGCGCAGACAAGGTCTTCTATGTGTGGTTCGACGCGCCGATCGGCTACCTGTCCTCGACCGTCGAGTGGGCGGAGAAACAAGGCACTCCGGAAGCATGGAAGGATTGGTGGGCCGAAGACGTCAAGCTTGTGCACTTCATCGGCAAAGACAACATCAGCTTCCATTGCGTGATCTGGCCAGCGGTGCTGCTCGGCCAGAACGCCGGCTTCCCCTTGCCCGACAACGTGCCCGCCAACGAGTTCTACAACCTCGAAGGCCGCAAGTTCTCGACCAGCGAGGGCTGGTTCCTTGATATCGCCGAGTTCATGAAGAAGTTCCCGCCGGACACGCTGCGTTGGACCCTGGCCCGCGGCGCACCCGAGACACGCGACACGCAGTTCACCTGGAAGGAATTCCAGATCCGGGTCAACAGCGAGCTGCTCGGCAACATCGGCAACCTGGCGTCGCGCGTGCTCAAGTTCGTCAAGGCACGCTTCGCAGGGACCATCCCGGCACGGACCGAGCTGGTCGAGAGCGAGCGTGACGCGCTGGCAGAGACGAGTCGGCTCTACCAGGAGATCGCCAAGGCGTACGAACGCTTCTCTCCGAAGGCCGCGGCAGAGCTGCTGCTCAAGCTCGGTGCGGTGGGGAACAAGCTGATCGAGAAGGAAAAACCCTTCGTCGTCTACAAGACCGATCCTGCGCGGGCCGGCACCACGATCAACGTCGCCCTGACCATGCTCGAACAGCTGGCCGTGGCGCTGTCCCCGATCATCCCGAACACGGCTGCCCACATCTTCAAACAGCTTGGACTGTCGGGAACGCCCGCCGAGCATGGCTGGCAGGCCGGACAGACGCCCGCCGATCCCGGGGGTCGCGCGATCGGAAAACCCAAGCACCTCTTCCAACGCATCGAGGACGCCGTGGTCGCCAAAGAAGTCGCCGCCCTGCAGGCGGCAGCCGCAGCCAAGACCCGTGAGAGCGAAGGACCGGAGACCGAAGCGATCGCCGAGGCGATCCCCTTTGAGCATTTCATGGCGACCGACCTGCGGGTCGCGCGCATCGAAAGCGCCGAGATCGTGCCGAAGGCGGACAAGCTGCTCAAGCTCACCCTGGAGGTGGGCAACATGCAACGCACGGTGGTGTCCGGCATCCGCACCTTCTACAGCCCCGAAGAGATCGTGGGCCAGACGGTGCTGTACCTCGCCAACCTCAAACCGCGCAAGCTGCGGGGCATCGTCTCCGAAGGCATGGTGCTGATGGCCGACGGGCCTGACGGCCGGCCGGTATTCTTGCAGCCGCGTAGTGAGGTGACCACGGGCACGCGCCTGCGCTGAGCTGTGGATCGAAATTCTGGTACACCTTCCCGGGAGGCCTGGCGATGGAATTTGAGAACCCGCTGATCTCCCGCTATGCGGGGCCTGCGATGTTGCGGGCCTGGTCGCGCGACGCCAAATACGTCAGCTGGCGGCGGCTGTGGATCGCGCTGGCAGACGAGCAGCGCAAGCTGGGCTTGAAGATCACTCCCGAGCAGGTGGCCGAGCTGGAAGCAGGTCTCGAGCCCGTGCCGTATGCGCGGGTGCGTGAGATCGAGAAGCAGACCCGGCACGATGTGATGGCGCATGTGCTGGCGTGGTGCGAGCAGTGCCCGGGTGCCGCTGGCATCGTGCACCTGGGTGCGACCAGCGCGTATGTGACCGACAACGCCGACCTGATCCAGCTGCGCGAAGGCATGCGCATCCTCTATGCAGGGCTGCTGGATGCGATTGAGGCCTTCTCCGGCTTCGCGCGGCGGAATGCGGCCGTGCCTACCCTGGGTTTTACCCATTTTCAGCCGGCGCAACCGACGACCATCGGCAAGCGTGCCTGTATGTGGATCCAAGACATGCTGTTCGACGCGGTCGACCTCGAGCGCCGCATCGAAGGGCTCCCCTTCCTGGGGGTCAAGGGCACCACGGGGACCCAGGCGAGCTTCTTGCAGCTGTTCGACGGCAACCATGGCAAGGTTGTGGCCCTCGACCGTGCCGTCGCCGGACGCTTCGGCTTCCAGAACCTGCTGCCGATCTCCGGCCAGACGTACACGCGCAAGCTCGACCAGCAGGTCCTCGATGTGTTGTCGGGTATTGCTGTGACCGCCTCGAAGCTCGCCCACGACCTGCGCCTGCTGCAGCACCTCGGCGAGCTGGAAGAGCCCTTCGGCAAGGGCCAGGTCGGCAGCTCCGCGATGCCCTACAAACGCAATCCCATTCTGTCAGAACGCATCTGCGGACTGGCGCGGTTCGCGTTGACCCTGTGCCAGAACCCGCCCCTGACCGCGGCCAGTCAATGGCTGGAGCGCAGCCTGGACGACAGCTCGAACCGCCGCCTGGTGTTGCCGCAGGCATTTCTGACCTGCGATGGCATCGTGCGGGCGCTGGTCGCCATCGGACGCGGCCTGACGGTCTATCCCGAGGTGGTGCAGGCCCACCTCGATGTGGAGCTGCCCTTTCTGGCCAGCGAGAGCTTCTTGATGGCCGCCAGCGAGAAGGGAGAGAGCCGCCAGGACGCCCACGAGGTCATCCGGGAGCTGGCGCACCAGGCGCGAGGCCGCGTCCGCCGAGGAGAGTCGAACGACCTGCTCGAGCGCCTGGCCGCCGACCCACGCCTGCCTCTGAACGCCGAAGAGCTCAAGACTCTCGCCGAGCCGAAGCGCTTCACCGGGCGGGCGGCCGAACAGGTCTTTGGCTTCCTCGATTTCCAGATCCAGCCCTACCTGGCCGAGCGCAATCATCTGCAGGCCAAAACCACCGCACCGGAGGTCTGAGGAAGGCCCCGCGCCTCCTCAAGCTCGTGCCGCCTGGGAGCAGCCGTGAAATTCGAGACGACGCCGATTCCCGATGTACTGGTCATCCGCCCGCGGGTCTTCGACGATGCGCGCGGCTTCTTCATGGAGGCTTTCCGCGCCGACCTGTTGGCCGCGCAGGGGGTCAACGGTCCTTTTGTGCAAGACAACCAGTCCCAGTCGTGCAAAGGCGTGGTGCGCGGGCTGCACTTCCAATGGGAGCCGGCCCAGGGCAAGCTGATGCGGGTCACCCGGGGCGCGGCGTTCATCGTGGCGGTCGACATCCGCAGAGGCTCGCCGACGCTGGGGAAATGGCATGGGCTGGTGGCCGACGAGCACAACAAGCTGCAGATGTGGGCGCCGGCCGGCTTCGCGCGGGGTTTCTGCGCTTTGAGCGAGAAAGTCGACATCCAGTACAAGGTGACCGGCACCTACAACGCGCGCTGCGAGTCGGGCATCCTGTGGAACGATCCCGCGGTCGGCATCGACTGGCCGCTACGCGACGTGCAGCTCTCCGACAAGGATGCGAAGGCGCAGACTCTGGCAGAATGGCTGGCCCGGCCGGAGTCGGAGAACTTCAGCTATGGCTGATCTGCGGCCAGAGCCCTTGGAATGGGGGCGCTGGCGGTTGTCTCTGGAGGAGCCCCTGGTCTGCGGCATCCTCAACCGCACCCCCGATTCCTTCTCCGACGCTGGCCAGCACCTCGAGCTCGAGGCCGCGTTGGCCCACGCGCGGGAAATGGCCGCCGCAGGGGCGCAGATCATCGACGTGGGCGGCGAGTCGAGCCGCCCGGGCGCCAGAGCCGTCTGTCTCGAGGACGAGCTGCTGCGGGTGCTGCCCATCGTCGATGGGCTGGCCGCCGAGCATTGCCTCTCGATCGACACCACCAAGGCCGAGGTGGCGCGCCAGTGTCTGGTGCGCGGCGCGGCCTGCATCAATGACATCTCCGGGCTGCGCTTTGAACCCGCGCTGGCCCACGTGGTCGCGGAGCACGACGCCGGCCTGGTACTGATGCACATGCAGGGGACGCCTCGGAGCATGCAGCAGCAGCCGCGCTACCAGGACGTGCTCGAGGAGGTGTACGCCTTCCTGGGGCGCGCCGCCGACCAGGCTGGGGCCGCGGGTGTGGAAGCCCGAAGGATTGCAGTCGACCCGGGATTCGGCTTCGGCAAGAGCCTCGCACACAACCTGGCCTTGCTGCGCGGGCTGCCACGGCTGGCACAGCTGGGATACCCGCTGTATGTGGGGCTTTCGCGCAAGTCGATGCTGGGGGGCTTGACCGGTCGCGCAGTCGATCAGCGGCTGCCCGCAGGCTGTGCCGCCCATGCGCTGTGTGTCTGGCTGGGCGCATCGATCCTGCGGGTGCACGATGTCGCGGCGGCCGTCGATGTGGTCAGGGTGGTGCGGGGGGTGGCGGGGTAGAAGGAGTGCTAGCGACCCACCGCGGCCTCTCTCGCCCGGGCCTTGTATTCCCGCGCGCGTAGCAGGGCCTCCTCTTGGAGCTGACTCTCCCGCTTGGCAATGGGCAGATAGGCGGCCCTCGTCGCAATGTCTCCGGCTTCCTCGAAGCGGCCGGCGTCGGCCAGCAACTCGGTCAGCTCGATGTACAGGCTCCAGTCCAAGCTACCGAGCTCGACGGCACGCAGATACTTGCGGATCGTCGCTTCGGCGTCGCCAAGGATGGAGCTGCAGAGGCCTGACTCTTCCCACGTCCCCTTGTTCTCCGGGTCGAGCACGTGGAGCCTCTCGAAGTGGGGCAAGGCCGCTGGATAGTCATACAGCCAGAACGCCATGGTGGCCTGATGATTGTGGTACCAGACCTCCAACTCTGGGGCGAGCCGTCGGACCAGCTCACAATCCCGGGAGTGGCGGTCCCGATCCCCGAGCCACTGGAAGCACAGCGTTCTGCTGGTGAGCAGGTCGATGTCCAGCGACGATGCCAGGCCGAGCATCCGGGTCCGGCAGGCGATCATCAGGCCCAGGTCGAACTTCTTGGTGGTGGGGAAGCGGTCGTCGAAGCCGCGCGCGTAGAACCCGAGAGGATCGGGGAGCTCTTTTTCCAGCTCGGCGCGCAGCGCCAGGCAGCGCGCCGCGTCACCGCTGAGGCTTGCCTCGAAGCCGCTCTGGCCGTCGAGCTTGGCGACCTCTCCGACCTGATCGGCAGAGCCGTAGAGATAGTCCGTTCCGCCGGCTCCCTGGCAGCCGGCGTTGAAGTGCAGCAGGGCCCTCTGCGGATCGCCCCGGTCGCGGTACAGGTTGCCCAGCGCGAGATGACTCGGCGCAAAGAAGGGGTCGTCGAAGAGCGCGTTCTCGTACGCGATCTCCCACTCCTCCTCGTCGCCCTTGGCTTTCCCCAGTTCGGCGACGAACGCGTAGCCCTCGACGGTCGGATCGAGGATCAGCAGGTTGTTGCGCATCGTCCAGGCAAAGTCCATGTCCCCCGAGGCCAGGGCAGCCCGTCCCATGTCCACGAGCGCGCGCGTGTACTGCGCGCGATGGTGGTGGGTCGTGAGCGCGTAGCACTCAGCCAGGGTGAAGGGCAGCTCCGCATCGTCGGCATAGGGCCTGCGGGCGTCCGTGAAGCCGATCCAGGCATCGAGCCAGAGCTCCCCCTGCACAGCGTTCAAGGCACCCAACAGCGTCAGCTCTGCTCCGGTCGCGCCGCCCTCCTCGAGATGCAGGCACAGGCGCGCCAGATCCCGTGCATCCGGCATCAAGTCGCGCCCGGGATCGTCGCTGCGCTCCAACGCTTCCATTCCCATCGCCAGGGAGGCATCGCGCAGTGCCTGCGGGTAGTCGAACCGTGCCAGGTGCGCCAGCGCCCGGACAAGATACGCCCGCGGGGCGGGATAACGCTGAAGCAAGCCGGTGCACTCGTCGATCATCTCCTGCCAGCCCGCGTTGTTCCAAAAACGCCCCCGCACAATCCGCGCTGCCGTTTCCACCCGATCGCGCAGGCGGAGCAGCCGCGCGTCACCAGACCCCAGGGGAGGCTCAACGACTTCTGCGCCCCTCGCGCCTGCCATGGCCTTGTGGCACGCCGCCCAGCGGGCCTTCTCGAGCCGGTAGCGACTTTCACTCAGACTCCGGCTGGCCATGTAGCGCTGTTCCTCCAGCGTCAGCGCCCCTTGCCATGGCTCCACCTCAGGCGCACGGCGGGGCGATCCTGAGGCTGGCACGACGACCTCCTCACCTGTGCGGAGAAGCTCTTGAACGGCCGCGGCGAGACGCGCTTCGAGCTGCTCGTCGCCGGGGCTCACGCGCAACGCCCAGCTCAGCGCGGGCACAGGGCCATGACTCTCGCTGAAGTTGGTCAGCACGTTCTCACGGAGCTGGCCGAATTGCTCGCCGTGCTCCGCATTCCAGGCCTCGTTGGCCATCAGCCGGCCGACGTCCTCCATGGCCAGCGTGAACCGACCCTGGTTGCTACGGGAGACGGCACGGTAGAACCTATGAAAGAAGCTCTCCTCTGACTCCAGGTAGCGCGTCTGCGCGAGCTCCGCGAGCTTCCACTCGCCCAGCTGGATGGCGATCTGGGCGATGCGCCCGACCACCGCGGTGATCTGCACTTCCTTGTGCGCGAGCTGCGCGGCGCGCAGCAGAATCGCGAGAGCCTCCTCGGGCTTCTCCTGGTACGTGCAGAGGTCACCTTGCCATTGCAGGAGCACGAAGGAGTCCGGCTGCTTCTCGAGGGCTGCCTGGAGCATCGTCTCCGCGGCGTCGACGTGCCCCCGGGCGACTTCCACCTCGGCCCGCGCGATGATGCACGCGGGGGAAGAAGGGTCGAGGTCGAGGGCCTTCTGCAGCAACGCTTCGGCCGCGTCGAGATCCTGGTCGACCCGCTGGGCGGCCAGTAAAGCCCAGCCCGGCGCAAAGCCTCCAGGGACCTCCGTCGTCAGCCGCCCGATCCGCGCCTCGGCGCTCTCGGTATCGCCGGCTGCGAGGAGACCGACGACCCTGTCGAGACAGAACTCCCGGCTGCTCTCGAGTGCCTCGCCAACGATCTCCTCAAGCTGCGCAGCCTGCGCCGGCCCGAGGCTGTCTCGCCCGGCCAACAGAGCCGTGGCCCGGTCGTCCGGCCAGCCGGCCTCGAAGTCCGTGAGGTACTCCAGAAGGGCGAGCTGCATGGCTGCGCGGGCCTCGGCACCACGCTCGGAGATGTAGACCACGAGCTGGGGCACGTCCGGCGAGACGAGTAGGGAGGCGAGATAGCGCGTCGCGGAGCCACGAAGGAACTGCTGCACGGCGAAGTTGACGTTGACGGCCTCTGCGCTCCATTCGGGGAGCTGCAGGGTGTGCGTCGTGTTTCCCAGCCGCACCGTCTGCGGTTCTGCTGCGAGCATACAGGCGTCGACCAGTGGGATCGCTTCCGCCTCCGGGCGCGCGGGATCCAGCAGGAAAGCTGCCAGTCGCAACGCCGCCGCGCGGCTGCCGTCGAGGCTGGGTCGCAGGGCCTGGAAGTCCTCCCACACGCCCTCGGCAGCTTCGTCCGCCTGGGGCGCGCCTGGTTCTATCGGCGGATCCTGGGGAGGCGGACGGTTCGTGGGGCCAGGCCCGTTGGTGGAGGGACAGCCCAGACACAAGATCAATGGGAGGATCCACAATCTCGAGCTCTTCACAAACATGCGCTCTCCCTTCAAGCGATCGCCGGTTGTCAATACCGCGAAGACCATTGTGAGTCGGGATAGAGACAGCATAGCGCAGCCCACACGCCGATTCATTGTTCTGGTGTGTAGCCTTGGAGGTGCCTGGTGCCCGATCCCCACCTCGGGGCACACGATCGGGCTCTGTCAAGCCACCACCCGGTGCTGAAGACCGTGCTGGGACAGAGCCCCATTCTCTGTCGACTGTGAGACTCGGCGCAATTGCGCGAGATTCTTCCGACGGGGCGACGCTTGCCGATGAGCCCGTCCGATGTCTGCCAGGGTCGCGTTCGGCGGCAGCCAGATGTGGCGCCCGCCTGCCAGCCCGCCTACTCGCCCCAGAATCCCCAGAGCTTGGTGGCTGGCTCCGCTCTCTCGGGCATCACCAGATCAACCGCGAGCCTGCTGATCGGCTCCCCGTCGAACGGCTCGGCCGAAGCCTCCCAGGTGAGCATACCAGTCTCCCTGAGCTGCAGGAGATAGCGCGCGAAAGCCCGGTACTGCTGAGCATTCCAGGCTGTTGCCGTCCTGATTTCGGCAAGGCTTGCATCGTTCAGCAGCAAGGCCAGAAGAGTGGCATCAGCCTCGGGCATCAGCAGATAGAACCAGGTGTGTGAGCCGGTTTGCTTGCGCAGCCCGAAGAACCCGTCCCGGAGGTTGACCGACCAGCGGGCTTCGATGCCCAGAGTGTCGACGGCGGGCAGCTTCGACCCGAACAACGTAGATCGAGCATCACCGAGGCTGATTTCACCGCCGGGCGGCACCACGGTCACGGCTGCGTCGATCGCCGGCCTGCACTCGTCTAGAGCGGCAGCGACCTGGTCAAAGAGGTCATCCGCCATATGCGCCGCGAGATCTGCGCAGGCCTCCAACACCGACACACTGCAACGTACTTCCAGCTTGAGCAGAGGAATCATGATCAGCCGGGCAGCGCGTAAGCGAAGCTCTGCTTCGTCCCTCTCGAGCAACGGCGCGAGCCACGCAGGCAGCTCTTCGGGATACCGCTCAGCCTGGACGGAGAGCTCTTCGAGCTTATGGAACGCCTCCTCCCGCGCGGCGGGTGTGGCGGATGGGTTCGCCATCCGTTCCACGAGCGAGGCCGCCCCATCGCCGCCCTCCTGCGCCGCAAGGGGCGCAAACCCGGCTGCCAACAGAACGAGCCCCGCGATCTTGAGGGCAGCCAAAACCCTCGAGAGCCGGCCGCCCGGAAAACTCCTCAGATTGGATCGCGGCATGATGCGCCCCCCAACGATTGCGTCCAGCCCTGCTGGCTGGCGAGTGCCGGCTTCGAGAGCCAGCCAGCAGCTCTCGAGCTTCCATCAGAGTACGTCCCAGGTTCCCGGCGGTGCAAGCTCCAGACCTGGACAGCTTGTGTGGTCACCCCAAGCAAGAGGGCGCCCCCCAGAGGAGCGCCCATGCGCGATGCAGCAGAGTGTGTCGGCTCAGCCCTCAACGACCTCTTCCGAGGCCGCTTCCTCCTCCGCCACGGCCTCTTCGGAGGCAGATTCCTGCTCCGGCACGACCTCTTCGGAGGCAGCTTCCTGTTTCCCTTCTTCCTCCTCAGAGGCCTCAGGCTCAAGAGGCTCCCAGGGCACACGCGGCGCGCGCGACCACAGGAACTCGAGGTTGTAGTAGGTGCGCGTGTCCGGCAGGAACAAATGCAGCACGGCATCGCCGTAATCGAGCAAGATCCAGCTACCGTCGTCGTACCCTTCGACGCCCAGAGGCAGCAGACCGATCGCCTTCAGCTCATGCCGCACAAAATCGGCCATCGCTTGCAGCTGGCGACCACTCTGCCCGGTGGCCAGCACGAAGAAGTCGGTGATCCCGCCCTGGGCTTCCTCGATATTGAGGATGACCAGGTCTTCGCCGTGCTTGTCGAAACACATCTGGGCCAGAGCACTGGCCAATTCAGGACTATCCAAAACGGTCTCTCACACAGTAGACGCGATCAGCGGTCCAATCACGACAGCCACGACGGCCATCAGCTTGATCAGGATGTTCAGCGACGGCCCCGCGGTGTCTTTGAAAGGATCGCCCACGGTGTCGCCCACGACAGCAGCCTTGTGCGGCTCGCTGCCCTTGCCGCCGTAGGCTCCGCCCTCGATCAACTTCTTGGCGTTGTCCCAGGCGCCGCCCGCGTTCGACATGAAGATCGCCAGCAGCACACCGCTGACCGTCACGCCCGCGAGCAGTCCACCGAGCATCTGGCCGGGCAGCTGCGGGTTGTCGGCGCCCAGCAACCTCTTGGCCCCCACCCCAACAATCACCGGAACCAATACGGCCAGTAGACCGGGCAGGATCATCTGCTTGATGGCTGCCGACGTGGAGATGTCCACGCACTTGGCGTGGTCGGCCACGACGCCAGGCTTGCCCTCTTTGAGGCCCGGAATCGTGCGGAACTGTCGACGCACCTCTTCGATCATCTCAAAGGCAGCCTTGCCGACGGCCTTCATGGCCAGCGCGCTGAACAAGAACGGCAGCATGGCACCGACGAACAACGCGGCAATCACCCAGGGATTCTGGATATCGATCACGGTCACTTTCGCCTTCTGGGTGAAGGCGCTGAACAGCGCCAACGCCGTCAGGGCCGCCGAGCCGATCGCGAAGCCTTTGCCGATGGCGGCGGTCGTGTTGCCGACCGCATCGAGCTTGTCGGTCTTCTCGCGCACTTCCTTTTCGAGCCCGGCCATCTCAGCGATGCCGCCAGCGTTGTCGGCGATCGGGCCGTAAGCATCGACGGCCAGCTGAATACCAGTGGTCGACAGCATGCCCAGTGCCGCGATCGCGATCCCGTAGAGGCCCGCGTTCGAATAGCTGATAATGATGGCGGCAGCGATGATCAGCACCGGCCAGACGGTCGAGATCATACCCACGCCCAGGCCGGCGATGATGTTCGTGGCGGCGCCCGTCTGGCTGTCCGAGGCGATGCCCTTGACCGGAGCGCTCTTGTCAGAGGTGTAGTACTCTGTGATCAGGCCGATGGCCGTGCCAGCCACCAGGCCGACCACCATGGCCCAGAAGATGTTCATGCCGTAGACCAGCACGGCGCTTCCCATCTTCTCCATGAAGATGCCCTTTTCGGGGACCAGTTGCGTGATCAGCAGATAGGAAGTCGCGATCATCAGGATCGCTGCACCGAATGTGCCGAAGTTCAGGGCCATCTGCGGATTGCCATCTTCTTTGGTACGCACGAACAGCGTGCCGACCAACGAACACACGATGCCCAGACCGGCCAGAAACAGCGGCAGATAGATCACAACATCCGAGTCTTGTACGGTGTTGTAGAGGGCGCCACTTTCGGTGGTCAGCACTGCAGCGCCCGCGGCGATGATCATCGCACCGAGGATCGAGCCGACGTACGACTCGAACAGGTCGGCGCCCATGCCCGCCACGTCGCCCACGTTGTCCCCGACGTTGTCGGCAATCACAGCGGGGTTGCGCGGATCATCTTCAGGAATCCCGGCCTCGACCTTGCCGACCAGGTCGGCGCCGACGTCGGCCGCCTTGGTGTAGATGCCGCCGCCGACACGGGCGAACAGCGCGATCGAGCTGGCACCGAGGCTGAAACCGGCCAGCGCCTCGAGACGCGTGGTGACGTTCCAATCGAACAGGCCACTATAGACCACATAGAGGATGGTCAAACCCAGCACACCGAGGCCCACCACGCTCAGGCCCATCACCGCGCCGCCCGAGAAGGCGACGTCGAGAGCTTTGACCAGCGAGGTACGGGCAGCATTGGTGGTGCGGACGTTTGCCGAGGTCGCGACGATCATGCCGAAATAGCCTGCGAGACCGCTGCAGATGGCGCCGACCACGAAGCTGATGGCGACCTGCCAGGGGTTGCCCTGCACCGAGTAGGCAATGGCGAGCGCGATCGCAACAACGATCACAAAGCCCGACAGCACCTTGTATTCACGGGACAGAAACGCCAGAGCGCCTTCGCGGATATGCCCCGCGATGACGCGCATCTTCTCGGTTCCTGGGTCTTTGGCAGTGATCTGCTTCGACTTCCAGAAGGCGATGGCCAGCGCCGCAATTCCGGCGGCCATAACCAGGTAGAGGCCGTGTTGGATTTCCATGGACGTCTTCCTGCTCACCGCCGCAAGCGGCGGACCTGTGTGTAGTAACAAGCCACCCAACAGCCTGCAGAGCGTCATCTGGGTGCTGGGGGGCGGTACTTATAGCAGACGCGCTGCGTTACAGCAAGCTTTGTGCCGCAGCATCGATGGCAGCAATGAAGGCCACAAAAAGATCAGCGGGTGCGCGTGCGAGCCTTGGAGCGAGGCAGCCTTGTGCGCTTTTCCAAAGCTCGGCTGCGGACCGTCGAGGCGAAGCTGCAGATCGGGCAGGCTGCAAAATCGTGGCTGCGGGCGGGGCAGTGCTCACGCCCAAAGTAGATGATCTGCAAATGCAGCCGGTTCCACTGTTCTTGGGGATACAGCTGTTTGAGGTCCGCCTCGGTGGTCTTGACATTCTTGCCGGAGCTCAAGGTCCAGCGCCGCGCCGAGCGGTGGATGTGGGTGTCGACCGGGAAGGCGGGCTGCCCAAAGGCCTGACACATCACCACCGAGGCGGTCTTGTGCCCGACCCCCGGGAGTGTCTCGAGAGCCGCCAGGTCGGCAGGCACCCTGCCACCATGGCTGACCAATAGCTGCTCAGACAGAGCGACGATGTTGCGCGACTTCTGGGGGGCCAGTCCGCAGGTGCGGATGTGCTCGAGCACCGCGGGTTGCCCCAACGCGACCATCGCCTCAGGCGTGCGGGCCCTCTCGAACAGCCCGGGAGTCACCAGGTTGACACGCTTGTCGGTGGTCTGTGCCGAGAGCAACACCGCGATCAAAAGCGTGTAGGGGTCGACATGGTCGAGGGGAATCGGGGGCTGGGGGTAGAGCCCGTCCAGGATCTCGCCGATCTGGCGGGCCTTTGCCTGCTTGCGCATCACACCTCCGCGCGTAGCCGTGCTTCGCTCCAGGGGTCGCCACGCATGTGGTAGCCCTTTTCCTTCCAGATAGCCCGCGGCATCGTCGGCGACGATGCACACCCGCTTGACGCATTGGGCGCTCTTCCAGGCGTAGAGCTGGGGCGCGACCAGCGGGTCACACAGTGGAAATCGCTGAACACCTCGGCCTGGGGCAGCCCGCGCAGTGGGTCGAGGCGCAGCTCGAGCGGTGGGTCGACGGGTCCGTCCACCACCAGCCGTGGCTCGGGCGGCAGCTGGGGATCACCGAGCTGATAGAAGGGCTGCATCGAGAGCTCCGCTGAGGATCGGCCGGAGTATACCAAGAGTCTGCCAGAGCGACGAAACCTTCAGCACTCACTGGGAAGCTGTCTCACGGAACGGACAGCTACACCTGCACCTGCACCGAACCCGAATCCGAAACCGAAACCGAATCCGAATCCGACACCCGACACCCGACACCGAAACCGACACCGACACCGAAACCGACACCGACACCGAAACCGACACCGACACCGACACCGAAACCGACACCGAAACCGACACCGAATCCGAAACCGAATCCGATTCCGACACCTGACACCCGACACCGACACCCGACACCGAATCCGAAACCGACACCGAACCCGTCTTCTGTAGCGGCGCTCTGTGAGCGCCGGAAGGAGCTCTGGCAAAGGTCGTATCCAGAGGTTCTGGGTTCACCACACGGATGGATCATCTCGTCGATAGACCGACGTTACAGGCGGTTCTGTTCAGATCGAAGGCATGAACCAAACCTGCCCGAAGTCTCGATGAGAAGGAGTCTTGGTCAGGATCTCTGGAACCCCGACAGCGATTCCGACACCGAAGAGGACCGTGGTCTGAGAGGCGGGAGGCCGGTCCGCATTGCGCCCGGCGCTCAGTCCCGGCGCAGCAGGTCGGCGATCCGTGCCCGCACGGCTCGGTCCAGAGCCTCGACCTGCTGCTCGAAATCCCCCTCTTGCGGCGCAGAGATGGGCTCGGTCACGTAGTGGGTCAGCTTGACCCGGAAAGGTAGCGGACCCAGGCCCAGGGCCAGAGGTAGCATCAGGGGACGTCGGGTCCGGAAGAGCTTCTGCAGGACAGCCGAGACCTGTTCGCCATCGCCGAAGACCCAAAAGAGATCATCGGCGGCAGGACAGGCGACTGGAATGACGGGGACGCCGGTCCGCACCGCCAGGCGCGCGTAGCCTTGGTGCGAACCCCAGCGCATCTGCCTCTTCAGCTTCGAAGAACGGGACCATTCGAGCGCGCCTCCGGGCATGCAGAAGGCGATCTGGCCGGTCTGCAGCAGGCGTTGGGCGTTCGCCGGGTTGCCGTCCACGATGCCCAGGGTGACGAACAGGTCCCGCAGCCCGGGAATCAGGAAGGCCTCGTGCTGGGTCAGGGCGCGGAAGTTGCGTCCGTCACGCTGCATGATCCGCCGGGAGAGGAGCAGACTGCCGACCGTACATAAGGGATGGTGGCTGACGACGAGCGCCGGGCCGCTGCGCGGGATGTGTTCAAGCCCGTGCACCTCGTAGCCCAGATAGCGCTCGATCCAGTCGAAGTAGGGCTCGAACGAACGGAGACGCGCGAGATCGGGAGGGGCGATCTTGCTTTCGTCGCCGCGCCTGTACGGTTGGACCCAGGCGGGCAGGAGGGATTGCAGCATGCGCGTCCTGACTCCCACAGCAGCCTGCAGCGAAAATCGTGAAGCCAGGTGCCGCGCCGGTGGGTCGATGGCGAGGCGGACGACGCAGCCGGCCCGGATGGCCTGCGAGGAGGACAACGACGGCAACGGCCCGCCGCCGTGGTGTCTGGTGAAGCGATTTTTGCCGCAGTCTGCACAAGCTCCTGGGCTCAGGATAGGTCTCCAGGGCGCCCCGTGTCAAGCTCTGGGCGCCGCTGCTCTCGCCGGCCAGAGTCCAGCTCCTCGTCCTTCTCGATCAAGATCTTCCTGTCACCGTCCATGACCGCCCGCAGCTGGTCCCCGTCGGCGAATTTGCCGTCGATGATCCCCAGAGAGAGCGGGTTCTCGATCAGCTTCTCAATCTCGCGCCGCAAGGGCCGGGCGCCATACACCGGGTTGTAGCCCGCCTCGGCCAGAAAGTCGCGCACCTCAGGCGTGACCTGCAGGCAGATCCGCCTCTCCTCCAGATAGCGCGACAGTCGGCTGAGCTCGAGGTCGACGATGGCGCGGATGTCGTCACGGCTCAGTTGGTGGAAGACGATGACATCGTCGAGACGGTTCAGCAGCTCGGGCTTCAGGGTCTTCTTGACTTCAGCGAGCACGATCTCGCGGGCCTCTTCGTAGGGAATCTGCCCATCCGCCGCGCCGAATCCGATCGAACGCTTCTCTTCGGCGATCAGGTGGCTGCCGATATTGCTGGTGCCGATCACGATCGTGTTGCGGAACGAGACGCTGCGGCCCTCGCTGTCGGTCAGCGTGCCTTCATCGAGGATCTGCAGCAGCACATTGAAGACATCGTGATGGGCCTTCTCAAACTCGTCGAGCAGCACCACCGAATAGGGCCGACGCCGCACCCGCTCGGTCAGCTGTCCCCCCTCTCCGTAGCCGATGTAGCCGGGCGGCGCGCCGATCAGCCGGGCGACCTGATGGCGCTCCTGGTACTCGGACATGTCGAGCCGGATGATGCGGGTCTCGTCGTCGAGCAGGAACTCGGCGAGCGCTTTGGCGAGCTCGGTCTTGCCGACTCCTGTCGGGCCCAGAAACAGGAAGCTGCCGATCGGCCGCGTCTTCTTCCTGAGTCCGGCGCGGTTCCTGCGGATGGCCTCGCAGATCGCCTGCACTGCGTTCTCCTGACCGATGATGCGCTGGTGCAGGTTCTCTTCCATGCTGGCGAGCTTCTGCGACTCGCCCTCGGCAAGGCGCACGACCGGAATGCCGGTCCATTCGGCCACGACCGCGGCGATGTCGTCTCCGCCGACCTGGCCGTCGCCCCGCTTCGCCAAGGTCTCTTTGAGCAGAGCCTCGCTCGACTCCTTGAGTTTCTGCTCTTCCATCTGGAAGCGTGCCGCGCTCTCGAACTCCTGCTCCTTGAAGGCCTCCAGCTTGCTCGCCACCAGATCCCGGCGCTTGCGCTCCAGCTCTGAGACTTCGGGCGGCACGGAGATCATCTCGAGATGTTTGCGGCTGCCCGCCTCGTCGATCAGGTCGATCGCCTTATCCGGCAGGTTCCGGTCCGCGATGTAACGCTCGGACAAGACCGCCGCCTGCTTGAGCGCGTCGGGCAGATAGCTCACCTGGTGGTGTTCTTCGTAGCGTTGCGCGAGGCCTTTCAGGATCTCGACGGTCATCTCGACCGAGGGCTCGTCGACCAGAACCGGCTGGAAGCGGCGCTCGAGGGCCTTGTCCTTCTCAATCGAGCCCTTGTACTCGTCGGTCGTCGTCGCACCGATGCATTGCAGCTGACCGCGAGCCAGAGCGGGCTTGAAGAGGTTGCCGGCCGACGCCCCCATCGAGTCGTTGCCCGCTCCGACGAGCAGGTGGAGCTCGTCGATGAACAGGATGAACTGCCCGGCGGCCGCGATGACCTCGTCTCGGATCGCCTTGATGCGGCCTTCAAACTCGCCCCGCATCTTGGCGCCGGCGATGACGTCTCCCATATCGAGCAGCAGCACCCTCTTCCCCAACAGCGTCTCGGGAACCTGGGCGCTGGCGATCAGACTCGCGAGCCCTTCGACGATCACGGTCTTGCCGACACCGGACTCGCCGATGAGCACAGGGTTGTTCTTCTTGCGCCGGGACAGCACCTGGATGATGCGGTTGATCTCGCGTTCGCGGCCGATCACGGGGTCGAGCTTGCCCTGGCGGGCGAGCTCGGTGAGGTCGGTGGTGTAGTGGGAAAGGATGTCGGTCTGTTGTTCGGCATCCTTCTCGGAGAGCTTGCGCTGCCCCCGGATTGCGCCGTAGGCCTTGTCTGCTTCCGCGGGGTCGACTCCGGCCTCGCGCAGCAGCGTCGAGACGACGCCGGCGCCTGGCTCAAACAGCGCGAGGAACAGCGTGCCACAGCCGATGTAGCTGTCCTTGAGGTTCTCCGCTTGCCGCTGCGCAGCCTGGAACACGGCCTCGATCTCGGGCGTGAGCATCAGGGTGTTGGGTTTGGCTCCCGAGGGCAGCTTCCCCTCGCCATCCTGGGAATCGAGACAGGCCTCACGCAGCTTCTTCAGAACCCGCTCGGGATGCTTCTGGAGCCTGCCGATGATTGTCTCGACGACCGAATCAGGTTGATCGATGAGGCCCAGCAGAATGAACACAGGCGTGAACACTCGGCGCCGCAGGCCGATCATCTCCTGGATGCCGATCTGGACGGCCTCTATGGCCTTGTCTGTACACTGCAACAGGTATTTCTGCATCGCCCGTACAATCTAGCGCAGGCGTCGGGGGGGTGCAAACTCCTGTATGCCCAGGGAAAGGACCCGCTGACGGCCGAAGTCGGAGGAAGGAACGTGGCGACCGATGGCTGCCGCACGAGCACGGGCTCCAGGACTCCTGCGAATGTACTCACAACCCAAACGCATCAGTCGTGCTCGTCTACTCGCTCAGCGTTCTTCTCCCCGCCGAACGAAGCGGAAAGCCCAGCGGTCAGCTGGCGCGTCTCCGCCTCCGTGAGCTGAGCCTCCGGATGGCCCAAGGTGTACGACCACGGGGGCATCTCCCCCTCGGCAAGAACCTCGGCAGCTTCGTGAGCTTCGGGCTGGGGTTTGTCCCACTCCGAAAAGTTGAGCTCGGCCCGGCCCTCATCGACATGGTCCTGGATCAGCCAGGAGACCGGTGCAACGTGGGTGTACCACGGCCACTCCGTCTCGTTGCTGTGACAATCGTAGCACGCACGCCGGGCCAACTCGCGGGTTGCCGCCGAATCGAAGGACGCCTCCATGGTCACGGGGGGGTTTGTGTGGTCACGGCCGTAAGGCACCAGTTGGATAGCGACTGCGACGATCAGCAGGCCCACGGCTCCGACCCGCAAGAGTCGCTTCAGTGTCTTGGTACGCATCTTGTCCTCCTTGCTACCGTAGATGATGCACATCCCGTACCTGACGGGCGCGTCGAGCAAGACCCACGGCGGCGAGACGCTCCGGACGCACCGAGTGGGGATGCTGAGCCTTGAAGCCAAGGTATTGCCAGCAAGGAGACGCGCCGCATGGGGCAGCTCCTACACGCCGCTCTTTGTAAATGTTACAACACGGCCCCACAGGGAGGATCGTGATCGAGGTCTGACTGCCACCGGGAGCTACGGTCCGCGCGCGGTCTGTCCGGCGCCAGGATCTTCGCGGATCCGGCCGTCCTCCATCTCGTAGATCCGGTCGAAGACATCGAGGGCTCGCTGGTCGTGGGTCACGACGATGGCTGCGGAGCCGCGGTCGTGCGCGATCTGCTTGAAGAGCTGCATCACCTGCCGGCCCCGATGGCTGTCGAGCGCGGCAGTCGGCTCGTCCGCCAGGATCAACTCGGGGTTGTTCGCGATGGCCCGCGCGACCGCGACCCGCTGTTGCTGGCCGCCTGAAAGCTGGCTGGGAAAGTGCTCGCTGCGATCCCCCACGCCCAGGTCAGCCAACAACTCCATAGCCCGCGAGCGCGCTTTGCGCGACGGCATGCGGTTCAACTCGAGCGCGACCTGCACGTTCTCGCGCGCGTTCAAGAAGGGGATCAGGTTGGACTTCTGGAAGACGAACCCTATGTGGGCGCGGCGGAAGGCCCGCTGGTTCAACAGCGCACGGGAGCCGTCCTGGACCAGGGTTCCGCCGATCCAGACCTGCCCCGAGCTCGGCGCCTGGATCAACCCCACCGAGATCAAGAAAGTCGACTTGCCCGAGCCGCTGGGACCGAGCAGCGCGACGACCTCTCCTCGCTCGACCTTCAGGTGGACATCCTGCATCGCGATCACCTGGGTGTTGCCCGCACCGTAGGTCTTCGTGAGGCCGCGGGTCTCCAATGCAGGGCTCGTTGTGTGCGTGTCTTTCATTCAGGCCACCGCCTCGGCGGCCGACACCCGCAGAGCACGCCAGATTCCTAGCAGGCTGGCGACGATGGATAGCGCGAGCACGATGCCGGCAAGTTGCAGAAGGTCCGGGCCTGTAAGGATGACCCGGCGAGGAAACCTGGGAAACAGCTGGCTGCCTGCCAGGTACGCGACCCCATACCCGACGGCGCCGATCAACAAGGACTGCTGCAGGATCATCGCGAGGATCGTCCGGTTGGGGGCACCGATCAACTTGAGCAGCGCGATCGTGTGGAGTTTGTCCAGCGTCAACGTGTAGATAATCAAGGACATGATGATGGCGGCGATGACGGTCAGAAGCGCACGGAACAGACCGATCTGGGCGCGGACCTTCGCCACGTTGCCCATCAACAGCAGGTCTCGTTGGCCCTGACTGGAATAGACCGAGACGTCACTCCAGCCCGCGATGAGATCCTGCACGGCTTGGCGTTTGCCGGGCGCGACATTCGCCACCACAGCCGTCAGGGTTCGACCTGGCAGCACCGGAAAGCCCGAAACCGGCCCTTCGGAGCGCTCGATGAGACTCGGCTGCACGCGGGGCAACTCAGACTGCTCCGCACGCGACCTGCGCGCCGCCCGCTCCATGCGGATCGCCCCTCCTGTCTGGTCGAGCTGGATCGCCTGAGCATCGCGCACCGTAGCGAAGGCGATGCCGTCTCCGCCCGCCGCGATCATGTTCTGCGTCACCCCCACCACCGTGTAGGTTTCGCGACCGAGCTGGATGCTCTCGCCCAGCGTCAACGGCAGCGACTGGTCCACAATCAACTCGTAGTGGTTCTGTCTCAGCGGGCGGCCTTGTGTCAGCGGAATCCAGTCGCCTCTGTCCTCGGGCCAGCTCAGCCCAACGATGGCAATCCTCAGAGGTTTCCCGGCTCTCTCCCGCTGGATCGTGTGGTAGATGAACTCACGGGCTGCCACAACCCCGGGAGCCGCCGCGACGCGATACAACAACGTCGCAGGTACGCGAGAGAGCTCGGCAAAGGGGCCGCGCGTGTCCCTCTGCACGACCCACACGTCGGCATCCAGTCGGTCGATCAACAGCGTGGCGTCTTCGATGATCCCTCGGTAGATGCCACCCATTCCCATCACGATCATCAGCAGCAATCCCACGCCGAGGCAGGTCAAGAGGAAACGTCCCGAGCTGTGACGGACGTCGCGCATCGCGAGGTTCATCATGGCACAGCGACCGCCTGACCGTCGCTCAACGGTCCGCCGCTCGGCTCGAGGACCTCAGCGCCCTCAGCGAGGCCAGAGATGATCTCCTGCGCGTCCTGGCCGCGGACGCCGAGGTCCACTTCGGTCCACTGCGCCCGCCCCTCGACGAGCACGAACACGCCACTGCGGCCGTTCTGTTGGTGGACCAGCCCGACAGGCAGCGCGAGCACCGTATCTGCGCGTTCAACCTCGATGTAGACCTCAGCCCGCTGCCCGATCGCCCAGTTCTCTGGCAGCTCTTGGACAGCGACGTCGACAATGAACTCTCGGCTCTCACGGTCCACTTCTTTGCCGAGCCGGGCAACGACGCCTGTGAAGGTTTGGTCGGGCACCGAACGGAACAGTACCCGCGCGGTCTGGCCCTCGGACAGCCGTGCCATCTCCGTCTCATCCACCCAGGCACGCACCCAGAGCTCGCGGGTGACGACCAGTGTCAACACCGCGCTGCCGGGAGCCAGGACGTCACCCACCTCGCGATGCCGGCGCACGACCAGACCGTCGAAAGGCGCACGGACCACGGTCTCCGCCAGGCGGGCCTGCTGGAACTCGCGGGAGCGTTCGCTGGCTTCCTTGCGGCGCTGTGCTTCCAACAACGCAGACCGGGCCACCTCGAGCCCCGCCGTGGCCACGTGCACCTCGTCGAATGCCCTGTCCGCGTCGGACTGGGAGACCATCGACCGGCCGAGCAACCCAAGAACCCGGTCGTGCTCCCGGCGCGCGGCCGCGAGGATGACGCCAGCCTTGGTGCTGTCTGCCTGAGCGCGCGCGACGGCGGCAGCCTCAGCGGAATGGTTGGCGACTGCGACCTCGACCTGCCTGCGGATGTCGGCATCATCGAGCTCCAGCAGAGTCATCCCTGCCTGCACGGTGTCCCCCTGATCGACGGTGAGGGCCGCGACCCGACCGGCGATTTTCGAGGCGATGGTGACTTCCGTACGCGCTTCGAGCGTGCCGGTGCCCATCACCAGAGCCACGACATCACGCCGTGCGACCAAGTGGGCCCTGGCAGGGGCGGGCCGCGTCGCCAGCCAGACTCCAGCGCCGGCAGCGCCGAGCAAGACTACGACGAATACGATGCGTTTCACCATGGATCGCCTCCTTGCTGCTGGCGTGGACTGCTGCGGGTCGTCGCTGTGGGCGATGACCCGCCCTCGGCTGGCCACACGTGGCCGCGCAGAGCATCGTTGATGCGCTGGATCGTCTGCCCGAGGTCAACGCCCTGCTTCTCTACGAGTTCTACGATGGTCAGTTGCTGTGGCAGGTAGCGGACGCGGCTGAGGTAGGAAAACCCCCAACCGATCAGCGAGTCCTCGAGCCAGGGATGGACGCTGAGCAGGTTGGCCACGAGGCTGTGCGGAGTGACCTCGCCGGAACGGAGGAACAAGTCGCGCGCCGGCCACATCGTCCGCCAGGCGACGCCAGCGAAGAGAGCCAGGGCGGTCAGCTCGAGCGCCGCCGACACGGGCATCACGGCGAAGGCGGGCGGCCACCACAACGTCGCCACTTCACTGACGACCCGCAGCAGATTGCCCGCCGCGAGCAGCAGGAAGATCGGCATGAGCAGGTGCGGAAAAGCCAGTCGCGTGTTTCCCAGTACGGGCAGGAGGCGTTGCGCCACACCGAGCATCACGGTGACCAGGAACCCCACTGTCAACGCATGCCGTGCCGCCCCGTACAGAGCGTGTGGGAACACCGCCCCTTTCGCGGCCTCGAGCACCGCCATGCCCGCCAGCCAGAACGTCGCGAGCAACAGCCAAGCGAATGCCAGCTTGATGAAGAGGCGATGCACCGGGTATCCCCGCGAGCTTGTGACGGCACGACCGCGAAGACCCCGCAGGGCGACCAGATAGGCCAGGGCTCCGCCGCCGACGCAGCAGAGTCCGGCAGCCACCCACGACGGGCCTGCCCACCAGCGACCGGCCAGCAGAAGTACCAGGCCTCCATTGTGCAGCCAGAACGCGGCCTCGAAGGCGCCAGCCCGCGGTTTGGGGACCGACAGCAGGCCGGGCAGGAGCTTGCGGCCGAAGCCGTAGACGCTGCCCAGCGCCAGCCCCAACAGCGGAAGGTCCATCAGAACCTGGCGCTCGGTGCCGCTGAAGACCCCCGGACCGGCAGCCCCGGCGCGGGTCTGCAGGAAAAGCGTCACGCCCCCCCAGACACACAGGCTGACTGCGGAAGCCAGGACAAAGCGCGCCCAGTTGTGGCGCAACAAATGGGCAACGCAGCGCAGGACCAGGATGAGATAGACCACGCCCCCAGAGAGGAATGCCAGCCCGCTCACAGCAGCGAGCACGGGCAGCCGCTCGGGCGCCTGTGCCCATGCGAAGCCAGACACGACCCCCAGCGACAGTGCAGCAAGGACGGAGCGGCGGACCGCGGCTGGCGGCGACGGCCGCCCGCTGGCCAACACCAGGTAGCGCAACGCGATGCCCACGATGAACGGCGCGACGAAACCCCAGAGCTGCGCGGAGCCGTGGGCGATCACCTGGGCCTGCGAGGCGGCCTCGAAGCTGCCTTGGAGGCCGATCTGGGCCAGCAGGTACGCCCCCCAGCCCGCGCCGAGGCTCAACGTTACAGCCATCGCGACCAGCACGAACGGTCGATGCAACCGCTCGTCGCGCAATGCATAGCGGTCGACCTCCAGTCCACTCGTGGTAGCCAGCTCGTTGAGCAAGCGGTCGAGCTGGACACCGCGGCGCTGCGCGAAGTGGCTGAGCGGTTCCAGATGCCCGAACACTGTGCGGTCGTCTTCTTCGCCGAACCGCAGAAAGACCTCTCGGGTCTCTGGATGCTCGTGCGCCACCCGCCGAACGCTCATGTCTGGTCGAAGTCCAGTGGCCACCATCTCCCTCCTGCCGTAGTCTTCCAAACGCAGCAGCACACCCAGGCCATTGTAAGTAAACGCTTACTTCCATGTCAAGGTTCGCGACCACAACAGGCCAGCCGCGACCGGCAGGCCCCTGGCACGACCTCTCTTGTAGCTTGAGGTTGTGTTTTTTTTCGCCCGATTCGTGGGGGACTCGCGAGCTTCAACAACCGTCCGCCTGTGGAGACATCTCGCTGTCGCCGCAGGCGACCCAAGCCTTGGCCCGGCGGTTGCCATGCGCGCCGGATGGGGGCGAGTAGCACAAGCTGAAGCCCTGCTGGGGAAGGGCGCAGACGCCGGGCCGAGGTGGAGGGCGAGCAGCAAGACGGTATTGAGGAGCTGAGTCGGAAGCGCTTCGGATTCCGAAGGCCGGCCGGTCAGGGCTTGCCGGCGCGGCCATGGATCAGTCCTCGCTGCGCTCGGCCGCTCGGTCTCGCGCCTCATTCCTCGACGTGGGACCTCGCCTCTGTTCATAACCCCCCAGAGCCCACAAAGGACCTTTCGCGACACAGGACATGGCCATAGAATCACGACATCCATCGCACCTCGAATCAGAAGGGTCTCGCTCATGGAACTTCAATTCCTCGGTGCCGCCGGAACCGTGACCGGTTCCAAGACCTTGTTGCGCACGGCTTCCACACAGGTCCTCGTCGATTGCGGCATGTTCCAGGGCCTCAAAGAGCTCCGCATGCGCAACCGCGACCCCTTTCCCTTTGCGCCCGCACAACTCGACGCCGTACTCCTGACCCACGCCCACCTCGACCACTCCGGACTGATCCCCGCTCTGGTCAAGGCGGGCTTCGATGGGCCGATCTACTGCACGCCGGCGACCCAGGAGCTACTCAAGCTCCTGCTACCGGACAGCGGGCACCTCCAGGAGGAAGATGCCGCGTACGCCAACCGCAAGCGCTTCACCAAACACCAGCCCGCGGAACCCCTGTACACAGAGAAGGATGCGCGGCGGAGCCTGCGCTCGTTACGCCCAGTGGAGGCCGACACGCCCATCTCCATCGGGGACCTCCAGGCATCTTTCCGATCTGTTGGCCACATTCTGGGCGCATCGTGTGTCCGGGTCGAGAATTCGCACACCTCGGTCCTCTTTTCCGGCGATGTCGGCCGCTCCAAAGACATTCTGATGTGCGCCCCCGCCGTCGCCGAAGCCGCGGACTACGTCGTCATCGAGTCGACCTACGGCGATCGTCGCCACGAGAAGGCGAGCCCCCTGGACGTCCTGGCCGACGCCATCGAGCGCACCGTCTCTCGCGGTGGCGTCGTGCTTATCCCAGCCTTCGCCGTCGGACGGGCCCAGGCCTTGATCTATGCGCTCTATTTGCTGAAGCAGAAGGGGAGGATTGCAGACGACCTGCCCATTTTTCTCAACAGTCCGATGGCCGTCAACGCAACCGCGCTGTATCGACGCTATCCGAACGAGCACGTGCTGTCCGCCAAGGAGGCGAATGAGGTCTTTTCATCCGTCACCCTCATCCATTCGGTCGATGATTCGAAAGAGCTGAACGACCTCGACAAGCCGGCCGTGATCATCTCCGCCGCCGGCATGCTGTCCGGCGGCCGCGTCCTGCACCACTTGCGGGCTTATGCCCCGCAAGAAAAGAACACGCTGATCTTCTCGGGATTCCAGGCCGCCGGGAGTCGAGGCCGCTCGATCCTGGCAGGGGCTGGCGAGGTCAAGATTCACGGTCGCATGGTCCCGGTCCGCTGCGAGATCGTCAAGCTGGGCGGACTCTCTGCCCACGCAGATTCTGAAGAGCTGGTGGACTGGTTGCGCGCGCTGAAGAAGCCGCCGCAGCGCGTGTTCGTGAACCACGGGGAGCCCTCAGCGTCCGATGCGCTGCGCAGGAAGATCCGGGACGACCTCGACTGGGACGTCTCGATTCCAGCGATCGACGAGCGTTTCACCCTCGTCGGAGCCGCCGAGGCTGCGGAACGACCCGCCTCAGAGCTTGCGACCCCAATCGCCCAAGAGCCTCCGGCCTTCGATCGCGAAGCCGCTGTGCGCGCCATTGTCGAGAGCCCCACCTACCTCCGCGCGGAGGAGGATGTGCGCTTCCTGTCTCGCGACGAACTGCGCCCCGCCCGCCTGATGCTCGAGTACATGAAGCCGCAGAAGGCCCTCGACGCGGCACAGATCCTGGCGACCATCGTCGTCTGGGGCGGGACCCGCATCATCGAGCGCACACAGGCAGAAGAGAGGCTGGCGCGGGCTCGAGCCCAGTTTTCCTTGAGACCCGACGACGAGGCCCGCCTGCGGACGGTGGAGGCGGCCGACCGGCTGCTGGTCAAGAGCCGCTACTACGACGAGGCGCGGCGCTTCGCCCGCCTCGCCAGCCGTGAGGCTTTCGACGGGACACACATCGCCAAAATCGTCACGGGGGGCGGACCGGGTATCATGGAGGCTGCCAACCGCGGAGCCCACGACGAGGGCGCGGAATCCCTGGGCTTCAACATCACCCTCCCACGAGAGCAACGGCCCAATCCATGGGTCTCCCCCCACCTGTGCTTCCAGTTTCGCTACTTCGCCCTCCGCAAGATGCACTTCCTCTTGCGCGCGCGCGCCTTGGTGGCTTTTCCAGGCGGCTACGGGACGTTCGACGAGCTTTTCGACTGCCTGTGCCTGATACAGACGAAGAAGATGTCGCGGATGCCCGTCGTCCTGGTCGGGCGTGAGTTTTGGAGTCGCGCTTTCGACGAGCGTTTTTTGGCGGAGGAGGGCGTCATCGCCCCGGAAGACCTCGATCTGTTCTGCTATGCAGAGACCGCAGAAGAGGCCTGGGGGTTCATCCGCGCCTATTACAAGAGGGCAGCCGTCGAGGCGGAGACTCTAGCGTGCCCCGGACACGCCGGCGGAGGCGGCCCGATCGATGCCGCCTGAGGGCTTCGCGGCACGGCGTCGGAGCGCCTTCTCGAGACCTACGATCGCGAAGATCAAGACTCCGCTGGCGACGATCCCCGCCCAGGACCCAATGTCTATGGCGGTCGTGTCGAACAGCCGCTGCATCGCGGGGAGAACCACGAAGCCCGCCTGAGCCAGCAGCATTGTGGCGATGCCGCCCCACACCCAAAGGTTCGAGAAGAGCCCGACGGCAAGCGCTGAGCGCTCGAGTGAGCGGCAGTTGAGCAGGTAGAAGACTTCCCCCATCACAAAGGCTGTCGCCGCGACCGTCCTGGCGTAGCTCTCGGATCGACCCACCCCGAGCTCCCAGGCGCAGACAGTAGGCGTAGAAGTCCTGGACGAAGCGTGAGAGGCCCTGATCGCTGGCGGAATAGCGCTTGGAGTGCTCCGGGCTCAGGTTGTCCACCAAAGGATTTGCGCTGTCGACGGCCCCCACGCAGTGCCCCTGGCTCATGAGCCAGGCACGACAGTGTTGTGTCAGCGCATGGGCTACCAGGTATCCGACATAGGCCGGGACCCTATTGAGCGAGCCGCCGGTATGCCCTTCGGGCAGGGTTTGAAGTCCCCTGCTTCCAGCGGGCTCCCGTCGAGGTGGACATGGCGTGCGTAGGTCAGGTGAACACACGTCAAGTCCGAGTGCTCGATCACACCATAGCCCCGGGCCCAGCCGGCGAAGGCAGGGCTGCTCTCCCGACAGAGAGCCGCCAGACCTCGAACCCGTTGGGGGCGGAGGATCACGGCGGTCCTTTGGATGGCGTGCCTCCTTTGTGAGTGGTCTGCTGGGACCTGTTTCAGCCCTTGCCCGATACTCTAGACCCAATCTTCAGCAGGGTCCCCGCATGACAGTGAGGCTCCTCAGCTACCGGCTGACACAGGCCGGACTGCGCATGGAACCTGCATGAGCGCGAAACTTCACCCCACATGGTTGGTCGGCTATTCCAACTTTTCGACAAAGAAGTTGTAGCGCTTCTTTCCGGTGCGCCCTATGAGGCGGCCGGTGTCCTCGGCTATGATCCTGAAGCGGCGCTCGCCCGAGTCTTCCATCACCAGTACGTCGCCTTCGAAATGGAAGACCGCGTCCGAGGAGCCCGATAGGGGATGAGGGCGCAGGACCATGCGCAGCGTAGTGTACAGATCGCACAGGTCCAGCCCCGCGCCGCTGCAGAAGAGCACCAGCGCCGGCACATCCTGACCGGCTGGCTGGTACGCCAGCAACTGTGGCGCCATTCCGCGCGACCCCATCAGCTTGTCTGTCCAGGCCTCGAGCTGCCCGTGTTCGAGAACCACAATCTTGAGCAGAGATGACTCCGGACTCGCCACCAACACGCGTACCTGCCGATCGCTGGCATTGAACAGACAGTAACGTTCCTGCGGATGTACCGTCCCCTCGATCTCGAAGTCTACAGCTTGCTCCAGGGACCAGAGCAGGTCGCCACGCAGCGCGTCGAAGCAGGCAAAGCCCGGCCCCGCAATGCGGATCTCGTAGCCGAGCCAGCGCAAGCCCTGCAACCACGGCTGCACCCCGTCGAGCTGGTCGCCCAGCTTGCTGGAACCAGGCAACATCCGCACCAGATAGGCCGCCTCCTCGAGGCGCTGCGCGGACATCAAGGCGCCGACGAAGCTCTCCAGACCTCCCCCCTCCAACACGCCGAGCTCGAGGGCCGCGAGACCCGCGCGCAGGATCTCTGGTTCGTCTCCCTGCTCTGCCGTAAGCTCGAGCCAACGGCGCGCGGCTGGCTCTGCGTAACTGCTTGCCGGGTAGGCGACCACGATCTGCTCGAGGTCGTCGGACGTGCCCGCTTCCCAAAGCGGTTCGCAGTGCGGGTCGATCCGCGCACGCAGCGTCTCCCGCTCCGTCCCCTGCAAAGCCAGAAGCCGCTGCTGCAAACCAGCGTGCAGGCCCCTCCAGAGTTGTCCCCTGTGTTTGCCGTTGCCGCGGCGGTGAGGAGCTGCGTAGCGAAGCTCCGGACGGCCGCGCGAGGCCGCTTCGAGCTGTACCAGCACCGCCACATGCTGCGGGTCGAGCTCGTCGCTGTCGAGGAATTCCAGGCAACCTAGCGGAAAGTCGGTGTGCATGAGCGCCGGTCCTACGCGGCTGTGGCCTCGGCAAAGCTCCCTCCCCTCAGCGTCATAGGCGACCACGCGGTAGTCCCATACGATTCCGGGAAGGGCCTCAGCGTCCAACAAGCTCGAGGCCGGGGCGGTCAGGCGATGGAGCCGACGGGGACACACCAGGGTGTCGTCTTCGAGGCACAGACTGCGCACCACCTCGAAGCTGCTAGCGCCGAGATGGGCCCGCCAGCGCAGCTGGACGCCGTCCTCCTGGGGCACGGCTTCGAGCTCCAGCGGGTCTTGTGCGCAGAGCGCGAGGGGGAACAACAAGAGACAGCAGGGCAGAGCACGCATCAGCAACTCCCAACGGTGCGGAGACCACCCCCCAGTCTAGCGGAGATGCGCGCATGTAACCAGACCACCGCCATCAACATAACGGACCTGAGCCTGGAAACACCTGGCACGGTCCTCGGTCTTCTCGGTCCTCGGTCTTCTCGGTCCTCGTAGATCCGCTGTCGGGTCCGGGGTCGGGTCCGGGGTCGGGGTCGGATGAGAGTACAGGGTCCGAGCACCATGCCCGAGGCCAGGATGCCTGCCTGGGTGCTCGGATAGGTCCAGATAGCCATTGTGTTATGCTGACCTCAATAGGCCTCGACGCTGCAAGGGGCGGAGATGAAGGGAATCTCTCGTGCATTGGTCCTCTCTGGAGGAGGCGGCCGCGGGTCCTACCAGGCCGGCGTCTGGGCATGGTTGGAGGAAAGGGCTTGGAAGCCTGAGCTGGTCGTTGGAAGCTCTGTCGGCGCAATCAACGGTGCTGCCATCGTCAGCGGGATGTCCGCCGAGCGCATCAAGGAGCTATGGCACTCGATAGATGGCAGACAGGTGTTTCGCCGTCGGCGCTGGCGCAACCTCGTGCATTGGCTGAAACGGCTGGTAGGCTACGCCCAGGGATTCATGCCGTTGTTTGATACCTCGCCGCTCCGCCAGCTTCTGACCCAGAAGCTCGACATCGCCGCGATGCGTGCAAACCCAATCGAGCTCGTCGTCACCGCTGTCCGCGTTTTCGATGCCGCCGTCCGATACTTCGAGGGGGGCCAGATCGATGTCCGGCACATTATGGCCTCAAGCGCGATCCCGGTCTTGTTTCCCTGGGAAGAGATCGACGGCGAGGCCCACTGGGATGGCGGGCTCGCCGTAAACACTCCGCTGTTGCCCGTGATCCAACGAGAGGCTCGCGAAGCGGTGATCGTCCTTTTCGTTCCGATTGTTCGAGGGCTTCCGGCGCTTCCGAAAACTCGACGGCAGGCGCTGGAGTGGGTCTTTGAGGTCTCCTCGGTCGCCTCCGCGCAGTCGCTCGTTTCGTTGTTGCTCACTCTGCAGGGGGAGTCACCGCTCGGCGAGGCGCGCCCGTCCCATGGCCCGGTGACAGTGGGGGGAACCCGCCTGCTGCCCGTGGCTCCAACAGAGCCCTTGGGCCTGCATTCGCTACTGCACTTCGGGCCGGCGCAGACCGAGCTGCTGTTCGAGAAAGGCTACCACGATGCCCGCGATCAGCTGAGTGAGCATCTTGGATGAACCCCGGCGGCTGTTGAGGCTCGGCAGGTCAACGGAAGGCAAGAAGGGAAGGGATCGGTCGAAGGCATGCATCCGTACCTGGCCTCCTCGAATCCGGCAATGCATCGCCGCTTGTGTACGCCAAAACACAGGGCATCCAGTCTCACGGAGTGAAGCCCATGCAGTCTCGGGAAGCCCAACAAGACGCCTCGCTGCGGCAGATCCCCCAGGACACGCTACGCCGCTGGCAGAGCCAGCTGCAAGGCGACTTGACGCAGCTTCGGGCCGACCAGAGCTACAAGCCCACCCCCGCCGATGCGCAGCTCTCGCAGCCGCCCGGCGAAGACTTCGAGCTCGGTGAGCAGGTGGGCTGCGGCGGAATGGGAGACGTCTTCCGCGCCCGCCAGCCGCAGCTCGAGCGCCTGGTCGCCTTCAAGCGCCTCAAAGCCGAGCATCGCGGGCACGAAAAACTGCGTGAGGCCTTCGTCGCCGAGGCTGTCGTCACAGGTCGGCTCGAGCATCCGAACATCGTGCCGGTCTACGCCCTGGGAGAAGACGAGGGCTCCCCCTTCATGGCCATGAAGCTGGTCGAAGGCCGCACCTGGAAGGAGCTGCTCGCCGAGGCCAGCCAGACCGACCCCACGCCCCAGCTCGAGATCCTGCTGCAGCTGTGCAACGCCGTGGCCTTCGCCCACAGCCGCGGCATCGTCCACAACGATCTGAAACCTGCCAATGTCATGCTGGGGGAATTCGGCGAGGTCATCCTGCTCGACTGGGGGATGGCGGTCGATTTCCGGGACGCGCCGGATCCCGACTCGCGGGTGCGGCATCGCTCGAGTCTGGACGGTCCCTGCGGCACTCCCAGCTACATCGCCCCGGAGCTGGCCATGGGCCAGGGTGCGCTGTTGGGTCCCTGGACCGACGTGTACCTGCTGGGAGGTATCCTCTACGAGATCCTCTCAGGCCATCCCCCCCACCGCGGCGGGAGCGTGAGCCTCGCTCTGCAGAGCGCCCTGCAGGGATCACCCGCCGAGCTGCCAGACAGCGTTCCCCCGCCTCTGATCGAGATCTGCCGGAACTCGCTGGCCCGCCTGCCGTGCAACCGCTACGCCGACGTGGGGGAATTCCAGGAAGCCCTGCGCAGCTACCTCAGAAACCAACAGAGCCTGCATCTCTCCCAGCGGGCCGAAGAGAAGCTGGAAGCCTGCCGCCAGGCCGGCCGAGCCTCCAGCAGCGAGCAAGACCGCCTGCGGCTCTACGCAGACTACGCGGCCTGCGTGGCCGGGTTCGCTGAGGCGCGCGCGGTCTGGCAAGGGAACCGCGATGCCGCTCGCGGTGAGGAGGAGGCCCGCCTGGCGTTCGCAGAGCACGCCCTGCAGCACGGAGACCTGGGTCTGGCTCAGGTCCATCTCGGCGAGCTGCAGGGCTCAGCGCGCGCGGGGGCCCTGCGTGTGCGCGTCGACGCCGCCTCCGAGCGGCGCCGCGGGAGCCGTAGAGCCGCTCGCAGGCTGCGCCGCATGCTCCAGCTCGCGGCGCTGTTGATCGTGGTCGCTCTGCTCGGCATATCCGCCATCCTGCTTCTGTGGAAGAACCAGAGCGAGCGGCAGCAGGCGCGCTCCGAGGCTCTGGCGAGCTCGATGCTGTTCAAGCTCTACCCGCCGCTGAACCGGTTGGGACGCCTCGACCTGCTCGTCGGCGTGGCGCAATCGCTCGACGACTACTACCAGGACTTCTCGCTGGAAGCCGCCAGCGACGAAGAGTTGGTGAACTTCTCCGAGTTGCGGCTACACCTGGCCGACATCTATGCCATGCAGGCGCAGCCGCAGGAGGCCCTGGCCCATTACTACCAGGCGTTGGAGCCGCTGGAGCAGCTGCTCAGCAGACAGCCCGGCAACATCGACGCACACCAAGCGGCCAGCACGATCCAAACCCGCATCGGCCAGCGCTGCCGCAGCTTCGGGATGCAGGAAGAGGCGTTGCAGGCTCTGGCCCGAGCGGAAACGGCGGCAGAGCGCGCCCGCCAATTGGGAGGGGCCTTCCAGACGATGAGTATCGCCTATGAGCAGGCCCGGGTGCTGACGGACATGGGGCGCACGGACGAGGCTTTCAGCGTGTATCTCGATGCCTGGGAAGCCTTCCGGGCCCGGCCCGAGGCAAACGAGGCCGACCTGGACGCCAACCAGGCCGAGCTTTATCAGGTGTTGGCAGCCGCCTTTGCAGCCAGCGCGGAGTGGGAACAGGCCTTCGCCGCCTGGTCCAGCGCTCAGCAGACCTGCCAGCGCATCCTGCAGGCAGATCCCCAAAACTACCGGGTGCACGAACGCCTGTGTGAGAACTTCGACCGGGTCGCGGCCCAGCAGCTGCTCCTGGGCAGGCTGGAGCAAGCGCAGACGACGCTGGAAGAGGGCCTGGCCGAAAAGTGGCGGCTCAACGCCCGCCACCCAGAGCTTCCCGCTGCCCAGCGCGCGCTGTTCTCCAGCTACAACCTGATGGGCCGCCTGTATGAAGCCCGAGGCGAGCTGGAGGCCGCCCGGGAGGTGTTCGCGAAGTCGGTGGATGTGGCTCGCGAGCTGGTCGCCGCCGACGGCAGCCACGCGCAGTGGCAGCGAGACCTGTCGGTGGGTTGCGACGACGCTGCGCGCGTGCACCGGGCGCTCGGCGACCAGGCCGCGGCGCTGGCCAGCTCGATCGAGGCTCTGGCGATCTCTGAGCAGGCCCACGCCCTCGACCCCTCGAACGATCCGAACCTGCACGGCCTGCCCTGGAGCCGGTTTTTCTGGGTGGGCTTCTCCGCCGCCTTGCAGGAGGACTACGCCCTGGCCGTGGCCACCTTCGAGCGCGGCCGGCAGACCTTCCCGGGGCTGTTCTACCTGCACCTGTGGCGGGTGGCCCTGGGCGGCGCGCCAGAGCTTCTGCGGGAGGTATCTGTGCCTGAAGGCAGCTGGCAACAGGACCTCAAGCTCTTCTTTCTGGGAGAGATCAGCGCGGACCAGCTCCTGGCACGGGCCCAGGCTGCAGACAACGCCAGCGAGCGGGCGCAGCTCTCCTGCGAGGCCCACGCCTACATCGGGCTCTCGCTCGAGCAACAGGAACCGGAGCGGGCCCGGCAGCACTACCGTCTGTGCCTGGAGACACTTGTCAGCGAATTCTACGAGTACCAGTGGGCGCAGGCCCGGCTGCGAAAAAAAATTCCAACGGACCCGTAACCTCTCGGCCGGTGAAGCTCTATAGACCTCCAAAGCGTGAGCGCGGAGGTTTCTCATGTCCGAAGTCCTGCCCGTCCGCACGGGCGAGCCCCTGACGATCCGCTCCGGCCGCCACTACTCCCTGAGGATGGTGGCGCGCCCGCTCTCCTGCCACTGGTCGCGGACCACGGCGCAGGCCGGGCAAGAGCTGGAGCTGTGCGCGCGGGTCGAGGCCCCCGACGGCACTGCGGTGCAATTCCAGATACTCGAGCATGACGCGGACGGTCAGCACGACCGCGAGGCCACCCTGGAGGCCAAGGTGCAGCAGGGCTACGCCCGTGTCCGCTGGCAGGTGCCGCGCAGCAGCGACAGCGATGATGTCCACTCAGCGAAGGACATGGCCGCCAAGGGATACAGCCCGCCCGAGTTCTTCTTCGAGGTCCAGCTGGGCGCCCACAAGCTCGCCTCAGGAACCGGCGACAGCCTACTGCGCGTGCGGGACCGCCTCGATCTGGAGGTGCTCGACCGCTACAGCGGCAAGCCGCTCCCCGGTGCCCGCTACGCGTTGACCCTGGCCGACGGCAGCCGCCGCCAGGGCGTGCTCACAGCGAACAGCCGGCTGGTTGAAGAGGACCTGCCCCCCGGGTTGGTAGATATCAAGCTGCTCGACGAACCCGGCGGCATGGCAGAGCCGCTGCCGGAGCGGGCAACTCCGGCAGCGCGCCCCATCAAGGACCGCGGCCCGAGCGTTCTCTCCGAGCAGGCCAGCCGGCGGCAAGGGGTGCGCTTCCATGCACTGAGCTTCGATCCTCAGGTAGTCGTTGAGGGCGAGGCCGTGCGGCTCCAGTGCGGGCTCACCGGCGCACGTCCCGGAGACAGTCTGCGCTTCCGCCTGCTGCGAGATGGCCAGTGTCTGGCCGAGCTGAGCGCGCCCGTGCGAGCCGGCAGAGCACAGGCCCGCTGGACCGCCGCGCTACTGCCTGAGGGCGTCGATGTGCTCGACCTGCAATTCGAAGCCATCTTTGCCGAACGCAGCCAAACCACCGCCGCAGGGGAATCTCTGCGCGTCTACCGCGCCCCGCGAGTGAGGAGCCAGCCATGACCGGAACCGGTACGGCAGTGCAGGAAAACACCGTCTCGACCACGCCCGAACAAGCCAAAACCGCGCGCCTGGAACGCTGGAAGGTGTTCGTTGGAGGGAGCTTCGTGGAGGTCCTAGGAAGCGGCAGCGTGGGCCAGGACTTCGAGAACCTGCAGAGCGGCGACGTCAAGGCACTGATGGTTGAGGACATAGCCAAGGGCCTGATGATGATCGCCGAAGGGTTCAAGCCACCGAGCACTCCTAGAGGCCACTGGGACCCCAAACTGGCCGATGTTCTGGAGGGCTGTGGCCTGCTGATCTCCGGAGTCTGGCGCGCCGATGAAGGGCTGAGCGAAGAGCAACGGGAGACCTTCATCAAATCGATCATCGACCGCTTCCGCGCCAACGGCGGGCGCTCTCAGCAGCCGGGGCCGCAGACTGGGCGCCGGATCCAAGCTCCCCAACCCCAGGCCGAGGACAGGACCGTCGTGTACTGGGATGCCGCGGTGAACTTCATCCTGGCAACCGTCAAGATCTGGAGCGCGAGCCATCGCATGTTCTACGACCCGGCCAGCGGAGGCGTGAAAGTCTGCGACGAGGAGATGGATAAGCCCGAGAACTGGAAGCTGCTCGGCGAGGGGTTCGCCAGCCTGGCCCGGGCGCTGTTGCGCCTGGCCTCCACGCTTGATTGGGAGATCGCCTCTGTAGTCGAGCCTGCCGCCGCGGACTCGACCACCGGAGTGGGGCGAGCCACGGACATACGCGACACCCGGGATGGAAGCAACACGCTGGCCAACGTCCAGGGCGTGATCGCCGGCCTGGGTCCCATCGTCCATCAGTTCTTGAAGTTCTACAAACATCATGTCGCGTTGTTTCCCGAAGATCTTCGGGGGACATGGCTGATCGAGGGAGACGACGATCCTTGGGCCTGGCATCTGAAGCTGAGCGCCCCCGACTCCGAGGGCAACTATCTGGGCAAACTGCTGGTCAGCGGAGTCGACCGAGCCGGTCGTTTCCACAAATGCGAACAGGGCGACGTGGTGGTCAGCCTGCCCGAGGAAGGCTGGGCGTCCATCGTCTGCACGCGCAAACACAGCGCGTTGCCCTTCACAACCAGCGTCGATAGGGCGATGGCCAGCGCGGCGACCAGCGAGGACCGGCTGGAGATCAAAGAGAACGGGCGGCTACTGGAGCGAGCCGACTGCACGCTGCTGGGACAACCGGCGAAGCTCGTCTTCAGCCGCGACCGCAGCCTCGAGTCGATCTTGGGCTGGCTTCTCGAGATAGGCAAGTGCTTCTGGACATCACGGCTGCTGATTCCACCGGACGCGCGCAAGTCGATGGCGCGCGGATTCGCCTCGGGCGTCACCGAGATCGGCGCGAAGTTTCCTCTCATCGAGTTCCTGCTCGAAAAAAAGCTGATCGCACTGAGCCTGGCAGCCAAACCCCCGACGGGGAGCGACCCCCTGTTCGACGAAGACGACCTCCTGCTAACTCTGGGCTACGAAGGCGACAGGCTGGCGCTCCACGGCAGCTGGAACCTCAGCCGGATGTTGAAAGACGAGGCTTTCGACGGCGGCCGAAGCCCGTGCATCCCGACGGGATTCCACGGTTGGTTCAAAGGACCCAAGGGTCTCAAGATCAAGATCGAGGGACAGCACTGGGACCCAAGCGGACCGCAGAAACAAGACCCAGACAAAGACTCCATCAGCAAGAAAGTCCCCTACCTGTCATGGTTCATCGAACACTACCTCAGCTATCCGGGGCTGGAGTGGCAGCTCGGGGCACCCGTGCTGAGCATGGGGAAACCTGGCGTGGCAACGGAGCTGCCAGAGCTCGGCATCCCCATTGAGCTGTTCCTTCGCCAGATAGAAGACGTCGACCTGAACGCGAAGCTGGTGATCACGATCCTGGTCACCGGCGAGACCCTGGCCAACTGCATCCCGGTGCTGCGGGCGATGCTCGCTGCCTGGGAGATCGGCTGCGCCATCGGCACCCTGTTGCACGGTGTGCTGATGCACTTCGAGTGGGCCCGCAATGCCGAGGACTGGACCGCTGACCAGCTCGCCCACGCCTTCGACCCGCAGTATGAGGAGAACCGGCGCTTCGATCTGTTGGGGAACAGCGTGCTGTCCCCTGCCGAGAACCAACCTGCCTTGAATTACTACGAGCGCACCCTGCTCAGGCAGAAGTTCGCGCTCTTCGTACGTGGTGAAGAGCACTGGCAGGGGAGGCAGGTCGCCGAAAATACTCGGAACAGGCAGCTGGAATGCCTGCGCAAGGTTCTCCTGAAAATGGCCGAGCCATGCACCGACCTCCCGCCCGACCGCGTGCTGCCCTGTGTCGCGGTGGTGCATCTGTACCAACACCTGTGGGGAGATCACTATCCTAAGGCGCAGCTGCTCGCGGAGATCGAGGCGGCGGTGCAGAACGAAAAGATCTCTCGGGCGCGCTCCTACCTGTATCTCAGCTGGCTCGGTGAGCCTTTCTCCCATCCGGGCGCCGTGAAACATCCCTTCTTCGGTGTCATGGAGGTGATGCGCACGCAGCTCGATCCCCAGGCCCCCTACTTCGAGGCGAAGAAGAACGAGCTCCTCTGCCTGGAGATGCTCGGCCGCATGCATTTCCGAGATGACGAGAACGTGGCCCACTCCGGCTTTCGCGAGCTGTGCAAAATAATGCAGACGAACTTCCCTTTCAACAGCGCATACCTCCTGCAACGCCGGCTATGGTCTGCGTCTCCGCCCAGCGTGCGTATGTTCGAGGAGGGTGAACAGCTGGTTCTCGAAGTCGACAATGTGCCCGTCCCCGATGGCACCAAGCTGCACGTGCGCTTTGCGGACCAGGACTTCGTTGGGGATCGGGACAACCGGAAGCTCGATGGGATCAGAGACGACACCCTGGGCCAGGCTGGCTATGGCTTTGATTTCTTCCGACGCACCGTCGCCGACGGCAAGTTGCGCATCGCGACGCTGCGCGATTTCGTCTGGACGAAACACGGAGGGGAGAGCGTCGTCGAGCTGTACCCCAAGATCTACGCAGACAATCAAGATGACGCCGGCCACTTGGTCTGGTCCGACGACCGCCGCGTGTTCCGCGTGCAGATGCGGGAAAACAACAGCCTGGGAGCATTCCTCGGCGAGGCGGAAGGCCGCCAGATATGAGCGCTTGCCAACCCTCTCGAGCTGTGGGAATCTGGCTGCAGTCCCGTCCGGGGGAGCATGCCGGCGTGCCATCCATCTGGCAGACCACTTGCAAGGCGCTGCGTTCGAGTCAGGAACCTGACTGGGACGACGCCTACGATTATCGGCGGCCTTTGCAGCTGCTGCTGGTTGCCCGCTATCCCTGGCTCGCCAGCCAGGACCGCGAAGACCTGGTAGAGAACGTGCTGCTGGACATCAAACAGCAGCTCTTCGCGCGCTACCTGCCGGACCGCGGGCGTTTCCGCTCGTTCTTGATCGGGGTGGTCAGAAACCGTCTGCGTCAGCTCTGCCAGAAACGCAATAAAGAGCCGCAGCCGGTGGAATTCCTCAACAGCCCAGCCATCGAAGCCGAGGACGCGGAGACGGTCGACCTGGTGGCGGAGGTGCTGGGCTCGACCCGTGCCTGGTGTGCGCAGCAGCAGGATGCCCGCCAGGTTGCGATCCTGGCCGAGCGCCTGCTGCAGGGACACAAGCTGCGCGAGATCGCCGCGAGCTTGCAGCTGCCCCTGAGCAGTGTGCAGCGCCTGCTGCAGCAAGCGCGGGAGGAGATCGTGGCGCTGCTGTTGGAGCGGACCCTGCGCGCCTATGCCCCGGGCGCGCGCAGCCTGCACTGGAAGCGTCTGGCCGATATCGCCTTGCAGGTCTTCGCCGATCCTCGCAGTCAACGAGAGCAGCTGGCCGCGATCAGCTGCGAGAAGACCCGGGAAGGTCTTGAGCTGTGGCTCGCGACCTACCGCAAGCTGCTCGCGAGCTTGCCGGCCCGCCAGAGTGCTGAGGGACTCGATCTCGTGCGGGGCCTCGAGAGGATCCTGGCTGCCTCGCTGGAGCCTGCCTGAAGATTTTTTGCAGATTTTCTGGGACAAACGCCCGTTTTTTCGAAGCACCTCCGAGCGGGGCGTCGCAAGGGTACCATTTGGGTGCCCTGCGACCTCCTCAGCGGGGGTCCAGCGATGCACGGGACAGCAAAGAGCGCGGCCGCCTGGTCAGAGGTCGAGGCGCACAGCGACAGTGAAGAGGTTCTCTTTCAGGCCTGGTGCGACGGGCAGGAGAGAGCCTTCGATGCGCTCTTTCGCCGGCTCTCCCCGTCGCTGATGGGCCTGTTGCGCGGGCGGGGTTTCGCGCTGGAGGAGGCCCTGGACCTGCAGCAGACCGTGTTCTTGCAGCTGCATCGCGGGCGTGACAGTTTCCGCCCTGGGGCCCGCCTGCGCCCCTGGCTCTACGCTATCGCACGCAACGCCGGCCACGCCCTGCGGTCCCGCTCACGTGCCCCGGTGCTGGCTGCGCAACCCAGGCTGGAGTCGCAGTGCGAAGCGGTCGAGGCCCGACTGGTGCGAGACGAGCAGCGGAAGCTCGTGCGCGAGGCCCTGGCGCGGCTGCCCGGACCCCAGCGCCAGGCCATCGAGCTGCACTGGCTGCAGGGGATGGACTTCCGAGAGGTCGCACAGCTGGTGGGCTCCACGCCGGGCGCCGTCAAGTTGCGGGCGCACCGCGGCAGGCAGCGCTTGCGCTGCCTGCTCGCTGAGAGGATGTGCGCCTGAAGGGGCTGCCGGCAAAAACCTGCCAACGGCTGCCCACGGCAGGCCCGGCATCCTACAATAGGGACTCCACCCCCCCGGAGTCCCCCTCGTGAAGCACGACGCGCTGCTCGCCTGCTTAGTCTCACTAGGCGTCTATGCCCTGGGATACACCATCTACGCGCGCTACCTGGCGCGCCATGTGTTCAGCCTCGACCCTGACGCCCAGACCCCCGCGCACACACTGCGCGATGGCATCGACTACGTGCCGACGCGCAAGTCGGTGCTGTACGGCCACCACTTCGCGTCGATCACCGGCCTGGCCCCGATGCTCGGACCGGCGGTGGCCGTGATCTGGGGCTGGCTGCCGGCGATGCTGTGGGTCGTGTTCGGCGCACTCTTGATCGGCTGCGTGCATGACTTCGGCGCACTGGTGGTCTCGATCCGGGCACGCGGCATGTCGATCGGCAAGGTGGCAGAGGGAGTGATCGGGGAACGCACCAAGACCCTGTTCCACCTGATCATCTTCTTCGGCGTCGCCCTGGCGATGGGGGTGTTCGTGCTGGTGATCGCCCTGTTGTTCGGCGAGTTCCTGCGGCCCCCCAACACCGCGACAGGCTTTGAGGGCATCGCCGGCTATCCCCAATCGATCCTGCCATCGTTCGGGGTGATGCTGCTCGCCGTGGTGGTCGGCTGGCTGTCGTACAAACGAGGTTTCGACTTGCGCAGGCTGGCGGCCATCGCGTTTGTCGTGCAGCTCGGGCTGGTCTGGCTCGGCTCGCGCTTTCCCGTGGTGCTGCCCCTCGCGGCCGCAGATGCGGGCCAGGTGTGGATCGTGATTCTGCTCGCCTACGCGTTTCTCGCCTCGGTCTTGCCGGTCTGGGTGCTGCTGCAGCCGCGGGACTTCATCAACTCCTTGCTGCTGTACCTGGGCCTGGCCCTGCTGTATCTGGGCTTCTTCAGCGGTGCGCCCACGTTCGTGGCGCCGATGCTCGAGACGGCACCCGAGGGCGCGCCCTCGTTGTTCCCCTTCGTGTTCATCGTGATCGCCTGCGGGGCGGTCAGCGGCTTCCACAGTCTGGTCAGCTCGGGAACCACGGCCAAACAGCTCGCCAATGAAGCCGATGCCCGCGCGATCGGCTACGGCGGCATGCTGGGCGAGTCGCTGCTCGGGCTGATGGCAGTGCTGGCCTGCACGGCCGGCGTCAGCCAGGCCGAGTGGGGCGAGCGCTACGCAAGCTGGGGGAACATCAACGGCTTACACGTCAAGCTCGGGGTGTTCATCCAGGGCTGCGCCCACTTCCTCACCGAGCTGGGCATCCCTGTGGAGCTGGGGCTGACGTTCATCGCGGTGGTGGTGGTCAGCTTCGCATTGACCACGCTGGACTCGGCCACACGCCTGCTGCGCTACAACATCGAGGAGATGGCAGAGACCCTGGGCCTCCGGCTCCGGACCCCGGGGAAGCTGGGGGCGGCGCTGGTGGCCTGTCTGGCCATCGCCTTCTTCGCCTTGATCCGCATCGACGGCAAGCCGGCAGGTTCTGTGCTCTGGACTCTGTTTGGAACCATCAACCAGCTGCTGGCCGGGCTCGCCCTGCTGACCGTGACGCTCTACCTGCGCCAGCGGGACAGGCAGTGGTGGTGGACCGGAGTGCCGTGTGTGCTGGTGCTGGCCACGACCCTGTCGGCGATGGTGATCAACCTGCAGGGCTTCTGGCAGAAGGAGAGCTGGCTGCTGCTCAGCGTAGGAGGAGTGCTGCTGGTGCTGGCCGTCTGGGTGATCGTCGAGGGATTGCTGCGCCTGCTGCGCAACGACAAAGTAGCCCACCTCGCCGTCTTCGCCGAAGACGCGACGACCAGGCCAGCGGCCGACGACGGCTCAGCGAGTGCCGTGGCGGGCGCGCCATAGCCGCAGCATCAAGGCCTTGTCGACGCGCGGCGGAGGCAGCGAGGGACCGTCCAGCAGCTGGGAATTGCTGCGCGTGACCTCAGCCTGCAGGGCATCCAGAGCTTTCAGCAGGGCGCTTTCAGACTTCAGCAGCAACAGCGCGGCCAGCTTCTGCTCGACCGTCTTGCGCAACTGCAGGCTGGCGGGCAGCGGCGCGCCGAGGTTCTCGCGCTTGAGCTTGGCGGCCAGCCAGGCCCCGGTGTCGAAAGCCTTGTCGAGGTCGGGTAGCGGCTTCCCCTTGCCCGGCAGGTTGTCGAAGGCGCCCTTTGCCTGCGCCTCGCGGATCTGACGGTCGATGAAGTCTTCGAAGGACATTCCGGCGGGTTTTCGCATCGACCCCCCTCCTCAGGCCCCAGTCCGGGACAGCACCACCTCTTTGACCATGCTCACGCGGCTCATCGACAGCAACCACAGGATCGTCTTGGCGATGTCCTCCGGCTGCAGCATCGCCTCGGCAGCCACCGGAGCACCTGCCACCATCGGCGTCGCGACGAAGCCCGGACAGATCGCGGTCACGCGCACGCCCGCGTCGCGGCCTTCTTCGCTCATAGACTCGGAGAGACCGACCAGGCCGAATTTGCTCGCACAATAGGCGCCACTGCCGGCCATACCGTGTTTGCCGGCATAGCTGGCGATGTTGAAGATGTACCCGTCCTGGCTGGCCGCCAGATGCGGCCACGCGGCCCGCGCGCAGAGGAACGCGCCACGCAGGTTGATCTCGAGGGCGCGGTCAAACACCTCATCGCTGAGCTCTGCGACCCGTCCGCGCGCGGACACGCCCGCGTTGTTGACCAGAATGTCCAGGCGGCCGAAGCGCTCGATGGTCTCGCGCACCAACGACTCGACTTCGGCCTTTTGGGAAACATCTGTGGTGTGGATGGCCGGTGTGCGTCCGGTGGCCTCGGCGATACCCGCGGCGGCCCGCTCGAGCTTCGAGGTGGTGCGGCCGCACAGCATGACCGTGGCCCCAGCGGCGGCCAGGGCTTGACCGCAGGCCCGGCCGATGCCGCTGCCGCCACCGGTAACTAGAACGACTCTGTCCAACAGCTCGGCGTGCATGGGAACCTCTTTGTTTGCGTTGATGAAAGCGCTGCCCAGGGTAGCGCAAGTGCCTCCATGTCCACCAGTCCACAATCCGAGCTACAGCCCGCCGATCAGCGAGGCTGCTCAGGGCCCGTCGAATTCCAGCCGCCCCAACCACATCAGGCGTTTGACATCCTCTTCGGCCGCGACCACCCGCGCGTAGTAGTCGGCCGGCATCGGGCTCTTCTCGTGGTAGTACTTCATCAAGTCGATCTCACCGCTGGCCGGATAGTACGGCGCGGTGTCCAGCGGTGCCTGGAAGTTCCAGAACTTCAGCAGACTCGAGCCCACGGTGCCTTTGTGGCCCCAGGACAGGTCCTTGCCGCCGTAAGCCTCGAGAATCGCGTGACCAAACTCATGAGCCGCAGTCTCGCGGAATTCCTGATCCGCGTCGAACGCCACCTGCTGCCAGTAACCCCAGTTGTAGAAGATGCTGGCATCGATGATCCCCGAGTTGTGCGAGCGGCTGAACTCCTTGTCATCAACCCAATACAAGTCGAGATCTTCGCTGTTGTCCTCGCGTTCGTTGGCCGTCGTCAACACCCGCCACTTGACGCCCTCGACGGTGATGATGCGCGACCAGTACATGCGGATGCCTTCGTACACCAGGTCGCGCAAGCGGCGGAAACGCGCGTCGGTCATCCCGCCGTTCTGGCAGTTGATGTAGACCTTTACGAACACGATCTTGTGAGCATGCTCGACGCGCACATCGACCCAGGACACCTCTTCGGGAGAGCAACTGAGGTCAGTACCCGAGCTCTTGCCGGTCGTGCCTTTGCGATAGGCAGCGTAGGCGGACAGCTTGCTGTTCTTGAGGAATTCAGTGCTCATCGTGCCGCGCGCCAGGTAGCCATCCCACTCGAAGACATGCTCTCCGGGCGCGAGGGATGCGGCGGGAAGCGCTTGGCGGAAGATAGGAAGGTTGCCTTTGTAGACGACGAAGGTGCCCTGGTCGGCCCGGAAGTCGGCGTCGTCGCACTCCAGCTCGATATCGAAGCGCAACTTGGAGGTCTTGAAGCCCCCCTGTTTGGGATCGAGCGGCGTGAGCACGTCTTTGTCGCCCGACTCTTGCAGGTCGAAGCTCACGCTGAACTCGGTCTGCTTCTCCGGCTTGAGCCGCATTTCTGCGCGGCGCCCCGTGCGCCCGCGATTCTCCTCGCCGACCCTGCCGGTGACGGGTTCGCTCTCGTCGGCCATCAGCCGTCCCCTTTCTGGTCGATCAGCTTCAGCGTGTAGGGCCCTGGTGCGACCCCTTCCTCGTGGATCCGGCCATCTGCCGAGAGCGCTCCTTCGCGGGTCGTGCCGTCTGCAAGAGTCAGCAGATAACGCCTGCCAGGCCCCGCGCCGGGATCTTCGATGTGGATATCGAGTACATCGTCGGTGTGCAGCAACTGCGCCTCGTCTTCCCCAGAGGTTTTTTGGTGCCGCCCGCTCACGGCCTTGAAGAAGAACTCTCCCAGGGTGTAGCCCTTGGCAGCCAGCTGTGCTTGCGAATCCCAGTCATCGAGATCCTCGACATACTCGACCTGCCATCGAGCTACGGCTCGCGAGCCGTCGACTTTTGCGTCCAGCCAGGCAACGTGGTCATGCTGGCCGTCGCGGTCATGCTCGAGAATCTCGAATTGTACGGAAGGCAACGGACGCGTCAGCTCAGCCTGCAGCTCGACCTCGTCGCCAACGAAACAGCGCTTGGCAGACCAACGCAGTGCTCCGAACGGGTTGCCCGCATTCGATGCGGCGGCAGCGGGCGCGTCGGTCAACTCGGGCATCGGCTCGAGGCCAGCAGCCTCCAAGTCGATCGGCGCATCGAAGTGCTCGTTTGCTGCCGATTCTCCGGTTGCCGGCTCGTCGGCTGTCGGCGTGCCGGCCAGGCGCACGAAAAAGGGACCCGGCACGATATCGTCTGCCTGCAAGCGCGCTTGCGCGTCCAATCGGCCCTCGCGCCGGGAACCGTCAGCACAGACCAGGGTGTACGGGCGGTTCGGCATCAGCTTGCCCGCGGCATCGCGCACGGTCAGGTCGATGAAATCGGCTAGACGCAACAGTTGCTCCGGAGCGCTGCCCGAGCTCGCGTGCAAGGCTCCGCAATGCGCTTCGAAGTACAGCTCGGGTTCGGTGTAGCCATTGCTTGCGAGCTCCGCCGAAGAGTCGACGTCATCGCGGTCGCTGAGGTAGCGTGCCGTCCAGCGCGCGGTCGCCGTGCCCCCCGCCACGGTGGCCTGCAAGGTCTCGACCAGGTCAGGTTCGCCCACCGCGTCGGCCTCGAAGATCCGCAGCTCGACGGGTCCAGCAGGAGTGCCCTTGAGCTCAGCCTGCAAGCCGACTTGTTCACCGACCTTGCACCGCACTGTCGACCAGCTGAGCTGCCCGAACACGCCCGGCTTCGGACGCCGAACCACCAGCCGGTAGCTGCGCCCGCCCTTCAGACGCACACCTCCCAACAGTCGACTGCGTTCTAGCTTGACGGTCTCGACGGCCCTCTCGGTCATGGTCTCTCCCTGGGAATCAGGCGGGCTGGCAGCCCGTGCCTGCGACCAACAACGTCGGCGCGCTCAGACATGCCTGCTCCGGACAGCTTGCCAGCTGAAGTATAGCCAGCGAGGCCGCAGGCTGCAGCCGCCAGCAGGAGGGCAGCGCACACATGCGCCGACGTGCCCCACGACTCATGGTTGACAGTTGAAGCCAGGGCCCCTTAACTGGAGTTCTTCTCAGCAGCTCATTCGCCCCCAGGGCGCATAGGGAACGTCCTCCGATGATGAAAAACCAGGCATACCAAGTCAAGGTTCCCCACGTCGTCTACGAGCAATTCGAAGGGGAGATCGTCATCGTCAATCTCGAGACCGGCAAGTACTACAGCACCCGCGGCTCTGGGGCCTGGGTCTGGTCTCGGCTGATGCACGGGACGCGGCTGCCCGAGCTGGTCGCGCAATCCGGAGCCATGCCCGAGCCGATCGAGTCGTTCGTCGAGCAACTCTACGTCGAAGGACTGATCGTCGAGAGGCAGCCGGAGACGCAGGCCCCGGCCGGCGACCCCGAGCCTCCACCGGCAGGTTTCAGCGCACCGAGTCTGGAGCGTTACAACGACATGCAGGACATCTTGCTGCTCGACCCCATCCACGACGTCGACAACACAGGCTGGCCCCAGGCGATCGAGCCCGCATGACAGCGGTCGGTAGCGACTTCTTCGCGCGGCTTGCACAGACCTTTGCACGCGCAGCGGATGTGTTGGGCGGGGCCGATGTGCGCCATCTGCGCGTCGGCGGTTGCCTGGTCGAGCTGCAGCTGGCCGGGCAAGCCTGGTCCGCTCCCACTTTGCCGGCTTTCGCGCATCTCGCTTGCGTGCCTGAGGCGGCCGAGCAGCCCGGGCTGCGGATCTGTTTGTGGGATACTGCCTCGAGCGGCCTGCCCATGCCGCGGCCGCCCTGGCCAGAGAGCGCCTATGTCAAACGCTGTGAGATCGCCGGTTTCAACACCGAAAACGTGCGCACGGCCTTCAATCCCCTGATCGGCATGCTCTCGATGCTCGACCTCTCGACAGGCACGGCCCTGGGCTGGATCCGAGACGCCCGCGCGATCCCCGGTTACGAGCAGGCGACCCCGTTGATCGCCATCCTGCACTGGGCGATGCGTAGCCGCGGCTTGCAGATCGTGCACGCAGGCTGCGTCGGCAGCTCCGAGGGCGGACTGCTGCTCGCCGGGGCAGGAGGCGCAGGCAAGTCGAGCACGGTCTTGCGCTGCCTGGAGTCCGACCTGTTCTATCTCGGCGACGACCTGTGCCTGCTGGAGCCAGGACCCCCGCGCGTCCACAGCCTGTACAACTCGGGCCGGGTCCGTTTTTCCGACCTCGACAGGTGCTCGCTACCCGCCGCCTGGATCGAAAACCCCGAAGACCGGGGCCGTGAAAAGGCGTTGGTCTTCGTCCACCGTCAACGCCCCGAGAAGCTTCTGAGCAGCGTGCCACTCAAGGCCATCGTGCTGCCACAGATCAGCCGCCTGCCCCAGACCCGCTGCCGGGCGTCGTCCCCTGCGGCCGCCTTCCGCGCCCTGCTCGAAGAGACCCTGCGGATCCTGCCGGGCGTCGACCCATGGACTACAGCCTGCATCGCCAGGGCCGTCCGCAGGGTGCCCTGTTTCAACTTGCAGCTTGGTTGCGACGACCGCCCGCCGGGGCCGGTGCTGCGCGAGCTGTTGGAGTCGCTGTGAGCCTCCAGACTGACCTGCAACAGACCCCGGTGGTGCTCTTCATCCACCAGAGACCACGCACCACCAAGCGCGTCTTTGCGGCCATCCGCGCGGTTGCACCGCCTCTGTTGGTCGTGATCGCGGACGGTCCTCGGCCCGAATGCAGCGAAAGCGCCGCACGCTGCGCCGCGGCGCGAGCTGCCAGCCAGCCTGATTGGCCCTGCCAGCTCCATACGCTCTACTCCGCGCGCCTGCTCGGCTGCAAAGCGCGCATCGAGACCGGCCTGGACTGGGTGTTCAAGCGCTGGCAGCAGGCGATCATCCTCGAAGACGACTGTCTTCCCGAGGCGAGTTTCTTCCCGTTCTGCGCCGCGCTGCTGTCCTACTACCGCGACGAGCCACGCATCCTGTCGATCTCGGGCAACGACTTCCAGCCCCCAAGCTCTGCCAGTCCCTACAGCTACCGCTTCTCGCGCTATGCGCACATCTGGGGCTGGGCCTGTTGGAGACGAGCCTGGCAGCACTACGATGGCACGATGCGCCGCTGGCCTGAGCTGCGCGCCTCAGGCTGGCCGGAGAGCTTCTTCGATACGCCCCTGCAAGCGCGCTACTGGACTGCGCTGCTCGACGAGAACCGCCAGACCGGCTCGAGCTGGGACTACGCCTGGTTGCTCAGCTGCTGGCTACAAGAGGGACTGCACCTGTTGCCGACGCGCAACTTGGTCAGCAACATAGGCTTTGGAACAGATGCCAGCCACACCCACGATCCGTACAGCCCGGTCGCGGGCCTCCCCACCCGCGCCATCGACCTGCCCCTCAGACATCCTGCGGGCATCGCGCGCGACGCCGCGGCAGACACGCATACCGAGAGCCTGCTCTTCAGCGGCACGCTGCAGCAGCTGTTCGAGCGCTTGCGCGCGCGAGTGCGAGACCAGCGAGGCAGATGATGCGAGCGCAGGTGTTGCACGTCATCCAACAGCTCTCTCGGGGAGGGGCCTCCCAGGGCCTTCTGCACCTGCTCGCCAACCTGGAGCCGGGATCCACACAGCATCGGGTGGCCAGCCTGCTGCCCCCGGTCGCGAATAGGGCGGCCCAGCTCCGGCAGCACGGCGTTGAGGTGTATCAGCCCCGCGATACGGCCGCGCTTCTGGAGGACGCGGCGGGCTGCGACCTCGTGCAGGTCTCTTTCTGGAACAGTCCCGAGCTCTACCGCTTTCTACGCAGCGCGCTGCCCCCCATGCGGCTGCTGCTCTGGGTGATGGTAGCCGGCGACACGGCCCCGCACATGCTGCCCGGCCGCCTGCTCGAGCTCGCGGATCTCAGCCTGCTGTGTTGCCCGTATAGCTGGCAGCTGCCTTGTGTCCAGAACCAGAGAGAGCTGCTCGAAGCAGGCCGGCTCGGCCTGTTGCAGCTGAGCGCCGAGCTCGCCAGCTGGCTGCAGCTCGAGCCGGTGCCGCACCCGGGCTTCCGCGTGGGCTACGCCGGCAGCGTCGACTTCGCGAAGCTGCATCCCGACTACCTGGCGCTGCACCAGGACCTCGCCATCCCCGGGCTCAGCGTGACGATCTGTGGTGACGGCCGGGCAGTGCCCACCCTCGCGCGCCAGATTGCAGCCCGCGGACTCGCAGACCGCTTCAGGCTGCGAGGTTTCGTCGATCCTCTGGCCGACTGCCTCGCTTCGTGGGATGTGTTCGGCTATCCCCTGGCCGAAGGCGGCTACGCGTCCGCCGAATTGGTCCTGCAACAGGCGATGGCAGCCGGTCTGCCCGCGGTCGTATTGGCGCATGGCAGCGCTGCGCGCATCGTGCAGCACGGCCAGACCGGCCTGGTCGCCCAGGATGCGCGCGCCTATCGGCAGGCCCTGGAGTACCTCTACCGGCAGCCTGAGGAGCGGCGACGCCTCGGGGCTCAAGCACGCTGGCACGCCCGGCAGAATTTCGATCCGGCCCGGATGGCCCGCGATTGTGCGGGCTACTACCAGCGATTGCTCCAGCAACCGAAAAGGAGCCGGCATTGGAAGAGCACGCAGGAGGTTTCGCGGAATCCGGGTGCGCAAGCCTTCATCGACTCTCTGACAGGGGCTGCGTGCGCCCCATTTATCGCCAGCCTGGAGGGTTCGCGGAGCGAGCAGCTGGCGGCCGAAGCGCAGATCGCGGCCGTCGTCCCGGTCGTGGCCAGCGCCGATGCCGGTGGAATTCTGCACTACCGTCGCGCGTATCCCGAGGACGCCCCATTGGCGCTGTGGGCGGGGCTGGTTCTGCTCCATCAGGGGCGACCAGCGTTGGCCGTCGCCGAGTTGCGCCGGGCCATCGCTGCCGGGCTTGACCAGAGCCGCGTCTGGGGCTACCTGAGCCGCGCGGCGCTGGCATGCGGAGCGCGCGAGCTGGCGACCAGCGCGCAGGCTCGTGCCCTGCGGGAGCAGCCCTGATGGCCGGCCCAGACTGGCTCGTGCCCCGGGACGGCCTGGCTGGGCTCGCGCAGCGGCTGCGCACGGCTCCGCTCGGCATCGCCTACCTCGGCGCAAGTGTAAGCGCACAGCGCGCAGGCTACCGTCCGCTGCTGCATGCCTGGCTGGTCGAGCACACGGGCCAGGCGCACCGTCCCATCCAGGCGGCTCTGGGCGGGATCGATGCGCTCGCTGGCGTCTTTCTGATGGACAGGCTGGTGCTCCGACACCGGCCTGCGCTGTGCTTCATCGAGTTCTCCACGGGAGACGCCGGCCGGTCCCTGCCGAGCTCGCTGGTGGGGCCGGCGGTCGAAGGCATGGTCAAGAAGCTGCGCGCGCTGGACTGCCAGGTGGTCTTTTTGCATATGTTCCGCGCGGATGCCGCAGACCTCGAGATGGACAGAATCGTGGACGTGTACGAGCGGGTGGCCGACCACTGGGGCATCCCATCGCTACGGCTCGACCGTCTGATCACTGCCCAGCTGGACACGGGGCCCATGACACAAGCAGAGCTCTACCGAGATGGCATCCACACCACGCCAGCTGGAGCGAAGCGGCTGGTTCGGGCCATCTCCGACGCCTGGCTGCCGCTGACGCGCGAGAAAGTCTGCCGGTTCGCCGCTCCCCCGGCCTCCCTCTTCCCGGACTGCTTCGACTCCACAGAGATCGTACCGCCCCGGGCGGAGATGCTCGCGCAGCCGTTGCGCGCGAACTTCAAGCGCTTCCGGCTGCTGTGGCCGTATCTCGAGCTGGACCGAGACCACTGCCTGCGCTTTGAGACATCGGGTACAATCGCCGGCATTGTTGTGATCTCAGGACCGGAGTCGGGCATGCTGGAGCTGATCACACCCAGGGGCAGTCGGAAATATGCGGACTGGGACCGCTGGTGCTCGTGGGAGCGGCTCAACGCCATCAACTTCGCGGAGCATTTCCCCGGCTTGCAGGCGGTCACCATGCGCGTCTGCGCCGGACCAGAAGGAGCCGCAGCCGACCCGCGGCTGAAGCTCTATGGATGGATGGTGCGCAGATGAACGTGAGCCTGGTCATCGCCGTCAAGAATGGCGAGCGCTTCATCGCCGAGACACTGCAGAGTGTGATGCAGCAGACGCAAGCGCCGATCGAGATCCTCGTGGTGGATGGACAGTCTTCAGACGCCAGCGTTCGGATCGCGCGCAGCTTTCCGTCCGTGCGTGTGCTGGCGCAGCAGTCCCGCGGCTTCGCCGCGGCCTGGAACGAAGGCATCGCGGCGGCCCGTGGCGACCTGATCGCCATCGTCGACAGCGATGACCGCTGGCAGCCGCAGAAACTCGAGCTCCAGACCGCAAGCCTGCGCGCCTCGCCAGAGCTCGGCTACGTGGTCGCCCACGCCCGCTTCTTCCTCGAGCCCGGCGACCAGCCGCCTCCAGGCTTCAACACCGCACTGTTGGAAGGATCGCACCCGGGCTACTTCCCCAGCAACCTGCTCGCCCGCCGCAGCTTGTTTGAAGACGTGGGGCGCTTCGACAGCCAATATGGCATCGGCAGCGATGTCGAGTGGTTCAAGCGCGTGCGCGACCGCCAGGTTCCCCATCGTCTGCTTCCCGAGGTGCTGCTTGAGAGGAGGGTGCACGCAGGCAACCTCTCCTACCATCCACCCGACAAGGCCTCGTTCAACCACCAGCTGCTGAAGTTGCTCAAGCACTCCATCGACCGCACACGGAAGCCCTCATGAATGCGGATCCGGCCCCTGTGCCGAAAAGCCTCGCAGCGCGGGTCAGCGCCATCATCCCGGTCTACAACGGTGAGCGCTACCTGGCCGAGGCCATCGACAGCGTGTTGGCCCAGGCCGATGTGCCTGTCGAGCTGATCGTCGTGGATGACGGCTCCAGCGACAGCAGCCTGCGCATCGCCGAGGGCTATGAGACCCGCGTGCGCTCACTCCGCCAAGACCATCGTGGCGCCGCGGCCGCCCGCAACCTGGGCATCTCTGCCGCGCGCGGCGACTGCTTCGCTTTCCTCGATGCCGACGACCTGTGGACCACCGACAAGCTGGCTCTGCAGTTGCACGCGCTGGACGCGGACCCTGGGCTCGACATGGTCTTCGGCCTGGTCGAGCCCTTCAAGAGCCCCGAGCTGGACGCGGCGACGAGCGCCTCGTTGTTCTGCCCTGCCGGGGCCATGCCGGGACACACCGCGGTCAGCATGCTGATCCGCCGTGAGGCATTCGCCCGCGTGGGACCGTTCAGTGAGAGCTGGAAGATCGGTGAGGTGGTCGACTGGTACTCCCGCGCGCTCGAGGCCGGCCTGCGGAGCCTCATGCTGCAGCGCGTGGTGGTACGTCGCCGGCTGCACAGTCGCAACACCGGACAGACGCAGCGTGCCGACTACCGCGACTATGCCCGCATCCTCAAAGCCGCCCTTGACCGGCGCCGGCGGGCAGCCTCCGCCGCGCAGCCCAGCAAGGAACAGCCGTGAGCGGGCAGGGAGGCCCTGCCGATTTCTGGTTGAGCCGGGCGCAGCTGTTGTTGCTGCAAGCCACTCTCTCGCCAAGGGATGCGGCGCAGAGAGCCTTCCAGACCTGGCGGGGACAGGTCTGTCTCGACACGCTGGACGGGCCGTCCCATCGGCTGTTGCCCCTGCTCTACCGTCAACTGGTGGCTTGGGAGAGGGAAGATCCCTGGCTCGCCCGGCTCCGGGGCACGCATCGCAAAGCCTGGTTCACCAACAAGTTGTTGCTGCAAGAGGCCGCCCGACTGAGCGGGCTGCTCGAGTCGGCGGGGCTGCCCACATTGCTGCTCAAAGGCGCGGCGCTGGTGCTCAAACACTACCCTGACGAAGGCCTGCGCACGATGGATGATGTCGACATCCAGCTGCCTCTTCAGCGCGCAGGGCGCGCGTGGGAGGTCTTGCACGAGGCGGGCTGGCAGTCGATCGAAGCGGACGGTGCGGGGCCGCCGGTAGATCCTCAAGCGTTGTCCGCACGCTGCCATGCCTGGGCCTTCACCAATCCGCGCCGCCACGGCATGTTCGATCTGCACTGGCACGTGTTTGGCAACCGCCGCTACTCTGCCTTGGATGAGGCAGTGCGAGAACGCGCCCAGGCGATCCGCTTCCACGGGGTCAACAGCCGCGTCCTCTGTCCCGCCGATAGCCTGCTGCACGTCTGTGTCCATGGAGCGCGCTGGGCCGGAGGCTGCACGCTGCGCTGGATCGCCGACGCCTGCACCATCATCGCTTCCAGCCCCTCTCTGGACTGGGACCGTTTGCTGCGACTCAGCCTGGAGCATCGCCTGGTGCTGCACCTGCGCCGCGCGCTGGAGTTCTTGCAGCGGCGCTTCCAGGCGCGCTTCCCCGAGGGGGTCTTGCGTGCACTACGCACATCCCCGGTCACCTCTAGCGAGCGGCTCGAGCACTACATGGAGAGCGCACCGCGTACGCAGCGGGAGCCTCTCTACACGCTGAGTTACCGCACAGTGCACTACTCCCAGACTCTGCGTGACAGCGGCCCGCTTCCCTATCTGCGAGGCCTGCCCGGATACCTCCGGCACATCTGGCAGCTGCGCCGCTCGGCAGAGCTTCCTCTGTACGCGCTGGGCCGCACTCTGGAAACACTCAAGTTGATGGGCAGGGCGCTGGGAAGGAAATCCGGGCAAGAAAGCCCGGGCTGAACGGCGACCAGCAGGCAGCCTCAAGCTCGGTAGCGGCACTCTTCACTGGAGAAAGGGACCTCGCCAGAGCCCACACGACAATCTTTTTCTGCGTGCAATCGTACCGGGATTGCTCTATATCCAAGACTACCATAGTTTAGTCGAGTTCGTGGTCCGGGCCGCCTAACCGAAGGCACTTGCCGGCCGCAGGGCATCTGCGTGTCACGAAGAAAAGGAGTGAGAATGTACCTCCGCCAGCAAGGACGCGGCTTCACGCTGATCGAGCTGATGATCGTCATCGCCATCATCGCCATCATCGCCGCCGTCGCTATCCCCAACCTGTTGCGGTCCCGCGCCGCCGCCAACGAGACCCGGGTGATCGCGAACCTGCGCACCTGGTACTCCGACACGATCATTGATTCCAGCTCCTTGACGGGCTTCTGGACCAATGGAGGCTACGCCTACACCGGTGACGTACAGTCGTCCTGGGTGAGCTTCGACGCAGTACTCTTTGCGGGGGACTATGACTGGGGTGTGTTGGCCGTTCCGGAACAGCCGGAAGCGACGGGCTTCAAGAGTTTCTGGATCGACAACCGAGGCGTGGTGCGCTCGAACGCAGCCAACTACAGTGCGTTCGACACCGACACCTGGGCCGCCTCGACCACTGACGCGATAGATTGAGCCAAGGACCCCGGGCAGCTCTCAGCGCCCCGCCCGCAGATTGACGGCGTCCAGCTCGTGTAGACAGGCAGCGAGGAGCGCGTCCCGCTCCGCCTGACTGTCTGCGGTCTCTGCCGGAAAACCGAGCAGAAACAGGCCAGACAGCTCCAGGCTGCCGCCGAAGCTGCCCTCATAGAAGACTCCCGCGACCCGGCCGTCGCCGTAGCGCAGCGCTGGAGTCGCCCCCCCGGTAGCCTCGAGGTAGTCGGGGAAGTCCTCGGGATACGGCGCGCCGGGGCCGCCAAAGCCCAGCTGCAGCCCGCTCAGCACGCCTTCACCGCTGACATCCTGGCTGTTGGCCTGGTCGCCGCGGTAGTAGGCCCGCAGGGTGCTGTTCAAGAAGCCCTTGTCGGTCGACCCGCCCTGGTTGAGGTCATAGGCCAGCTCGGAGCCGCTCAGCAGCAGCGTGCCGCCAGCCTCCAGGTAGCCGCTCAAGGCGTCCTGCTCCTCGTGGCTCAGACTCTGGTCATAGGTCGACTGATCCCCCGCAAACCAGTCGACACTGGCATAATCGCTCAGCGACACCTCGCCCGCGACTACAGCAACGGCTGAGGCCACGTCGAACGCGCGTCCCGCAGCCACGATCGCCAGCCCATGCAACACCGCAAGATCGTGTTGAGCCGCGGGTTGAGAGCTGCCGCTGCGGCGATGGAAACCATCGACGACCAACACGCGACCGCGCGTCGAAGCCGTCTCCCAGGCCCCGTAGACGTCGCTGCGCGCGCTCTCATTGCCCTGGTCGTCGACAGCACTCAGAGCATAGTAGCCTCCGCTGCCCGCATGGAGGGCCGAGCTGGCACTGGATCCCAGGTCCAGGACAGGGCTGTAACTGGTCCCATCCAGCGAGTGATACAACCTGTAGCCGGCGCAGTGCTGGCTCTTCAGCGGAGTCCAGGCGAGCCTGGTCTGGCCGTTCTGGCGGACCGCGCTGCGCAGGCGCGGCACAGGCACGCCGTTGTCCGCCAGCGCGCTCCTGCGCAACAACCGCTCGAAGGTGAAGCGACCCCGGATGATGCGGCTGTGGGCATGGTCGAGGCGCGCGATCGTGGTCGAGCTCTGATCGAGATCCGCAGCTTGCAGGGTCCAGCCGACGGCCACACCTGCAGCGGCAAGATCTTGTCCCAGGGCCAGGCTGTTCTGGCCCGGAGAGCCGCCGCCCTGGTAGGTCGACACCAGACGGTGGCCCGCTTGCCGCGCCCAGGCATTGAAGACAGCGACCTGCCCGTACAGGGCGTCGTGCAGGTAGACTTCCGCCAACTCCGCCGCCATGCCTCCCTTCTCGATGCAGCGGGCGATGGCGAAGTAGCCCCCCGAATGGCCGGACAGCGCCAGCTTGCGGATCTGTGCCCCCTGCGAGGCGGCGCCTTCGGCCACCAGCAGACTGAGCACCTCGCCCAGCAGGTTCTTCAGCCCGTCCTGCTCCTCGAGCTTGCCGATGCCGCTGTCAGACGCCAGGAGCGGTCCCTGCGGTTGCACCAGCACTACGTTCTTGGCGGCGAGCCGGAGCTGCTGACGGAACAGATGCCAAGCATCGGAGGCGAGGATCTCGCCATTGTGCCCGTGGAAATGCACCAACACGTCGACCTCGCTGCCTACGCGGTAGTTTGGGGGCAAGGAGACCATCACGCGGTCGTCGGTGTACGAACGGGAGCTGTGCGGAAAGGGGGCGTTCGCGAAGGATGCGACCAGATGGTGGCCTTCGGCATCCTGCGTCCACAAGCTCGAGCTCGGCTGAAAGCGCGTGGGAGCCGGAGCCGGAGTGGGAGTCGGAGCCGGCGCGGCTGTCCCCCCGCTCGGCGGCGAACCGCCCGCGGCTGGCGTGGACGAACCGCCCGAGGAACCGCCCGAGGAACACCCCGACAGCGCGAGCGCGACGAACAGACAGAGCGACAGGGGAAGAGTGCGCCTCAAGATGGGTCCTCGGCGGGGTTTGCCGGATGTAGCCGCCAGAGGTTGGTTTTCGTGCGTTTGTCTTTGCAGGTACACTGCGCGCAGAGCCGTTCAGGAGCCAACCATCGAAGCTGTCCAGATTCCCTGCCCGCGCGTCCTGCTGCGCGAGCTCTGCGAAGAAGACGCCGGGTCCGTCCACAGCTGGGAGTGCGATCCGGAGGTGGTGCGTTTCCTGCATCATGGCGTGCGGAGCCTCGAGCAGACGCAAGCCTCGATCATGCGCAGCCAGACCGCCGCCCGACGCGCGCCGCGCATGGTCTATGACCTGGCCATCGAGAACCCTGCCGATGGGCGTCTGCTGGGCAGCTGCGGGCTCGAGCTGAAGCTCGCCTGCCGCCAGGCACCCCGCGTGTACGAAGCCGGGCTCTGGTACGTGCTCGCGCGCCACGCCTGGCACCAGGGCTACGCCAGCGAGGCCTGCCGGGCTTTGCTGCAGTTTGGCTTCGACAACCTGCGCCTGCAGCGCGTCTTCCTGGAGGTCGATCCTGAAAACCGACCATCGGTGAAAGTGGCGCGCGGGTTGGGCCTGCGGCAAGAGGCCCATTTCCGCCAGAACTTCTGGTTCAAAGGGGCGTGGTGCGACACCCTGGTGTTTGCCCGGCTGGCCGGCGAAACCTGATCGTCGCTGAAAAAGACCGCCCGATCGCCATCTTCCGGTTGGGTGCGACAGCGGAAGAGGATTGATGGCGGCTGATCCCGAGGCTTTGCTACACTCTCCGTTGGCTTCCTGGGGACGCAGGCATGGGCAAACACGAGCCTCCACAGCCCGACAAGCAGCCGGACACACCCGCGGCCCCGCCACGCCGTTCCCGCATCCGCCAGCTGTTCGTGCTGCTGGTCGTCTATGTCGTGTGCGAGTTGCTGATCCTGGCCGCTCTGGCCGCCCTGGAGAGTGGCTCCGGCATCGTCTATGCCACGGCGCCGACAAGCTTGAGCCGCGCGCAGCGGACGCGTATCGGAGACTTCCTGGCCCAGGGCACGGACGGAGATCTGCGCCACCACCCGGTGCTCGGCTGGGAGCCCGCAGCCGCATCGCCGGGGATCGGCGTACGCGATGACCTGGAACACCCCACACAAGCCGCTCCCGGGGTGCTGCGCAGCGCGGCGTTCGGCGGCTCGCACACCTATTCCGAAGGGGTTGAGCTGCGCCATTCGTGGTCCAAGCTGCTGAGCTTCGAAGTTCCCCGGCTCGAGGTCCTCAACTTCGGTGTGCCCGGCTACGGCCTCGACCAGGCCTATCTGCGCTACCTCGAAAAGGCCGGTCTGACCGACGCCCAGATCATCTTCATCGGCCTGAGCATCGACAGCATCCCCCGCAACGTCAGCGTCTTCCCGCCATTCTCGGCTGGGTCGGGCCACACAGGCATCTTCTCGAAGCCACGCTTCGCCGAAGGGGGGACCCTGCTGGCCAACCCGCTCCGCGAGCGTGGGCATTTCGAGCGCTTCTTGCGTGAGGACGCCACGGTCCTGCAGGAGCTGGGTGCCCGAGACTTCCACTACCAAACGAGCCTGCACGCGGGCAGCTTCGACTTTCTGCCCTCGCTGCGCCTTCTCAAGCTGATCGACCAACGCACTCTACGCCCGGACGAGCCGATCTTCCTGCCAGACGGCAGCCTCAACACAAGCTCCGAAGCCTGGCGGGTGACCTGCGAGGTTCTCGATCGCTTCTACAACGAGGTCTTGAAGAACGGCTCCCTGCCGGTCGTGGTGATCTTCCCCGACCTCGACGATCAGACGCGCGCCCTCGCCGGCAAGTCGTGCCGCTACCAGCCGCTGCTCGACTGGGCTGCCGAGCGCGGCTACGCGGTGATGGACCTGCTGCCTGCCCTCAAACCGTGGCAAGAGCGCACGCCCGAAGAGTCGTTGCGCACCCCGGAGGGAGGCTTCTCTCACCACGGCAACCGCATCCTGGCGGCCAGCATCGGGGAGAACCTGCAACGCTGGGGTTTCTTGCACCAGCCCAAGGCGGTACAGTCCGCCATCGCGTTCGAACGCAAGCGGCTATGGTTGGATGAATGAGGAGCGCACCATGGGGATTCGCAATCTCGGCCCTGAAGATGCAGCCCACTTCCTCCCGGTACGCCGCGAAGCGCTGATCGAAGAGCCCTTTTCCTTCGGTTCCTCGCCAGAGACCGATCGAGGCCGGAGCCTCGCGTTCGTGCAGGAGGTGCTGGCGGATTCCAGCCAGGCCATCGTGGGAGCTTTCGCGGACGGCGAGTTGATCGGCAATGTCGGCATCTACCGGGACAAGAGCCCGAAGGCTTCCCACAAAGCCCACATCTGGGGGATGTATGTGCGCGCTTGCCATCGCCGCCAGGGTTTGGGACGGAAGTTGATGGAAGCGGCGCTCGCTTTTGCGCGGAGGGCCCCGGGACTGCGCCAGGTGCACCTGTCGGTCAGCGATCGAGCGCCGGGCGCCGCCGCGTTGTACCGCGACCTCGGTTTCCAGACCTGGGGGTTGGAACCCGCGGCGCTTCGGATCGATGGACAGGACGCGGCCGAGGAACACATGGTGTTGCTTTTGGGCGCTGATGCTCCGGTCAACGGTGGGGATGCTGCCCCAAGCCAGAAACAATCCGTGGACGATCAGACTCAGGGGGATCGATGATGACGAAGACCGAAGTGATGGCACTCTTGGAAAAGAACAAGAACGAGCGTGGCATCGAGAATTGGCTGAAGATGGGGCCCAGCAAGACCGCCAAGCTCTTCAGCTTCGGCATCGGCCTCTCGCAACTGCGCAAGCTCGCCAAGAAGGTCGGCCGCGATCACAAGCTCGCCATGGAGTTGTGGAAGGGCGACAACTACGACGCAAAGATCATCGGCTTGCTGATCGATGAACCCAAGAAGTTGACGCGGGCGCAGGCAGAGAAACAGGTCGAGCAACTGCATGGGGGCCTGCTGGCCCACGTCTTTTCCTCCTGCGACGCGACGTTGCCCAAGGCGCCGTTTGCGTTTGAGCTCGCCAACACGTGGCTGGACAGCGACGACGCCATACGCCGCAGTTGCGCCTGGGGCTTGATCTATGAGTTTTCCAAGTTCAAGGGCAAGAAGGCCCCCAGCGATGCGTTCTTCATGCAGTGCATCCTGCGGATTCGCGAGACGATCCAGGCCGAAGAGAACATGTGGGTACGCGAAGCGATGAACGGGGCGCTGATGGGCATCGGCAAGCGGACCAAGCCGCTGAACAGAGCCGCGATCAAGGCGGTCAAAGCGATCGGCCCGGTGGACATCGATTATGGGGACGACAACAAGTGCGAGCCCCTGGATGTCATGAAGCATCTGACCAGCGACTACCTCCGCAAGAAGTTCGGGAGCTAGGACCACTGCGTCGAACACCGATGACTTCACATCAAGAAAAAACAGCCGCCTCCTCCCCCAACGCCGCGGCTCTCCCCGCGGAGCAGCATGCCGTGCGCTCGCTCGAGGTTTCCGGCTACCGCTCCATCCGCTCGCTGACGTTGCCGCTGCAGCCATTGACCGTCGTGCAGGGTGCCAACGCCTCGGGCAAGACCAGCCTGTACCGTTCTCTGGAGCTGCTCCAGGTGGCGGTGCATGGAGGTCTGGCGCGCCGCGTGGCGGCCGAGGGCGGGATGCCTTCGCTGCTGTGGGCAGGGGAGAAACGCGACCCCGGTCCGGTACGCTTGCGCGTGGAGGTCGAGCTGACGGATTTCGGCTATTCTCTGGCTTGTGGGCATCCGCGTCCGCGCACGGGGAGCGATGGAAGAAGGCCCAGCGCCTTCACTCTCGATCCCGAGCTCAAGGAGGAGGAGCTTTTCGTGCGGAGCGGCGGGCGCAAGGTGCGTCTAGCGTACCGAGAAGGCTCGAGCGCGCAGGTGCGCAACGAGACCGGGCGACTCGAGCGCTTCGCCTTTGAGCTGGACCGCTCCGCATCGCTGCTGTCACAGGTGCGGGAGCCGCATCGCTTTCCCGAGTTGTCGATGGCCGCGCAGACCTTTGCGGGCTGGCGCTTCTACCACTCCTTCCGCACAGACGCCGGATCGCCCTTGCGCGCGCCCCAGATCGGCATACGGACTCCGGTGCTGGCGGCCGATGGACAAGACCTGGCGGCCGCGTTGCAGACCATCTACGAGATCGGGGATGGCGGGGGCCTCGACCGCGCGATCCAGAGGGCGTTCCCCGGGGCTCGGCTGACGATCTCCGAGCACTTCGGACGCTTCGAGGTCGAGCTGCGTATGCCCGGAATGAAACGCGCGTTCGGGGCCGCTGAGCTCTCGGACGGCAGCCTGCGCTACCTGTGCCTGGCTGCCGCCTTGCTCAGCCCGCGGCCGCCGAGCCTGTTGGCTTTCAATGAACCGGAGTCCAGCCTGCATCCCCGGCTTCTGGGCCCTCTGGCGGAGCTCTGCGCCGCAGCGGCCCAGCGCTCCCAGTTGTGGATCACGACGCACTCGCAGCCCCTCGCCCAGCACCTCGAGGACTTGACGGGCTACCCCCGCACGCGCCTCGAGCTGGTGGACGGTCGCACGCACATCGTAAGGGACTGAGGGGCACTGGACGGCTGCAGAGTCTTGTCAGGAGCAGGCCACCCAGGCTTGCGCCAGACGTGCTCAGGCTTCCTGCCCGAGCTGTTCACAGAACATCGCCCGCAGCGCATCCCGTTGCTGCTTGAGGTTCTCCGCCGTGTAGTCTGCCGTCGAGACTTCCGGCAGGAAGGTCACCTCGATGGTGCCGGGGTGGGGGATCAGCTGCCCCATCGGCTGGCAGAGCCGGGCGCCTTTGACGACGACCGGCACGATCGGGGCCCGCGAAGCCAGGGCCAGGTGGAAGAGGCCCATCTTGAACGGGCCGAGCTTGCCGGTGCGCGAGCGCGTGCCTTCGGGCGCGATCAGCAGGGTCGCCCGATGCGCGACCACCACGCGCGCGGCCTCATCGAGCGAGCTATGGGCCTGCGACCTCTTGCGTCGGTTGATGAAGATGGTCCTGATCGACCAGATGAACCAGCCGACGAACGGCACGAAGAGCAGCTCGCGCTTGCCGAGCACGGTGCCCGCTTCGGGCATCAGCGCCGCGAAGATGAACAGATCGAGCTGGCTGGTGTGGTTGAGCACCAGCAGGCGGGCCTTGCGGCCTGCGATGTGCTCGGCGCCGTGGACCCGGAGCTTGATTCCCACCAGCCAGAGCACCGTCGAACCGGCAAACCGCGAGATTTTGTGCATGTAGGAGCGCACGCCCCAGCGAAGCGTGATCAGGGCGAACAGGCTGAATGCCAGGCAGATCACCATCAGAAACAGCCAGCCGACTACGAACACACAGACCCCGCGCAGACTGTAGAGGATCCCGCGGGAGCCCTGTGCGGAGCGGGGTCCCAGCTCGTCTGCCGGCTTCTGGTCTTGGCTGCCTTCCAATCGTGTCTCCTCCCGGCGCGTTTTGCGCCAACAGGATACCGTGAACGGGGTCAGCACAACCCGGACATTCGGAATTCAGGCCTCGGCCCCTCAGAATCGAGGACCGGGGTCCGCGGTCGGGACCGGAGTCGCAACCAGACCTGGTCAACGCCTTCGAATCGGCGATCACCGGCTGTAGCGTCGGTCTATGCAGCCTGCGGCGAAAATCGTGAAGCCAGGTGCCGCGCCGGTGGGTCGATGGCAAGGCGGACGACGCAGCCGGCCAGGATGGCCGGCGAGGAGG
>JAJDCP010000047.1 GCA_029260765.1 Planctomycetota bacterium
CCAGGCTTGCTCGATCACCCACCGCAGGCCGAAGTCGCGCGAGCAGAGGATCTGGAAGGTCCGCTCCTGTTCTCGGAATCGCTGCTGCAAGGCTTCGAAGGGGAGCTTGCTGTCCTTGCGTAGCCATTGCTTCAGGAAGCCGGTCAGGCTCTCAACCCGATCCTCATCGAGATTCTCCACCCGACCCAGCGAGGCCAGGGACTTCGGCTGCCTGCGGCCTTTCTTCTCGTCCCACAGATCGTAGCGAAGGTATGCGTAGTGGCAAACCGTGCCATTTGCCGGGCTCTTGGTTACGTACAGGGCTGACGGATGGGCCGACTCGATCATGTCCTCTCCGATCGTAGGGCAGCGAAGAAGAGTCTAACCGGCCTGCCAGGCGGCTGAAAAGCGTTTGATGTAAGAGATGGACTGGCTTCGAGTTAGGAAACTGGCCGTTCCTCGGGGATGAATCGAGCGGCGCAGTGTAAGCCACGCGAAGGGACGCTTTGCGTAGACAACCCACTTCTTGCTGTACGGACCCTTGAGGTAGGCCAGGAACGCCCGGTGTCCCTTCAGGTCCGCCAACCGCCCATCGAAGCGCAACGCACCCGACGCATGGGCGCGCTTCAGCAGGTCGAGGAACCGCCCCCTGAACTTCAGGCGCAGCACTCGAATGGGCAGGAAGTACTTCTTCCGGCAGCGGATCCAGCGGGACCCATCCAGCGACGGGCCGCCTCCGGCAACAACATAGTGGACGTGCGGATGGTGCACCAACGCCTGCCCCCAGGTGTGCAGGACTCCCAGATACCCCAAGCGCATGCCGAGGTGACGCGGATCGGCGGCCAACTCGGCCATGACCGAGGACGAAGCGGCGAACAAGATCCCGTAGACGACGCGCTTGTTCTGCAAGGCAATCGCCGCCACAGAGGCAGGGATCGTGAAGACCACATGGAAGTAGTGCACCGGCAGCAGATCCTGTTGGCGCGCCTCCACCCACCCCACTGCGCCCGAGGCCTGACACTTGGGACAATGCCGATTCCGGCACGAGTTGTAGGCGTTTCGCTGATGCCCGCACCGGCTACAGCGCTCGACTTGGCCGCCAAGCTCAGGAGTGCGGCAGGCGGCCAAATGGCGTAAGACTGTGGCCTGAGCCGGCCCACATGCGCGTTCACGCAGATAGTCGGGTCCGTAGCGTCGGGCCAGATCACCCAACTCAAGACGCGCTCTGCATCGCACGGGCCAGCTCGTGCAGAGTGTTACGGACATCATCAACCTGCCTCGCGCGGATCGGCGTCGGCGCGGTCCTCGTCGAGCGTGTCCAGAGGACTCGTGGCCTGATCGAGCGTGCTCTTCGACACGTGCAGGTAGATCGCTGTCGTCGCCAGGCTCCTGTGGCCCATGAGAATCTGAAACGTGCGGAGATCCGTCCCCGCCTCAAGATGGTGGGTGGCGAAGGAGTGGCGCAGCGACTTGAGGCTGGCGACCTTGGTGATCTTGGCCCGCCTACGCGCTTGGTGGAAGATGTTTTGCGCCGTCCGAGCCGAGAGCGGAATGTCGAGCTGCCAGCCTGGAAAGATCCAACGCGGTGACCGCTCGACGAGCCAGTTCCTGCGTAGCTGCTTCAGGAGCCGCTTGGAGAGCGGAATGAAGCGATCCTTTGCACCCTTGCCACCCTCGACTTTCAGCACCATGCGCCGGCTGTCGATGTCTCGACACTCCAAGCCTACGAGTTCCGAGGCACGCAAGCCCGCCGAGTAGCAAGTCTTCAGCAAGGTCTGGTGCTTGAGGTTCGTAGTGTTCTCGAACAGGCGCCGGATCTCGTCACGACTCAGCACGGTTGGAAGCTGCTTCGGTTTGCGAGCATACGGGATGCGCGTGACAACTTGAGGCCGATGTAGAACCCGGAGATAGAGGAACCTCAGGGCGCACACGGCTTGGTGGAGGACCGAGGCCGAGACCTTGCGCTCCGAAGCCAGGTAGACCTGGAAGTCGCGGACTTGTTCCGCACCAAGGTGCTCCAGTGAGAGGCCAAAGTAGTTGGCAAAGCGGGTGACCATCTGGGTATAGACCTCGATAGACCTCGATGGTTCGATCGGAGTACTTGCCGATCTGGAGTTCTTCGAGCATCCTGCGACGTAGGGGAGTCAATTCTGCTCCTATTCTGGCCCCGCGTGCGTCGCTAGCGCGCGGGGCATTCCTTTGAGCAGGATTGCAACAATGGTCTCAGGGTTCAGACTTCGTGCGTCAAGTTACCGTCGCGCAGGCACAGAGCGTGCGATGCGGGAAGAGATCAAGCCACCGCGAAGCGGTTTTGTTCAACGCCGTCTTGGCGCACAGCCCTCCGCCTCGACCCGGCGCTTGACCCGGCGCTTGCTCCATCACGCTGCACCCCTTCAGGTTGCGTCGCTGGTGAGCTTCGGTGGGGTCAGCAACCGCCGGGCCAGGCCTCCGGGTCGCCTGCGGCGACAGCAAGACCACCCATTGGCAAGTCAGGCAAGGGGTCAGGGAGCCTCGACCTACTTGCCTGACGATCAGGTGGTCTGTGGTCGGTGCTCGCCTTCGTTGACCCTTGATGGTGGCGCGGTCATCTTGCGGTCGCCTCCAACCCCGATCCCGAGACCGAGACGAAGTGCCTGGATCGACCCGGACCTCCTGGTATATTCTATTCAAACAGGAGGCTGACGATGGCGAGTACCAGTGTCCACCTGCCAGGCAATCTTCTCAGCCGGCTCGACGAGCTGGCTGCGGCTCGCGATCTGAGTCGAAACAAGCTGATCGTCGAGGCTTGCGAGCTCCTGCTTCAGACCGAAGGGGGCAGGTGGCCGCATGGTTTTCTTTCGAATGAGGGCTATTCGATCGACGATCTCGAAGCTCTGCGCGCCGGCGGCGAGCAACTCCTCGACTCTGTGCAGGCAGCGCGGCGTAGCAAAGCTGAGCCGCCGCTTTGAGCCTGCTCCTCGACACCAGCGCTCTGTCCAGGGTCATGCAGCGGGATCCAACGGCCCTCGTCTGGCTTTCGCGGCGTCGACCCGGAGAGGTGATTCTCTCGAGTCCCGTAGCCGCGGAGATCCGCTTCGGTTTGGAGCGCATTGGCGCGAGGACCCGTCGGCGGGCGTTGTTAGAGGCCGAATACATGAAGGTGCGTCGTGTCGTCGGCTGGGCTGACTGGACAGAATCTGCCGCTTTGGAGTTCGGGAGGCAGAAAGCCAAGCTGTTCCGCAAAGGCCAACCCGTTGAGGACATGGACATCGCCATCGGAGCGCTCGCGATCTCCCTGGATGCCGTGCTCGCGACCTGCAATGCGCGGCACTTCAAGCGGCTCGGCGGGTTGTCTCTCGAAGACTGGCAGAGTCCCCCGACGTGAAGCCTCGACCTTCCTGTACTATCCCACAGCGCTCTGTCCCCGCGGTTGCGGCTTGTGATCGGATCTGGCGAGCCTTGTTCGGCAGCTGTCTTGGAGGGGGCAACCGCGGGGCCAGAGCTCCGGCCGCTGGCCCTGACGGTGGCCGCATCTACCATGTCCGATCCACCATAGCAGAGCGGATTCGAGATACCGCGGAGGCGCAGAGAGCGCTGAGGGCCGCCAGCGAAGCGCGTGGCGCTCAACTCCATCACCGAAGCGATCATTGGCGCAGCGATTACGGTCCATCGGGCCCGGATTGCTGGAGTCGCTATACGAGACGTGTCTTGCTTACCAACTTCGTAAGCTTGGGCACAAAGTCGATCGCCAGAAATCGCTGCCGATCGTGTTCGACGATCTGCATGTAAACAACGCCTTCCGCCTCGACCTGGATGTTGACGACAAAGTGTTCGTTGAGATCAAGGCCGTGGACATCAAGGCCGTCCATGAGGCTCAACTCCTCACCTATCTTCGGCTCGCCAAGCGCCCAGTCGGTCTGCTCCTGAATCTCAACGTCGTCACCGGAATTCGCAGACCCGTCAACGACTTCCCCAGGTAGCTCTCTGCGGTCCTAAGCGGCCCACGCGCTGCGCTGGCGCCTCCGCGGTTTCTCAGGCTTCGCAGATTGCTCGGACCAACAGATCCTGTGGGCGACACGGCACTAGGCCGTCGGCGACGCCCAGACCGTCCATTGCAGACGGCGTGCGGCCTCGCGCTCGGTACGCCGCAGCAGCAGGCGTTTCATTGTGTTTTGATGGCATCACGTGCGACCTGGACCGCTGCCGGGCAGCGGCTCACGTCCTCCTGAATCCCGGCGCTGTGGGGGTGCTCAGCCCTCACGCGCGCCGCGGAGCGCCTGCCGGAACTCCCGGACTGCGCGCGTCATCGGCTTGACCCCGACGAAACGCTGCATCATGCCGAGGTCGAGCCCGGGTAGCAGTGTGCTGGCGGCACTGGCGCCTTCAAGTGCTTTGCATGGGCGAAACTCTCTGAGAAAAAGGACATGCGATGCCGCCTGCGAGGTTGATTACAGACTGTAAAGCGAACCAGGGCCTGCTCTCGGGCACATCCGGGCTGACCCTCCCCATCGGTTCGCCGTTCTGCAGAGGATCCACGGCAACTACGACGCCCTGCATTGCGTCCTGCGTCTTCTGGATCAACGAGGGAGAGCCTGGCGGAATCCTCCGCAGAGGGGCGCACAGCCCATCGCACGGCGGCGTCGTGTGTCGTGCGGTGAGCGGCGCTGCAAGCTCAGGACTCCTCCAGGCCCTGGAAAAGGGCTGGATGGGCTTTGCGAGCCAGGATGTTGGTGATAGCATCCCTTCGGTTCCACGATGCGGGGGTAGGGATGGACGTCGAAGCAGTCAATGCCGTTTGGTCTGTGCTCCTGGGCGAGGATCCCCTCAAGACGTCTCGCGATGCGGGCGAGACGGTGAAGAGTCTCTTTTGCCGTCCACCCGCCGACCGAACCACGCATCACCGCCAGGACGCTACTTCTGAAGCCCAGGAATACGCCCTGATCGAGCCGGTCGGCAAAGGGGGCATGGGCGAGGTCTTCAGGGCCCGGGACATCCACCTGCTCCGCGAAGTTGCCCTCAAGATGCTGCGCAGCGACAAGGTGCACACGCGGAGCCACTCCCAGTTCCTGGCTGAAGCGGTCGTGAGTGGTCGGCTCGAACACCCCAACATCGTGCCGATCCACCGGCTCGGCTGGCTGCAGGAGATACCCTTCATCGCCATGAAGCTGGTGGGCGGCGCTACCTGGCACGAGAAGTTGCACGAGGCCAGCGGACAGGATCTGGCGAAGCAGCTGGAGGTGCTGCTGCAGCTGAGCAACGCCGTCGCCTTCGCCCACAGCCGGGGTGTCGCTCACAACGACCTCAAACCCTCCAATGTCATGATCGGAGAGTATGGAGAAGTGCTGCTGATGGACTGGGGGCTGGCGACATCCTTCTGGGAACAAGCGCCTGCAGGTATACGGCACAGAAGCTCCATCACCTCACCCTGTGGCACTCCCCACTACATGTCTCCCGAGCTGGCCTCGGGCGACGGCCAGGCCATCGGCCCCAGCTCCGATGTCTACCTGCTCGGCGGAATCCTCTACCGGCTGCTGTCTGGTCGAGCGCCCCACGCCAAGAGCAACTACCTCGAGTGCATTCTGAGCGCCATGGAAGGCGCGGTGGATCCCCTGGACACAAGCCACCCGAAGGAACTGCGCCAGACCGCCATGCGGGCGCTGGCCAAGGATCCGGAGCGCCGGCACGAGAGCGTGCAGGAGCTCCAGGCCGAGCTGCGCGCGTACCTCAAACACAAAGAAAGCCTGGTTATCACGCACACCGCCCGCCTGCAACTGACTCATTGCGAAGCGGAAGCGCAGCTGGATCGCGATCGCCTCTACGAGGGTTTTGCCGAGGCGGTCTCTGGCTTCCGTCATGCCCGTCGGCTCTGGGAAGGCAATCAGGCGGCCCAAGAGGGTGAGCTGGAGGCGCGCCTCGCCTACGCGCGGGCCGCTCTGGCACAACGAGATCTGGGTCTGGCGGAAGTCCAGGCCAACCGCATGCGGGAATCCGCACAAGGCACCGAGAGCCTGGCGGAGCTCGATCGCGACATCTCCACTGTCCGAGACTTGCAGGAACGGGGCAAACGCAACCAGAAGCGGCTGAAACGGGGTCTGACGGGTAGCCTGCTTTGCTTGTTCTTGGGGCTGAGCGCGGGCCTGCTGCTCTTTTCGAAGACCAATCGGGAGATACGAGCACAAAACAGCAGGATAGACAGCCAGAACAAGCAGCTCAGCAGCGAGCGTCAGTTTGCCGAAGAGGGTCTTGTCCATCTGACCGACCAGGTGAGACTGCGATTGCTCGAGCACGGAAGTCACGCTTCCCATCAGGTGGGCATCGAGTTGCTCACCGATGCCATGCAGCGCTGGGAGACCCTTGGCGATGTGCGGGGGGCTCGTGGCAAGGCCCTGGCACGATTCAAACTCGCCGAGATCAGGTATTCCATCGAAGGAGATGTGGAACATGCGATCGCGGAAACCACCTCTGCTGTCGAAGCCATCCGCGGCTTGCTGGCGGATTCCCCTGACGACCTGGAGCTCCCAAACCTTGCCAGCGATGCACTGATCACGCTCGCGAACCTTCACGCCAAGCGCGGCGGACTGGAGACCGCGTTCGGCCTGGCGCAGGAGGGATGGCTGCTCGCAGAAGCCGTCCACCGGGCACGCGCGACATCCTTGCAGGTCCGCAGGATCTGCCGAGCCCAGCTGGCACTGGCCCACATACTGCGCGATCAGGGGAAAGCCGAGCGGGCAGAAGGCCTCCTGAAGGACAGTCTTCAGCGCATGCTCGCGGTTCCAGAGCCCGCTCTCCGAGACGATGGCCTGTTTGCCATCCAGAGAGATCTGGGGAGTTTCATGCTCGGGAGGGACCGCCTGGATGCGGCCGCCACGTCGTTGCTCGCGGCGCAGGAGACTGCCCAACGCCTCGTCGAACAGAGGCCCAACGACATGCTCCGGCTTGGCAGACTGGCCTCTGTCACGGCGCGCCTGGGTGAAGTCTACCGGCGGCGGGGTGCGTATCAGCAGGCCCGGGAGATGTTCGAATCGGGGCTGAGAACCCACCGTCGAGTGGTCGCGGCAGACCGCAGCAACCTCGGGAGCACGCGCAGCCTGGTCAACTGCCTGACGAGTCTGGCTGGTGTGCTGAAAGGACTGGGCGAGACCCGAGCTGCCAGGGACTTGGTGGACGAGGGGATCGAGCTGCAACGCGGCCTTGTTGCCGGGGATTCGACCAACGCGCAGGTGCTGCTCGACCTCAGCGCCAACCTCAATGTGTCCGCCAGCCTCTCTCAAGCCGTGGGGGATTGGAGCGAGGTGCAGCCATCGTTGGAAGAGGCGATCGTCATCCAAAGGCGGCTGGTAGCGCTGGACCCGACGAATCTTGTGGCGCGGCGGGCGGTGGGAGGCCTGCTTGTCGATCTGGGCCTCCACTTGTTCCAACACTCCGAGCTCGATCAGGCACACAGTACGGTCCTGGAGGCCCACGGCCTGTTGAGCGCGTTGCGCGCAAGGGACCCGTCAAGCGCCAGTATCCAGGGGGAGCTCACCAATTCCCTGCTGGTCCTGGGAGATATCCTGATCGCGCGAGGTGATCTGGACGCAGCCTCCGATGTCCTGAACAAGGCTCTCGGCTACCGGCGCGAGACCATTCATGCGAGTCTGGACGACCCGAACGCTCAGTACGAGCTGGGTCTGGCTCTTCACCGGGTCGGGGAGCTGAACAGGCAGCGCGGAGCCACCACCCAGGCCAGGGACCAGCTGCGCGAGTCGATCGAGCGCTTGCGTACTGCTGCAACGGCGGAGAGCACGAACACGATCTACTCGAAGGAGCTCGCCACTGCGCTGGGCAAAGAGGCCTCGCTGCATCTGGACCTTGGAGCTCTCCGGCAAGCCGAGAGGAATCTGCGAGAAGCCCTCGCCATCCGCCGCCGGATCGCTGTTCGAGAACCTGGTGTCGAGGCGGATGTGGTCGCTACCCGGATCCACATCGCCGTCGTGCTCGAGGCCCGGTCGGAAGCAGACGACGCCATCGAGATTCTGCAACAGGCCGTCAGCGACCTGGATGCACTGGGCAACGAGCGGAGGGCCGGCCGAAGGGAGCAGGTCTACCTGGTCGACGCATTGTTTCGCCTGGGGGAGCTCTGTCGGAAACGGAAGTGGCCGGCGAAGTCCCAGGAGTGTTTCCAGCGCTGCATCGTGTTGGGCCGCTGTCTGCGGGACATCGACCCTTCCAACCGCACCGTGAACCTGAACCTGCTCTTCAGCCTGTGGCGGGCCGGCGGTGCCCTACTGGGGAGAAACCACCTCGTAGCCGCCGCCGCGCTGTTCGAGGAGGGTGTGGTCCTCGGCGAAGAGCTCTCGGCGCACAGACCAGACGACCTGGCGCTACTTTTCTGCCTGCGTGTGCATCTGCTCGCCCTCGCTGATGCGGTGCAGCGCCAGGGTGATTGGGAGCGCGCGCAGGACTTGCTGCGCAGGGCGATCTCCACCCAGACCCTGCTGAACCGGCCCGGCTCCCCCTACCCCGACAAGCTGCCATCGCTGCGCGACAATCTGGCACTCTGCGAGCAGAAACAGGCCCTGTTTTCGGGAGATGTGGAATGCGGGAATTCCGCAGACTACATGGTGCTGGCTCTGGCCCAGAGCGAAAGAGGGGAACATGCAGCGGCTGTAGTCAGCTTGGATGAGGCTGTTCGACGAGCCCCCGAACGCATGGAGGCCGTCTTCAGCCGGGGCCAGTCCCGTCTCGCTGCTGGCGAGCTGGAGGCAGCCCTCGCTGATTTCCGCGCCGTGGTCGGTCGTGCTCCAGAGCACCCCTACTATCGCTACATGCTGGCCGAGTCCCTCTTCCTGTCGGGTGATTTCGAGGGCGCGGCCGAGGCCTACGGGGAGACGGAGCGCCTGCTCGGCGGCAACGCTGAAATCCTCATGGCGTGCGCGCTGGCTCAGACATTAGCGGGTGACAACGATGCTGGTCTGCAAGACATACACAGAGCCATGCGGCTGGACTCCAATCCTGCTTTCGCCCTTTGGTACGCAGCTCTATCGGGCCAGGCTGATGCACTGGTCAGCACGCCCCGAGAGACGGCCTGGCTCCGAAAGTTGAGGGCTTTTCTCCAAGGCCAGCTCTCCGAAACCGACCTGATCAGCGCCGCGCAAGAGGCTCCAGAGGTCATTTTCAAGCGCCAGCGATGGTGTGAGGCTCACGCCATGCTGGGCATCCTCGCGGAGCGCCAGGGCCGGCTGGAGGCAGCCAGAGCGCACTTCCGAGCCACCGTTGACACCGAGCTCTCGGACTTCTGGGAGTACCGCTGGGCGCGCGCGCGGCTGGCAGCCCTGGAGGAGGAAGCTCCTTGAGCTGCTTGGCGGCTCCATCGCAACCGTCCGGGCAGGTCCGCTGGTAGCCCGTCGCAGAATGGAGTAGAGGTCCGCCTCAACGGGAGCGGGTCGGGAGGTCTCGCGTCGCATCAAGTACGCCTCTCCCCCGAGGGTTGGACCTCCGCTCCCGTCGGCGTGCTCCAACATGACGGAGTTCGAGGCCTGAAACAGCAGGCCGTAGAGCTGCGCTGTACGGCAGGTGGCGCAGAACGCGCTCATGGGCGGCCTCCAGCACGTAGGCACGCAGGGAATCGGGAGCGCTGTGCCGACTGACGTCTTCGACCTCGAGCTTCGGCCTGGCGGCGCGTGCCGTGGCCGCAGCCATGCTCAGTCTTTCTGGTAGGCGTAAAGCCCCTCAACAATGACCGGCCCGGCGTCTGTCGACCAGACGTCGTTCTTGTAGCCTGCCGCCGCCTCTCCTCCGAGCACCCAGATCTTGCCCTGGAACACAACAGCCGCGTGGATGTACCTCGGCGACCAGTGACCGGGACTGATGACCTCGCTCCAGAAGTTACCGGTGCTGGAGGTCCAGATCTCATTGTTGTACGTCAGGCTGTTGTAGCCTCCCAGGATCCAGATCATACCCTGGTGGACGACGGGAGTCGGATAGTGGCGAGGTCCCCAGTCGGCGTCCGCATCCTCGAGGGCCCAGAACGTGCCATCTGTCGAGGACCAGACCTCGTCGCTGTGGGGTTGGATGCCGTCGTAGCCCCCCATGACCCACATCTTGCCGTCGAAAACGACCGAGCCCTGTCCGTGCCGCTCGTTCCAGTGGTTCGTGGCCCCGGCGTCGTGCCAGGTTGTGCCGTCGTCCGACCACCACACATCGTTGTGGTTCGCGCCAATTGAGCCACCCATGACCCACATCTTGCCATCATAGACGACTGAGGAGTGCGCATAACGCGGGCTCCAGTGATTCATGGCGAGGGCGTCGTGCCAGGTCGTCCCGTCATCCGACCACCAGACATCATTGTAGTACGACACACCGCTGCGGCCGCCGAGGACCCACATCTTGTTGTCGTAGACGACCGAGGTGTGTCCGTATCTCGGGTCCCAGTGGCCGGTGGCACCGGCGTCGTGCCAGGTTGTGCCGTCGCTCGAAAACCAGATGTCATTCCTGACTGAGCCATCATAGCCGCCCATGACCCACATCTTATTGTCGAAGACGAGCGCCGAGTGGTAGTTCCTTGCCGTCCAGTGATTGCCGACATTGGAAGCACTCCAGGAGTCTCCGGTCCGAAGAAAGAGGGAGTACCCGGCCGCGAGCAACGACGCATCCGCATCGGTCTCACCCCAAACGATCGCACCGCTGGGGAGGGCACCTCCCACGCCGCCGCCCTCGAGCGCGGCGATCCTGGAGTCGTTGTCGTTCACCTCGGCCGCGATGGTTGTGAAGTTGTCGTTGACGTCCGCAGCGATGGCCGCCTCTCCGCCGACGAAGGTGTGGGCGATCGTGACCTGCCCTGCTACGAGCCACAGCGGGAAGAGTAGGCCCGCACAGGCCAGAATGCCGAGACCGAGTCGACTCTTCAGATGCCGTGAAGGGTGCTTGGACGCTGCCATGAAAGGATCCTCACTTTGCTGTCATGGTGATGTTGCTTGGGCCGAGGAGAGGTGCCCTTGTCGGGTCACCCTCCGTCCTTTGCTTCGCACGTTTCGGCCTTAGAACGTGGGAACGAACACTGGGGTTGCTGGAGTCGTTTCACTCTACTCAATTTGACAAGTATTTCAACCGGAAGTCTGCAGGCAGGCTTGGAGTGCAGAGCCCAGGGGAGGCCCAACGACCGCCGCTCCAGCTCCACCCTGGCCTCGCTGCCACCTCCCTCAGTGCCTTCGCGGGATCCCTTCCTCCCCGCCCGTGTGGAGCTCAAGGGCTCCTCCTGCCCGGCTAGATGGATCCCCGTCTCCCGCAACCAAGTGGCGACCTTGGCCAGGACCCTGGCAACGACTCTGTCCGCCACGCCGCTCGGCCGGTGGTAGCCGCCGGTCGAGCCCGCAGTCCTGCAGCACGCGCACTGGGCTTGTTGTCAACCGCAGCTTACAACCTGCACCCCTGCTCAGCCCGAACACCGCGTGGGGCGCGGAGATGGGTTTGGCCCGCCGCTTGCAATCCTGAGCTCGCATGCCGAGTAGAGCCGACCCAGCGCAGCCGTATCCCGTGCTGCCGGCGGCCCGTCAGGAGAGGATGATGCCCCAGAAGATCGAGCAGGTGCGCCAACGCATCATAAGACTGCAGGCCGACGTGAAGAAGCTGCAGGCGGCGGTACAGGCCGCCGAACAAGAGCTACCGAGCAGGCGTACAGCCTTGCTCCAGGCCTACCAGAGCTGCCAGAGCATCGCGAACAAGGCGATCTCCCTGGGCAGCACCGCCCAGCATCACGAGCAGATTCTGCTCGCCTCCCCGGCCGACATCCTGGCATTCCGCTACCTGCGGGAGGATCCGCAGTGGGAGAAGGACGCGGCGCACCTGGCGGGCTGTTACGAAGACTCCCGGCGCGCGCTGCGAGACGCCTTCCAGCAGCTGCCGGCACGGGCTCTGGTGCTCAAGGACCCGGACTGGGAAGGACAGGACGGTGGCTTTCCCGATCTCAGCACAATCCTGCTCAACGGCTGTTTCAGCCACCTGGTCACTGTACCCGTGCAGCTCGACCAGCTGTTGCTGGGTCCCGGACCGTGCGCGGAGCTGTGGAGCGCTCTCCGGTCGGCGCTGCGCGTCGCGTGGAAGGAGTGGGCGCAGACCCAGGGCAAGAACCTGCCCGCCGTGGTGCGCCAGCTCGAGAGCCGGGAAAACGGAGGCGGGCTCAGTGACCGGGAACAGAAGCTGCTCAAGAACTGGCGCATCTACTGTTGGGTCCGCCTGTGCCGGGAGTACCCTGAGCAGTTGAGCAAGGCCCTGTCGCGCGTGTTCGACGAGACCTGGCGCAAGACGGGGCTGGAGGCCGGCCTGCACGCATACGACCGGGCGCGTTCTGGCTATCTTGACGCACGCTCCGCGCTCGCATCGGAGCAGGCGGATCTGGCGTGGACCGAGCAGTGCATCGTGCGCCAGCAAAGGGAACAGACCCGCCTGACGCAGCACGACCAGGTGCAGGAATTCCTCCAACAGCAGAAGACCGCGCTGCGTGCCCAGGTCCCCAAGGCGGAGCGTTGGTTCCGCACCCAGACACAGCCGGACTTTCCGGCCATACGGGAGCGCAAGGAGAAGATCTTCAGCGCGTTGCGCCGCGTGGCCGAGGCGATCCTCCAGCCCGACAAGAAGCACAAGAGCTGTGCCTTTCACAGCTACGTGTCTTCCGAGGTCCGCCAGCGGCTACCGTATGGTTGCGGCATCGAGCAGCGGTACAAGTCGAAGGGCAGCTGGGACGCGTCGCTGCCGCAGCCGTTGCCGGCCTGGCTGGAGCAGGAGCAGGGCTTCCACGCCGAGAGACTGGGGGCCGAAGTTGCGCTCGCCGCGGCCGCCAACGCGACCTGCAGCTGTAAAGCGGGGGATGCGATGCGCAGCCTGCAGTGGCAGGTGGGCAAGCTCGCCCGCTTCCTCGACACGCCCGAATGCCTGGCGCAGGTGGAGCGGGTCGAGGGTGCAGCGACCGACTACCTCAAGGAGCTGATCGACTACGTAAAGGGCTTCCGGGTCCACTTCTACGGCGAGCATCTGTACCGCAAGCTGCTGGCGATGCGTTTCAACCGCCTCTACCTGCAGTACGTCGAGGACCTGCTGGAGATCCTGCAAAGCGTCAAGAGCGCATTCGTGAAGTGGGCGGACGGCAAGCTGACATTCCGCTCGGGCACGTCTCAGACGGTCACCCTGCTGCGCACGCCACCGCTGCCTCCGGAGGACGGCATCCCCTGGTTCGCAGCGGATTTCCTGGCCGGGCTGGAGGATCCCGTGCGGCGGGTCGAGGCCATGCTGATGGTCGTGGAAGTGAACCAGGTCTTGCGTAAGCCCCGTCCAGCGATCAAGTGCAGCCTCGACGAGCTGAAGGCCCTGTTCAAGAGCCTGATGGACGAGAATGCCGTGCGCCGCTGGCAGCGGGACACGCATTGGCTGGACTTCTGCGACAAGTTCATCTGTCTCGCCAACCAGCTCCTGATGAGCGCCCGGCCCGCGGACGCTTCCGGCAATGCCGGCACGCTGCTCGATCTGGCCATCCACATCGGCCTGGTCAGCGGTACCGACAACCCCCAATCCACCATCGTCGGGCCGGCGCTGGCGCCCTTCGAGGCCGTCAAGCGCGCGCTGGCCCACAAGGAGGTACACACCGAGTACGAGCCCGCCGGCAACGAGGTCAACCCCTGGATGCGCGCCCTCAACACGGTGGTGAAGGCCGGCAAGCTCCCCAAACGCATCGCCAATGCGCTGCGGGCCGCGCTCGACGGCAAGCCCAATGTCTCCTCTGGTGGCGAGGCCATTCTGGGGGGCGCTGTCGCTCTGGGAGCAGCCGTCTCGCTGTTCCTGTGGTGGAAGACCGAGCAGGCGTCGCTGCGCGACAATCTGTCGGCGGTCAGCGATGTCTTGACGATCGCCGCCGCCGCCGAGGACATCGTCGGTTGCTATCGGCAGATCGCCCTCGCCAAACAGATCGCCAAGCGTCTGCCCACAGTCACGCCCGAGGCGGCCCGGTGGGCGGCGGAGACCGCCCTGGGCAAGCGCTGGCTGCTGCGCTTCGGTTTGCAGACTCTCGGCGTGGCCGCTGACGTGGTCGTGTTCTGGATCGACGTGGTGAACTTCCGAGAGAGCTTCGAGGCAGGCTATTATCAGCAGGCGGTGGGCCAGGGGGTCAACGTCGCGGGCTCCGGCCTGGTGATGACAGGCACCAGCATCGGGACCTTCTGTCTCGTCGCCACCGGCATGCAGTGGTTTACCGCCTCCGCAGGTTTCTTCTCCTCGTCCACTTTGCTGACTCTGGGCACAATGAGCGCCTGGTGTCTGGGCCTGGGCGTAGGACTGATCATTCTCGGGCTGGCCATCAGCTGGTGGAAATCCGAGGGGAGCGCGCAGGAGAAGGACCGCAAGCACTGGTTGCGGGGCATGGGCAGCTTTACCATCCTCGACCCTGCGTATGTGATCATCGATCTCCACCAGGGCCTGCGGTCGAAGAAGTTCGACACGCTGGCGCGGACGTCGGGGTCGGTGCGCCTGCTGCTCGAGTGGCCGGGCCAGCGCAAGACCCTACACGCCCGCTTCATGGACTCGGACAGCGATGGCGACGACGACGTGGTGCCCTACGATGGGCAGGACAGTTTCACTGTGACCACCGACGACTTCGGCCACGTCTATCTCGACGCACAGAAGCTGCAGGCGGGACTGTACGCACAGGCGGAGGGCGTGTTTGGCTCTTACGCGGATCTGTACCTGGAGCTGAGCGAGGATGACCGCTTCGCGCCGGGCTCAACCTGGTACTCGAAGTACTGGAGCTGCGAGCTGCAGCTGTCCGGCTCCCAGGCCACCATCTCCAAGGCCCGCGAACAGGACTACGCCGGGGTCGACGCGCGCTGAGGAGCCGCGGCTCCCGCAATAGGGCCAGACCACGCCTTCGTCGTCGAGGACCCAGGGCGGCCAGTCGGATCGACGGATAGCCTCTGAGCCTCGGGGCCGTCCGGCACGCGTTCTGTTTGTGCCACTGATCCCGGTCGATGTGTCGGGAGCCCCACGTTTGCGGTACAAGTCCGGATATCGGCCCTGGTCTCGACCCTGGAGACGACGTCAAGCAGTTCCCGGCACAGCTTCAACCGCTCCACCCGCCAGCGGTTTGCCAACAAGCCGTAGTAGCGGATCCGAACCAGGCGCTTGGGCAGCACACGCAGCAGAAAGCGCCGCAGGAATTCGATCGCCTCGACCGTTCCTGGACCGCGGTGCAAGGCAGACGGCGAGATCGTCTATTTGCGATGTTGTCAGAGAATGGCCTGGCAGGGCCCAGTTTGGCCCTGAGAATCAACCACGAGGCCGAGGCTCTTTGGCCCTGTCTTGAGTTCCCATCACAACCCAGTTCGCTCACTTACAAGTGGCCAAAGTGGCTCAGATTCTCGTGGCCGTTGACAGGGTCTTCATGAGCGAGCCCAGGAGATTCTTGGGTTCATGGGTTCCTGATAGATGCGCCTCTCTGTGCTCAACCACAATCAGTCAGTCCCACCCCGCGGGAGGGTTGCCGGCGCGGACGTCCTGCTCCACCTTCAAACAGCCTTCCGCGAAGGCCCCACCGGCGGGCGAGGGGATCCAGCCTTGAACGCCCGGCACCCAGTAGGATCGTGACGTGCCGAAGCGTTGGTAGGTCTCCAGCGCGAGTTGCTTGCGGTCGAAGTCGTCGACCTTGTGGCCTGCGTCGCGCATCTCCTGCGGGTAGGCCAGGGCCGAGGTGTGGGCCTCCTGGTAGAGTTGCTCCCCGCGCTCGATGTTCGACTTCCAGTTCCAGATCTGCGCCGCCGTCGGGCTGGGGATCGCCAGCAGTCCGAAGCAGGTTTGCCCCAGGCGCTTCGTGACAAAAGCTGAGCCGTGCGCATCGAATTGTCGGAAGCCTGAGAGCAGATAGGCAAGCACGGCCATGGGAACCGAGCCGCACTTGTTCTTGACCATGTCCTTTGTCGGGTTCTCCCCCGTGATGCGCCCGCCGAAGCTCTTGGAGCCTGACTGGCCGTTGGTCAAGGAGTACGAGAGGCCGATCTGGCTGACACCGCCCTGAAAGGTCGTGCTGAAATCGAGCGCCAGACGCACCGTCTGGGCCTGACCGCTTCTGGCCGATTTGCTCGCGGAATCGGAGCGCCCGTGTTCGTTGTAGGAGATGGTCATCGAGAAGTCGACGCGTGTGAACAGCACGGCGGCATTTGAGCTGTGGATGCAGAGGGAACCGACGGGGCCTTCAGGGCCGTTGGCGACGATCACTCCATCGGCATCGACGCCCTGGCCACCGCAGGGATCCCTCAATGCGCGGGGACTCAGGACCCTCAAGGGGTGGGGGGCGCCCACTGCGACCTGGACCGCGGGACTCGTCTCGTTGGCGACTTGGGGGCTGTCGGGTTTCATGTCCTTCTCCTTGGGAACACAGGGAACGAAGCAACGTTTTGTGGCACGCTCAGGCGCCACAACAGCGCTTACTGCAGTCGCAGCAAATGCGGAAACGGGCCCCCGAGCCCCGAAACGCTTGCGGCGGTACCGACGAGGGCCCTCTCTGACTTTGCGCGAGACACTCATGCTTGGGAGCCAGCCGCTGCACGAGATGGCTGCCGCCTCGTGTGCCATCTACGGCTCGGTTTCATGCCGCGGCGTGGAGCTTGCCTCCCCCGGTTGCCCAACCCCCGGCAGGGCACACCCAAGGAGGCGAGACCCCGCGAGCCAGAACACCCCTGAGGGCAGGACCAGAAGTCCCCCTCTGCGGCCACTGCAACATCAGCCTCAGACCACCGAGGCGCCGGGGCTGACAGCGCGCCGGTCCGAGTGAGGACAGCGAGGATCGAGCATGGAGCGACTCCACGGAGAGCCCAGCCATGGGGCGGACAGCCGGAGGCGGGCGAGGGGGCAGCGCCTTGGGCCACCAATCCACCTCAATGAAACCTTTGGTTCGAGTCGTCGGCATGGAGGTCTGCTGCATGGCGGGCGCGCACTCAGCGCCCCCCACGCCCGTCGATGAGGACGATCCCGGCCCAGGCACGAGGGGCGAAGCGCTCCGGATCGCCAGAAGCGATGAACTCACGCTGCACTCTGGTCAGGGCAACTTCCGCCTCTTCCCCATCCAGGACCAGCTCATAGAAGCGCCGCATCAAGAGACGGGTCGCCTGGTCGCCCACGGGCCAGAGGCTCATCACGACCTTTCCGGCCCCGGCCCGCAAGAAAGCCTCCGCCAGACTCCCAGTCCCGTCTCCGTTCTGGACCTCACCGACACCCGTCTCGCAGGCGGAGAGGACGACGAGCTGCGTCCCGTACAAGGGGAGGCCGAGCACCTCGAGGGCCGTCAAACGCCCGTCGGAATCCGCAGTTGCCTCGCGGTTCGCACCCGCCAGCGCCAGGCCACACTGGAGCAGCGGGTCGCCCGCGGCTGCGCCTGTTGCCGCTGGTCGGCGGACTGCTACCTGCAGGCCCGACTCGAAGGACCGGGCTTCGGAGCGCTCGCTGGGCAGGAAGAAGCCGTGGGTCGCCAGGTGCAGGATTCCGGGCTGGGACGCCTCGATCATCAGGGCGAGGCTGTCCTCGCTGGCTGCCGTCCCGCTCAACTGGTGGATGGGCAGACCGGCCTCGCGCATGAGCGCTGCGACCGCCGCGGCTTCCCGAGCGGCTCCAGGCAGGGAGGCAAAGCCCTGCTCTCCCGTGATCTCACCATAGTCGGGCGAGCCGAGCACCAGCGCGCCCGTGCCTGCTTCGCCAGCAGCGTCGGCGTCGCTGACGAGCTCCCGTGCCGAGGGGATGCGCAGGAGTTGCAGCTCCTCGCACAGCCAAGTGCCATCGGGAGTCATCAAGGCTCCGAAGGGAAGGAGGTGGAGCTGTCCATCCGGAGCGAGGCAGACACGCTCGACCTCGCTGCCGAGACTGCGTTGGATGGGAGCCCAGAGCGTGTCGTAGAGCGCCCGTGCCTCCCTTTCGAGGACCCTGCTCACCGGACCGCGCCCTTCAAGGCTGCGCCGGTAGGCGGTGACCTGGGCATCCATCACCGCGGCGGGGCCTAAATCGACCAGCTCGAGCTGTTTGCTGCCACCCCCGACGAGAACATAGGCCGCGTAGTGCCAGGTATGGAGCTGAGAAGCTGCGCCGTCCTTGTTCACGTAAGCAGCGATCTCGACCAGGGCCTCACCCTCCCCGAGCTCCTGACCCAGCCGACGCGTCAGGCTCCGCCAGTCAGTCAGGCCCGGACGGTCGCCACGGGTGCTCCATGCGAGTTGTTGTTCCAGCTCAGCGATCTGGACGGAGAGGGACAGAAGCTCTTGAGGCTCGAAGGCGCCAGCGATCCCTTGGGGCGACCCGGCGCATCGCAGGTTTGCGTAGCGCTGGCGCAGTTGCCTGAGTGCAGCGATGAGCTGGCGGGTCTGGGGATCCGCAGAATCCTCCAGTGCGGCCAGCCGCTCGACCTGAGTCGCGATCCGCAGCAGCAAGCCCTTGCGCCACAACACCTGTTCGAAGGCCGTCTCGAGCGCGACGCGTCCCTGGATCGCGGCGCTCATGACATGCCAGACCGCGTCGTCGGCCCAGTCATTGTCTGCGAGAAAGGCCCCTCGATGGGGCCGCGGCATGCCGGTCAAAGTCGACTCGAGCCAGTGTCCCGCGCTGCGGGAGGAGACGAGGAAGAGGGAGTCCGCTTCGGCTGCACGCCCCAGGTCCTCCAGCAGGTGAGCCAGTGAAAACAGACTCCGCAGCGTGGCCGGATGGACGTCGCCGAGCAGGCGCCGGCTCAGGGCGACGCCCTCGCTCCACAGCTCTTCGGCCTCCTCCAAGCGCTCCTGTTGCAGGTAGACCTGCCCGAGAGTGTTCAGGCTCCTGAGGGTATCGAGGTGCTCGCTACCCAGGACGCGACGCTGCCTTTCCAGACACTCTTCGGCAAAGGACTCCGCGAGCTCGATCCTGCCCATTCGCAGGTGCATGAGGGCCACATTGCCCAGGCTCGTCAGCGAGTCTGGATGCTCCTCGCCCAGGATGGCGAGGCTCAGCTCGAGGCCCTCTTGGTGGCAGCTCAATGCCTCCTCATCGCGCCCCTGGGATTCGTAGACAAGGGCGAGGTTGTTCAGGCTCTGCAGGCTGTCGGGATGCTCCAGACCAAAAAGACGCAGCCTCCCTTCATGGCACACCGACAGGAGCAGCTCGGCCTCTTCGTAGCGTCCCTGCGAAGAATAGAAGACGGCGAGGTCGCTCATGCCGGTCAGGGTATACGGGTGCTCGCCCAGGGCCTGGATCAGGGACTCGAGGTTTTCGACGTAGAGGTGTTCGGCCTCCTCGTAGCGACCTCTTTCCGCCAGCAGGGTCGCCAGGGACAGGCGGTTGACCAGGGTGTCTGGATGCTCGGGACCGAAGGCCTCCGAACGCAGAGCGATGCCCTGAACAAAGAGCTCTTCAGCCTCCCCATAGCGGCCCTGCAGCTTGCGCAGCTGAGCCAGTTCCGTCAAGAGGGCCAGCGTGTTGGGGTCCGTCAGCCCGAACAGGCGCTGCGCGTCGTCTAGACAAGCCAGCAACAGTGACTCGGCCTCCGACAGGCGCCCCTGGGCGAGGTACATGGCAGCGATGCTCCCGCGGCTGCCCAGGGTCTCGGCGTGCTCTGGACCGAGCTGCCGCTGTCTGTGCTCGAGACATGTGACAAACAGGGACTCCGCTTCCTTGAAGCGCCCTTGCGCCGCGCTGAGAGAGGCCAGGTCGTGCAGGCAGATCAAGGTCAGGGGATGGGAGGCGCCGAGGGAGGTGCGTCGGAGCTCGAGGCACTGCTCGGCGAGCTGACGCGCCTCGTGAAGGCGGCCCTGGGAGCTGCGCAGCGTGCCCAGGTTGATCAGGCCCATCACAGTGATGGGGTCCGCCTCGCCATGGATCCGCAAGCTGAGCTCGACACCATGCTCGAGCAGGGCCTCCGCCTCCGAGTAGCGACCCAGGTCCTTGTACAGGATCGCCAGGCCATTGAGGCTCTGCAGGGTGTCGGGATGGGCGGCGCCAAGCAGCTGCCGTCGCTGCTCGAGCGACTCGATGAAGCGGGGCTCCGCAGCTGCGAAGCGACCCTGGACGAAGTCGAGCCAGGCGATGTAGTAGTGGCTCCTCAGGGTGTGGGGATGGCTGTCTCCGTACATGCGCTGACGCAGGGCGTAGCACTTGCTGGTGAGCGCCTCCGCCTCTTCGAAGCGGCCGAGCTCGATGTAGAGCTCACCCAGGTTGCCGAGGTTGATCAAACTGTCAGGATGCTCTTCACCGAAGAGCTCGAGACCCAACTCCAGGCACTCGACCCAAAGGAGCTCCGCCTCTTTGTAGCGACCGAGGTTCTGGCAACGCTGCCCCTGGCGGTTCAGGGTGTACATCAGCTGTGGATGGGTGTCGCCGTAAAGCTGCCGTGTCAGCTCGAGTTGCTCTGCGAAGAGGGGATCCGCGCGCTCGTTGTGTCCCATCGAATCGTAGAGCACAGCGAGGTCGTAGATGTCCATGATCGTGTCCGGGGACGCGTCCCCGTAAACCTCGCGACGCAGCGCGAGGCCCTCGAGGTAGAGCGCTTCCGCCTCCTCGTAGAGGCCCTGGTCCGCGTGGAGCTCTGCCAGTTGCCTCAGGGCTACAATCGTCGCCGAGTGCCGATCGCCGAACAGGCGGCGGGAGGTTTCGAGAAACTCCGAGAACAGGCTCTCGGCCTCGTCGAAGCGCTGCTGCAGGCGGTACAGGTGGGCGAGGTTGTTCAGGCTGTCCCAGCGTGTTCGGCTCGCCTCGTCCAGGTGGGCGCGGGCGGCTACCAGCGTCTCCTCCGCGAGCGCGATGGCCTCGTCCAGCTCGCCGGACGAGTAGAGCTCGAAGGCCCTGTCGTTGCGCGCCCCGATCCCACGCTCGGTGGTCGCGTCCTGGGCAAAGACAGCCCCTGTCGCGAGCAGGGAGCTGAGCAGAAACATGAGGAGTCTCGCTGGATTGCGGGTCTGCGGCGGGTCGTCGGGCAAAGAGATTCGTGCCACGGGAATCCTCCAGAAGGGCACTCTGGGCTGCTGATGGGATACTTGGCAGTGTAGCACAGTCACGAGCTATGTATCCGGGTCGGACCAAGCTGACGACGAGCATGATCTGCGCTCTCGCTGGACGGCTCCGAGCCCTCTAGCCTGGGCTGCCGTGTCCTCCCCCGTCCCGAGGGGCGCAGGGAGAGCCAGAGGCTCCGCAGGACCTGCCGCCGAGGAGCATGTCGCCTGGCGTTCAACCTCGCTGTTGTGGGCGCGCTTGGCCACCTGCCGAGACAAAAAAATGATCACTGGACGCAACGATCTGTCCGGCCTATCGTTGGCAGACAAAATCATGTCACTGCCTCCACAACACCGAGGAAGAAGTATGAAGACCATCGTCACGCTGCTCGCCCTCGCCTGTGCACTGGTTGCTCAGGCGAAGGCGCAGGAAAATCCTCTCGCCGGGGGAGTCGAAGCGATCCTGGCACGCTGCGACACCGACGGGAACGGGCAGATCGGCCTCGAGGAGATCGCCGCCCTCATCGACAAGATGGACGGGGAAAGGGCCGCGGCCGAAACTGCCGAAGCGCTCGCCGCGATCGACACCAGCTATCGAGACCTCTTGAGCTTCGAGCTCTTCCTCGGTGCAGACGCCAACGACGACCTGGCCGCGACACGCGACGAGCTGCAGGTCTTTGTCGAGCTGCTCTCCGGGGATCCCGAGGCGCTGTCCCTTTCAGCGGCCGACTGCGAGGTTCTCGCCCGCCAGCTGATCGAGAGCACATGGCTGGCAATCTGCCAGAAGCTCGGTCTGGAGGTCAACGGCGCCGTGGCCCTGGCACGCTTCATCGAGTTGATGGTCTTTGACGGCGACTACACAGTGGAGCGTTTCCATGCCGATTTCGCCCAGTCCGATGCCAACGGCGACGCCGCGCTGGACAAGCTCGAAGTCATCACCTTCGAAACTCTGCGCCACCTGTGGCGTTTCGGCGTCGCTGGCGAAGGAGCGACCGCGACAGGCGGCGGGAGCCGCAGCGAGTTCTTGTACAAAGCGGGTCGGGTGATCACCCACAAGAACATCACCAGGATGGGCGCAGACGAGATCGTGTCCTTCACCCGCCAAGAGGTTGTAGCGGCCGATGCACGCATGGCCACGGTCCGACACAGCGCCTTGGATGAGGACATGACCCCGCTCATTGACGGCATGGAGATGCAGCTGCCCAACATCGCCGACGCCCACCTCCGGGGCTCCTACTCGAAAGAGGCCGGCTGGACGGCAGAGACGATCACCGTGCCCGCGGGCACCTTCGAGTGCTTCAGGATGGAGGCGATGGGAACGAAGACCTGGATGAGCGCGATCTATCCGGGTCTGGTCGTCAAGATGGAAAGCGCCATGACGGCTCAGGTCCTGGTTGAGTTCAAAGACTGAGAGTGTCTGGGAATCTCAAGAGACCGCCGCTTGTAGCAACGATCTCGAACGCTCCACCGAAGACTCCGCACGGGCGCTGCGCTCGTCCGCTGCGGGTGCCCCCCCCAGGCCAGGCAGCGAAGCCGCGGGCCAGACGGCGACGGCCAGACCGCTCAAGAAGAAGCATGCGGCCGCCCAGGCACAACGCCGGTCCAGGCGCACCGCCCCCCTCACGGTGGCCGCGAAGAACACCGCCGTCTCCGGGCCCAGAGCTTGCTGCAACGGCACTCCGTGGCACAGGGCGATCAGCCGGCGCAGGAACAGGCTGCCGAACTCGTGATCAAGCACCCGACGAGCCAGCCTGCGGACAGACCCCAGCCAGCGATCCCTGAGCCTTGTCGATCAGCGTGCCTGCACCATCCAGGAAGACAAGCAGACTGCTGCCTTCCGCTCATGGAGTGGCCGTCAACGGGCGGCCTGGGAGGCCTCCAGCTCGGATGCGAAGTGGCTGCGCAGGCTTGTGCCCTCGCCAGCCTTTTCCCAGGCCACGACCGCCAGGTCATACAGCCGCACCGCCAGCGCGGGCCGGCCGCGCCGCTCGGCGTACCAGGCCTGAAGCAGGGTCTCGGCGGCGAAGCTCAGCCCACCGCGAGCCCGATGCTCGGCGCGGTCGGCGTAGGACTTGACGCCTCCGGCGATACGCGCGAAGCAGGCGTCTTCGAAACGCAGATCTTCGACCGCGGGCAGAAAGGGCAGCTCGACGCCGTCGACCAACACCTTCTCGCTGCCCTCTTCGAAGTGTAGCTGCTGCAAGCGGTCACAGAAGACTTCATACTGCCCGTCCTCGTGCGCCAACACCCACGCGTCGATCACCGTCGGTCGGCCGAGACCATCGCTCCCGACCTCGTACTCTGTCGTTTTGACGCGGACCCTCTGCAGTCCCTCGAGGGCAGGCACCAGCTCGCCTAGCTGCTTGTCGAGCCGCTTGCGCAGACGGCCAAAGCGATGCCACGAGCCCAGCACCCTGCGCTGTTCGGCCAACCAGACGTGCTCGGGATACACGTCCTGGAGTCGATCGAGCGCCTCGGGCACGTCGGGTTCGGCGTCGAGGCGCTGCAGAAAGGCGAAGTAGCGGCGAGTCTGGGCGAGCAGGTCCCCCTGATCGTGCTCCTCCAGCAGAGCTTCGATGCTGGCGTCTTCCAGCCCATCGAGCAGCGCCGGCTCGTCGATAGTTACAGCGCGTCCCACACAGGCGAAGAACACCGAAAGTGGTCCCTCCGTCAATTCCGCCAGAGCCCGCCCGGCGCGAGGCAGGTCATCGCTGGCAGGATGGCGACGGCTCCAGACCTTGAAGAAGATGATCGCCTGGGCGTCGGGCCCCGAGCGCTGCCAGAGATCGCCCAACTTCAACAGCCAACGCGTGACCTGCTCGCTGGGTGGCGTCTCCTGGGCAGAAGCGGGTACCAGGCAGAGCAGGCAGAAGACCGCAAACATACGACGCATCAGTGAACCTCCAAAGTGCCCTGCCTCGAGCAGTGGCGCCACGCCACAACCGCGCGCTGCCGGGGAACGGGAGCCCCAGGGAGAGCTCGTGTATAGATCAAGCCCAGCAGGCCCACCATCGCAGGGCCGTCCAGCCCCTGCCAGAGCCTGTTCCGGTCCAAGCGCCGAGCCAGGCCTCGCCGCCTGCGGGGCGGAGCGGCCGACGCCAAGAGTCCGCCGGCCTGCCCATGAGCCTGCGCGCCCTGTGGCTCGCAAGAAAACCCGCCTGAAGTCGACTCTCGCAGGGTACCATCATTCCCATACTGACGGAGAGCCGCGCCATGGTCATCATCAACCAACTGCAAGGTCTGTACTCCAGGCGGGAATACCAGCTCATGAGCCGCGCTGAGTACTTCGCGATCGCGAATGCAGCGCACGACATCTCCACCGCTTGGGGCAGGGTGACCCGCAGCAGGATCAATCACGGGCTGACGGTCGGCTGTGGGGGCGAGGCCACGCAGGTGATCAACATCCTGATGGGCCGCTGCTCAGCGACGACCAAAGAGCACTTCTCCATCTGTCGCTTGTCGGGGTACGGAACGGCCCTGGGGGCCACGGCACACGTGGTCACGATGATCCTGCCCTACTACCACGTCACCAACCACAGGAAGAAGAGCTCGGGCACGCGCAGCACCGCCTTTGCGTCGAACTGGGGTCTGGTGCTCGACACCTGGTGGTACAACGCGGGCTTCGACAAGCGGGTCTACTCGCTAGCGCAGTTCAAGTCCGGTTATGGCCGCAGCCTCAACTGGTCCCCCTACTCGGGTTGAGCGGCAGCGCGCGGCTCGCGAACGCTGGCTTTCCCCTTCAGTTGGCTCCCGTCCGGGGCAGGACAGTGTTGTGTCTGCTGCGACGGCCAAGAATTGCATCCGCGGGCATGGACGGCAGCCGCTGTGCGCGCGCCCAGGCCAGACAGAGAGACCGCGGGCCAGACGGCGATGACCAGCATCCGCGTCGACCAGGGCCCGTTCGACGTTTACGAGCTTGTCGATCCGGCGGCACCCCCCACCAACGGACTGAAGCTGCCGCACCAGACCGCTCTGCGGGTCGGCTCGCAGCCGGATTTTTTGAACCAGGGCAGCCCAGCCGGCTGCCGCCCTCTCGATCCAGTGGGGGCGCGTCGGCCCGCTCCAACTCCGACCCGACCTGCAGAAAAGCGGGCCGCGTGCTACAACACAGGGCAGGCGCGGTCCGCGGGGCGATCTTCCAAGCTTCCAGCGCCCGCGGGAGGGAACGACCTTGGCACAAGACCAGAGCGAAAACCCCGAGGCAGCATTCGAAGCCGAGGTGCCGGTGAAGCGCGCTCCCATCGATACGGGGCCGCCCCAACGGGCGTCCAGCGAGCCCGAGGAACCGCTGTCGGAGATTTCCAGCGAGCCACTGTCCGAGATCTTCCGCGAGCCCGAGCGCATGCGCGCCGCGCTCACGGTCGCCGTCGAGGAGGCGCAGAGCGCCCGGGCCGCCCGACAGAACAGCGAGGCCCTCACCCGCACCGCGATGGAGCGGGTCCGGGAGCTGCGCGACCAGAGCGAGCAGCTCCGCGCGGCCCGCCATGCCGAGCTTTCCGAAGCGCATGAGGCGCAGCGAGGTCTCGAGGCCGAGCTGGCGGAGCTGCGCGGCGAGCTGGCGGGGCTGCAATTGGCGCAGCACGAGGCCCAGCAGCGGGAAGCCGCAGCCGAGGCCCGGCATCAGGCGGCGCTGGAGGCCGCCAGCCAGGAGTCGGCGAAAGTCCGCGACGCCCTGCGGCAGGAAGCCGAGCAGCGGCTGGCGGCGGAGCTCCAGGCGGCGCGGGCCGCGGCCGAGCAGGAACGCCAGCAGCTCGAGGACCAGCTCGAGCGCCAGCGGGCGGAGACCGCCGCTGCTCAGGAGCAGGCCGAGGAGGACCGGGCCCGCGCCGCCGCGGCGGCCGACTCCACCCGCGAGCAGGAGGGCCTGCTGGCAGGGCTGCGCGCGGAGGTCACCGCAGCCCAGGAGGCGCAGGAAGCAGCACAGGCCCGCGAGTCAGCCTGCTACGATCGCATCGATGCGCTCGATGCCCGCAACCGCGAGCTGTCCGAGGAGCTCGACGCGCTGAAGGCGATCGTCGAGCCCCTCCAGGCGCAGTCGCAGAGCGGGGAGCTGATCCACTGCCCCAAATGCCAGGGCCTGATGCGCGAGAAGCTCGACCGGGGTGTGACAGTGGAGGTCTGCGACGAATGCGGCGGGGTCTACTTCGACGAAGACGAGATCGACAAGATGCTGACCTCGATAAAGATGAACCGCCAGGTCCACGAGCAGCATCAATGGCTGGAGCGGCTATTCCGGAAGGGCTGAGGCGGTGGGTGGCTCACCGTAAACGCACGGTCGCGAGTAGTGCGCTCGGCCATCGACAGCGGCGGAGCTTCGCAAACCTCGATGCTGAAGAGGCCGAAGCTTCCCAGGGAGTCCGTCGGATCTCAGCAGCGGCCTCTCGACCCGCGCATCATTCGAGGCCCCAGATGACGATCTTCTGCTTGCCGACGACCTCCAGTTGCAAGAAGCGGACGTAGAGCAAGTCGCGAAACTGGATGCGGCTTCCTGGGATGGGTTCATTGGGCAACTGCTTCAGGTCGCTCTTGTCGACTTTCCAGGAGAAGTCAAGCTCGGGTCTCCCGAACTCCAGCCGCGCAGGGCTGGCAACAGCTTCTCGGGGCTGGGCGCTCAGGAGCTGGGCAGCCAGACGACCTCACAGCCTCGCTGCCCTGGCTTATTGCGAGCTGGAGTCGGCTCCAGTTGTGAGCAGAGCCCTCAGCGCCACACCCGCCAGACCGAAAACAGGGCCGCGCCCGCGCCCACCCCCAAGCCAGGCAGCGAGGCCGCGGGCCAGACGGCGATGACCAGACCGCTCAAGAAGAAGCATGCGGCCGCCCAGGCGAGGCGCCGGTCCAGGCACACCGCCGCCGTCACGGTGGCCGCGAAGAGCACCGCCGTCTCCTGGCCCAGGGCTTGCTGCAACGGCACGCCGTGCCAAAGGGCGATCAGCCGGTGCAGGAACAGGCTTCCGAAAGCCGCGATCAAGCACCCGACGAGCCGGCGGTTGACATTGTTGACCAGTACGATGCGGCGCTTCCACCAGGCAGCCAGGGCGATGAAGACGCAGGCCGCCACCGGCATGGCCAGGATCTGCCAGGTCGGCTCTTCGAGCCAGCCCGCGGACAGGCCCCAGGCGGCGATCATCGGGATGACCGCGAAGCCCACGGCCAACACGAGCGCGAGCATCGCGCGCCAGCGCTTGGAGACTTCGAGGTCGCTGTCGAACGCCAGCTGCTTGAGGCCTTCCAGCTCGTGTTGCTCGGCAGCCCTGCGCGTCCGCAGTGCCTCCAGACTTGCAGCGAGTGGGGGCGGCAGCTCGGCAAGCTCGCTGCAAACCTGTTCCGCCGATTCCAGCGCGCCGCGCGCGACCTCCAACTCGGCCATCGCGATCAGCGCACGCCGGCTGCCGGCGCGCGCTTCGGGGTTCTCCGGCCACTCCTTCAGAGCCAGCCGGAAGGCGAAGCGGCACTCCGCGAAGAGCTTGTGCACGCGCGCGGAGTCGCCCCCCTCCTCGAGCATGCGCAGGCGGTTCTCGGCCTCGCGCGCGAGGGCCCGCGACGCGGCGTGTTGCAGATAGGATTCCAGGGCCTCCCGCACCGCCGCCGCCGTGTCGAAGCGCTCCGAAGGGAGGTAGGCGGTGGCGCGACGGCAGGTGGCGATCAGCTCGGCCGGCGCATCTGTGGAGTACTGGTAGGCTTCGCCGCGCGCCACGCTACTCATGATCTCTTTGAGACTGCTGCCCGTGTGCCTGCGTTGGCCCACGATCAGCTCGTGGAGGATGGCTCCGAGCAGGTACACGTCGGTGCGCGGGCCGATACGCTTGAGGTCGCCCAGAACCATCTCCGGCGCCATGTAGGCGGGGGTTCCGGCCAGCCGATCGCCCTTGCCCCCCAAGCCTGGGTCGGCAACGGTGGAGACCGCGATGCCCCAGTCGAGCAGATACACCTCGCCGAAAGAGCCAACCATGACGTTGTCGGGCTTCAGATCGCGGTGCACGATGCCTTTGCTGTGCGCGAAGGAGACGGCGTGGCACACCTGGATCAAGATCTCGAGGTGCTTGCGCAGCACTGCCTCAGAGAACAACCGCTCGGTGGCCCGATCCGCCTGCAACACCTGCCTCCAGGAGCGGCCCTCAACGCGCTTCATCACCAGCAGCGGCACACCGTCAGGGTTCTGGCCGAGGGTGTAGACCGGCACAACGTTGGGGTGCTCGAGCTGGCCGGTGATGCGTGCCTCCCGCACCAACTGGCCAGCGGCCCTGGCGCTCTTTTCCTTCAGGCTCTTGACGGCGACGTGGCGGGCCAGGGGGATCTGTTCGGCGAGGTGGACGACAGCCATCCCCCCCTGGCCCAGGGCGCCGAGCATCTCCAGATCGGGCTCGGCTGCGCCGCGGCGCCGCAGACCAAGGGTTGGGAGACGAGCTTTGGGCGCGGCGGCCGGCTCCGGACGGATGGTCGCAGAGCCATCTTGGAGCTCGGGAGCGTCGGGTAGGGGGTAGGTCCTGCGGTGTTGCCAGAAAATCAGCGGGGTCGGCTCGTCTTGTGCCTCATCCATCGCCGGCCCCCTTGCTCGTTGTCGATCAGCCTGCCCGCTACATCCAGGAAGTCAAGCGGAGAGCTGCTTTCTGGTCATGGAGGGGCCATCAATGGGCGGCCAGGGCCCGCGAGCCCGATGCGCGGGATAGGATGGGATGCCGCCAGCGATGCGCTCGAAGCGGATGCGCAGGATGTTCCAGGCGAGGAGGTGCTCCCGGGTCCGGGCAGCGTCAAGACTTCCAGGATTGCAGGGTCTTGGTGCGGGCGTGCACTTGCCTGATCTCCCGCATCACAGCCTGGTGCGCCTGCTTGAGCGAGCAATAGACAAGATCGTGGTGGGCCAGTCTGCCTGCGTGGATCTGGGCCTGCTGCTTGTACTCGTTCCTTTGGACAGGATCGGTGGCAGTCCGGGCAAGTGCCTCGAGCTTCCTTTGCGTGTTCGTGTGGTGATGCACGTGCGCCAACACGGAGTTGTTCGAGGCGTGCAGACGCTTGCTCTCTGCTTCCAACTCCAACAGCCGGACCTCGGTGCTGAAGTCGACGATCTTGCCCAGCAGCAAGCGGTTGAGGCCGCCGAGCATCTCTCCAAACACAAGAGCAGCGGATCCGCTCGAAGTCGAGCCAGAGCAGGCGCCCTACCGACGGAGCAAGCTCCAGGCCGAAGAGGCTCCCCAGGCTGCTCGACCGAAGCAGTTCAGACCAGAGGCAGCCGGCAGGGAATTCTCAGTCGATCCTGGGGCCCCTGAGGTCGAGGCACTTCAGCGTCTGCTGATTGCGCAGCACGAGCAAGCCCTCGCTGAACGCCATCGGCGCCCAGATGCGGTTGTTTCTGCGCCGTAGACCTTCGAAGACCGGCGCGCTGGCGACTTCCTGGTAGCCGTCCGGGCTCGGCTCGACCAGGCGCAGCACGCCGTCGTCGCCGCCCAGGACCAGCAACAGTCCATCGACGGCGATGAGGTTGCCCCGCCCGATGGCGGGGGCCTCGCCCGTCTTCCAGCGCACGCGCCCGTCCAAGCCGATGCACACCAGCCCGGCGGGGCGACGGTCGTTCTCATTGCGGTTGAAGTTCGCGTAGATGTGCCCGTCCAGCAGGATCGCCTGGTGGATCTGTGCGCCGTCTGCCTTGATCTCGAAAACTTCGGAGACCTCGTAGCCCCCGCCCTCCTGGGCTTCGACCTGGACCAACATCGTCCCCGCCCCGTAGCCACCCGTCAGCAGGAAGCGGTCCTCGCCGACGGCGGTCGGCGCGGGGATCGGGCCGCCAGGCTGGTAGCCCGTGTAGTGCAGGAGGGTCTCACCCGTGTCCGGAGCGAAAGCGTACAAGCCCTTCCTGCCCAGGAAGAGCAGCACCTCACGGCCCGCGATCTGATGCAGAGCCGGCGAGCAGTAGCTCTCTCCTCCCAAGCCCTCCGTCTTCCACATGAGCTCGCCTGTCGCCTGCTCGAGGGCGACCAGTCCAGCGCGCCTGCCCAGAGCGGTGAGGATGACGGCGTCCCCGACCAGCAGAGGGGAGGACGCGTAGCCCCAGCTGGGCGCCTTGCCCTCGAAAGTGGCCACGAGGTCGGTCTGCCAGACCAGCTCCCCCGACTCCCGGTCGACGCAGACGGCCCGGCCGAAGGGATCGCAGGCGAACACCAGCCGCTCTCCGACCGCCGGCACGCTGCGCGAGCCGTTGTAGCCCAGACGCCCCGGCGCGGGATGGTCGAGCCGCCACAGCTCTTCACCCGTCTCGTGGTCGAAACAGCGCAGGACGTTGCGCGCATCGTCTTCCCGATCGAAGAGATAGACCTCGCCATCGCGGATGGCGGCGCCTCCGAAACCCGGGCCGACATCGCCGCTCCACAGCTCTTTCGGGCCGGTCTCGGGCCACCGGCGCAGGATCCCCATCTCAGCGCTGTGGCCGTCACGGGTGGGGCCCAGAAACTGGCTCCAGTCTGCCCGCAACGGGGCGAGCTGCCAGGAGAGCAGGGCCGAGACCAGGAGCAGGGAGGGGAGAAATCCGCGCATCCGAGCATCTATCGCAGCAGATCGGGCCATTGTGGGGGCTCCTTCGGCGACATCCGGCTGCGCTCCGCGCTGCCTGGCGACAGGCAGAGCCGCGCTGCCTGTGCGCGCCTCGGATAGCTTGCAACCTGTCGAAGAGGATTGCAAGCCGGGGCGGGGCCTGGTCTGCCACCAGAGCGCAGCGGGTCCAGCGGACCTCGGCCCCCGCAAGTCGGCTTTGCGGAAGTATGCGTCGATCACCTCCGCCAGCTCTTCGTCGCTAAGACCCCGGGCCTGGCCGCTGAGGGTGGAGCCGGGTAGCTCTGCTGGCAGTCCGTCCAGAGCGCCTGTGCCACCAACTCGATGCGGAAGGACGGCTCGGGATCCACGCCTGCCTCGAGTGCTTCGAGAAGCAGCGGCGCCGCGTGTGTTCCCAGACCCCTGAGCGCTGAGAGTCCGGCATGCCTGCTCTGGCAATCCGGCGCCCCCGGCTCTTCGAGCAGCTCGGCGACCGCCCTGAAACTAGCAGACTGCCCGAAAAATCGCTTCTCCAGGCCCCGCGGCGGTCGTCCGACATGACGACTGGCCACGATCCAAGGACACGGGTTTCCAGTCAGGGCGCCGCCTGAAAGCTGAAGGGCACGCTATGCCAGCCGTGATGGTAGAGCCACAACGTCACGTGCACAGTGGTCCCCCCCGTCGGCAGCCCATCGACCTCGTAGCTGGTGGTCCCGGCGGTCATCAGACCGCTGGAGGCGATGTCGGCTGCCCCCGGGCTGCTGCCGACCCGCATCATCCAGTAAGTGAACTGGGCCCCGTTGCTGACCAGGTCGAAGGGCACCGTGGTGCCCGTCAGGGGATCGCCTCCGACGGGTACCAGCTCGGGACCGGGTTGGGTGGGGGCTGTGTAGCAGGCCTCGACGTAGTTCCAACCCGAGACGTAGTACCACAGGCGCAGGTAGACCGTCCCGCCCGCCGGGGGGAAGTTGACGACGACGGAGGTCGTAGAGGCGTACAGCAGACCGCTGTCGAAGATGTCGCTGCCACCGGGAGTCGTGCCGGCCCGCAGCAGCCAGTAAGTTACGGGCACCCCGTTGGTCACCCAGGTCACCGTCTCCGTCGAGCTGGGGAGCAGGCTGCAGGGCGCGTGGCTGGTGATGGCGGGCTCACTGGACAGGAATCCGACCACATCGAGGGTCACATCGCACTGGGCTGTGTTGCCCGCGGCGTCCATGGCGGTGAGCGTGACCGTGTACTGGCCGATGCCGCTGAGCATCGTCCCCGCGCTCGGACTCTGGCTGGCGGTGACCCCCGGGCAGTTGTCGGAGACCGTAGCCAGAGCCAGCAGGTCGGGCACGCTGACCTCGCAGTTCAGGTTGGCCTTGATCTCCATGTTTGGCGGACAGGTGATGGTCGGATCCTCAGTGTCCAGACCCTGCAGCTCGAGGCTCCAGATGAAGCCATCAGTGAAGCCCGCGCTCGTTTGGTTCGAAGTGCCGGGACCGGGATCGAAGTCCACAGTCCCGGAGTAGGAGCCGACCATCAGCAGCTTCGCGGCGCCGGCGGGGCTAATGCCCCTCGGGGAGACCTGGGTGTCGCCCTCCAGCTGGACGGCCCAGTCGAGGTCCCCCGCTGCATCGAGGCGCAGAGCGTAGCCCGCCCCATTGGTCGAGGTTGTCGTCAAGTTGGAGACGCCCGCTCCCGGGTCGAAGTCGACTGTGCCCGTAAAGGTCCCGCCGAGATAGAGCTCTCCCCCCCCTCCCAGGGTCAGGTTCATAAAGCCCATGGAGTCCGTTGCGGTGCTGCCGCCGAGACCCCGGGCCCAGATGAAGTTCCCGCCGCTGTCCCACTTGAAGATGTAGGCATCGATCGCGCCGCCCGACGTCAGATTGAAGACACCGGGGCCGGGATCAAAGTCGACCGTCCCCCCGTATAGGCCCGTGCCGTACAGGTTTCCAGCGCTGTCGGTGGCGAGGTCGAGGGTGTTCATACCCATGCCCGGAGAGGACAGCTGGGTGGCGCCTGCAAAGCTGCCGTCGGCGGTTGCCAGGGACCAGACCAGGCCGTCGGGATTGCCGACTGCCGTCAGCGTGGGGTTGCCAGGCCCGAAATCGACCATGCCCCCGAAGATCCCCGCGAAGTGGACCGTGCCCGCCGTGTCGACGGTAGCGCTCTGGAGGTTCTCGGCGCTGACTCCCCCGAAGCGCGCCGCCCAACGGAAGTTGCCGTTGTTGTCGAGGCTCAGGGCGAACGGATCCTGAAAGCCCTGCGCCGTCAGGTCGAACATACCCACCCCCGGGTCGAAGTCGACGGTGCCGTTGAAGGTGCCACAGGCAAAGACGTCGCCGCTGGCGTCCACGGCGATCGAGTTGGCCTGCGTGATGAACCCCCCACCGAATGACTGGACCCAGCCGAAATTGCCGCTCGAATCGTAGCGCGCGATGAAGGCGTGGCGACTGGTCCGTGTCAGTTCGGCGCTGCCGGGGCCGGGATCGAAGTCCGACGTCCCGGTAAAGGAGCCGGCGATGAAGATGTTGCCCGACCCATCGAAGGCGACCGCGCTGATCAGTAGGCCCTGTGTGCTCGGAATCTGGAAGGCCCAGCTGAAGTTCTGGTCGGCATCGAGGCTCAGGACGTAGCCGCTGCCGAAGGCACCGGGAGTGGTCAGGTTGAAGATGCCGGCACCAGGGTCGAAGTCCACGGTCCCCCCAAAACCTCCGACGATGACGCTGCCGCCCCCGCTGTCGACGGCCAGGTCCCTCACGTCGGCGCTGGCGCCCGCTCCCGACAGGCTGAGCCCCGCATCGAGGGTCGGCGTGCCGGTTCCCCCACCCGCGGCCAGGGGCGAGCCGGCGCCCAGCAGGGAGACCCAAGCAAGGGGCAGCAGGAACAGCCCGATACTGCGGAGGCCAGCTTCGGGATCGTTCCTCAGATCTCTACGCGGCGAGTTGCGGCGGACGCTGTACGCTGCAGGCATCTTCGACCTCCACTCAGACTGTGACAATTGGCACGTGATCCACCACTGTTCACCATCAAGTTTACAGCAGGACTCGGCCATCCAAAGCCACTGGGTCGACTTTGGTCGGACGCGTACGTTGTGCCCTCTATCAAAGGACTTCCCGAGCTCACGCCTCAACCGGTGTTTTGCATACCCCGGGCGATCCCCCGAACCGTCGCCATCAACACGCGCAGCAGCCCGTCGTCGCTGCGCCCTGACGTTCGCCAACGGCGCAGGAGGTCGACCTGCAGGTAGCTCATGGGGTCGACGTAGGGATTCCGCAACAGGAGCGCCCGCCGCAGAACCGGCTCGTTGTCGAGCAGTCCCTCGCAGCTTTGCAGCTCGCACACCAGCCGTTCGGTCAGCTCGAGCTCTGCCTCGATGCGCTTCTGCATGGCGGGATCGGCGGCCAGATCGGCGTAGCGCCGGGCGATGCCGGCATCGGTCTTTGCCAGGACCATGGCGACGTCGCCCAGCAGCACGGAGAAAAACGGCCAGCGCGCAGCCATCGCCCGCAGGGTCTCCTCGCCGAAGCGCTCGGCGGCTGCCTTCAGACCGCTCCCAACGCCGTACCAACCTGGCAGGATCAAGCGACTCTGCGTCCAGGCGAAGACCCAGGGGATGGCCCGGAGATCCTCGACGCCACGTCCTGCCCTCCGGCGTGAGGGACGCGAGCCGATCGTGAGCCGCTCGATGACATCGATCGGAGTCGCCTGCCGGAAGAAATCGAAGAAGCCCGGCGTTTCGTAGACCAGGCTGCGCCATTCCTGGCGGCTGGCGCGGGCGACTTCGTCCATGGCCTCGAGCCAGGCTGGCTCGGGCTCGCCGGCACACGACAGATCGGCCGTAGCTTCGATGACCGCCCCGACCGTCAGCTCCAGCGTGCGAAGCGCGATGTCGCGCAGGCCGTACTTGGCGAAGATGATCTCGCCCTGTTCGGTGACCCGTAGTCGGCCGTCGACTGCACCGGGTGGAGCGGCCATCACGGCCGCCCGCGGCTTGCTTCCCCCCCTGCTGATCGAGCCGCCGCGGCCGTGGAAGAGGGTGAGCTCGACTCCGTGCTGCCGCGCCGCAGCTACCAGATCTTGCTGGGCCCGGTACAGGGCCCAGCGCGACGCCGCCAGGCCGGAGTCTTTGGCGCTGTCCGAGTAGCCGAGCACGACCGTTTGACGCCTGCCGCGACCGTCGAGATGGCCTGAGTACACCGGATCTTGCAGGAGGGCCTCAAACGTCTCGCGGCAGTTGCGCAGGTCGGCGACCGTCTCGAACAGGGGGGCGACATCGAGGGGTATCTGGCCTTCCTCGACCAGACCGGCTACCTGGGCCAGAGCGAGCACGGCCAGCACATCGTCGGGTCCCTGAGCCATGCTGATGATGTACAGCCCGATCGACTCCGCCCCAAAGCGGCTGCGGCCCTCGCCGATGGCTTGAAAGACGTCGAGGCTACGCGCAGCCTCGTCGTCTTCTGCAGGCTGTCCGCGAGCCTTTTCGACGATCATCCGCCGAAGGTGTTCTGCCCGCGAGACGGCCGGCAGTGACGGGAAGTCGTCGACTGCCAGGAGGCATCCGACCACCCGGCGGTGGACCTCTGCGTCCTGGCGGATGTCGAGGGCGGCCAGGAAGAAGCCGAAGGTCTGCACGCGCCGCGCCAGGCGGCGGATCCGGTGCAGGCCCGCGCCGGTCCCGCGGTGGCTGCGCAGGCTGCTCTCGATCAGTCGTAGATCGTCGAGCAGCCCGTCGCCTGAGGTGTAGGCCCCGTCTTGATCGCTCAAGCTGCGCTCGAGGCGCACGGAAATGTGCCAGAGCAAGACGCGGTAGGGCATGTCGTGGTAGCGGACCGGCACGGCGGCATCGAGCTCTTCCTCGTAGCGCTCGATGCGGTCGAGCACGGCGGCATCGACCGCCACCCGTGACCGCGACTGGCTCAGGGCGTCGAAAAGCTGGCGGACCTCGGTCAGATAGCGCTGCACGATCAGCTCGCGATGGCGCCGCAGGCTGGCTCGAATCGTGTCGGCGTCGACGGCCGGGTTTCCGTCCATATCGCCGCCGACCCACGAGTTGAAACGGAGCACAGGCCTGGGCACGGCGTGGCCGCATGTCTCTTCGAGGTGTTCGTGGAAGGCCGGCACGATCCGGTAGATGACGTCGGCAAGGAAGAAGAGCACGTGTTCACGTTCGTCGGCGACCGTGGGCCGGGTGTGCGCGTGTTCCTCAGTCTGCCAGGCGATCGCCAGCTCTTCCCGAATGCGGGCCAGGCAGGCGCGATTCTCGCGCGGAACGAGACGCTCCGGTTCGATACGATCGACCAGGGCTCGCGCGATGCGCTGCTCTTTGACAAGCAGCGTCCGCCGGATCGCCTCGGTCGGGTGGGCCGTGAACACGGGCTCGACGAGCAACCGGGCCAGGATGGCTGAGAGATCCTGGCGCGCATGGCCCCGCTGCGCCAAGCGCTCGAAGACTGCCGCCAGCCCGCCCGATTGCACGCGAGCTTCCCGCATGGCGGCCCGCCGCCGGCGGATGCGGTGGACGCGCTCGCACATGTTCATGGCCCCGAAAAAGGCCGAAAAAGCGCGCACGAGCATGCCGGACCGTTCCGCTGACAGCCCGGTCAGGAGCCTCTGCAGCTCCGTTCCGGCCGCAGTCTCACCGTCGCGTCGGCGACGTGCCGTCTTGCGAACGGTCTCGACGAGCGCCAGGGCGTCGTCGCCCTCCTGGTCGCGGATCACGTTGCCTAAGAGCGAGCCGAGCGTGCGGATGTCGTCGCGCAACGGAACATCCTTCTCGGAAAAAAAAGCGGGCTTCACGAGATCTGTCCTCCGTGGCCTCATCTTGGCACCTGCCTGGACGCCGACCAGCAAAACCCTGGCATTTCCCCCGCTTTTCTGGCTCCACAACCGGCCGCGCCGCCAAGCGGTGCAGCGCTCTGGCATGCGCCGGCCGACTTCCGGGCATGCGCCGTCAGCCAGCTGTTCCCGAGATTCTTTCTGCGCCCCAGGCACCCAAGAAGCTCCAACATCGAGGCGCGTCGTCCGCTGCTGAGCTTCTCCAAGACTCCCTACGATCCTGCGATCCGCCCCGCTCTCCCGTTTGCAGGGCGCCAGGCTCCCGGGACCTCGCCTGCGACGGTTTTCCGCTTTTTCGCCCTGCCTTGTTTGTATTGAGGGGCAACCCTGCAGCTGCAGCCCCGCCACGGGCGGGCTCGTTGCCTCTGCCTTGGAACACTGTTACTCTCAGGCGACATCAGCTACGAGGTTCCCGATGCACTGCACAGCCTGCGGGTCCGAGAATCCGCCGATTGCACAATTCTGCTCGAACTGTGGCCTGCAGGTGCGCGGGCGCTCCACGCTGAGCGGTGGGCTCACCCTCGGGGGCGTTGCGGCATCGCTCAGGGAAAGCAGCGGCCAGCATCGCCAGCCTCCCAGCGCGGGCTTTCCCGTGCTCGGGGGCGGGCTGGTCGGGCGCGAGCTCGATGGGCGCTACAGACTGGTCGACCTGCTGGCGCAGGGCGGTATGGGCAGCGTCTTCCTGGCAGAGGATCTGCGCGTTCACCGCTCGGTGGTCGTCAAGTTCCCGCACCCGGCGTTGATGACCGACCCCCGTTTTGTCGAGCGCTTCCAACGGGAGATAGCCGCCATGGTGCACGCACACCAGGCGGGCGTGGTGCGCGTGCTCGACTGCGGCGACCTCGAGAGGCTGCCCTACCTGGTGTTGGAGCACATGGAAGGGGGAAGCCTGGAGGATCGCCTCCGGCAGGCTGGCGGCCGCTTCTCCCCGCGAGAGGTGTTGAGCTGGCTGCAGCGCGTCGCCGAAGCGTTGGATCAACTCCATCAGGACGGCATCCTGCACCGCGACGTCAAGCCCGCCAACATCCTGTTCGACAAGCACGACACACCGTATCTCGCCGATTTCGGCATCGCCAAGGCTCTCGGGGAACGCACGAATCTGACCAGGACCGGGATGATGGCAGGCTCTCCCGACTACATGGCCCCCGAGCAGGCCTCCGAGTCCAAGCTCGACGGCCGCGTCGACCAGTATGCGCTCGGCACCATCCTGTTCCAGGTTCTGAGCGGCACGCTGCCCTTCCAGGGGGACACCGCCCTGGGCATCCTCGTCAAGAAACAGGGCAGGCCTGAGGATCTGGGGAGTTTGTGTCCAGAGCTCGATCCAGCCCTGGCACGTGTCGTGATGCGCGCTTTGGAGGGGGCTCCCGCCCGACGATTCTCGACGTGCGCTGCGCTGGCGGAGGCCTACCGCCATGCGCTGGCTCGTCAGCCAAGCGCAGCACCGCCGCCCCTCATCGCCAGGCCAGGCAGGCGTCGCTCGCTGGCCTGGCCACTCGCGGCGCTAGTAGGCGTGCTGCTCGTGGCGGCGGGCGGCTGGCTAGGTCAGCGCCAGGGGTGGTTCCAGCTCCCCTGGCCCGCATGGACGGGCCCGTCGGACAGCGGCTCCGAGCTACGCTTCGAGGCCGTCGAGCCCGCCGATGGTGCGCTGCTGCGCACATCCCGGCTCAGCCTGAGCGGACGGATCTCTCCGCGGGACGCCGGCCTCGACTCGATCCACGTCGCCGGACAGACCGCATCCGTGGCCGCGGACGGCAGCTTCCATGTGCCGATCGAGCTGAAGGAGGGGCGCAACCGTTTCGAGATCGAAGCCGGCTCGACGCGGCAGCCGTGGACGCTGGTCCTCGACAGCAGCCCGCCGGAAGTTGTCTTCAGCGCCCCGTCGCCCGACGTCCCCCGCGCACCGGGCCCATGCCTGGTCACGGTGCAGGCGGGGGACGCCGAGTCGGTGCGCATCGCTGGGCGCCTGGCGACGCGGAGCGGGGACACCTGGCAGGTCGAGATCGAGCTGACGGCCGCGGCCGACATCCTGGCCGAGGCGTGGGACGGCGCCGGGAATCGCGGCGCGGCGACCCGGGCCGTGCCGATCGACGCCAGCGGGCCCGAGCTGGTTGTGGTGGCGCCACCAGCGGAAGCCTGGCTGACCCCCGGCGCGCTTGAGGTGCGCGTGCGGGCGGCAGAGGCTGCCTCGCTGTCGGTCGACGGTATCCCGGCTGTGCGCGAGGCAGACGGCCTGCACTGGCGTTCGTTGCTCCAGCTACAGGGGGAAGCGGCGATGCCCCTGTTGATCGCCGCGCAGGACGCGCTCGGCAACACCACGACCGACACGTTGCTCGTGCATGTCGACGGGACCGCGCCCGAGGTGCTGTGGAAGGTCGAGCAGCCCGTGCTGCTGCGCACCCGCGCGCCGCAACTACAGCTCATCGTGCTCGACGGGAGAGCTGAGAACGTCACCGTCGAAGGCGATGCCCCAGAGCTGGAGGCCCTGGTTCTCGACGACTGCATCCAGAGCATCCACGTCGACGGCGAGCCGGTGCAGGAGGTCTTGCCGGGCGTGTTCCTTATGAAGCTGTCCCTCGGCGCCGATGGCCCCTTCTCGCTGCCGTTCGAGGTCCGCGATGCGGCCGGCAACCTGGCGCGGTCGGACATCACCGGCACGGTGGACAGCCGCGCCCCCCAGGCCACGACCGCCTCAGCCCGCATCGAGGGCTCCGTACTGGTCGTGCGCATCGAGGCCGACGAGCAGCTCGCCAGCGTGCAGGGCCTCGATGCCAGCGCAAGCTGGGATGCAGGCCGCGTCGAGTTGCGCCTCGACGACGCCGGCCAGCAGGACGTATCGCTGGTGATCTACGATCTGGCCGGGAATCCGACGCGGCTTGAGCTGCCGGTCCAGCGCAGCTCATCGTCGCCGGAGGTGCTGCCGGGATTGAGGGCAGTCGCGGCCTGGTGGGAGCCCGCTGCGGAGCAGGCGCAGGCCGCCGGGCAGGAAGGGCTCGCTCCAGCGGTCGAGGATGCGCAGGGCATGCGCTTCGCCCTGATCCCCGCCGGGGAGTTCGAGATGGGCTCCCCGGCATCGGAGCCTGCGCGCGGCAGCAGCGAGGTCCAGCATCACGTCATCCTGACACGCGCCTTCTACCTGGCGGCGAGCGAGGTCAGCCAGGCGCAGTACGAAGCGGTCATGGGGATCAACCCCGCAGCCACCCAGGGTGCGACGTTGCCGGTCGAGAGCGTCAGCTGGGTCGACGCCGCTCGGTTCTGCAACCGCCTCTCTGCGCTCGAGGGGCTGCGCCCGGCCTACGCGATCGATGGCGAGCGGGTCCGCCTCCTTGGACTGCACCGGGACGGCTACCGCCTGCCCACAGAGGCCGAGTGGGAGTACGCCTGCCGCGCCGGCACGAGCACCGCCTACGCCAGCGGCGAGCTGCTGAGCACCGAGCAGGCGAGCTACGACGGCTCCCTGCCCCTCGATGGTCAGCCCGAGGGAGAACCGTGTGAGGGCGCGTCGCCCGTGATGTCCTTTCCCGCCAACCGCTGGGGGCTCTACGACATGCACGGCAACATCCTGGAGTGGTGTGCCGACGACTTCGGCGGGTACTCCCACCCCGCCGTCGACCCGCTGGGACCCGTACCCGGCGCATCGGGTCGCGTCGTGCGCGGAGGAAGCTGGTATGTCAGCGCCGCCAAGTGCCGCTCTGCCTGGCGTGGCTGGCTCCCCGAGCAGGAGGGCGGCGATCTGCTCGGTTTCCGGGTCGCGCGCTCGTGCGTTGAATCAGGTCCCGCACTGCCGCCGGCCGCACGGCCAAGCTTTCAGGGTCTGGAGCCGGTGCGCGCCTGGTGGGCGCCGGCCTTCAATCAGAGCGCGGCCGCACGCCGCGAGGTCGCCCCGGTGGCCGCATGCAGCCCCCACGGCATCAGCTTCGCTTTGATCCCCGCCGGCCGTTTCGTGATGGGCTCACCCGGGACCGAGCCGGGCCGCGACGAGGATGAGACGCTTCACAAGGTGCAGCTGACGCGCAGCTTCTATCTGTCGGCGGTCGAAGTCAGCCAGGCCCAATACGAAGCCCTGATGGGCACGAACCCATCCAAGAGCGCCAGCGCATACAACCCCGTCGATTCGGTCAGCTGGAACGATGCCGTGCGATTCTGCAATCAGCTGTCGCTAGCGGAGGGACTACAGCCCGCCTACGAGATCGACGGCGAGCGGGTGCGCTTTCTCGGCCTCGACAAGACGGGCTACCGCCTGCCCACCGAAGCGGAGTGGGAGTATGCCTGCCGGGCTGGCTCCTCGACACCCTACGCGACGGGCGAGTACCTGAGCAGCGACCAGGCCAACTACGACGCCAGCGAGCCTCTCGAGGGGCAACCCGCGGGTCTGGATCGCGGGGGAGTCTTTCCCGTAACGTTCTTTGCTCCCAACCCCTGGGGCATCTACGGCATGCACGGCAACGTGAAGGAGTGGTGCAACGACCTGTACGGAGACTACAGCGGCAGGACGACCGACCCCATCGGTGCGGACGAGGGGACGACGCGGGTCTTCCGCGGTGGCTCCTACGACGACGCGGCGGACCTGTGCCGTTCAGCCAACAGGGCGGACACCGAGCCGACCGCGGCCGGCAACCTGCTCGGCTTCCGTCTGGCGCGTTCGCTGGTCAACGCAACCACGACCCCATTGACGGAGTTGGATCCCTGGTGGACCCCCGGCCAGGCCCAGCTGGATTCGGCCCTGGGAGGGCCGGCTGCGGCCGCCCAGAATGCCCTGGGGATGCGCTTCGCGCTGGTGCCGGCGGGCCGCTTCAGCATGGGTGCGCCGGAGTCCGAACCGGGCCGGGATTCTGACGAGGATCCCCACCTCGTGACCCTCACGCGCGCATTCCATATGGCCGCTACCGAAGTGACGCAGGCGCAGTACCGCGCCGTGCTCGACCTGGAGCCGTCGAGCACCAAGGGCGACGACCTGCCGGTCGAGCAGGTCAGCTGGCGTGATGCGGCCCGCTTTTGCAACCGCCTCTCCGAGCGGGAAGGCCTGCAGCCCGCCTACGCCATCGACGGCGACTCCGTGCGCTTCCTGGGCTTCGGACGCAGCGGCTATCGTCTGCCCACCGAGGCGGAGTGGGAGTACGCCTGCCGCGCCGGCACGACGACGGCTTTCTGGTGCGGCGATGCGCTGACGAGCGGGCAGTCCAACTATGATGGGACCCAACCGATGCCCGGCCAACCAGCCGGGGAGGACCGCGGTGTGACGCTGCCGGTCGGCTCCTTCGCTCCCAACCCCTGGGGCCTGTACGATATGCACGGCAACGTCATGGAGTGGTGTGGCGACCGCTATGCCTTGTATCTAGGCGCGACCATCGACCCCTTCTGTTGGCCTCGGGGCGACGCGAACTGCAACCTCCGTGGTGGCAACTTCACCAAGCCCGCTAGCGAGTGCCGTTCTTCCTATCGGAACCTGGCGGAACCGGGCGCCTCGGGAAACCTGCTGGGCTTCAGGGTGGTGCGGCCGATCGCCAACGAAGGCTCGGAGCCCGCGAGAACCGAGGCCCGGCTGCGGGAGGTCGCGGACTGGTGGGAGGCGCCGCCGGAACAGCACGACGCCGCGGAGGGCGCGGGGGCTCCGCTGGCGCTCCAAAACGGCCTGGGCATCGACTGGGTGCTAGTGCCCGCGGGCAGCTTCCAGATGGGCTCGCTCGAGTCCGCGCCCCACCGCGACACAGACGAGACCAGGCACGAGGTGACGCTCACTCGTGACTTCTACCTGGCGGCCACCGAACTGACCCAGGCCCAGTACCGCGCGGTGCTCGGCCATGATCCGTCGAGTCTGAAGGGAGACGACCTGCCGGTCCACGAGCTGACCTGGTTGGACGCCGTCCGGTTCTGCAACGCCCTCTCGCTGCGCGACGGTCTGGAGGTGGCTTACGAGATCGACGGCGAGCAGGCCCGTTTCCTCAGCCTCGACAGATCCGGCTACCGGCTGCCGACCGAAGCAGAGTGGGAGTACGCCTGCCGCGCCGGCACGACGACGGCCTTCGAAACTGGCGACCATCTGTCGACAGAACAGGCCAACTATGATGGCACGCAGCCCCTACCCGGGGCTCCTCCGGGACTGAACCGGAGTGGCCTGGTCGGAGTGCGTGCCTTCGCCCCGAACGGCTGGGGAATCTACGGGATGCACGGCAATGTCAAAGAGCTGTGCGAGGATTGGTACGCGGACTATGTCGGCGACGCGGTCGATCCCCAGGGTCCGAACACGGGCGAGAATCGGGCCGTGCGGGGTGGAAGCTGGGACAGTCAGGCCCGTCACTGCCGCGCGGCATACCGCGGGATCGTGGCAGACGACGCGTTCGGCAACCTGATCGGCTTCCGCCCCGTGCGCACGATCGTCACCGGGGCGGGTCCGACGGTGCAAGCGCCGAGGCTGCGCGCCATGGCCAGCTGGTGGACCCCCACCTCCGGGCAGAGCGAAGCGGGGGCACGCGCCGGTGCGGCCGTCGCCGTCGAGAACAGCCGGAGCATGCGCTTCGCCCTCATCCCGGCCGGCACCTTCGCGATGGGCTCTCCTGAGGCTGAGGCCGGACGCGACACGGACGAGGTGCAACACACGGTGACCCTTACGCGGAGCGTCTACATCTCCGCCACGGAGGTCACACAGACGCAATACTCCGACGTCACGGGCCATAATCCAGCAAACTATGCAGGAGCAGGCATGCCTGTCGAGCAGGTGTCGTGGTTCGACGCGGTGCGTTTCTGCAACCGTCTCTCCGCCATCGAGGGGCTGGAGCCCGCCTACGCCATCGAGGGGGACTCGGTGCTCCTGCTGGGACTCGACCGGGAAGGTTACCGGCTTCCCACGGAAGCCGAGTGGGAGTACGCCTGCCGCGCCGGGACCACCTCTGCTTTCGCGACCGGAGCCAGCCTGACGACCGAGCAGGGGAACTACGACGGCAGCCAGCCCACGCCGGGAGAGCCCGAAGGCATCGCCCGCGGCGAGCCGCTGCCCGGCGCCAGCCTCGCCTGCAACGCCTGGGGCCTGTACGAGATGCACGGCAATCTCTGGGAGTGGTGCTGGGACCGGTACGGGGCCTACTCGGGCGACGCGGAGGATCCCTCGGGGGCGGGCCCGGAGTCTGGAGTACGGGTCAACCGGGGCGGCGGGTTCATGTCCACCGCGCCGTACTGCCGTTCGGCCTGGCGGGACCGCGACGACCCGAGCTTCAGTGCCAACGGGCTGGGCTTCCGGGTGGTGCGGTCCATCGCGCCCTGACCACTGCCCGCTTGCCACGCGCTGCACCGCCCAGCAACGGAAGCTGGAAGAGACCGTGACACTCCCCCACCCCCCGTCGACATCCTGGCACACTACGACTTTGGAGCGAACGTCATGAAGCGACCTGCCCTCGCAATTCTCCTTCTGATCACTGCCTCAACTCTTCGTGCGCAGGAGGTCGCGACCCTCGAGTTGCCGGACTCCGCCGAGGCGCTGAGCGCGGTCTGCCACGAAGGTGTTGTCTCGATCGTCTACGCCCGCGAAGGCCGCGTCTACTACTGCAGCAAGGCCGCGGACGCCGATTTCAGCGCGCCGCAGCCGGTTCTTCCGGACGGACCGGAGCCGACCATCGCGGGCAGAGAGCGCCGGCCGCAGATCGCTGTCGACAACCAGGGGCGCCTGTTCGTGGCGTGGCAGAGCCGGGACCAGCTGGTCGTCGCGCGCTCGGAGGACGGAGGTGGAAGCTGGCAGGCCATCGGGGCGCGGGATCGAGGCGCCGAAGGAGGCATCGACATGCCAGCGCTGGCCTGCGGCCCCGACGGGACGGTCGCGCTGGCTTGGGTCGATAGCCGAAGCGAGGGCCGGAGCGACGATCCCCTGGCCCAGGACATCTTCATCGCGATCACCGACAAAAAGGGCCGCTTCGGCAAGAACCGCGTCGCCACGACGGGCATGCCGGGTGTATGCCCGTGCTGCATGCCGGGCCTGGCCATCGACGGGGATGGCGTGCTGTGGATGGCGTACCGCAGCACCGTAGCGGGACTCAAAGAGACCCAGCTGGTCCGCTCGAAGGACGGCAAGCGCTTCAAGAACGTCCAGGTCAGCCGAGACGCCTGGGCCTTCCAAGGCTGCCCGATGTCCGGCCCCGCGATCGCGGTCAGCGACGGCGGTCAGCGTCTGCTGGTCGCCTGGACCAAGGACGAGGACATCTACCTGGCGACCACCACAGACGGAGGCAAGGAGTTCAGCGAGCCCGAGCAGCTGGGCCGCGGCTGGTTCCGCGCGGCCGCGCCGGCAGTCGTCGACACGCTGCTGCTGCTCTGGGACGAGGGGCAGCGGACACGCTTCCGGCGTATCGGGGCTGAAGACAACCAGGGTGTGCTGGAGAGCCGTCCCGAAGGGTGCTTGGTGCGTTGTGGGGAGCGCTGGTACCTCATCCAGTCCCGTTGAATCAGCCTGTCAGCGCCAGCTCCTGCTCACGGGCCGCGGGTGCTCCCGGACAGCGCACGATCTCGAAGGTCGCATGCTTGATTCCCAGGTCTTCCGGCAGGCGCAGCCGGTAGGACTCTACAGGCAGAGGATCATGGCTGATGATCGTGAGGCAGGCAGCCCTGATGCCCGGGCCAATGCTCCACAGATGCAAGTCCGCCACACGATCGCCGCTGCCGTCTTCAACCGCCGTCCGCAGCCGGTCGCAGTCCTCGTCGGCCGCCTGGAAGTCCAACAAGACACGCCCGGTCTTGCGCAACAATCCCCAGGACCAACGTGCCACCAACAGCGCGCCCACAATGCCCATGGCCGGGTCGAGCCAGACGAGGTCGAGGTACTTGCCGGCGACCAACGCGACGATGGCCAGCACGCTGGTCAGGGCGTCTGCCAGAACATGGAGGTAGGCGGACCTCAGGTTGTGGTCTTCATGTTTGGGAGCCTGCGCCGCAGAGTGTGTGTGCTTCTCTGGCCCGTGGGCGTGACTGTGCGACTCCGAAGGCTCAGCCCGGCCGTGTTCCTGATGCCCGTGATGGTCTGCTTTGGAGTGCCCGTGATCGTCCGCTTTGGAGGGGCCATGCCCGTGCGCAGCGTGCTCCCCGTGGTCGTGATCGTGCCCCACCCCGAGCACCAGCACGCTGATGCCGTTGACCAGCAGACCGAGCACGGCGACCGCGATCGCCCGATCGAAGACAATCTCGACCGGGGCGATGAAGCGTTCGATCGACTCCCAGGCCATCCCCAGCGCAAAGACCGCGAGCAACAGAGCTCCTGTGAAGCCGCCCAGGGCATTGACCTTGCCGGTCCCGAAGCTGAAGCGACGATCCCTCGCGCGCCTTCGAGCAAAGATGTAGGCCGCGACGGCGATCCCCAGAGCGACCGCATGGGAGCCCATGTGCAGGCCGTCGGCGAGCAGAGCCATAGACCCGTAAGCCAGACCGGCCGTCACCTCGACGACCATGAAGACCAGCGTCAGCAGGGCGACGACCAGCGTCTTGCGCTCGCCCTGCGCGCGCTTGTCCTGCCCGAAGCTATGGTCGTGTGCCCAAGCGGCGATGTTCGTGGTGTGCATGCGTGTCCCTCCACCGTTGCTGCCTGAATTTCCTATTCTGGCCTGGAATGCCCGGGCGGGCCAGACCTGTTGGGAAGAACCTTGCGCACCCCGGGGAGGAACACACCCTTACAACCTTATGCCGCCGAGGCCGCACCGCCTTCTGTGCGCCTCTCCGCAGGCACACTGAATGCGAGTACAAGCCCAGCGGCGATGGGGTCGACAAGCAGCTCAAGCTCTCGGGCGGGGCGCATCGCTGATCATTTGCGGTGTCGGGCCCACCTGGGGCTGGCTGAGCCTCGACTCCGAGAAGCCCAGCTGTTCTTCGGATTTTTTCGGCTCGACATGGGCCGTGCCCGGCATCACCGCCGGCGACCTGCGAGGTGATCTCGGCGAGCCCACGGCCCAGGACAAACCGTACTTCGGCATCTGCGCCGGTATGGTCGAGCTGCGGGTGCAGGCGTACGAGTCCAGGTTCGAGCCCAGCCCGGGCTGGTGGAACGGGTAGCAGAGCGAGGCTACCGCCCTGGTTTGAAGAGCTCCCCCCAGCGTGGGTCCTGGTGGAGGACCTCGAAGTGCTTGAAGTTCTGCACCGATTCCCGGATGGCGGGCTCGACCTGCCCGAGTTGCTCGAAGATCAGGTCCAACAGCTCTTCACGACTCAGGCCGGGCTCCGTCTGCTCGCCGTCGCTGAGCCCTGCCAACAGCAAGCAACCGGTTTCTGCGGCGGAGAGCCGGAATTTCGGATGGGGTTCGAGCGCGATCGCCTGTTGAAAGTCCTCGAGCGCCCCCACCAGATCGTCGCTGAGCACGCGCAGGTGAGCACGCCCCGCGTAGGACCAGGGGAAGCCAGGGTCGAGCTCGAGCGTCGCCTCGAAATCTGCCAGCGCAGCGTCGTGCTCGCCCAGCCGCAGCAGCAGGAAACCCCGCGCGACACGAGCCTCTGCATCCCTTGGCACGAGCTCGAGAAGCTCTGCATATTCGGCAAGGGCCTCGTCGAAGCGCTGCAGTTGCTCGAGCAGCTCTGTGAGCACGAATCTCTCATTGACCGCCGAAGGCTCCAGACGGACGGCCTCGCGCACGTCCTCCAACGCCTCCTCGAGCTGGCCCAGGCTGCGCCGCGCGATCGCGCGATTGGTGTACGCGTCCACCATCGTGGGCTGCGCGGCGATGGCCCGGGAAAAGTCAGCGATCGCCTCGCTGTGGTAGCCCGATTCGAGCAGCAGCCGTCCGCGGTTGAAGAGGGACGGGGCGAGCGCTGGATCGAGCTCTATGGCCTGGTTGTAGTCATCGAACGCGGCCTCGAGCTGGCCCAGGCGCTCGTAGGCGAAGCCGCGGTTGTGCCAATAGCTCGCCTCCTCCGGCCGCAGCCGCAATGCAGCAGAATTGTCTTTTATTGCGCGGTCCAACTCCCCCAGGCCGGAGTAGATCCTCGCGCGGCTTGCCAGGAAGTCTGGCGCCTGGGGTTCCAGCCGGATCGCGGCATCGAAGTCGCGCAGGGCTTCGTTCGGGCGTCCGAGCTCTGCGAGCAGCTCTCCACGGTAGGCCAGGCCCTCGGCGTCATCGGGATCGAGCCGCACGGCGACGTCGAGGTCGGCGAGCGCGCCACGGAAATTCCCCAGCTTGATGCGCGCACGAGCGCGACTCTGATAGGCAGTGTCCTGGTCGGGATCGAGCGCGATCACCCGATCGAAGTCGAGACTCGCCTCTTCGTAGCGTTCCAGCTCCGAGAGCGCCCCGCCACGGTTGAGGTAGGCCAGGTCGAAGCCAGGATCGCTCTGCAGGGCCCGGGAAAAGTCATCGACGGCCGCGACATAGTCTGCCAGTCTCCGCCAGCACAGCCCCCGGTTGTTCAGGATCCCGGGGTGGTCGGGACGCAGCGCCAGCGCCCTGGAGAGATCTTCGATGGCAGCGTCAAGATCGCCTTCATCCATGCTCAGCGTGGCCCGGTTCGACAGGCATTCGACATACTCGGGCCGCAGGGCCAACGCACGGTCGAAGTCACGCCGGGCTCCCGCCAGGTCTCCCAAGGCTTGGCGCACAATGCCTGCATCGTTGAGAGCTTCATAGTGCTCTCCGTCCAGCGCTAGAGCCTGCTCGAGGTCGGCCAGCGCCCCCTCGAGGTCGCCGCGTGCACGGCGCGCGCCCGCGACCACACGCAGGGCTTCGACAGACGGTGTGCGCGGAGACTCGGGCAGGGGCAGGCGGGCGAGGAAGCGCTCGATCTTGCGCCACGTCAAGCTATCGGAACCGAAGCGCTCGCGGGCGAAGTCGTTCAGCGCAGCATAAGCATCGCTGCTGGCGGTGTTGCAGAGCGACTTCCCGCACACCACAGCCAACTTCACGTCTTCGACCAGGCGCAGGAACTCGCTCAACGGAGCCAGCGTAAATTGCGGCAACTCGAGCAGGCCGAGGACCTGCAGAATCACTTCCAGCTCTTCCCGCTCCGGCTGGCCCCAGACGAGGCTCTGAGCCGTCCCACGCGAGGAGCGCATGCGCTCCAGGTACGGCTGCAGCGCGGCCGACAGGATGTCGACCGTCGAGGGATGCCGGTAGCGGCTGAGGCGGACCACGTACTCGTCCGGCGAAGGCAGCCAGCTCGGCCGTCCCGGCCGGGACCTGCCCTCGCGGAGGTCCCGGAGCGCGGCCCGCGTGTCCTCGTTCTGCGAGGCAAGCTGTGCTTCGCGCCGGGCGTCGACATAGGCCAGCTGCCGGTCGCGTTGGGCGGCTTCCAACGAAGCCCCGGCGATGATCAGCTCACTCATGTCGAAGGACCCGTTCAGCGCGGCGAGCTGCATCGCGCTCCGCCGGTTGTGATGCAGTGTCGAGCGCAGACTGTCCTGCTCGACACGGGGCATCAGCTGATGCGCTTCGCCAGCGATAGGCCGGAGCGCCCACGCGAGCAGCTCCTGCTTGAGTGTTGCACAAGCCACCAACTGCTTGATTCTCGTCGCGTTGGTCTGGCGCTCCTCAGGCGACAGATAGGGGCTGGGAGCATTACCGGGCGGCGTGAGCCGGACGATCTCGCGCTGGACGGCTCCGGCCGGGTCGGACCTGACCGCGTGGGCAAGCGCCGCGCGCAGGCTGTCCATCTGCTGCAGACGCGCACTGCGCAGACGGGTCCGACGCATGCTCTCGGAGCCCTGCCAGCCGATCACGATGGCGAGACTGAGCAGGCAGGCGGCGCCGAGCGCCAGCTGCAAGCGGCGCCGCCCGCGCCGGAGCGCCTGCTGGCGGCGGAGATGCTGCTCGATTCCGAGGCGAAGCTCAGCGGCGCTCTCCGCCTGCAGGTGCTCGAGCTGACTCTGCGCGAAGCCAACGTCCCCTCTGCGCAGAGCGAGCTGCGCATAGGCGCAGCGTGCCGCGTCTTCGCCCGCGATCGCGCGTGGGTTCTCCGGCCAGAGCTTCTTCGACTGCACGAAGCCGGCCACCACCTGCGAGAACTGATCGTAGAGCCGGGACTGTCCGCTCTGATCGGTTTCCTCCGCCGCGGACTGCAAACAGCCTGCAAGCGTCTCGTTGGTGGTCTCCACCAGCTCGATGCTCTGGCGATGGCGGAGATAGGTCTCTAGATCTGCACGGAGATCGAGCACCTTGCGGTAGCGTTCGTTGGGCTCGGAGGCTAGCGCACGCTCGAGGATGGCGCGCACCTCCTGCGGCAGATTCGAGGGCAGCGTGGGCCGCAGTCCTTTCGCAGCCCGGGTGGCGACCTCAATGAAACTGCGGCCGGCATGCGGGGCGTGGCCGACGAAGATCCTGTACAGGATTCCGCCGAGCAGGTAGCAATCCGTCCAGGGACCGAGCGCTTCTCCTCGGCCCTCCGCCAGCTCCGGCGGCATGTACGCGGGCGTCCCGCAGGCAGATCGGATGGCTTCCTTGAGCCGGATCCCGGGCGTGTCCGGGATCTCTCGCTCCGCGACTGCCAAGCCCCAATCGACGAGCAGAACCTCTCCGAATGGACCCAGCATGATGTTCTGCGGTTTGAGATCGTTGTGCAGGATGCCTTTGTCGTGCGCGTACGCGATCGCGTGGCACACGTGCAAAAGGATCTCCAGCTGGGCCGCGCGCCAGACTTCGAGCTCCTCAGTGCCAGGACCTCGCTGGAGGACCTGCTCCCACGGCGAGCCCGACACCAGCTTCATCGCGAAGCCCGGCGCTTCGGGGCGTGCGACGTCCAGCTCGTAGATCGGGATGATGTTGGGATGCTCGAGCAGTCCCTGGATGCGGGCCTCGCACAAAAATCCCGCGATCTTGCTGGCAGACGGGCTCTTCGAAGCCGGCTTGAGCATCTTGACCGCCACGATCCGGCCCAGGCTTCGCTGGCGTGCCCGATGCACGACGCCCATCCCGCCAGCACCGAGCAGCTCCAGCAGGCCGAAACCCTGTTGCGGGGTTTCGTCGGAGCCCGCGTCTCCGCCTGTCTTCAGCGTATCTTCGGTGTCATGAAAGTCCGGACGATAAGAATCGAGAGGAGAGAGCAAGGCGAGGTCGACACCTTTGCCGAGTGTGGCCTGCCAAGGTTCCATCGGGTCGCTGGGCACAGTGCGCTCCTTCCCGAGCACGATCACAGTCCGAGCTTAGCAGCGCCGTCCAGACATCGAAAACCCCGCAGGCGCATCGGGGACGCCCGCGTCCCCACGCTGTGTGGGCAGGTGCAGGCTGTGGAAGCCTACCAGAAAAATCAAGAATGAGGCCCGCCCGCCAACCGCGGCGCCGTGCCGATATGCTAGCCCGGATCCGTCACCAGGATCGTAGCGAGGGCCCGGATGGCCGCGAGAATTCGGGCTTGAGCAGCGCAGGCGCTACGGGGTATCTTCGAGCAGCGAGAGTTCGAATTCGCCGGTCAGGCGGGGCCGCAGCAGAGACTGGTGACGGATTCGGGCTAGGGTGAGAAGATCCATACCCAGCACACAAAGGGTGCAGCGTGCTCTTCACAAAGAAGCTCCGCGATCGCGTCCGCAGCGGTGAGATCACTTGCAGCGTTCGCATCTGGAAGCAGCCCCGGGTCAAGGTGGGTGGCCGCTATGCGCTCGTCCCGGGAGAGATCGAAGTCGAGACCATCGACGAGCTCGAGCTGGCCGACATCACCCCGGAGCTCGCCCGTCGCTCTGGCTTCAAGGGTGTCATCGACCTTCTCAAGACGGCCCAGCACGGCCGCGGTCGGCGCATCTTTCTGGTCCGATTCCACTATCTTGCGCCGTAGCGGCTCGGCAGCAGGCGGCCCGGCGCTTCAACCATGCCCTTGGTCGGTTTCCGGGCGCAGATGGCTCCGCTACAGTACAGTGGGGCCATGGAAGCCGTCCCGTCCGCCGTCTGGGCGGACGGAACGTCCACTCCACCAGGAATGGCGCCCTCGCCCGGAGCACCCCATGGAGCACACAAGCCGCGGCCAGCCCACCCGTACCGCCCTGGTCGCGGCCATCCGCGCGGCGCCGGCTGACGACGCACCACGGCTCGCCTGCGCTGCCTGGTTTGCGACCCGCCCGGACGACGCGAGCCGCGCTCGGGCCGAGTTCATCCACGTCCAGCTCGCGCGCGCGCGCCTGCCCCCCGCGGATCCCGCGCAAGCCGAGCTGGAAGCGCGCGAGCTGCGACTGCTCGGTCGCTGGGCAGCGTCATGGTGCCGACCGCACTTCCTCCGCAAGGCGCGCTTCCGGCGGGGCTTCATCGAGGCGGTCCACCTGCATCTGCGCCACTTCCTCCAGCACCGCCGTCAGCTGCTCGCCCTCGAGCCGGTCCGGGACATATGCTTGACCGGTTGGTTCCGCTCCAACCTGGAGCTGCCCCGCCGCGTCGCCCGCTGTGCTGAATGGCAGGCGATCGAATCCCTTCGCATCCACCACCAGGGGGCGCACAAGAGCCCCCGTCACCATGTGCTCGAGCTGCTCGCCTCGCCGCACCTGAAGAAGCTGCGCGCATTGTCGCTGCCGATGCTGGCCTTGGACCGGGCGGCGCGCCAGCGGTTTGAGGCCCTGGCGCTGCTTGCGCAGCTCGAGTGCCTGAGCCTGCCCACCCTGGACAGCCTGGAGCACCGCGATGCAGGCGCACTCTTCAGTGAGGACCCTGCACCGGCTATGCCACGCTTGCGCCGGCTGGTGATGCCCTGGTGGACCCCTCCCCTGCCCCTACTGGAGAGACTCTGCGCACGTCCCGCCTGGAGCAGCCTGCAGTCGCTGGAGCTCAAGATCGGCCAGGACGGAACCGAGATCTTGCGCCTGCTGGGCAAGCATCTTCCGCCCCAGCTCGAGGAGCTCTCGGTGCTGGTTTCGTGCAGCCCCGTCCAACTCCCGGGATTGACCCGGTTCGCTGCTGACCTGGCCCAGAGGCCGTTGAGGCGCCTGCAGCTCGACTTTCCGCTGGCAGGGTCGGCGTTGCAGAAGATCCTGGGCAGCACGGGCCGGCTGCAACACCTCCAGCTTCCGCTCAGCGCGGTCCCGGACGAGACTCCGGCTTTGGCCGGGATCCATACACTGGAGGGAGCGGACGAGGAGGTCCAGGCTGCGTTGCTGGCGCAGGGCCGGCTGCCTTCGTTGACAAGCGTTGACACGTCCTGCAGCGCGCTTCTGCAGGCGCAGAATCTGCCGGCCTTGCGGCATGTGCAGCTGGCGGATACAGACCTGCCGACAATGCAGAAGCTCGTCGAGCGACCCTTTATGCAACACGTCACCAGGTTGGACTTTGAGCTACCTGGGCCCCTTCCGGCTGAGCTTGCCAGGTGTCTGGCCCTGCTTCCCTGCCTCGAGCATCTCCGCCTCCACACCGAGCGCGCCTGTCCCCCCGAGGTGCTGGGGAGCCTGCGAGAGGGGATGGGCTGGGTGGAGACCAAGAGCTACGACGACAGCGCGCGTGATGCCTATGCGAAGGACGCTCCCGCCAATTTTCCTCCCCTCGACGACTCCTTCCCGCGGTACCGCGATTGAGGCGGGGGAGCGCCCGTCTAGACCGACCTCCCCCCGTTGCCACATCCCGAAGGCAGACACCATCCGCAGGATAGCAGGGATGCGCGCCGCTCGCAGTCTCGCAGCGGTCGTCCGTGCGTGACGAACGACAATGATCAGGCCCGCCCACGCCCGAGGTGAGGCGCTGGTGATCCTCCGGCGACCTACTCGTCCGCCAAACGGCGGTAGGCGCGCAGCGGCTCGTTGTTGAAGTCGCCGCCGATGAACAGGCGGTCATTCGGCCCGGGACCGTCTTCTTCGCTGGTCCGGATCCCCATCACGATGAAGCTCTCGCTGTCGCCGAAGGGGTCGCCATTCCGTTCGCGGAAGTAGACGACGTGGGGGTTGCCATGGATAGTGCTCAAGATGAAGGGGAAACTGTGGGGCGTGCCGTTTCGCTCGATGACCAGCATCCCCATCGCGTAGATCGGAACCGTGAGCGCTTTGCCCGCCGCTGCGAGATCGCGGTTGCGCGCCTCGAGCACCTCGTCGGGCACCGCGCCCTCCGCGAAGCTGAAGCTGAGGCTTGCCGGGGACGAGCCGCCCAGTCCGAGGCTCTGGTTGAGGTCGTGGTCTACCTCCCAGACTCCCTGCAGGATGGTGGCGGTCACGTTTTGCTCGGTATCCCTGGCCGGAACTTTGACGAACTGGGCGTGGACGGTTCCGGCCGCCAGGGCCAGGACAATGATCGTGCTGAGGCGCATGCAAACTCCTTGGTGACGACGCGACGCCATCTAATCGGAACAGGCACGCCTTCACAAGCTGGAGCTGAGCTGGCCCGGTTCCGAAACCGGTTCCGAGCCCGAACCCGAGCCCGAACCCGAGCCCGAACCCGAGCCCGTTCCCGAGCCCGTTCCCGAGGGACCGAAGACCGAGGGGACCGAAGACCGAGGGGACCGAAGACCGGGGGGACCGAGGACCGAGGGGACCGAAGACCGAGGGGACCGAAGACCGGGGGGACCGAAGACCGGGGGGACCGAAGACCGGGGGGACCGAAGACCGAGGGGACCGAAGACCGGGCCCGCCACAGACCCGCGGATGCTCAGGATTCCAACTCCATCCCCCCGGCACTCTTGACAAAGAGCACCCGCGGCAGGTCTCCAGCCAGGCTGTTCATGCGCTCCAGAAACACTCCTTCCTGGCCCTCTGCAGGGGCTTGGAACCCGAAGAGGACGACGGCCGCCCGGGCTGACTCCTTCTGGATGGCGGGCATGAACTCGCGGGCCACGACCACGACGGGCTCGGCGTGGATGCGCGAGGCGCTCGCCAGCTCCGTCAGGTGGTTGCGGACGTCGGTGCTGGCCGCCGGGTTCTCGACCACCCGCATGAGTCTGATCGGGTTGTTGCGCCAGCGGGGGTTCTGATGCAGCAGATGCGCAAGCAGCAGCATGAGCCCGCCGTTTGCGAGGCCGCGCCACCAGACGTCGATGCTGCCTTCGGGCACGTCCCACGCCGTCACGTCCGCCTCGGCGCCCTCCTGAGCGACCCGCACCGCCACGATGCTGCGCTCCAGACTCTGGACCAGGCGCAGGGTCGCGCCAAAGCTCTCGGCTTTCTCCGCTTGGCTCGGCCAACCGAGCAGGATCGTGTTCGGGCGGATCCCCCCGATGCCACAACACTGCACGAGCGCCTCGGTGCCCGCCTGGAGGCTGCTCGCCAGCACGACGGCGGGAAACGCCTCGAGCTCCCGGCTGCTGATGAACTTGCGCAGCGCGGCCTCGAAACGGCTCCTTCGCTCACCGTGCTCCTGGACGCCTCCGGAGACGACATGCCCCAGCGTGAGGATGCCGCGGCCCGCTGTCAACCAGTGGCCGTAGATGGCCAGGTGCGGGCGGTTCCAGGCAACGCCCGAGAGAGCCAGGATCACCGGCCGCCAGTTCTTGGGATGGTAGGCCTCCTGCTCGAGGCGGAGCAGGCTCTTGCGCGCCCGCTCAAACGCCACACCGCTGTTCAGGTCGCCCCAACGTGACGCGATCTCCCGCCAGGAGATGTAGCGGTGCAGGCCTGCGATCAACAGGATGGAGATGAGCGCCCACAGCCAGTTGATCAGGATCATCACCGCCAGGCAGCCGAGGAACCCGGCCAGGGCGGCGGACCAGTGACAGTAGCGGAACGTCGGCCGGTAGCTGGGGTTGCGCGTGAAGGCCTCGTAGAAGGTCGCCAGGTTCAGCAGTCCATAGGTGATCATGAAGAACATCGTGATGATCGGTGCGATGGCATTCAGGTCGCCGAGCAGGATGCAGACTTCCGCAATCACGAAAGTCAACACGGTCGCCCGCCGCGGCTCATTGCTCGCGCCACTGCCCAGACTGAAGAAGCTCAACGAGGAGAAGACCTCATCGCGGGCGAAGGCCTGGAGGATGCGGGGCGCCCCCATCATCGAGCCGAGGGCCGAGGACAAGGTCGCCGCGAACACCCCCGCGGTGATCAGCAGCGGCCAGCTGGCGATGCGCTGGATGATCAGGCTGTCTTCGATCAGCTGCGCGCGAGGTTGGGCGGCACCGACCAGCACCGCCTGAGAGAGATAGATCAGGCCCGTCACCAGGACCGCCAGCAGGGTGCCGCGGGGAATCGACCTGGACGGGTTCGCCAGGTCGCCGGACATGTTGGCGCCCGCCATGATCCCGGTCACCGCGGGAAAGAAGAGCGCGAACATGGTGAAGAAGCTCTCGCCCTCGCCAAAACCTGCGAACAGGTTGGCCTGGGCGAGCTCGATGTCGAAAGCGCCGATGGCCCCCGTGTAGAAGGAGACCAGCGCCGCGCCCAGGATGGCGAGGATGCCGTATTGGACCTTGATCGTCCAGCCGGCCCCGATGTAGACGCAGACGAAGGTCAACAGGTTGAAGAAGGTCGCGATGGCCGTGAAGTGTTCTTTCAGCGCTGGAAAGGTCGCGACAAAAGCTTCGCTGAAGCCGATCAGGTACATCGCGACCGAGATGGCCTGAGCGAGGTAGAACACGATGCCGATCGCCCCACCGAACTCGACGCCCAGGCTGCGGCTGATCAGATAGTAGGCCCCGCCCCCCTTGACGCGCGTGTTGGTCGCGATGGCGGACAGCGAGAGGCTGGTCAGGCCGGTGATCGCCTTGCTGGCCAGGACAATGATCAGCGCGTACAGGATGCCCGCGTGGCCGACGACCTGGCCAAAGCGCAGGAACATGATCACCCCGAGGATGGTCAGCGTGCAGGGAGTGAAGACCCCGCTGAAGGTCCCGAAGCCCTTGTCCTTGGCCATAGGCGTGCCTCATTGCTGGCTGGGAAGCGCATGCGCAGTGCCTTGCGCGCTTCCGCGTTGCGGTTGTCTCCACGCGAGGGACTCTCGTCGAGATGGGCTTGCAGCACAAGGGCACCGGCAGAACCTGTCCTCGCTGGATGGGTCTGCTGCTAGATTTTTCCCACTGAGGGGTGGGCTAGCAAGACCTTCCGACCTCGATGACCCCAGAATCGCCGATCGTCAGGAGATCAGGCCGCCGACGGTGTTCAGCGGGCGCCCGGCCCGGAGCAGGCGCCTGCCCTGGGCGGAATACTGAACCTGGCGGTGATCGGGTCCGTGGGCGACAATGCCCACGCCGGCCAGCGCATCGAGGCGATCGCGGCACGGCACACGGAGGATTCATGGACGACGCGAACGGCCGGGACATCATCGCAGAGGAGCGCCCGCCCCTGGAATTCGTGGAGGTTGCCGCCGAGGGAGGTCCATACACCTGCCCGGAGGAGTACCGCGCGCGGGTCATGATCAACGTGATCCACGACGGGGCGGTCATCCCTCCGGAGTTCCTCGTCGACACCCAGGGTGTTCCGATCCCCGGGTCGGCCATCTACGACGCCTACGTCCGCGAGCGGGATTGGGGCGCCAGTGATGTCGCCGAGCAGCTGGCGATCGCGCTGGGCATCGACGGCTACTACAAGGTCAACACCGCACGAGTGCTGATGGACTTCGGACGCTTCCCCGGCATGTCGAGGCAGCAGCCGGAGCACTTGCAGCGCTTCGCCATCAATTACCCCTTCTCGACGCTGCTGTCCTACGACCAGAAGCGGCGGCTGCTCGAACGCCACTACGACTGCATCGCCGAAGGCATGGACCAGGCGGTCCAGGGCAAGCTGATCAACCTGGCGCTGCACTCGTACGACCGCCTCAACGAGAGCGGCACCGAACGGCCCCAGATCAGCTTGGTGACGCGTACGGTTGGCTATCAGCTCGACTCGCGTATGCCGGTGGGGGTCTTCGACTATCTCTATCCGGACGTGCTGGGGGAATTCACCTGCAACCGCGTGCTGCGGGACCGCATCTCCCTGACCATGGAGAAGGCGGGCCTGCCCGTGGCCCACAACTACCCCTATCTGCTGCCAGAGGGCAGCCTCGAGGTGCGCGCCCAGGTCTGGTTCTTCTTCTCTTTCCTGCGCGGGCGCTTCGAGATCCGCTTTCCCGGTACACGCAAGGATCCGGCCTTCCAGAAGGTCTGGACCATGCTGCTGGACACCAACCTGCGCAGCTCCGAGAGCGAGATCCTGCGCAGCTACCTGCACATGTTCCGGCGGGCGCCTCAGGGACGGGAGGCCGAATTCCGCCAAGCCCAGCTCGCCTATGAGCGTGTGGCCGACTACCTGCAGAGCATCGGCAAGGACGTCGTGGACGAGTACCGCCACGCCCAGTCGCGGCCCAGCTCCCTGGGTCTGGAGGTACGCAAAGACTTGCTGTGGGAGCTCGACGAGCGCGAGCAACCGGTCCGGCGACGTAGCGAGATGGCCGGGCACATCGCCCGCGTCATCGCTCGCGCCATCTGCGTCTTCCTCACGGAGGATCGCGAGGCCAAACCGGCCTTCGAAGAGGGCATCGGCAAGCGGGACTCGTGGTACTACCGGGGTGTTCCCAGGGACTGGGCGGAGCGGCCGCAGTCCCTCTGAGGGCGCACGGGATGGACGGGCAGCTGCAGCACGAGCTCGAGGCCGGACGCCAGAGCTCCTGACACGGGTTCGATGCAAAGGGCCTGAAGGAATCTTGGCGGCTACTATCCGTTGCGACCGTCTCCAACATTGTCTAGCACGCACGAGTCGAATCCGTCTTCTGTAGCGGCGCTCTGTGAGCGCCGGAGGGAGCTCTGGCGGAAGTTGAATCCAGGGATTCTGGGTTGGCCATACGGGTCGATCATCTCGTCGGGCATAGCCCGACGCTACAGGCGGTTCTCAGCCGATCGAAGGCATCCACCGAACCTGACCGAAGACCCCGGAGCGAAGTCTCAGTGAAAAGGTGCCTATGTCAGGCGCTCCGGACGCTCAAAGCGGAGCGGAGACTTCTCCCGCAGCGTAGAGCCGAGCTCCAGCCTGGGGAAGGCGATCAAGTACATGCAGAAGCGCTGGAGTGCGCTGACGCTGTTCCTAAGCGAGGAGGGCGCTCCGCTCGAGTACACTATCTGTTATGCCTATGCCGCGCGCGACATGACAGATAGTGTTGTCCAAGGAGTCAGCGATGCCGTTCCGCCCGGTCTTGCGTCCGCACGTCCGTATCGAAGCAGAGCCCGAGGGCGGCCTTGTACTGCGCGACAGCCTGGTCGGCTTCCGCATCCAGCTGTCACCCCTGGCGTTGAGAGTCAGCGAACGGCTGGACGGCCAACACGACCTCGAACAACTCGCCCACGGCGAGCCGCCGTTGCCACCGAAGGCCGTCGAGGCCGTCGTGCGGCGCTACCTGCTGCTCAACCTGCTCGAGGGCGCGGGGGATGGTACCGTGGCACGCCTGCAGCGCTTTATCGCAGGCGAGCTCGAGCTGCCTTTCTCGGTGTTGCGCGAAGGGCGTTTCGGCTGCCAGGCCAGCGGCGACTGCTGCCACAGCTACCGCTTCGGTCCCTTGATGGACACTGACGTCGCGCGCATCGAGGCCCTGGATGTGCGCAGCGCGCTCCCGCAGGTCGGCGAGCTCCCGCTGTTTCATGAGCTGGTCTCCGAGAGCGGGCAACGCCAGAAGTACCTGAACACCATCGGTGAACACTGCCTGTTCTTGCTCGAGGATGAGCGCTGCGGGCTGCACGCGGCCTTCGGGCCGGAGTCGAAGCCCTACGTCTGCCGTCGCTACCCCTACGTGGCCTGGACGACCATCGACGGCATCAAGATCTATGACCGCGGCGAGTGCTCATGTTTCTCCAGCAGCGCGCGCAGTGGGACACCCGTCGTCGAAGACCTCGAGCGGGTGATTCCGCTGTTGCCCCCGATCCGTGAGCTGAACCACCCCAGCGTGCTGCTCGATGAGGGCCTGGTGCTGGACTTCGGCCACTTCCTCAAGCTGCAGAAGGCCGCGATCGACCTGCTCGCCGAGCACCCCGGGCCGGCTGAAGCCAGCCTGCGCACGTTAGCGGGTTTGGTGCAGGGCTTCAGCCACGCGCTGGCCGCCTGCCCGTTGCAGCCGGGCGAGCCGGACGCCACGGTCGCGCGGGTGCTGACAGACCCCCGGCTGCGCATCACGCCTCCGGCCGCCTCGGAGGAGCAGACGCGGCGGGGCGCGGCCGCGCTCGCGCAGCTCTGTGGCGCGCTGAGCGAGCGCCTGGCCCATAACCTGGTGCGGGACCCGCAGAACCCGCGCGAGGTGGTGCGGCTGCGGCGCCTCGGCCAACTGCTGCCCCTGGTGCACGGGGTCCAGGCCTGGGCGTGCTGCTGTCAGGATCCGGAGGCCTTCGGGCTCAGCGATTATTACCGCGAGCTCAGTTCGCTGGAGACGGCGCAGGAGGTGTACGAGGTCCTGCGGATCTCGTTCAGGCAATCGATGTTCGGCTCGAATGCTCTGGTCGAGTTGAGCGCGCGGGCAGGTTTGCTGCGGCTGGCGCTGGCCTGGTTGGTCACACTCTTCGGAGGACGCCTCCAGGCTCGGGCCGAGAACCTCCAGGTCGTGTCGCCCCGCCATCTCGATCACGGCCATGTGCTGGCCCAGCGCTTGTTGCACCATCCGCTGATCGAAGAGATCATCCTCGCCCACCAGGAGCACACCTGGGACGTATTCGCGGCGCTGCCGCAGGTGGCTGGGGGCTTCTTCAAGGCGTAGGGGCCCATGCCTTGGCTCAGCGCGACGTCGCCGGATCCGAGTGGCAGCGACAGCGCGAGGAGGGTTCCGCACAAGGGCATCAGCTCCTGCCAGACTGAAGACCGGCTGGGGACATCCCTACGAGCCGGCTCGACTCTTTGCCACACGGGTCGCCCAAACGACACATTGTGGGTGCGAGGAGGCTCGGGGAGGGGGTTCTCGGGGTTTGTCGAGGTTGAGGGCGGGTTGAGGCTCGGTTGCCTCTCCGGATCCGACCCCGAACCCGAAACCGGCCCCGGGGGCCGGTCGTGAGCCCGACTCCGATCCCGATCCCGGTCGTGACGACCGAATTCCGAGTTGCGAGCTCCGAGGGTCCGAAGACCGAGGGCCGTGGTCGCCTGCGGGCGTGTGTTGTGTTTTGTGTCGATCCCTCGGAAATCGGCATCGGGCTTCGGTCTCGGTAGCCGGTTTCGGTCATCGGCTTCCGGTTTCGGGCCTCGGTAGCCGGTCTCGGGCCTCGCACGTCGCGGTCGGAGTCGCAGTCGGCCACGGGGTCGGGGTCGGGAACGCAGTCGGCAGGCGGTCTCGCGGCCAGGCCTCAGCTCACCCGGCAGAGAATCGCGAAGCCTCGCTTGTAGAGCAGCTGTAGCCTCTGCCACGTGAGCTTTTGCCAGTGCAGCAGGGGCTCAGGTCTGCGCCAGGCTACGCATCCCGGTCCCCGCAGTGAACTGGCCAGGATCATCGCTACCCCTCATTCTCAAGCCCGGCATCCAGGACCTCCCGTCTCCTGCAGCCAGCCCCGCGGCCAACCTCAAGGCACTTCGTGCTCGCGGGCGAAGGTTTGCCGCGGAGGCCAGCCGCAGGCAGATCCCAGATGTCCATCGCTCCGGGTATCCAATCGCCAGAGTCCTGCCATCCGGTGCGAGCGCCAGACGCGACACACGATCGTCCTCAGAGGTCCACAGACGGCTGTGCAGTTCCCCCATGGCACGCTCCCAGATCTCCACATATGGGCCTTCAGCCAACAGATCATCGGCGGCAACGAGCTGGCTGTCACCCAACGCATAGCTCAAGAAGTTGCAACGCCCCATCTGCAGGCCAAGCCCCTGAACCTGGCCCCCCACGAAGGTTGGGGGCGCTGCAGGCTGAGCCCGTGGACGCACCGGTGTCTGGCTTGTGGTGGGCGCCACAACCGGAACGCTCGCTGGCTGGGGCGTCCCCTGGAGTCTCGCTCGGGACACAAGCTGAGAACAGCAGGACCCCGCCCAGGAAAGCAAGCTGTCTCAGGGAATGCCGAAGGTCGAGGATCGCAGCGCGGGGTCCTTCATCACGGTACGGGAACGAACAACTCCCAGATGTGTACCCGACGCGCTGGCAGCCAGAGGAAGGGGGATACAAGCCGACGATCAACGCAGCCGACCGGCTGAGAGCCGGGTCGCACACGGCGTCGAGTTGGTGGCGCAGCCCGGACCCCCCGACATCCAAGGCCCCCTATTCCACATCAAGCAATCACCGTGAATCGTTGTCCAGTAACTGCTATGGTGAAATACTTGCTTTGAATTCGTCTAATTTCTTGGCTTGCTGCGCAAGCTTCAGGAGACGGCACATGCCATCGACCCCAACGCCCCGTCCGACTGCTTTGTTTGTGGCCGCGTTTTTTTGCTGCACTGCAGTGCCTGCGGCGGCACAGTTCGCGAGTTTCCCCGGGGCCGCCATCACCAGCGGTAGCCCCGTGCAAGACCAGATCGTCGTCACGGGCGGCCCGAATCCCATCGCGGCTCTACGGGTCACGCTCGACATCGAGCACCAGTTCCTGACCGACCTCGACATCAGCCTGATCTCTCCGGCGGGAACCACCGTCGAGTTGACCACAGACAACGGCCCTTCGGGGCCCGGCGAGTACTTCCTGACCAGCTTCAGCAGCAGCACCCAGCCCGACCCGGTGTTTGGCGGCGATGTCTCCGGCCCGATCACCGGGGGCAGCGACCCCTTCGGTGGCACCTGGGATCCCGAGGGCCTGAGCGACTGGAATACCCTCTATGGCCAGGATGGCAACGGCACCTGGACGCTTGTGGTCAACGACGATGCGGGCGGGGACGACGGCATTTTGTTCGGCTGGTGCATCGAGTTCAGCGACCCGGGCGCCAGCTACGTCGCATTTGAGGAAGACGGCCAGGGCGGCGGCAGGATCGCCGGCAACGACCAGGCCGTGGCCAGCTTCAGCCTGCTGGATCTGTCCAGCAGCGGCGACACGCTGACCGAGCTGAACCTCAGCTACTCCGGTAGCCTGGCGGGCAGCCGGGTGGCGAACGCACGCATCTATCAGGATCTGGGGGCCCGCGGTGTCTTCGAGCCGGGCACCGACGTCCTGCTGGGCACGAACGGGGCAAACTTCTCCGGTGGTTCCCTGCTGGTGGATGTCAACCCCGATGCCCCGATCGCCGCGGGGGCCGAGCTTTCGCTGTTGGTGGTCGCCGACATCCTGACCGGCGGCAGCTCGGGCGAGACCTTCAGCCTCCGCGTGCAGGGCGCGGGCGACCTCGGGCTCAGCAACTCCCCCAGTTGTCTGACCGGCTTTCCGTTGCAGGGCGAGCAGAGCCGTTACATTGTCCCGCTCGCCCTCAGCGCGAACTCGGCTTTTGTGCAGGACTTCGAAGCGGCGACTCCCGCCAACTTCAACCTGGTGACCAGCGGTGTCTTTCCCCGCGCGACGGCCGTCGGCTCAGGAGCGCTGGACGCCCCCGCCAACTTCCAGCTGTACACCGGAGGGCGCGCCCTGCAAGTCTCCAACGGCGCGCATCCCCAGGGCTCGGTGATCAGCGCGACCAGCGGCAGCGAGCAGGTGGTGTTCGACTACGGCGAGAACGGCAACCTCGACGCGACCTGCGCGCTCGATGTCTACTTCGACATGTCCGGCCGCAGCACGGCCAGCGACTCGCTGATTCTCTGCTTCAAGGTCTGGGATGGGGGCAGCGAGAGCAGCCAGCCGGAGGATCTGGTCCTGATCAGTCGGGACGCAGGAGCCACCTGGGGCGCGATTGTGCTGTCCCTGGATCCCGGCAGCATGGCCGACAACACGTGGCACTACCTGTGTGTCAACGCCACCGCCACCGTCGCCAGCCTGGGAGGCTACACCGACCAGATGCTGGTGCGCATCCAGGAGCGGGACAACTCCCAGTTGTTTCTTGATGGCCTGGGCATCGACGACCTCGCCATCATCACCGTGCAAGCGGGCCAGAACGGCTCCCTGCTGGTCGAAGAGCTCAGCCCGGGCAGCGGCCTGACCGTGGCCCATCAGCAGAGCGCCACGGGCACTCAGCGCGACTTCGGCAACGTCGCGACCGGCAACAGCAGCGCCGGGCGGCGGATCCTGATCGAGAACCAAAACCCGGGGCGTCTGGAGATCCTGACCCAGCCGACGCTGGGGGGAACCGATGCTGCGGAGTTCAGTCTCACTGAGGTCTCCAGCCAGAGCTATCCGGAGGCCCTGTATTTCGGGGGTTGCATCATCCTCGAGGTGGCCTTCACACCCAGCTCAGGGGTGCTCGCCAGCAAGGACGCGCACATCAGTTTCATGGCCGACGACGGTGGCGGTGCGACGCTGTTTGAGATCCCCCTGACCGGGGTGGAGGCCGCCCCCGTGATCGCCATCGAGTTCAGCGATGGCACCAGCGCCTACAGCCACGTCGACTTCTTGCCCAGCTTCGGCTTCCACGGGATTTTGGCTGACAACTCTGCACCACAGACCATCACCATCAACAATGTCGGCACCGCCACGCTCGACGTGCTGCCGCCGATCTTGATCATCAGCGGCAGCGAACCTGAGGACTTCATCCTCGACCTGTCCAACTTCCCGACCGACTCCCAGGGCTCGCCGCAGACGGCCACAGTCGCCGTGGGCGGCAGCCTCACCTTCGACGTCGCTTTCAATCCGTCGACCTCAGGCTCCAAAGAAGTGATCGTCGAGATGGCACACACCGCCAGCAACGAACCCGACCCCTTCTGGTTGGTCGTCACGGGCATTGGGGAAGTACCGGACATGTCGACCAGCTTCACCTCGCTGGTCGGCTCTCCACTCGGGGATGTCTCGGCCGGCCCCCCGGCGATGGCCGTCCAGGATCAGATCACGGTCACGGGCCAGAACGCCGTCCATTCGCTCGCACTCGAGCTGGTCCTGTCCCACACCTTCGTCGGCGACCTGGCCGTGACCTTGACGCCCCCAGGCGGCAATCCCATCGACCTGGTCGTCGGGACAGGCGGCGGCGGGAACAACTTCTACCACACCGTCTTCACCGGCCAGACAGACCCGGAGCGCAACCCCGGCTCGACGGCCCCCAGCATCAGCAGCCTGGGCTCCGGAGACGCCCCCTTTTCGCAGCTCGTCGAGGTGCAGGACGCCGCGGCCTGGGATGCGGAGATCTTCCCGCTCGGCGTAGGCATCGCTGCCGATGGCGTCTGGACTCTGGACGTGACCGATACAGCCAATGGCGACGATGGCACGTTGGAACAGTGGACCCTGCATTTCCAGGACGCCCTCCCGAGTCTGCAGGAGATCGTCGTCGAACGGCCGGCTTCTTTCCCGCTGTCCGACGGCGCTCCCGCCCCCCACGACCTCGGCAACGTGACCGTGGGAGTGGCGACGCCCTTCACGTTCTTCGTCCATAACGTGGGAACCGGCGTATTGACGGTCTCAGGCGTCAGCTTCCCAGTCACCAACCAATGCTCGGTGGCCTACACCGACGGCGCCTTCACAGTGGCTCCCGGCATCACCGAGTCGTTCAGCATTGACGTGACTCCGGCGGGCCCCGGCGGGTTCGACTTCGAGATGGACATCGCCAACGATGACTCCGACGAGAACCCGTACGACATCAATGTTTGTGGCACAGGAGTCGGAGGAACCGGACCGAGCATCATCGTGCAGCGCAATAGCGCCAGCGTAGCGGACGGCAGCACCGATGGCCAGGGAACCCAGGCCCTCGCGACCCCTGTCACGCTCAACTATGTGATCAGCAACCTGGCGGGGGCGGCACAGCTGGACGTAAGCGGCGTGGTGGTCCAGAGCTTGTCGAACGTCTCCGCAACGGTCACGTCGGGTGCGGGAGCCCAGAGCATTAGCGGAGGTGCCAGCAACGGGGCGTTCACCATCGAGTACACCGTCAGCGCGCTGGGTGCCTTCAGCTTCGAGTTCGTGATCAGCAACAACGACGCCAACCATACCAGCTTCACCGTCACGGTCTCGGGCACCGGTGCAGGCGCCGCCCCACAGATCAGCGTGCAACGCGGAGGTGGCGCCGTGGCGGATGGTAGCACCGATGGTCAGAGCAGCCAGGCCGTCGGCACCCCCGTGACCCTGAGCTACACGATCGACAATACGGCCGGGACGGCACCGTTGGATGTGACCAGCACGGCTGTCCAGAACGCGTCAAACACGTCGGCGGCGGTCACGGCCGGCGCGGGCGCCCAGAGCATCGCGGCCGGCGCCAGCACGGGTGCGTTCACCATCGAGTACACCGTCAGCGCGGCGGGTGCCTTCAGCTTCCAGTTCGTGGTCAGCAACAACGACACCAGCCATCCCAGCTACACCGTCACAGTCTCGGGCACGGGCACGAATCCAGCGCCGGAGATCGATATCCAGCGCTCGGGCGTGGGCAGTATTGCTGACGGCAGCAGCGATGGACAGGGCAACCGGGTAGTGGGCGTCGCTGTCAACCTCGATTACACGATCGACAACTCCGCGGGCACGGCGCAGCTGGATGTGAGCAGCACGGCCGTGCAGAACCAGTCGAACGTGACGGCGACAGTCACCGCCGGGAGCGCCGCCCAGAGCATCGCCGCGGGGGCCAGCAGCGGGGCCTTCAGCATCCAGTACAGCGTGAACGCGCCCGGCGCCTTCAGTTTCGAGCTGCTGGTGGCCAACAACGACGCCGACGAAGGGAGCTATACCATTGTGGTCACCGGCACGGGGGTGCCTGTGGCCAGCGGGCCCGAGATCAATGTGCGCCGCGCCGGCAACGACATTCTGGACGGTAGCGTGGACCCAGTGCCCAACGTGCATGCGGGTTCGGGCGCAGTTCTAGACTACTCGATCGAGAACCTGGGCAGTGCCGACCTGACGATCGGGACCGTAACCTTCGCCAACCTGAGCAACGTCAGCACACCCATTCTCACTGTTCAGCCGGGATCCCCGGTCGGCGTGTCGGGCCAATCACCGATGCTCTTGGAGTTCGAAGTGCTCCACGTTGGCACGTACGCGTTTGACATCGTGATCTCCAACAACGACGCCGATGAGGGCTCGTACACGATACGGGTGGCCGGCTCGTCCCCTCCGATCATCTCTCTGCAAGGACCCAACCGCTTCGAACAACGAGTAGGAGCGCCCATTACGGCGTTCTGGACGGTGACAAACGTGGGGGCTGGTGTGCTGGTCATTTCGGCCTTCGACATTGACCTGCTCGAATTCAGCCTGTCTGGCACGGCCGTGCCGCTTTCACTGAGCGCCGGGGAGACGCACACCTTCAAGATCACTTTCGTCCCGAGCGCCGTAAGCTCTTTCTTTGCGAGCCTGCAGCTGACATCAAACACCCACTCCTTCTCCAGCATGGCGGGCCAGGCGGACCTTCATGGAGAGGGAAGACGGCCGGGCTCTCCGCGCGTTTTTTCCAGCAGCGACTGCACTGTCTCCATGGCCAGGGCGCAGCCCCCGTTCGCGCTGGCCCTGCTCTGCCTGGCGGGGCTCGCCTGCCTACTGCGGCGGAGACGCCTGGCACAGTAGGATCGCGGGGGCGTCCAACTGGTCGATGCACTCCACCAGCCTCCCGCTCTCATCCGGTGCTTGCCCATCGAGCTAGTGGGCTTAGCAGGTACACAGGCCACAAGTTCTTGATGACCCGATGGTTTGCGACGCTCTCGCTGAGCTCGACTCCGACAGCTGCACCATCGGTCCATCCAGCTCGTCGCTCTGCTTCCACTCGGGCTCGACAGGCTCGACCTTCGCGCTCCCTGCTTCCGGAGCGTTTTCCTCGTCCACCGCCCAAAGATTCCTCAGCCAGGTTTCCAGCATCCATGCCATGTGTTCATGCGCCTTGAGGCGCTGGTCGCTGCGTCCGCTGTAGTTGCAGATCGACTCCTCCCGGAAGCAGGAGGCGCAGCATTCTGGACAACGCCGGACCTCGCGCCCGAAACTCGCCGTCGATCCAACCATCAATGAGACCTTCACGACTCTCTCAAGGTCGTGGACCGGGCAAAGATTGCAGTGGCAGCACTAGCACATCGATGTTCGGGACCGACGCTTTGAAGAAGGATCCGGCGGTGGACCCGCACACGCTCGCGAAGCAACCAGGGCGCGAGGCCTGCGGATCGCTTGCAGCGGCGCCCGCGGGCACCGCTGGCGACGCACGCTCAAGGCGAGCGCGCCGTCAGCCACCACAGGTCGTTGCGGTAGCCGCCGTTGACGACGCCCGCGAACAGCAGGACCTTGCCGTCGACCTTGATGAGGGAGTGGACCAGGCGTCCATCCGGCGAGCCCGGCGTGCCATCGGGGATCAGCTCGGTCCAGGTGTTTTCGGCCTGGTTGTAGAACCACAGGTCGTTGAAACCGCTGCCACCCCCGATCGTGCCGCCGAACATCAGCATCAGGTCGCCGTCCAGCGTCATATCGTGGGCGGCCCGTGCCGCGGGCGATCCGCTCGTGCCGTTCGCGATCTGCAGTTGCCAGGTGTCGCCGACGGGATCGAAGCACCACACGTCGTTGGTGGGCGTGGCGCCGCCTTCGAAGCCGCCGAACAGGATGGCGCGCTCGCCATCCCAGACCATGCGGTGCTCATCCTTGGCGTTGGGGCCGCTGATGCTGGCTGACGTCCAGGCGTTGCCGACCGGGTTGTAGAAGTAGGTGTCGCTGTCGGTGGCGTTGCCGCCGTACATGACCACACGCCTGTTGAGGGTGTCCCAGACCATCTGGTGACCATCGCGGGGCGAGGGCGAGCCGGTGGGGAGCATCTCGGTCCAGGTCTCGGTAACGGGGTTGTAGCACCAGGTGTCGTTCAGCTCCATGCTTCCGTCCCAACCGCCGAACATGATGACCTGCGTACCGTCCCAGACCATGGCCTGCCCATAGCGGCGTTGGGGGGAAGCTGCCTCTCCGTCGGCGATGATCTCCGTCCATTCGTTGCTGGCGCAGTCGTACTGCCAGGTGTCGTTGAAGCCGACGTTGCTGCCCGGGGTGCCGCCGAACATGATGGCGCGCGTACCGTCCCAGACCATGGTCTGGTAGTTGCGGGCCGCGGGGGAGCCGGTGGCGCCATCGACGATCTTCTCCGTCCAGCTCGGGCTGTATTGTCCGATGTCGTCAACGTATTCGAGGCCCGCCGGCAGCTTGAGGCAGTCGTTGAAGAAGGCCAGGAAACAGGACCGCGTCCCGTCGGGCCCCGACGAGCTCGAGACCACGATCACGGTGTTCATGCCGGGACGGAGGTCGAGGTTCTGGCTGGTGTTGGCGCTGGGGCCGACGTTCTGTCCACCGCTGTCCCAGATGTTGCTGCCGTTGAGGGCCAGGCTGGCGATCTCGTTGAAGTTGGCGTAGGCGGTGTAGTAGAAGCTGATGGGCCAGGAGATGGAGGTGTCGGTGGTGTTGTTGATGCGGAAGAGCGCGGCAGCGTGGCGCGAATTTGTCGAGGAGTGGTAGCCCCACTCCTCCGCGTAGACGGTGGCGTTGCTGCCAGGGTAGAGCTTCTTGTTGAAGAGGGTGGCCAGGATCTCGGGGTCCAGGATCATCTGGTCGGCACGCCCGTTGCTATCACCCCAGTTCGAAGGATAGCCCCCTCCGAAGAACTCGTTGTCATTGTTCGCATACCAGCTGCCGTGGCCTTGTCCGTAGGTCGACCAGGTGGCCCAGCGGAAGACCGGGACGTTCTCAGTCCCACCTTGCTGGCTCGGTCCGATGGACCCCTGCAAACTGGCGAGCTGCTGCTCGTTGGCTGTGATGGCGGCTGCGAGGACGTCGAAGTTTTCGTTGACATCCGCGGCCACGGCGGTCTCGCCGCCGTTGAAGCTGTTCGGGACATTGACGGCGCTCAGCCAGGCCGGCAGGCCGACTGAGAGGCCGATCAGCAGCCCCAGGACCAGTGAGACAAGAACGGAAGGCTTGAGGTACATACCGGGCTCCTTGCAGATACGGCCAGCCAGACGACGAGGAGCGACAATCAGGGGTGGGGTCCCGCACGTCAAGTATGGCGCGAATGATCAACTCTAATGTCGCCATTCGACTTGAAACAACGAGTGATGTCAAGGCTCGAGTTCGGCCGGTTGCCGCGTAACCAAGTCCAGGATCGCCGATGGCATCGAAGCCCAGGCCAACCACGGCTCCGGACCACCTGTAGCGCATGCCCCACAGCCCGACCCGGAGGACAGGGCTGCTGTTTGTCGGGCGGACCAAGCGTTTGAGCAAGAACCAATGGAGCACGCTCGGGCGCAACGGTCCTTGTCCCTGCGGGAGCGGCAAGGAGGACGAGAAGCGCTGCCATCAGCCCCACGACGGGCGCGCTAAATCACCTCGTGTGCCAGGCGCGCACGTGGTCCGCGGCGAAGGCGGAAACGAGCAGGCTGCCACCTATGTTCCCGGTCCATACCGTGCCGTAGCCCGAAACACCCCAACATCCAAGGCCCTACGTACCACATCAAGCAATCGCCGTGAATCGTACGGCAGTGTGGACACAGGGCCCAACGCACGCCTGGGTGAAACCGAAACTCTAGTCTACGAAATCAACAACCTGGGCAGTGCCCCCCTGGCGATCGGAACCATAACGTTCGCCAACCTGAACAATGTCAACACACTCCGCATCCTGGTCCCATCGGTATCCACGATCCTCGGAGGGAACTCCACTACCGTGGTCTTCGAGTTCGCGGTGCTCCACGCAGGTGCGTACTCGTTCGACATCGTTGTGTCCAACAACGACGCCGACGAGGGCTCGTACACGATACGAGTGGTCGGGTCGTCCACACCGATCATCTCGGTGGAAGGTCCCGAGTACTTCAACGTACTAGTGGGAAGGCCCATCTCTGCGTTCTGGACGGTGAAAAACGTGGGGTCTGGTGTGCTGGTCATTTCGGCCTTCGACACTGACGACCCCGAATTCAGCGTGTTTGGCTTGCCCGTGCCGCTCTCACTGAGCGCTGGCGAGACCCACACTTTCAGAATCTCTTTCTTTCCAGTCGAAAGAGGGTCTGTTTTATCGGGTCTGCAGCTGACATCAAACAGCAACGGCTCCGCCGGCCACGTGAGCGGATATCGGCTTACCGGGGAGGGAAGCGTGCTCGGTTTTCCGAAACTTAAGTCCGGCAGCGACTGCTCTGTATCAACGGCCAGAGCGCAGCCCCCGTTCGCGCTGGCCTTGCTCTGCCTGGCGGGGCTCGCCTGCCTGCTGCGACGGAGACGCCTGGCAGAGTAGCCTGCCGCTCTACGCGGCGGCTGCGCCGCTCAGCTGTCGCGCACGCCTGCCGCTGGCTCACGACCTCGGCAAAAGGCTCTCGGGTAGCTGCTCGGGGGAATAGCTGCCGGGCCGGTTGAGCGCGAGCCAGAAGACCACAAACAACCCGTAGCTGACCAGCAGACAGATCCTGAAGGTCTTGTCCGCGGTCGGGAAGAAGGTGAAGACGGCCAGGCCGACCACGACCAGCAGGCTGAAGACGAAACCCCACCCCCACCACTGCAAGCGGGTGATCCCCGTCCGGAAGCGCACCCCGCGGCCCTCGGCGGCGAGCTTCTGATGCAGGGCCTTCACAAAAGCCAGGTAGGCAGGTGTCTGGCGTTCCAAGCTGAGTGGACCCGCATAGTTGATGTTCGTCCACCAGACCTTGGCGCCCCGGGACTTCACGTCGCAGCGGTAGCAATTGGACTGGAAGCGGTTGGGAGCATAGCTCAGCCGGACCTCGCTGACCTCGGACCAGGGGAGCGTGATGATGGGCTGCGCCTCTGCGCGCACCTCCAGGCCGCGATCCCCGACTTCGTAGATCGTGCTCGGTGTCAGGGCGCCCTTCCGATGCACGTAGCTCGCCACCTGTCCGCTCATTCGGGCCATTCCTTTGCGGTGCGGGCAGCCAGCCGGGGATGGGGACGCCGGGATGGCGCATCCCCCTGAGCGCCGACCTCCAGAGGTTAGCATGCCTGTCCTTCGGCAGCAAACGGAGGAAGCAGCGGGGGTTGCTGCTACCGCAGCCCCCCTCCCCTGGCGCCAGCGATTTCTTGATCGCCTGCATCAGCACCAGGGCACGCGTGGTACCATCGATAAACATCGACAAAGATCGGCATTCCGCAACAATCCACGACCAAGGAGCCTGCTATGCGCCTCTCCTCCCTCGCCCTGAGCCTGTTCCTTGCCGGCAGCGTGCTGGCGGGCCCCGCTGGTGCATTCCTGCAGCGCAGGCTCGAGACTCTGGCGGAGCTTGCAGACCAGACAGACGACCAGAGCCGCAGCCGCTTCGCCCGCCAGATTGAGGAGCTCTTCGATCTGCAGGCCTTTGCGAACGCTGTGCTGGTAGATCTGAACATCAGCGCCGCCGAGGAGACACAGCTTCGTGGACTGCTCAGCACGCTTGTGGTGAGCGAGATGCGCCTCAAGCTCCTTGATGCAGGCCCGCTCGAGCTCAGCTCCGAGCATTCTTCCGATCACGGGACGATCGTCACGACCAGCAGCGAGGAGGTGAGCATCGACTTTGTGATGCAGCCCTATCTCGAGGGGAGCTTTCAAGTCATCGACATCATCACCGACGACGAGAGCCTGGCCAAGACCTACAAGTATGAGATCAACATGCTTTACACTCGAGGCGGGATCGAAGATGTGATCACGAAACTTCGAAAGAAGATCGACCAGCTCGACGCCGAGGCTGCCGGCGGCCAGGACTGAGCCGGGCGCCCCCTCCTGCCGGCCCAGAGCTCCCCGCGCACCCGCAGCACGAGCAAGCCTTCGGAGCGGCAAGAACTCCAAAGAAGTGCCGTAATCTGCCCTACGCGCGCGCTACATCACCTCGGGCGACAGGCGCAGGAAGTCGGGCAGCAGGTCACGGCCCAGATCGAGAGGGAATACGCGGCTGCCGGGCCGCCGCCCGCGGCGCTCTGCCTCGGCGTTCTGCATGACGTGCTGGCGGAAGCGCTGACAATCGCGCTCGATGTCGCCGCTGAGCTGGGAGTCGTTGGCCAGATGCTCCCGGAAGAGCCGCAGCCGCAGGGCCTTGACGGACGTGGCATCGAGGAAGGAGACGTTGATCTCGCCTTCGAAGTCCATGCCGCGGTCGTTCAGATTGGCCGAGCCGACCGTACACCACAGGTCGTCGACAATCATCAGCTTGGCGTGGATGTCGACCGTCTGCAGCTCTTCCTCTGCCGCGTCCCATACCTTGAGTTGCATCGGCGCAAAATCGCGCGCCGTCTCCCGGACGATCTGGACACATTCCCGCGTCCAGCCGACCGCGAGGGTGCCGGGATCAGGGGTCAGTGCGATGATGTGGAGGTAGGGGAAACGGCGCTTGGCCTCGCGCAGCTCGGCCGCCAGCTCGCGCGAACGAAAATACTGGTCCTCGATGTAGATCATGCGCCGTGCCATGCGGATCGCCCGCTTGTGCGCGGCCAGGATGCCCTTGTCCTGATAAGGCTCAGGCATAGTGCGCACGATCTGCGCCCGCATCGAGCCGGCCGGGCCCGGCGCGGGCCCGCAGGGCGCAGGGGTTGCGTGCTCGTGGTTGCGGACTTTCTGGTCGATGCAGTAGTCCCAGCGTTGCTGGAAGTTGAAGTCGATGTCGCGCACTGCCGGACCCTCGACCCGAGCGATGAAGTCATGCCGCGGCGGATTGTCGGGCCGGGCGCGCTGCTCGGCCACCTCACGTCTGTCAGCGCTGTTGCGTTCGAAGTTGCAGCGCCGTGGCTCATAGACCTTGTGCTCGCAGGTGTCCCAGTCGTTCCCCTTGAGATTCATGCCTCCAACGAAGCCGACCCGGCCATCGATAGTGATCGTCTTCTGATGGTAGGAGCCCAGAGGCAGCCAGCCCCAGTTGAACATGAAGGGCACGCTCGGAAAGGGCGAAGCGGAGACGACGTACTCCGGCTTCGAGCCCCAGAACAGCCCGATGCTGGTCGGGTTCTTCTGCTCCATCACCTCGAACGCGTCGTTCGACTGGGCCCCCGCCGCATCAGCCCGCTCGTCGCTGGTCGACCAGTCGGTCACCGCAGGCCAGTTGAACAGCAGCAGGCGCTTGCGGGCTGGGCTGCGCAACAGCATCTCGTGCACGGTGTTGTGGCGCCGCGACGAAGGGCTGGCCAGCGCCTGCCCGGGCGGGCGCAAGAGCTCGGCGCTGGCCTGGTACATCCAGGTCGTGATGTGTATGCGGCTGCGGGCAGCCGTCAGCTCCGCCGCTACGTTTTGCCAAGCCTCCTCGCCGTCCACCAGCACCGTCACCTTGCAGGAATCGCGAGGCGGGGTCGACGCGTCGACGAACCATGGATCGCGCAAGAAGACATCGAAACTGTCGACGACCTCACGCACCTCGCTGGCCCGCCGCCGCCCCACGCGCGTGGTGCGGCGCAGATGGGAACCCTGCGGCCGGCGCAGCCGCGCGGGGATGCCGACGTATTGCAGCAGCCCGGGCCGTGTGGGGTGCGGACGGACCGTGAACGGCACGACCAGAGCCGAGAGGTTGCGCGAGTCGACCAACAGCAGATAGCGCCCCAGCGCGGCGGGAAAGCGCATCGCCTGCTCCCGCTGCTCGCCCGAGATCTCCTGCTCGCCCCGCAGCAAGCGCGCCCAGGTGTGCGCTCCCGGGTTGCCCCAGAGGTCGAAGCAGCGCACCTCCAGGAAGTGCTTCCGCGGGGGCCCAGCCGGCTGTTCCGTGGGCCCAGCAGGGTCGCGGCTGTCCGCTCCCGCGGCGGGTTCGAAGCGCAGACTCAGCTCCGAAAAGCCCGCGTTGCCTTCGATCTTCAGGAAGTACCAACCCGGCTCGCGCACCGGCCACTGCAGACGCTTGCTGCGCGCGGGCAGCGGCGGAGGATCAACAGGCGGGCAGCCCTCGGCCCCAAAAGCCAGCTCGGCGACATACCCGCTGCCCGCGATGGAGAAGTGCAGGGTTCCACCCCGGGGATGGCTGATCTGCACCTTGAACCACTGCTGCCAACGTCTGGTGTCGATGCTGCCGCCGGGGCTGAGCTCGACCGTGGTGTCTTCGGGAATGAAGACCAGATCGCCGGGATAGACAGCCTCCGCATCCGGCCGCAGCTCCCGCAGGGCCTGGTTCTTCGGATGCTCGAAGATGGCGTTGGCGCTGGCCAACCCTCGTTCACGGGCGATCTGCGCGAGGCTCTCGAAATCCTGCAGGACGACGAACATCACGGCTCCTATCCAGTCAGGACTTCAGGAAACCCATCTTCCCAGCCCCAGCGTCTGCCCGTCGAACAGACACAGCCCCGTCTCCCCGTTATGCCAGATCATGCGGTAGCGTTTCCGCGGCGGCAGCCTGAAGAACCGGAACCACAGCTCGTCACCCCGGCGATGGCGCGCGGGCTGAACTTCGTGGGTGAAGGTGTAGCTGCCGTCGACAGCTTGCAGGGTGAGGCGATCGCGCCCTGTGAGCTGATCGTCCGGCCCCAACTCGAAACAGAACTCGAAGCAAGGCGGGCTGGGAACGAAGACGCGGCTTCCGATGCGCACCTCGGCGAGGCTGTCGGCCAACAGCCGCAGCTCTTCGGGACTCGGTGGCGGAGTGTCCGCGGCCAGCAACCGATGGCTGCCGCCCGAGCGCAATCTGCCCGCGGCGCTCGGACACCGTCCGCCCGGCAGCATCGGAAAAGTCTGCGCAAGGCTGCCGTCGGACGCGAGCAGATAGAGGAAGCCCCGATCGATGGTCTGGTCGCTTTGCTGCGTGCCGTCGAGATAGAAAAACTGCGGCAAGCTCACGGTGACACGCGACGTCTCACCGGTGCGCAGTTTGATGCCGTCGGACAAGGCATCGCCGTCGATTTCCAGATCTCTGCCACGTGCGTCAGGCAAGGCAGTCGATCTCCTGGCTTTTATGAGGCTCCTTTTGATTGTACCGCAGAGGGAGATGCCAGCAGTGCGAAAAGAGGACCGGCACGCGCGGCAGGCCGCTCCAGGCCCACCCGGCAACGAGCCAGGGATGCCGTGCAGAAACGACGGTCTGGGTTGGGGCTGGTACCGACTGAGGAGATTGGATCAGGGAGAGGATAGAGCGTTGGCAGGTCTCCAGCGCACGGCGCTTCCCGCCTACGTCCCTCATCCGACGCACGCCGGGGCAACCTGGATGCAGGTCGACGGACGGAAGCTGCAGCTTGGCGCGCGTCCTGGCGGAGATCCGACAAGGTCGCTGCGCCACTGAGCCCACCGGCGACAGCGAAGCGGTGCATTGGAAGCCTGCTTTGGAGCCTGAAGAGAGTCGAGTGGAACCAGGCATCGACGGGGTGTGCGGGTCACCGGTTGCTGGGGTTGCTCCCGGTGGAGGGGCGACGCGGCAGGCGCCGCACGGGACGCGCAGGGTGTGGATCTCGGGGCCTCCTTCCGGTCCCGCCCGATCTCCGACAAACGGCGGACCACCCCTGGGACCGGCCGGGGTCCAGGGCCGGAGTCTGGAGCGAGAATGCGGAAGCCTCCCGCCCTCAGGCCTGATCACAGCCCTTTGCGCCGCTACGCCGCTCGATCAAGCGGACGATGTGCGCGTTTTGCGCATAGTCGCCTGCTGTCTTGCCGCTCGTGTCGCGCAGCCCGACATCCGCGCCTGCGAGAATCAGCAGCTCGGCCACCTTGCTGAAGTCTTCCTCCGGCGGTGGCGTGTTGTCGTACATCTCGCAGAACTCGATGTAGCGCGCCTCACAGGCCTGGATCAGGGCCGACTTGCCACGGCAGTCCGTAAGGTTCAGGTCTGCTCCGCACTCGATCAGGTGCCGGGCGAGATCGGCCTTGCCATGCCAGGCCGCATGCATCAGCCCGCTCGTTCCGTCTTCGGTCTGCGCGTCGAGCGCAGCCCCCCGACCGAGCAGCAGATCGACGCTGGCGAGAGCGTCAGCGAGATTCCCTCGGCACGCCGCGGCGTAGGCGGCAGCTGTGAAAGTCGTCGTGCCCCGCGCATCGCTGCCGAGGATGTCGGCGCCTGCCTCGAGCAGGATCTCAAGGATCTCCTTGCGCAACCAACGCGCAGCCATGATCAACGCGGCGACTCCCCGATCCTCGGGCAGTCCTCGGGCCGACAACGCAGCTCGGAAGGTCTCTGCGCTCGCGTCCCGCGCCATCGACCACAAGGGCGTGTCGCTCATGGCAGACTCCTCCAGAGGTCATTTCCTGGACAGCACGACTGGACCCCACTCGGGTTGAGCCGCGCAGCCTCGAGAAGCCGAGAGCCTGGTGGGTCACTCCGCTTCGATTCCCAGATCAGATCAGCCTTGCGCGTTTTCGTCAGCAAACCTGGCCGCGTCAAGCAGCAACGACGTCATGCTCATATTGATGACGTCCTCAACGTCCATCTCATCGCGGGCCTCAAACCAGAAATGGCCTGAAGTCCAGGACACGAGCCGCCGCACGATCTCTGCTGGCGGACTGTAGCTCCCCCGAACGACACGGGCACTCAGGACTCGGCCGTCGGCGAGGTACAGGTCGATCGCCCCAACCTGATTGGAAAAGTGGAGCACGCCCGTCTTCCCCTCCAACTCGCACATCGACAGCACGGTGCTGCAGCCGAACTCCGAAAAATCGCCGCGCAGGGAACCGCCGCCGGTGCCTTTCAAGGAGCCGACGAGTTGTTGCCTGCGGAGCGCTGCAGTCGCGAGCACCTTCTTGACGCGAAGAGACAACTCTTTGTGGTACACTGGCTTGGGCAAAAAGTCGTCGGCCCCGAGCTCAAAGCCACGGATCCGATTCTTGACCTCGTTGTACTGGGTAAGGAAGACGACGGGGACCATCGAGAGGCTGGGCATAGAACGCAACAACTTGACGAAGCGGAAGCCATCCATGCCGGGCATGCGTATGTCGGTGATGACAAGATCGGGGCGCACCTTCTTGGCGAAGACCAGGGCCCCTTCGGGACTCGTGTAGCCCGCAACAGAGTACCCGTGCTTGCGGAGCACGGTGCAGTACAAGTCCAGCGCGTCTTTCGAGTCATCGACAACCAGTATCTTTGCCATGTGGTGCCAGCCTCTACATCCTGCCGTCGGATGCGTTGCGGATGCGCATATCTGCAACGCAATTGTCGATCCACACTCTACTGCATCTTGAACGGACCGGTCGCAGTTTGCGAGGCGCGGCCCCAGAAGGCGCGCGTCGTCGCACCCTTGAGGGGTCGTCGCGGCGGTGCGCCGGCGGCGCTCAATGATGAAGATGGAGATTTACTGGAACAACAGAGACTGCGTATGTCTCATGCAGAGACCCTTGCCACAGTCGTCATCGGGGCGAGCGCCGCTGGATGGGCTGTGGCGGCCCGTCGTCCGAGGTGGGGGTCGCGCACGTGACGCCGCCAGCAACAGGGTGCTCCAGCCAGATGGCCTCGTAGCCCAGCCGCAGCCGGTCGACTTCCCCGGACGCCAGGGCGGCGGGAAAGGTCACCTCCACGAACACGCTGCTGAAGGTCCCCAGAACCGTCAGCGGGACGCAGGCCCCCTGCTTCTATTGTGCGTCATCTTCAGCTTTCCCTATCAAGAGCCCACTTCACTGCGTAGAGAACTCCATACGCAAGCGAAGAGGATGCCCATGCATATTTCGAGAACGCACACTCTGGCCCTGGTTGTACTGACCTGTGTCCAGATGCTGCAGGCAGATGAGCTCGTGGAGCGCTCGGTGACTCTGCTTCGAGGCGACACGCAGCTCGCCGTGGAGACCGCCCTGACGTATGGGGAGGAGTTGTGGCTCGATGCGTCACTGCTCGAGTTCGTGAGCGGGTTCGAGCTCAGTGACGAAGGCCTCTGCTCCGGGGATATCTGCATCCCCTTTCCCGAGGATGCCGGGACCTGGGAGATGGAGCGCGACGGTCCCGACTTTGTCTGTGTCACGGCCATCGCC
>JAJDCP010000048.1 GCA_029260765.1 Planctomycetota bacterium
GAACCGGAACCGGAATCGGAATCGGAACCGGAATCGGAACCGGAACCGGAATCGGAATCGGAACCGGAATCGGAACCGGAACCGGAATCGGAATCGGAACCGGAACCGGAATCGGAATCGGAACCGGAACCGGAATCGGAATCGGAACCGGAATCGGAATCGGAACCGGAATCGGAATCGGAACCGGAATCGGAATCGGAACCGGAATCGGAATCGGAACCGGAATCGGAATCGGAACCCGAATCGGAACCGGAATCGGTCGAAGCCGTCTTCTGTAGCGGCGCTCTGTGAGCGCCGGAAGGAGCTCTGGCGGAGGTTGAATCCTGAGGCTCTGGGTTCACCATACGGATCGATCATCGTTGGCGCTCGCAGAGCGCCCTGGTGATAGATCGAGGCTACAGGCGGTTCTCAGCAGTTCGAAGGCGTCGACCGAACCCGAACCCGAACCCGAGCCCGGCGGCCGTTGAACGAATTCGGAAGGCTGCGAGATCTTCGGGCGACCCGCCCCGTCACTCCTCCGGACACAGCAGCAGCAACATCGCACCCACCCCGTGGGAGACGTTGCTGGCCATCGGAACAGCGCGGTAATAGGCCCGGAAACCTGGGTGGGTGCCCGTGGACGTGTTCGGCAGCAGCGGGCGCCCCTGCTGCCATTGCAACAGCTGCCGCAGGCCTCTGCGGGCGCGGGCCGCCGCCGCCCGTGCGGGCTCGGCCTCGAGCAGCCCGCGGGCCGCGCCGCGCTCCAGGGCGCTGGCGATCAATGCGCTGGCGCTGGTCTCCAGCGGATTGCCCGCGGGGTCGCCGCCGAGGTCGCTGCGCCACAGACCGCTGGCGGCATCCTGCTGGGTGAGCAGGCCGGCGGCCAGACGCTGCAGGCCCTGGCGCAGCTCCTGACGAGCCGGCCGGCGGCTGGACTCTGCATCCGCCAGCTGATCGACCAGGAACACCAGCGCCCAGGCGTTGCCTCGCGCCCAGAACATGTCCTCGACAGGTAGCAAGAGCTCGTGCCCGGCCAACTCGAAGGCCGCGTGGCGCAGCAGCCCGCTGCCGTCATCCTGCAGCGCCGCCAACATGCTGGTGCCGAGCAGCTCCGCTTGTTCCTGCGCCCACACAGCATCCCAACGGTTGAGGGGCAGGCCGTGCATCACCAGGCTGTCCACCCAGGCAGCCGGTGGCAGCCAACCAGCGAGCAGCAGGCCGGCATGGCTGTATGTACCCCGCGAGGTGCGTGGAGCATCGCGGCGCAGATAGCTCTCCAGGCGCCCGAGCAGCAGGCTGTCGGCGGGGCGGCGGTAGCTGGGCGGCAGCTCGAGCACAGCCAGAAAGGGCGCACCGGCGTCGGCCCAGAGGGGCTCGCTCAGCGCCTGCTCGCAGTGCGCATCGATCCAGGCACGGGTGTAACTGAAGGCCAGGCTGTCCCCCGTGGCGCGGCCGTAGGCCTGCAGGCCTGTGACGGCCACCGCCTCCTCCCACGACCAGCGCAGTTGGGCCTGGGGGTGGACCTCCATGAAGGTATGGGCGATGGCTCGGGCGAGCTCCCGGTCGGTGAGCGCGTCAGGCTCCGTCACAGCGTGTGCTGCATCGAGATCGAGTCCGGCGGGCAGCAGGTTTTCCTGATAGCGTTGGGCATAGCGGCCTTCGGGATTCCACCACGCCAGGCCGCCCCAGACCAGCAGCAAAGGCAGGCTGGCGGCCATGAGCGGTTTTCTTGCGAGCGGCTTGCCCTCGGCACGAGCCGGAGGCAGCAGCTGCCAGGCCAGCAGCCCGGCCACTCCGCAGGCGATGGCTGCCCAGCCGCCGAGCGCGCGTACGACGGGCACGAACATGCCGAGCAGCAGGCCGTGCAGCAGCCCTTCTCCCAGTCCCCAGATTCCCCGTCGGCTGCGCGGCAGAGCGCCCGCGACTATCAGCCCGAGAGGCATCGCCAGCAGGCCCGCCAGCATCGCCAGCAGGCTGAAAAAGACTCCCCAGACAAGCAGAAATTGTGTCGTGTGCGTGGACCCCACGGCGCTCAGCCAGGCGGCCGCAGCCGCCAGCCCCAGGCCAGCCAAGAGCGCGCGCAGCAACAGGTGGGCGCAAGCCCTCAAAGGCCATCACCGCTGCGGGTCTTGGTGCTGAGATCGTGGCTCAGGTTTGCGCCTTCGTAGTCGACGCTGAGCTGCGTGTCCCCCAGAGCCTGGGTCGCCCAGTCATTCTCGAAGCGTGGGTAGTTGCCCAGGTCGATGGTCTGCCCGTTCAGCTTGGCAGCGGCCGACCAGTCGACCTCGAGCAGTCCGAGGCCCGGAGCGTCATAGCTGACCGACAGGGTCTGGCCGAAGCCTCCCGAGCCCTCACCTGTGGCAGTGATCGAGGCACCCGTCAGGGCGGCGATGAAGTCGGCGAAGCTGCCGTCTTCGCTCAGGCAGCCCACCTGGCACAGCCAGATGTTGCGGTAGCCGTCGGCGATCAACTCGATGTCGGTGTGCGTGCCCTGCCCCTGCCAGCGCGTGGGCAGCGCCGAATAGAGGCCGACGTAGCCTTCGCCCTTGCGGCCAAAGGTCCAGTCTCCCTGCTGCTGCACTTCATCAAAGCCCTGCTGCGGGAACCAGGCATGGGTCAGCGGAGGTATGGTCGCACGCAGCGCGGTGGGCGGGTTGTAGAGGATGGCCGCCACATCCTCTTGCTGGATGATATGGGGCAGGGAACCGCTACCGGTCCATTCGCCCGGGCCTTGCCGGCCGACCATGCCCGGCTGGGTGGTGAAGACCATCGCATCCATGTCGAGGGTCGCCTGCCAGGCGTGCTGCTGGAAGCCGACCTGGCCCTTGCGGTAGCGCTGCACGCTGGACAGCATCGCGTGCGGGTTCCTGAAAGTGTAGGTCTTCGCTGTGGACAGGACAGACCCTTCGGACAGGGGCGAGAGCGTGTTGCTCAGCGCCGCGAGTTGGCTGTCGGGCACCCAGCTCAGCAGCTGCAACGGCTGGAAGTACGGGTAGTGCCAGAGGTCCCAGGCGTTGCACATGTCGCGCGTCAGCACGATCACGTCTGGGGCCATGTAGGCGCCCCGGGTCCACCAGGCGAGCCCGTCCTCGAGAGTCTGCATGCCGACACCCTGGGCGGCGGCCTCGGAGAAGCCCAGGCTCACCCTGGAGCGGTCGACGCTGTGGTCCGGGGCGTGCACGCCGAGACCGAGCAGCACGTGGGGAACCTTGTAGGTCGAGGTGGCGAAGCAGGTCGCCGAAGTCGAGTCGCGTCCACGCCAGTAGCCCCGGGTGCCGAACAGGATCTCGATGAAGTCGCCGAGCGACTGGCTGCGTCCGCTCCATTTGTGTTCTTCATAGACGCGCCCGGCGGTCACACCGAAGCTGCCGTTCTGGGTCAAGCGGGCCAGATCGAAGACCATCAGGTCGAGGACCATCGAGGCCTGCTCGCGCACTGCGGCGTCTGGGGCGAAGTCGACCAGGTTCAGCAGCGGTGCCAGGGTGTGGGGATAGTAGACGGGCGAATTCCACTCATTCAGACCGAAGCGCATGCGCTCGTCGAGCCAACGCATGATCTTCGGCAACATCTTCGCCTGCATCTGGCTGCCGGTCAGACCGCTGTTTGAGAAGACCTCCTGTGGATACAGCTGCCCGGCCAGGTAGCCTCCGGCGCAGAACATGATGTAGTGGTTCTCCGACCAATAGACCATCTCGTCAGTGCCTGGTTCGTCGATCCACCACTTGAATTCCAACAGCGAGTCGCGGGCCCGGTCGCGCGTGGCCGCGGGCAGCAGCGGGTGCTGCGCATGCTTGAGCATCAGGCGCAGCAGCGCGGTGGCCTTGAAGTCGGACGTGTCCTTGCGCAGGTCCATGAAGTCCATCATGTGCTCGAGCGGAGTGACATCGAGCGGACCCGTGTTCAGGTCGAGCCGGGCGATCTGCGTGTAGTAGCCTTCGGTGCCGGGAATGGCTCCCGAGACGGAACCGCTGAGGTAGGCTTGCCTGCGGGCTTCCATCGCGGCTTCGAGAGCGACGAAGTCTACTCCGCTCACCGGCGGCGCGGCGGTGTTGCCCGTATTGCCTGCCGGGGTATTGCCGGTCGCGGCGTTGCCGGAGTTGCCGCTGGCTGTGCCGGAGCCCGACGTGCCGGATGAGCCCGACGAACCTGCGCTGCAACCGAGACAAGCGAACAGTGCCACCAGCGTGCACGAAGTCAGAATGCGGAACACCTGCGCGTCCTTTCGCCGGCCCAAGACGGCCGGAAGCTGTGCCCGAAGATCGACTACTGTAGCGTCTCGCAACGAGCTGGGCAAGCTTTGGGCGGCGTTGCGGGAAGGGCTCGCGACAGCCCTATCCGCGGCTGCCTTGCAGGTAGGCCAGGGCATCCGGATCGCTGGCGGCCACGAACAGATCCTCGCTCGGACCGCTGGCGATCACGCGGCCTGCGCCATCCCGCAACCAGAAGACCACCAGCTCATCGGCGATGCGCCGCGCCTGGGCCAGGTTGTGGGTCGCGATCACCACGCTCACCCGGCCGCGCAGCGATGCTATGTGCTGCTCGACGACCGCGCTGGACAGAGGATCGAGCGCGCTGCAGGGCTCATCGAACAGAATCACCCGGGGTTGCAGGGCCAACGCTCGAGCGATACACAAACGTTGCTGTTGTCCGCCGGACAGGGAATGGGCGTTGCTCGCGAGCCGCGCGCGGACCTCCTCCCAGAGCCCCACCTCTGCGAGAGCCTGTTGCATGGCGCGCTCACAGGCAGCACGCCCCAGGCCGGCCTCGCGCAGCGGTAGATGGAAATTCCTCCGGATCGAAAAGGGAAAGGGATCGGGCTGTTGGCTGACCATCCCGACGCTGCGGCGCAAGGCCTGCACGTCGCAGTCGGGCGCGCGCAGGTCGCGGCCATCGACCCGCAGGCGGCCTGCAACTTCGCAGCCGGGCACCAGATCTGTCAGCCGGTTGAGGCAGCTGAGGAAGGTGCTCTTGCCGCAGCCAGAGGGGCCGACCAGCGCGGTGATGTGCCCACGCTGCAGGCGCAGGTTCACACCGGCCAGGGCCTGCTTCCCTCCATAGCTGACGTGCAAGTCGTCGACCTCCACGACGTGCTGTTTGAGCCCTACAACCGTGCGGGTCATCGCGAGCCTCCGGAGCGCGCCAGGGCGTGGGCCGTGCCATTGATCGCCAGTAGCAACAGCAGCAGCACGCAGGCGCTGGCGTGGGCGCGGTCCTCCCCTCCGGGGACGTGCAGCGCCAGATCGTAGATGTGTACCGACAGGCTTCGGCCCGCGTCGAACAAGGAGCGTGGCATCCGGCTGACGTAGCCGCTGGTGAAGATCAAAGCGGCGGTCTCCGCGAGCGCGCGGGCGCTCGCGAGCATCGTCCCGACCACTATGCTGCGCCGGGCGGCCGGCAGCACCACCGAGCGCAGGGTGGTGATCCGGCTCAGACCCAGGGCGGCCGCCGCGCGGCGCTGACTGACGGGCACGGCCCGCAGGCCTGCGTAGCTGGTCTGCACAAGCAGAGGGAGCACCATGCAGGCCAGCGTCAGGCCCCCCGCCAGGATCGAGTAGCCCATACCCAACAGCCGACAGAAGACGACCATGCCGAACAGACCGAAGATGATCGAAGGGACGCTGGCGAGCAGGTCCAGGCTGCGCCGCACCAGCCGACGGAAGCTGCTGCCGTCGGGAGCCAGCTCGGACAGGTAGACGGCCGTGCCGATGCCGAGCGGTAGCGCCACGACCAGGCACACCAGCAGCAGCAACAGGGTGGCGACCAGCACGCCAGCCAGGCCACCGGCGCGTCCCGCATCTCGGCTGGGTTCGAGCAGCAGCGGCCAGCTCAGCAGCCTGGCTCCCCGGCCCAGTACATCGATCAGCAGCCAGCCGAACACCGCCACCACCGCCAGAGCCGCGCCCCAACAGGCGCCCCGCATCAGCTGCTCGCCGAAGCGCGTCGGTGTTCGCAGGCGGCTCTCAAGCATCGGCAGGCCTCTTGCGCAACTCCAACAGGCCGAGACTGGCCGCGATCAACAGCAGCAAGAGCAGCCCGCTGGCGAACAACGCCGCCCGGTGTTCCTCGCCGGCATAGCCCATCTCGAGCGCGATGTTGGCGGTCACGGTGCGCACAGCATCGAAGGGACTTCCCGGCAGCTGCACGACATTCCCGCACACCATCAGCACCGCCATCGTTTCTCCCAGCGCCCGGGTCGTGGCAAGCACCAGGCCGCTGGCGATGCCGGCGCGGGCCTGGGGCAGGATCACACCGCGCAGGCTGGCCCAAGGTCCCATGCCCAACGAGGCGGCGGCCCGTAGCTGCGCGCGCGGCACGTTGGCCAAGGCTGCGTCGGCCGTCAAGGCGATCGTGGGCAGCACCATCAGTGCGAGCACCAGGCTGCCCGCGAGCAGACTCTGGCCGGGAGGATGCAGGCGGTTGATGCGCGGCACCAGCTCGACCAGTCCCCAGAATCCAAACAGCACCGAGGGCACCCCGGCCAGCAGCTCGAGCAGCCGTCGGAACGCGCCGGCCAGCCGCCGTGGGGCGTAGAAGCGCGCGAACAATGCCGCCAGCAGGCCGATCGGGGCCGCGACCGCCAGGGCGCCCGCAGAGACCAGCAGCGAACCAGCCAGCAATGGCAGCGTGCCGAACTGGGGGGAGGCGGCGCTCGGCTGCCAACGAGTATCGCTGAGCAGCCGCGTATCGAGGGCTGGCCAGGCCTCCACCAGGGTAAAGAGCAGCACGCCCAGCACCAGGCTGGCGGACACCAGGGCGCAGCCGCGCAGGCTCCAGACCAGCCAGCTCTCAGTGCGCGATGGGCACAAAGGTCTGGCCTTCCACCAAGTCTGCCACCGCAGCTGAGCGCGCGAACTCGAGAAACTCCCGGGCCAGGCCCTGGGGCGCGCCCGCCGTCAGCAGATACAGGCGCCGACAGATGGGAAAAAGCCCGCTGGCGACGGACTCGGAGCTGGGGGAAACCCCGCCCGCCGCCAGCAGCTTGATCGCAGCACCACGCTCCCGCTCAGCCACGGCGGCGCCGATGGAGACGTAGGCGAGCGCCTGGGGATTGCCGGCCACGGTCTTGATGGTGTGTTGGTTGTCGCCGACGATCAGCGAGGCCTGTACCTCTTCAGCCTGCAGCCCAAAGTACTGCAAGAAGACCTCGAGGGTGCCGCGGCCGGCCGCCTTGTGGGTGACCACGATGGCCCCTGCTGTGCCGCCGACCTGTTGCCAGTCGCCGAGCTGGCCGCGATAGATCGCCGCCACCTGCTCGTCGTCGAGGCTGCTGACCGGATTCGAGGCGTGGACGATCAGGCAGACGCCGTCGAGGGCCAGCGGGTGGGTCATCAGGGTGCTCTCTTCGGGATGCAACGCGCGCGAGGCCATCGCGATATCGGCGTTGCCGACCAGCAGGTCGCGGATGCCCTGCGAAGAGCCCCCCGTCTGCACGTCGATGCGCACCTGGGGATGCAGCTGCTCGAAGCGTTGGGCGATCTCTGCGGCCAGCGGGGCCACCGTGCTCGAGCCCGTCAACAGTAGCGAGCCGCGCAGTCCGCCTTGATCACTTTCGGTGCTGCATCCGCAGACCGACACCGCTGCCAACAGAGCCAGGAGCCGGGTCATGGAATCTCCGGTGTGTGTCCTCCCCGAAAAACGGTCGCGCACGCTGCCTGGTTCCCACAATGCAAAACGGCGCCTGCAAAGGGCGCCGTTTCTGCGGTATGCGAACCGGACTCAGGCCTGCCAGACGACCTTCTTCTTGGTGGCGTACCACTCGTCGGACAGACTGGTGTAGGTGTCTTCAACGGTCTGGCGTTTGATCTTCATGGTCGGGGTCAGGAAGCCGTTCTCGATCTGCCAGCTGTCTTTGACCACGGCCAGGAACTGCAGCATTTCGTGGTGGTCGAGCTGTTTGTTGATCGTCGCAAGATGCTCTTGCAGCGAGGCGTCGAGAGTCGCTTTGGCGGCCGGATCCGCCATCTCTTTGCGGGCGTCATCCGACAGCATCACCAGCGCATGGGGCGCAGGATAGCCGGAGCCGCCGACGCACACCTGCTCGATGGCCGGGTGGCCGACCAGCTTGTTCTCGATCGGCGCCGGCGCCACGTACTTGCCCTTGCTGGTCTTGAACAGCTCTTTGACCCGGCCGGTCAGCTTCAGACGCCCGTCCGCGTCGATCTCTCCGCGGTCACCGGTGCACAAGTAGCCGTCTTCGGTGATCACCTCTTCGGTCTTCTCGGGCAGCTTGTAGTAGCCCATCATGGTCGCCGGGCTCTTGACCTGCACCTCGCCCGCAGAGCTGATGCGGTGCTCGACACCGTCCCAGCATTCGCCGACGTAACCGGGGCGTGCATGGCCAGGCTTGGTCATATGCGAGTAGGCGAAATTCTCGCTCATGCCATAGCCTTCGAGCAGCTCGAGGCCCAGCTTGCGGTACCACGTGATCAGCTCCGGAGGAATCGGGGCCGAGCCGCTGCCGGCGAAACGCGCGTCTTGCAGGCCGAGCGCCTTCAAGATCTTGCGCCGCACGATCCACGAAAGGATGGGAATCTTCAGGAACAGGTCGAGCTTCTTCGGCGGCATCTTTTTCAGGATGCCCATCTGGAACTTGAGCCACAGCCGCGGCACCGACACGAACAGGGTCGGACGCGCCCGTTGCAGATCCTTCAAGAAGGTATCGAGGCTCTCTGCGAAGAACACATGAAAGCCTGCTGCCAGGGAGCTACACTCGACCAGCCAGCGCTCAAAAACGTGCGCCAGGGGCAGGTACGACAGCATGCGGTCATCAGCGGTGACACTCAGGACGCGCCCGACCGCCAGTGAGGCGTCGAGCATCGCGCCGAAGCTGAGCATCACACCCTTGGGCATGCCGGTGCTGCCTGAGGTGTAGACGATCGTGGCCAGCTCTTCGCGCGTGCGCTTGGGAGTCTCTTTGAGCGGCTCGTGCTTCGCGATCACCGCATCCCAGTCTTCGCCCTCGGCATCCTTGGGATGCAGGGGGAAGCGGATCTGCGGCATACCCTCGGGTACGCCCTCTTTCATCGCCGTCCACATGTCGAGCTTGCCGACGAACAGCAGCTTCGCTTCGCAGTGCTCGAGGATCGCGCGGGTGGTCTCAGCAGTCAGCGTGGGGTACAAGGGCACCGAGATGTGGTCGGCCAGCCAGATGGCCAGATCGGCGATGATCCACCAGGCGCAGTTCTTCGAGCACAGCGCGATGTGGCTCTTGGCAGGCAGGTCGAGAGATTTGAGGTGGGCTGCCATACGGCGCGCTTCGTGGAGCGCCTGTTTCCAGGTCAGCTCTTTGAGGACGCCATCGCCCATGGGTTGTGTGAAGTACACCTTGTCGGGGCTTGCCTGTTCCCAGTGCAATGCCCAATCCACCAGGGTCGCGCGTTCCGCCACCAGTTCTCCTCCAGTATGTCCCGAACGTGCAGTGCCGCCGGATATAGAAAGACGATTTAACACGTCGATCCTAGCAGAGGCGGACCTGTGGGCAAGCGTTATCCCGTGAATCCGCGCTTCATCCACCTACCCAGGGCCAGGTCTTGATGTAGGCACGCAGTTGCTCGCTCTCCATTTCCCGCACCTTCTCGAATTCCCCGAAGTTGCCCGCGCGGTAACGGCTGCCTTCATTCAGTTGGTGGTGCAGATGGTAGACGCTGCCGGTGGTCACCCGCTCGACGCGATAGCCCAGGGTCAGGAAACGATGCTGCAGCTCTTGATCTTCAGGGCCCCAGGACACGAAGTGCTCGTTCTCCATACCTCCGCGGATGAACGATTCCCGCCGGAAGAAGATGCACGCGCCGACGGACAGAGGTTGTTCGGCGGTGTACGGATAGATGCCGTTGCACATGGCCGGGGTCACGTCGCCCAGCTCAAGCGTGCTGACGATCTCCAGCAGCTTATTGGGCTCGATGATGTCCCAGAAGCGGCCGTCGAACGGGTAGACCAGGTCACAGCCCGAGCGCAGCAACGCGACCCCTTCGAGGTACTGCTGCGGATACATCAGTACATCCGCATCGTAGATGCACAGCAAGGGGGTGCGTACATGCTCGCGCACCATCGTGTTCACGTGGCGTGTGCGGTGGAAGCAGTCGTGGACAGGATCGCTCGGCACGTGCTGGTAGACGATCTGCCTGTGCAGCGGGCCGAGAATCGGAGCGACCTCGGGGCCGCCTTCCTCGAGCACTACGATCTCTGTCTCGAAATGCTTGAGCAGGTAGGCCACGGCGGTCCGCAGGTTGCGCTTGCGGTCTTCGCTGTCGATCTTGACCGGGATGCAGAAGGTCATGTCGCGCAGGTCATGGCGGCTCATGAATCCAACTCCGCAAAGACTTCCTGCCAGCTCGCCAGGGAGCTCTCGAGGCTGCACAGCTCGCGGCAGCGTTCGCGGGCGGCGGCGGCGATGCGGTCCCGCAGCTCGGGCTCAAAGGCCATCTTGGAAGCGTAATAGATGAACTCGCGTGGGTTGCTGCACAACCAGCCGGTCTTGCCGTGCTCGATCATCTGTTGCCAGCCCCCGCGCTTGTCGACGACCAGCACACTGCCGCTGGACATCGCCTCGAATCCGACCCGTGGCCAGTTTTCGGTGGTGTCCATCGGCTGCAGCACGATGCCGCAGTGGCGGTAGAATTCCTGTTGCGAGACGCTGCGGTGGTCGTGGGCGGTGCGGATCCAGGCGGGCGGCTTGCCGATCTTGGCCTCGCTGCGCTTGTCGAAGCCCAGGAACAGACCGGCCTTGGGTTTGGGGCTGACCATGTATTCATAGATGTGCAGAGTCCAGGCAGAGAACTTGTCCGGGTCCTGACGGGAGATGCGTCCGACGCCGGTGCTCTCGGGATCGCGTTCGGGCACCCAGGGAAACTGGTGGGCGTCGAAGTAGGGCTTGAAGGTGTGGAAACGTACCCGCGGGTTGGAGTTCAATGCGCGCAGGACCGGCATGTTCTGCTGCCGCACGGAGTCGTTCTGGTAGAGGAACATGCGGATCCTGCCGTCGCGCATGGCCCGCTTTTCGCGCTTGAACAGCCAGGTCATGCAGTTGACGTAGATCGTGTTCTCACTGCGGGTGTGGATCCGCTCGATGTTGTCGAGGAAGCCGTCATCGCAGAAGCCGATCACCGGGTCGCCGGGCTCTATGCAGGAGATGTCGTTCTCGGCTTCGATGGTTATGCCCTGCGCCAGCAACTTGTCTTTGAGCTTGTCGCCACGGTAGCGGGTGTTGGCGGGAATGATGTGCAGCTGAATGCCGAGCTTCAACCAGACGGTGATCTGGTGCAGCAGCTCGTTGCCGGCGCCCCCGTAGCGGCTGGGAAAGCCGTAGACGACCAGTTTGGAGACCATCGGGTGTCCTGTGTTTTTCGGGCCATTGTAGCGGATGCGGGGCCGATGCGCAGCGGGGCTCGAGAGGCTGCGCAGATCGCGCTCAGCCGTCGGCGTCCCGTTGGTAGATCTGGTAGTTGAACAGAGTGCGGAATCCCAACTTCGCCAGGATCGGAGCCGAGGTCTGCTCGCGCGCCAGGGTCACGACTTCGCGCACGCCGCGCGCGGCCAGAGCGTGCAGCCGAGACCGCAACAGGGCACGGTAGATCCCTTGTCCCCGTGCCCGCGGCAGAACCTGCCCGCCCGCCAGATAGCCCCGTGTGCCGCTGACGATCGCCGAAGCGGTTCCGACGGCTTCTCCGTGGCTGAAGGCCAGCACACCGATCAAGCGGCCGCTGCGGAGACCCCGGCGATGCTCCAGGCAGAAGCGTGTATGTAGCGAGGGCGCGACATCCCAGCCCTGATTTGACAGGGCGACGAATTCCTCGAGGTTCGCAAGCTCCAGCGCGTGTGTCCGCACGCTGGGCCGGGCTTCGATGGGGTGGTCCGCAGCGCAGGCCATCGCCCGGACCTGCCATCCGCTGAAGCCTCTCTCCCGCAAGCGCGTGCCGAGGTCGAGCGGCTGGCTTCCCTGGGGCAGGCTCCACTTGAAGGGGGTGCCGATGGCGCGGTAGGTCGCGATGGTGCGGTCGATGGTTGCCTCGATCTCCGCTGTATCCACGACCGACCAGAGCACCTCGTTGCGGGCCGCGAGGTGCAGGTCCTCGCTGACGACCTGCACCCATCCGGGGCGACGTATGATCTGGGCCCGGTCGCAGAACAAGCCGCTCAGGGGGGCGTCTACTGCGGCCCAGCGGGAGAGCTCCAAGTCTTGCTCCTGAGGGCACCGTAGCGCCCGGATCCGGGTCTTTGCCTGAGCCTTCCAGCCTACAGGCCGAGACTCGCGCCAGCAATGGCCCCTGCGAGAGCTTGCCGGGCGCGGACCCGGGCACAGATCTTGCACTTCTCCAAACCGTATTGAGGTGTCTTTGAGGTAGGGAGCGGTCTGCGGGCTATTTCACGGTTCTTCTGGGTAACAGATGGGAATCCGGGGGTTCGCAACAGTAACCCGCAGCAGGCGGAATGTCGCGAGGAGGTGGTCATGTCCAATAAGATCTGGCGCATCGGGCAGGGAAGAACCCGGGTGAGCTCGAACCTGCAGGCTGCAGTGCGCTGGCAGAAGCTCAAACCCTCTCTGAAGGTTCGTTGCGACGCGACCCTCGATGTGCTCTCTCGCTCGGGAGCCTTGCTCAGCTTGGAGTGGGACGGCGAAACTCCCCAGCTGGTGGTCGGCAGCAGCTGTCGTTTCACGGGCCTGTCCGGCACCAACGCCGAAGACTGCAAGGCCGGACCCCTGGACGGCTCGACGGACCTGACCACAGCATTGCAGGAGAGCATGGGCTCGGCCTACAACGCTGTCATGATCGGCGGCCGGCGCGTGTACCTGCGGCGGGACTCGATCCACCGTGTGCGCGCAGAGCTGCGCTCCAGCCAGGTGTCTGTCGACAGCTTCAGCCTGGTCGGCGGTATCGAGCTGTCCGTGAGCGTTCGGTTCAGCCCTGGTCCACGGCCCGGCGAAGGGGAGCGCTACTGCCCCGAGCGAGGTGTTGAGGTCGCCGTGGGCCATACGGATTGGGTTGCCTTGTTGGCCCAGTCGCTCGATGTCCGCATCCGCTATCAGGACGGTCGCGTCCGCGGGCGCGTGCAGTCGCGCTACCATCCGGTCGGGGGAACCATCCGGGCAACAACGGTGCGTGGAGCGAGGGTCCTCGACGCGATCACATTGCTCGACGAGAAGAAGTCCGCCAGTTCTTGGACCATCAGGCTCAACTCCGAGCCTTCAACGAAGCGGTGCGAGGCGAGTCCGTCCACATGGGTGTACCGGGCAACGTCGCTGCCTGCCGCCAGATTCCCTGAGACCTCGCCGCTCGCGGTGCTGCTGGGGCAGTGACTGGGGGCGCAAGCGCCTGCTTGAGGCAGCGCTCGACCATCGCACCCGCTCCGTAGCCCCGCCAGGGCAGTCAGGACGGCGGCTGGTTCCATCTCTTCGACACCTCGATGGCGTGTTTGAGTTGGGCCTGGGTGATGGACTCTCGTTCGAACAGGATCGCTCCGATCAGCCTCTTCTTCTTGCCCTGTTTCACCTCGCTGGCTTGGATGTCCAGACTCGCGAGCACCTCCAGGTGGGTGGCGTAGCCCAACTCGATCAAAACCTCTCCGAGCAGCGCGACTGTCGATGAGGTCTCATTGCCGGCGTCGGCTTCTTCAGCGCCGGGGTTGGTCAAGGAGCGGACGGCCGTCTTCAGCTGCTGTTCGTTGACCAGGCCCCGGATGTAGAGGATCTCTCCCAGGCACAGCTTGCGTCCGAACACGCGCTTCAACTTCACCTGAACATTCAGGGCGAGCAGGACATCGGTTGCGCTGACCCAGCCGCGCTGGATCACTACGCTACCGAACAGCTTGTCCTTGTTCATGATGACCTCCGAGGTGGCTCCACTGTTTCGGCAGAGTAACTCAAGGTGGGGCATTTCGTCGAGGGGGGCACCTGCACGCCAGGAGGCAGCAACGGGAACCCTAAGGGCCCGGACCGGCAAAGTTCTCCGCCATCCGGCCGTCCCAGTACCAGGCGTAGGGCGTGCGAAGGACCACATCACGAAGAGCGGCGAAGTCGGCCAGATCCCCACGCAGGTAGTAGGCATGCGTGTTGTTCGGGACCCTGCCGTAGCGCGCGATCAGCTGGTAGCCGCGCTGTTCGGCGTAGCCTTCCAGCACATCGACCATGGCAGCCCAACGCGACTCGCGACTGTCGGATCCGTCGTCGTGTAGCATGATCAATGCGGGGGCGTTGCGGTCCAGGTAGGCGCTGGTCAGCGCTCCGCTATGAGCGATATGCTGGTCGTGCCGGCCCCCGCAGTCGATGGCTCTCCAGCCGCTGAAGAAGGGCAGGTTCCCGGCCTCGGTCACCGCCATCGTGTGGCCCTGCGCGGCGAAACCTGCCAGGGCCTGCCCCAGGCGGGCACGCCCGTCGGCAAACAGGCGCGGCCGAGAATGATAGCGCACCACCTGCCCCGCGAGCGCCAGCAGGGCCAGCCCGAGTGCGAGGCGTCGCCGCCAGCGGCTGGCCAGAGAAGTCCGCAGAAGCTCGGACAGGATCGGTGCGCAGCCCAGCAAGAGGATCGGCAAGACCACGTATTGGAAGCGCATGGCGAAATTCATCGCATTGGAGAGCAGTACCCACACTCCGACGAAGCCCGCGACCGGGACCAACACAAGCAGGCTCTGGCGACGCAGGTGCGGCGTGCAGACACCCCACAGAAACACCGGCCAGAGCGGAAACCCGAGCAGCAGCGTGTTGCGGGCGGCGGCCCCCAGGCTGTGCAGGTAGAGGCCGCCTCCGTTGACATAGAACGCGTGGGGCAGGGGGAAACCGAAGGTCCACCAATGCCAGCCGAAGTAGCTTCCTCCCAGCAGGCCGAAGACCAGGCCGAAGCTGCTGAGCGCGCGCCGGGCCAGTTTCCAGGGCCGCGCCCCCACCAGGGTCAGCAGCAGAATGCCGGCCAGCAGCACCCCTTCGGGCCTGATCAGACCTGCCAGCAAGCCATACAGTGCGAAGACCAGCTCCCCCCGCTCGGGGCCCCCTCCCGTTGGCAGCAGATTCAGGTAGGCCCGGAAACACAAGAGCCCTGCCAGGGCGAACACGGGCGTCCCGAAACCGGCCTGCAGATACAGCGGCGCGGGGCCGAGCGCCAGGTAGGCGGCGAGCAGAGCGGGCAGCCACTGCGCAGCCGATCGGGGGAGCCGCACACGCAGGATCAGCCACAACGTTGTCAGGTGCGCAAACGCGGCCCATAGACGCGCCGAATGCAACGCGGCCAGTCCTGTCTTGGAGACCGCCGCGACCATCACCAGGAACAGGAAGTCGGTCGCTCCATCCAGCGGGAGCTCGCCGGGATTCCAGACGAAACCCTCTCCCGTGGCGAGGTGCTGGGCGTAGCGCAGCAGCATCGCCGCGTCTTCGAAGGGAGGCAGACCGAAGTCGTGCACGCGCAGCACGATGGCGGCCGAAGGCAGGACAATCAGCGCGAGCAGCCCGACCGTGCGCCACCTCATGGCTTGTCTCCGCGCCGGATCCCCTCCTAGCCGAGCACCATCCACCCCAGCACGGCCAGCAAGCCGAGCATCAGCACGGCGATCAGCGCCAGAATGGCCGGTGGCAGCCCAAGCACCAGCTTGTCGGGAGGCGTGGAGGTCTGCACGCGGCCGCTCTTCTTCAATCTGCGGCTGCGGCGCCGCACTTGCGAGCTGGCCGGTGCCGAAGGCGGGGCGACCGGCGCGGTGACCGAGGCACTGGGAGCGACCGGGTCACGCAGCGCAGCGCTCGCGGCCTCAGGCTCGAAGAGATCGATGTCCCCGTCGGAGGGCTCTAGCAAGATCGGCCCGACCTCGGGCTCAGCTGGCAGACGCAGCTCGGGAAGGTCGCGCTGGTAGACCGCGGCATCGGAGACCTCGAGCTGCACTGAGGAATCGTTGAACGAGAAGGCTTCCCCTTCGGGCGGAGGGATCGCAGCCCCCGGCCCGACCGTTACCGGAAGGCCGCTCGAGGCACTGACCGCCTCCGACGAGGCGCGCAGCCGGGCGAGCTCGGCCAGCAAGGCTGATGGATCACCAAGCCGCTCGGCGGGATCCTTCTTCAGCAGTCGGTCGAGGATGTCGACCAGGGTCAGCGGGACATCCGTGCATTCGAGGTGGGCCGGCGCCTCGAACAGCTGCTTGACCATCACGTCTCCGGGGCTGGCATCGACAAAGGCCGGCCGCCCGTTCAGCATCTCGTAGAGCAGGCATCCCAGCGAGTACAGATCGGAAACTGCGTCCGGTGGAGCGTCTTCGCGGCAACGTTCCGGAGACATGTATCCGGGGTCGCCCAGCAGCGTGCGGCTGGCTGAGATCCTGCACGGCGCGGCCAAACCGAAGTTGACCAGCATGACTCGATCGCGGCGGCTCAACAGCACATTCCCCGGGTTCAGGTCGCCGTGATGGATGCCCGCCTCGGCTGCCGCCTGGAGTCCCTCGGCGATCTGCCGTGTCCAGCGCGCCGCCCGCTCGGCATCGACCGCACCGTCGCGGGCCAACCGCTCGCGCAAAGAGCCGCCGTCGGCGAAGCGCATCGTCAAACACAGATGCTGCTTCGCTTGAAAGATCTTGTAGATGTGCAGCAGGTTCGGATGTTTCAGCCCGCCGAGCGTGCGAGCCTGCTCGATGATCTGCGCGGTCATCGCTTCAGCAGTGGCGAAGCTGGCGGGCAACACCCTGACGGCGAGCTGGCGGGTGCCTTTCTCGGCGCGGAAGACCGCTCCCAGAGCGCCCTCGCCAAGCATCTCGACAAGCGTGAAGCCGAACAGCTCCCGACCGAGGAAGTCGTCGTACGGTTGGCTCAAAGGGCCTTCCTTGAACGCACTGGGCTTCCACACCATAGCCGACCTTGAGCCGCTCGCGCAAGAGGACTGGAAATGTGAGCGAGTGCGTCATAAGATCTTCAGCGAAACGCGGCAGCTCGGAGGACCGGATGCGCCAGCATCAGCCCTTTCCCCCGTTTGATCCTCACCCTCTTCTGTGGAATGGGCATCTCCAGACCCTGGCGGGCATGTTCGGTGCAGGGCAGCCGACATGCGACACGCTGCAGCATGTCATCGAGCTCGACGACGGCGACCGGACCATCGCCCACGACGACCGTCCTGATACCTGGCAGACCGGGCGCCGGGTGGCGGTCATGGTCCACGGGCTCGGAGGCTCCCACCAGAGTGTCTACATGCGCCGGGTGGGGGCGCGTCTGAACAAACACGGGTACCGCACCTTCCGGCTGGACATGCGTTGCTCCGGCGCGGCCACGGGTTTGTCGCGGCGTCCCTACCATGCCGGCATGTCCGGCGATCTGCCGCCCTTGTTGCGCCTGGTCGACCAGCTGTGCCCGGGTTCGCCCGTCACGGCGATCGGCTTCTCGATGGGGGGCAACATCGTGCTGAAGCTGGCCGGTGAGCTGGGCAAGCAGGCTTGTTTTCGGCTCGACAGCATCGCCGCGGTCAATCCTCCGGTCGATCTGGAGAGAACGGTGCTGCACATGGAGAGCTCCGAGAACCGCGCCTACCGCAGGCACTTTTTGACCTATCTGCGCAAGATGCTGGCGGACAACCGGAGCAATCTCGAGGAAGCCCGACGCGTGCGCTGGTCGCGGCCTCCCCGTTCGTTCATCACTTTCGATGAACGCTTCACTGCGCCGTTGGGCGGCTTCGGCTCGGCCCAAGACTATTACCGCCAGGCCAGCTGCCGCAGATTCTTGCCCGCGATCCGCCTGCCCACCCTGGTACTGGCCACGCGCGATGACCCGCTGATTCCCCCCGATCCTTTGGAGGAATCTCGGCTGCCGGCCTGCGTGCAGCTGGAGATGCTCGACAAGGGCGGTCATCTGGGTTTCATCTCGCGGGGAGAGCAGGATCCCGACCGACGCTGGCTCGATTGGCGCCTGCTCGACTGGATCGGGGAGCTCGACGAGCGGCCCCGCTTCGGAAGCCCCGCATGAGCCAGCACCCGTTGGCTCGTCTGCTGCGCTACGGCCGCAAGCATCGCGGCCGCTTCGTGTTGGCGAGCCTCTGCAGCATCCTCAACAAAGTCTTCGACCTGGCCCCGCCCCTGCTGATCGGCGCTGCTGTCGATACGCTGGTGCAGAAAGACCAGGCTCTGCTCGCAGGGCTCGGGTTCGTGGATCCCCTGGCCCAGTTGACCATTCTGGCCGTGATCACAGTCCTGGTCTGGGGCCTGGAATCGGGTTTCGAATACGCCTACGCCGTCTACTGGCGCAATCTCGCGCAGACCCTGCAACACGAGCTGCGGGTCGATGGCTACCGGCACGTGCAGACACTCGAGATGGCCTGGTTCGAAGACCGCAGCACGGGCCTGGTGATGGCCATCCTGAACGACGACGTCAACCAGCTCGAGCGTTTCCTCGATGGCGGAGCCAACAGCATCCTGCAAGTGGCTACCACCGTGGTCGGTGTGGGGCTGTTCTTCTTCCTGCTCGCGCCTGGTGTGGCCGTCTTGTCCTTCCTGCCCGTGCCTCTGATCCTGTGGGGCTCGTTCCGCTTCCAGAAACGCATCGCGCCGCGCTATGCAGAAGTTCGTGAGCGGGTTGGGGCGATCAACGCGCAGCTATCCAACAACCTCGGCGGCATCGGCACCATCAAGAGCTTCACCAGCGAGGACTTCGAAGTCGAACGGGTGCGCGCCGAGAGTCTGCGCTATCAGGCCAGCAACCAGCTGGCCATCCGCCTGAGCAGCGCTTTTTCACCGTTGATCCGGATGGTGATCGTGTTCGGCTTTACGGCCACGTTGGTGTACGGCGGTTGGTTGTGCAGCGAAGGCGAGCTGGCGGTGGGCGTGTTCAGCGTGATGGTGTTCTTGACCCAACGGCTGTTGTGGCCGTTGACGCGGCTCGGGTCCACCTTCGACCTCTACCAGCGGGCGATGGCGTCCGCGGCTCGAGTGCTGAACCTGCTCGACACGCCGGCCCGCATCGTCTCCGGAGAGCTGCCGCTGAAGCGCGAAGAGATGCGGGCGGAGCTGCGCTACGAACAGGTCGGATTCGCCTACCATCCGGAGCTGCCCATCCTCTCGGGCCTCGACCTCGAAGTGCCCGCGGGCCGGACAACGGCTATCGTCGGGCCGACGGGGTCAGGGAAGAGCACGCTGGTCAAGTTGCTGCTGCGCTTCTACGACGTCGGCTCGGGCCGGATCTTGCTCGACGGTGTAGACATCCGTGAGCTGCGGCTGACCGACCTGCGAGGAGCCATCGGCCTGGTCAGCCAGGATGTCTTTCTGTTCTATGGGACGGTGCGCGACAACATCGCCTATGGCAGCCGTGGAGCGACCCAGGAAGAGATCGAACAGGCGGCACGCGCCGCCGAGGCCCACGATTTCATTCTGGGATTGAAGAACGGCTACGAGACCATCGTCGGGGAACGTGGACAGAAGTTGTCCGGGGGGCAGCGCCAACGGTTGTCGATCGCACGCGCCGTGCTGAAGGACCCGCCGATTCTCATTCTCGACGAGGCGACCTCTGCAGTGGACAACGAGACCGAGGCAGCGATCCAACGTTCGATGCGACGGATCGCCGAGGGACGGACCACACTGGTGATTGCCCACAGGCTCTCGACAGTGCGCCATGCTGACACAATCTACGTCCTGCAAGACGGGGTGCTGAGTGAGGCGGGCCGGCACGAAGAGCTGCTGGCTGCGGGCGGGGTCTATGCGGGTCTGTGGAAGGTGCAGACGGGCGAGATCTGAGCGGAAGCACCAGGCCCTGGCCCGCGGCACGGTACTTGCACCAAGACGGTCTGCGGCGGTAGCGCCGAACCACAGAGGACATCCACTATGCCACGTCTTTTCCTGCTGAGTTTGATGGCCGCGCTGGCGGCAGGCTGTGCCACCAATACCAGCGCCCCGCGCACTGTTTTGCCAGGCATCACAGACCCTACGGAGACCCGTGACCTGCGCCCGCGGAATCCGCGCCAACCCCCGCGCGTGCTGATTCTGACGCCCCGTGACGGGAGCCGCCTGGTCTTCCGCCAGGCTGAGGTGCTTGTGCAGGCAAGCGGCGAGGGCGCGCTGCGGGTTGACGTCAATGGCGTGCCAGCTGTGCCGGATGCGGCAAGCGGTCGTTTCGTCGCGACGCTGATCCTCGATGAGGGCTCCAGCGTGCCGATCACCGCGCGTGTTGAAGATGCCCTCGGCCAGGTCTCCCGGCACGGCATTCTGGTAGCCGTAGACTCGACGCCTCCGCAGGTGGAGGCCCGCTCGAAGGTCGTGGTCGGGGGCAGCGTCGACAGCCACGACACCCGCGTCACCGTCAACGGCAAGCCTGTGCCGGTCGCTGCGGACATGAGCTGGGAGACGGTTGTGCGATTGCCGGCCGACTTGATGGTCACCATCGTCGCGACCGACAGCTTCGGGAACCAGACCGTCAAGGTGCTCGATTACAGCAAACAGTGAGAGTCAGCTCTGTAGACGTGAATACACCGGGCCGGTCTGGCTTCCAACAACCGGCTCCCCAACTGCCCCCTGGACTGTGAGGATCTCTCGTGCATCGCACCGCACTCTATTGCCTGTTGGCTGGGTTCGCCGTCGGCTGTGCTTCGCCCAGCGGCCGCATCAAGACCGAGGGCGAGGGCGACCTGGTCGGATCGCGCCGGGCCGGGTCAGCAACCTACGAACGCCTGATCGCCGAAACCACCCGCAAGCTGCTCGACGAGGAAGCACCCCGGGTACAAACTGAAGGCCGGGCCGTAGTGGCCTTCGTTGGCGTCGAAAACCGCAGCGTTGAAGAGCTCGGCGACATCACGGAGTCGACCTATGAGATGATCGACACGGTGTTGGTCGACTCCGACGTGTTTACCAACGTCAGCCGCCGCTACGTCGACGCGGCGTTGCGTGAGACCGGCCAACGCCCTGAGAGTCTATTCCTGCGCGACGGTCGGGGACGTTTCCTGGCCGAGTTGCGCCAGAACGGCATCGCCCCCGATTACCTGATCTTCTCCAAGTACACCTCGGCCTCGACCGAAGGCGAGGGGGTCTCACAGCGCAACTACCTGCTGACGCTCGAGATGGTCAGCTGTGACACGGGCCTGATCGTCGCCAAGAAGACTTCGAAGGTCAGTAAGGAGTATACCCGTTAACAGGGGGCCCTACTTGTCGTGCCTGGCACTGCTCGGCCTGCTGCTGAGCAGTGGCTGCGCGACCTACAACCAGCGGTTGGCGGGCTTCCGCGTGGCGTACCTTCAGGGTTCCTACGACGAAGCCGAAGCCGAGATCGATGCGCTGATCGGAGATGGAGACGTTTCCGATGGAGACACCCTGTTGTACGAGCTCGAGAAGAGCATAATGCTCTTGACGGCAAATCAACCGGAACGTGCTATCGAGATTCTGCGGCGCTGCCGCGACGAGCTGGACGACCGGTTCTCGGGCAGCGTGCTCGGCTACTTCGGCGCCGCCTTCAGTGACGATACCTTTATCGAGTATGAGGGGGCGGACTACGAGCATGTGCTGGTACGTGTGATGCTGTGCCTGGCCGAGCTGGTAGCAGGAGGCACCGACGCCTACGCCTACGCTCTGCAGATCGGTGAGGTCCAGGATCGGGTGCTCGCGTCGGAGCGCGGCAAAGAAGTCGGCTACCAGCCACGCTCGCACTACCGACGCCTGGCTGTGGGAGCCTACCTGCAGGCCGTGCTGCGCGAGGCCAGTCTCGACTTCTCCGAGGCACAGACCATCTATTCCCGCATGCTCAGCTATCAACCCGAGCTGGAGCTGGGCCGACAGGCCATCGAGCGCCTGCAGGGGTCGAGCTTCGTGCGCCCCGGCCACGGTGTGCTGCACGTCTTCTATCTGGCTGGACAGGGGCCGACGCTCTACGAGAGCTATGCCTGGTCGACCACCCTCGCTCTGCGCATAGCAGGCTTGGCTGCTGGGCTGATCGCCGACACCTGGGCGCCGTTGGGCCAGGCGCAGATTCCGGTGCCGGCGCTGCAGTGGCATGACCTGCACGTCCCGAGCCTGCGCATCCACGCGGCTGGGGTCAGCCAGAGCACTCTGCCTCTGCTCGACGTCAACCGCATCGCTGAGCAACAGCTCGAGGCCGACATGCCGATGATCATGGCGCGCGCCCTGGTGCGGCGTGCGGTCAAGACGGCAGTGACGACCGCAGGGGAATGGGCCGCCAAGAGCTCGACCAAGGACGACGGCCACGCGATCCGCCTGTTGATCGAGCTGGGGGCCCTGTTCACCAATCTGCTCTGGACGAGCGCAGAGCGCGCCGACACGCGCTTGTGGAGCTCACTGCCGGCAGAGATCCAGGCTGCCCGCCTCGAGTTGCCCGCCGGAGTGCACATGCTCGAGCTGAGCGATGGGACACGTATACCCGTGCGTATCGGCGCGGGCCAGAGCAGCACGCTAGTGCTGGCGCAGCCCGATCTGAGCCGTCCGGGCGAGGCGCAGCTCGACCGCTATTCCCGTGTTTCCGAGCGGCAAGCGCCGCTCACTGAGAGGATGATCCCGTGAAGAAGCTGCTGTTCCTCAGTCTGTGTCTGGTACTGTCCGCCTGCTCGAGCCAGCGCATCCCCGATTTCTACCGCATCGATTCCAACGCCTCCGACGCCTACGTCCGCATCCTGGACGGAGATTCCGAGGTGCTCCACATGAGTCTGCCAGTCGATCTCGACGAAGATGACTTCAACTCCGGGCTGGTGTTTGTGATCCAGAAGCCCGGCTACGTGACCTTCGAGGGCACCGTCGGAGACATGCAGAAGCGCGCTAAGAAGTCCTACTACGTCGAGCTACAACCCTTGCGTTGAGCGTGTTGCGACCGGATGTTTCCGACTGACCATCCTCTCTTGGCCGGCAGTTACCGACTCACCACGCCCCTCAATCGAAGACCCGCCTGAGCCCAGCCGTGAGACACGGCACAGGGCTTGCAAGCCTGCCCGCCAAAGTAATGGAGGGCCGCGCCATGGCGGGACGTCTGGAACCCACGCCTGTTCCACGCCGCGATTTTCTGGGGATCTTTGGACTGGTCTCCGCAGGTCTCGCGATCTGCGGGTCGATGATCGGCATGTTGCGGCTGCCCAAACCGCGTGTCACTCCCGATGCTTCCAGCCGTTTTCGTGCGGGTAAGCCGGACGAGTTTCCGCCGGGCAGCGACCGCATCTTGACCGAGCGCAGCGTGCGCGTGGTCTCGACGGCTCAGGGCGTGGCGGCGATGTCGATGATCTGCACCCACCTGGGCTGTATCGCAGGACCCTCTGAAGAGGGCTTCCATTGCCCCTGCCACGGATCGGTCTTCGCCGACGACGGCAAGGTGATTGGTGGACCGGCCCCGCGCGCGCTGCCCTGGCTGAAAGTCAGCCAGGCGGTCGACGGCACCCTCGTGATCGACACCGAGTCGGAAGTGCCACCAGCCACCTGGTACATGCCGGTATTGAGCAGCCTGCCCGGCGACGGCGTAAGCACCGCGTGAAAGGAAGCCCCTCATGACCGCGCTTCGTGAATTCGGCAGCAATGTCAAGAACCTGCCCAAGGCGATCTGGCGATCGATCGTACGCCACGGTGCCCCGACATCCGACCGGGCACGCTCGCAGACAGTCTTCCACAACTTCTTTCTGCACGTGCACGCGCCGCGGGTGCATCCGCATTCGCTGCGGCCTACGACGACCTGGGGTTTGGGGCTGGCGCTCGTCGCAGAGCTGATTCTGCTGACGGCGACGGGCATCCTGTTGATGGTCTATTACACTCCATCCACAACCCTGGCCTATGACTCGATCAAGGATATCCAGTTTGTCGTGCCGACCGGCCGGCTGATCCGCAACATCCACCGCTGGACCGCCCACATGATGGTCGCCACGGTGATCTTGCACATGGCGCGGGTGTTCTACACGGCGGCCTACAAAGGAGCGCGTCAGTTCAACTGGCTGATCGGCATGGTGCTGTTCGTGCTGACTCTGGGCTTGTCGTTTACCGGCTATCTGCTGCCTTGGGATCAGCTGGCCTATTGGGCTGTCACCATCGGGGCGAACATCGCAGCCTCTCCGAACGAGCTGGCAGATGCCCTGGCGCTGCCGGAGATCTTCTACCTGGGTGACATCCAGAAAGAGCTGTTGCTCGGCGCGTCCAGCGTGGGGCAGGGTGCCTTGACGCGCTTCTATCTGCTGCACGTGATGGTGCTCCCCATGACGATGGCCGCCTGCATCGGCGTACACATCTGGCGCATCCGCAAAGATGGCGGCATGGCGCGGCCCGAAGGCGGACGTAGCCTGGCTGGAAAGGGTGTCGATAGCGCGAAGGTCGAGGGGGCCGGGCCCAGTGCGGATACGGGCAAGAGCTTCGGCTTGATGGCGCTGGTCAGCGGACGCACGGCGCATACCGGCCGTAACCCCGAAGTGACTCTGCCTGTCTGGCCCTATCTGTTGCGTGCTGAGTTGCTGGTATTCATGATCGTGCTGGCGATCGCCCTGATCCTGGGGATCTGCTTTGATGCCCCCCTGACGGAGCTGGCGAACCCGAATGTGCCAGAGAATCCCGCCAAAGCGCCCTGGTACTTCCTGGGTCTTCAGGAGATCGTCTCCTACTCCGCCTTCGTCGGCGGCATCCTGCTTCCTGGCATCGTCGTGCTGGGGCTGGCTCTGATTCCCTACCTCGACCGCGAAAAGGAGCCGTCGGGGGTCTGGTTCAGCGGCAAGAAGGGCAAGCGCGTTGCCCTGAAGAGCCTGGTCTTCGGGACCATCTGCGGAATCGCCTCGGTAGCCATACCTGTCAAATATGGCTGGCTGCGCAGCTGGTATCCGGACATAGGCCAGATCTGGGTGATGCTGATCAATCCAGGCACCATCCTGACGATGCTCTATGCGGGTTGGTCTCTTTGGGTCATGAAGCGTTCGAACTCGACGCGCATGGCAGCGATCGCCCTGTTCACCTGCTTCCTGGCCGGGTTTGTGATTCTGACCGTCGTCGGCACCTATTTCCGCGGGCCAAACTGGGCCTTCTATTGGAGCCCCGCCGATTGGCCCGTGCACTGAGACGGGCATCGCCGTTCCGCCAGAGAATACACAGGAGATGCGAGCAACATGGTCAGCAAGCAAGCCGAGCAACAGGACAGGCGCGTCAAGTGGGCACTTCTGATCTCGAGCCTCGTCTGTTGCGCGTTGCTCAGCAGCGCGGCCCTGAATGAGAACCTCTGGGCCGAATGGGTACAGGTGCGTGGAGGATACGCCGCGCTGTTGCACGAAAAGGCTACCGATGAACGCGGGAGCGCCCTGGCCGAGCAGTTCGAGGTGCGCGTGATCCAGCACATCTCGCCCGCCTATGGCACCACCGATCGCTGTGCCACCTGCCACGCCGGTGTGGACGACCCGCGTATGGTCGATGCCGCGCAACCCTACCGGGTGCATCCGGGGCGCTGGGTTGAGATCCATGCGCCGGAGCAGTTCGGCTGTACCGTCTGCCACGGCGGCCAGGGACTTGCCACGGTCTCGGCGGACGCGCACGGCGTGGTAGACTTCTGGGATCAGCCTCTGTTGGGTTCGCGCTATCTGTACAGCTCTTGTGCTCAGTGCCATGCCGAAGAGACCTTGTATGGCGCCGATGGTCTGATCGCCAGGGGGCTGCAGGGCGAGGTCTCGGAGGCCGCGTCGATGCTTGCGTTGGGACGCGCGCTGACCCAGAGCCGAGGCTGCCTCGGCTGCCACAAGCTCGACGGCAAGGGAGGGACGCTCGGTCCGGCGTTGGACTTCGTCGGTGACAAGACCCGGCATGACCTGGATTTCTCGAATGTTGAGCACGCCGAAGGGGCAGGTGTGGCTGAGTGGTTGCGGATGCACTTCCTCGATCCCGACGCTGTGTCGCCCGGTTCGGTGATGCCGAAGGTCGCGACCACCGACTTCGAGGCGGATGCCTTGACTGCGTATATGCTGTCTCTGCGTACGCCGCTCGACGACGTGCGTATCGAGGGGGTGCACGCGCAGCTCGCTTTGACGGAGGGACCCTATCTCTACGCACGCTACTGCTCGGCCTGTCACGGTCCTGAGGGCACGCTCGGCGATGTTCCCGACATCAACACGCCTTCGCTGCGCAATCTTGATGCCCAAGCCGTGGCCTCGGACGACTACTACCGCCTGATTATCGGCGGTGGCAAGAGCGGCACGCACATGCCCGCTTGGGAGAAGTCCGAAGGGGGCTTGAGCCGCGAAGAGATCGACACGGTGGTCGATTTCCTGCGCGGTTGGCAGGAAGAGCGCTCCAACATCGAGTTCGCTTCGTCCCGGCAGGGCAAGGTCCGGCGCGGCCGGGCCTACTATCAAGGGCTGTGCGCGAACTGCCACGGCGGCTCAGGCGAAGGGGGCCTGGGCAATGCGTTGCGTCCCGAGACCTTCTTGGCGCTGGCCTCCGATGACTTCCTGGCCCGGACGATTGTTGAAGGCCGGCCAGGGACGGCGATGCCGGCCTGGCGTCACCTGAGCACGCAAGCGGTCTCCGACTTGCTCGCCTATCTGCGCAGCTGGCAGTCGAAGCCGCCGAGCCTGGCCGAAGTTGAGGAGAAGCTGCAGTCTGTCGACCATGGAACCCTGGCGGCCGCAGGCAAGCATATCTTCCGCGGGAACTGCGCCGGCTGCCATGGAACCTCGGGGGAGGGCGCACTGGGTCCGGCCCTCAATGGTCCCAACATCGTGTCGAGCGTGGACACCAGGTATCTGTACCGTGCTATCAGCGAGGGGCGGCCCGGGACGGCGATGCCGAGCTGGCGCGCCATGACTGCCTACAAGCAGGCCAGCTTGATCGCCTACTTGCGAAGCTGGCAGCCGGAGATTCCCGCTTTGAAGCCCGTCACGCTGCGCGGCGACCCGATGGTCGGTGAGGTCCACTTCCTGCGTTCTTGTGCAGGCTGCCACGGTAGCGAGGGACAAGGGGGTATGGGCCCGCAGTTGCTCAACAGTGTCTTCATCGATTCGGTCTCCGATGCGACTCTGCTCGAGTGGATCGGCCACGGCCGCAAAGGCACCGCGATGCGCGGCTTCCTGCCCGAAGCCTTTGGTGTGACACGGATGGACCGAGAGGACATCGCCGATGTCGTCGCCTGGATGCGCGAGGCTGGCAGCCGGGGGCAACCATTGATCAAGCGCGAGGGCACCGGCGATGCAGTGCTGGGTGGAGAGTTGTTTGCCGGCAACTGCGCAGCCTGCCACGGTGTCCATGGCGAGGGTGCCTCGGGCCCGCAGTTGAACAACTCCGGCTTCCTGGCTGCAGCTTCCGACGGTTTCTTGACCGGGACCATCGCGATGGGCCGCAGCGGAACACCGATGCAGTCGATGGTCCACGGGGGGGGCGGCATCGCCCAGATCGAGCCTGAGCAGGTTCGTGACGTGGTCGCGTATCTGCGCCAATGGGAGCCAGAGACGAACTGGCGGGTCCCCCGCAGGTTGGCTGAACAGAGCTATCCTACGATTCGGGCCGGACGCGAGCTGTTCACCTCGCACTGTTCCGGCTGCCATGGTCCCAATGGCAAGGGCAGCCAGGAGGGTGAGGACTACTTCGCTCCAGCGCTCAACAATCCCGAGTTCTTGCGAGCAGCCTCCGACGGCTTTTTGACCGCGACCATCGCTCGAGGCCGACAGGGAACGCCGATGCGTCCCTTCGGCGACCAGGCCGGGGGTATCTCCTCCCTGAGCGGCGACGACATCGCTGACCTGGTCTCGGCGATCCGGGCTTGGCAAGATGAGCCGACCAGCACCGCGTCGGTACCAGATCCTCAAGGGGGCAGCTATGCGACCGACTGAGATTCTGCGTGAAGAACATCAGGTCATCCTGAGCGTGCTCAGTTGCCTGGAGACGGCGCTCGCCGACTGCCAGGCGCAGGGGAAGGCAGACTCCGAGAGCTTCCCGCGCTTTGTGTTTTTCTTCCGCAAGTTCGCTGACCATTGGCATCACGGCAAAGAGGAAGACCTCCTGTTTCCGGCGCTCGAGCGGGCGGGCATGCCGGCAACCCCTGGACCGCTCGCCGTGATGCGCTACGAGCACGACCAGGGTCGGGCCCTGGTTGCCGCCATGGCGGAGCATGTCGAAGGGGCCATGCAGGGAGAGGCCACACACTTGTATGGCCTGATCCAGGCAGGAGAGAGCTTCCTCGAGTTGCTCCGTAACCATATCGCCAAAGAAGACCGCGTGCTGTTCGGGATGGCCGACAGGCTGTTGTCTGCCGAGCAGACCCGCGCATTGCTTGAGGCTTACGCGCGCAGGGATCAAGAAGATTCGGATCCCGGGCTGGGTGACGAGGGCCGCAAGGTTGCTCAGGCACTGGTAGACCGTTGGCTGGGCGAGAGGGTCTGAGCGCGGCTGCGGAGGGGCCCTGGTGCCTTCGCGCACAAGTTCCGGTACATCCGGACGATGCGTGCGTCGTGAATAGCAAATTCTTGTAGGGGAGGGGTTTACCCCCTCCCGCGGCTACCGGGCGAGCGAAGCGTCCGAGTCTGCGAGAGCGAAGCGTCCGAGTCCTCGAGGTGTAAACCCCGCCCCTACGGGGTGTACCGGGATTTTCGCGGTGGGGCCCTAGCCATCTGGTGCTGCAGATTCGGCGGCCAGATACTTCAGCAGCAGGATCTCCAGCTCACCGAAACGGATCGGCTTGGACAGGTAGTCATCGAAGCCAGCTCGTAGCAACTCCTCGCGGTCACCTTTGATGGCCTGGGCTGTCAGGGCAATGATCGGAAGATCTTGTTTCTGCACCTTCAGGCGGCGCGTCGCTTCGATGCCGTCCATTTCGGGCATACGGATGTCCATCAACACGAGGTCGATGGTCGACTCCTGGACCGCGCGCAGCGCAGCCAGTCCGCCTTCTGCCTCGGTCACCAACAGGCCGCGTTGCTCCAGAGCTGTCTTGGCGACCCAGCGGTTCAACGGCTCGTCATCGACAACCAGCACGCAGGCGGCACGAAGCTTGGCACCGACCGGGCTGGGGGTGCCCGGCGCGTCTATCTCCGTTGGCACGCCCAAAGCCTGGAGGATCGCTCGGTGCAACTTGCGGCGTCGGACAGGGGTCTCGAGCCAAATGCCGGTGGCGTCCGTGGGAACTCGATGGAGCAACGGAGGCTCGAGCGTCACGCACGGGGTGTGGCACTGTTCGAGGCGCTGCCGCAGGGCAGCAGAGGATGCCCCAGGTAGCCCCGCATCGAGCAAAACGACTCCATTCTTTTTCAGCCAACCCTGTTCGAGCCGCTCCTCCAGCTGCGAGGGGTCGGCGCCGCTCCAGGTCTTGAGACCCCAGCCCTGCAGGACCTCGTTCAGGTACGCGCGCTGTTCCGGGTGCTTGATGACGAGCGCGGCCTGCACATCGCGCAGCTGAGCATGGGGCTTCCAGTTGCAGGCGGAATCGACCTCGACCTCGAATTGAATGCTGAAGCTGAAACGGGAGCCCTGGCCCTCGACGCTCTCGCAGTGGAGTTGGCTTTGCATCGCGCCCAATAGCCGCGATGCAATCGCCAGGCCCAGGCCGGTGCCTCCGTATCGGCGTGTAGTCGAGCTATCGACCTGCGTGAAAGCGTTGCAGATCCCGGTAAGTTTGTCGGCCGGAATTCCGATACCGGTGTCGTGCACGGAGATAGAGACCCTGGTGTGCGCCTCGCTGGTCTGCAGTCCCTTCGCTACGAGCTTGATCTCTCCCTGTTCGGTGAACTTGACAGCGTTGCCGAGCAGGTTGACGACGATCTGGCGCAAACGCACCCTGTCGCCCAGCACGCGCTGGGGCACGCCGTTGTCGATGCTGTGGACGAGCTGCAGACCGCGGCTGGATGCACGTCCGGCGAAGTCCGTGGTGCAGTCTTCGAGCAGCTTCCACAGGTCGAAGGCGCTCGTTTCGAGCTCAAGCTTGCCCGCCTCGATTTTGGAGAAGTCCAGCAGCGAGTTGACGATCTCCAACAATGCGTCTGCAGAGCTCTGGATGCGTTCCAGCAAGGGCTGACTGCCTCCTCTCAGCGCCAGCTCTGTCAGGCCGATCACGCCGTTGAGCGGGGTGCGGATCTCGTGGCTCACATTGGCCAGAAACACGCTCTTTGCGCGGTTTGCGGCCTCGGCCTGGTCGCGCGCAATCCTCAGGCTCTCGGTCCGTTCCACCACCTTGTCTTCGAGCCCGCGGTTGAGGCCTGCGAGCTCTGCGCGCATGCGCTCGATCCTCTCGGCGAGGCCCACCGACAGCACGATCAGCTCGAGCATGGCACCGACAAAGTAGCCTTGCTCGGTCAAGAATCCGCCGCCCACCAGGTCAAAGGCCTCCAGGATCCGAAGCGTTGCGCCGATCAGGAAGAGCGAGAAGGCGATGAGAATCAGGCGCGCTGAGCGCAGCCTCTGCACGAAGGCGACATACGGCACCACCCAACCGAGCGCGACGGCCACACTCAGCCCCGCTAGCAGCGCCGTGCCCATCATCGCCACCCGGTAGCCCACGAACAGAGCTGCGACAACGCCCAGGACGTTGAGCAGGATCAGGCCCCTGAAGGCCCGAGCGCAGTTGGGCGCGGTGGCGTCCAGCTGCATGAAGCGGTTGGCGAAAGCCAACAAAAAAGCCGCAAGCACGCCCAGAGAACAGGGAATGGCCAGGTGGCCCAATTCGACCGCATCGGGCCAAAGGTACTGTGCGGCCAGACCGCTCTGGGACATCGTGAAGATGAGCAGGAACAGAGTGTGGAGAGCGAGATACAAATAGCTGCGCTCGCGTAGACGCAGCGCCAGCAAGAAGTTCAGCAATCCCAGGCAGAAGAGGAAGCCATAGAAGCCCCAGAGTGCCGGCAGGGCCAGCGCGTCTTGGGCGCGCAGAGCCTCGGCAGTCACCAACTGCGGGTCGATCTGCAGAGAGCTGGTGGTCACGACCTGCACGAACAGAGTCTCGTGGCTGTGCGCGGCCAGTCGCACCGGAATCAGCAGGGTGTGATGAGGTACCGAGCGGCTGGAGAACGGGCGGCGATCGCCGGTGTCCTGGCGCGTCCATGCACGGTCGTGGCGACGGTACAGGCTGAGAGCGTCGATCAGGGCGTAGCGTTCTTGGAGGAGCAATTCCTGCGGCGTGTCCGCATGGTTTTCTACCACCAGGCGTAGCCAGCAGGCCTGCCGCGTGAAGCCCAGATTCAAGCCCTCTTCAGGGAAAGACTGCCACGAGGGCTGGGCGGCGAGGAGTTGATCCAGCTTCAGGAGGGGATCGCTGACACAGTATTGGAGATCGTGGATCCAGGAGTCTCGAGCCACCGCAGCATCAGCCTCAGCAGCATGGGCGCAAAGGCAGCTGAGGCAGAGGAATAGGCACTCAAGTCGCAAGGTGGAGATGTCCAAACCAGACTCCTCCTCCTTGTACGCCATTCAGCGCTGATGCGCCAACGCTGCGGTGCCTACACTCCGCATGCCCAGCCGCGCACGAAGCTGAAGCGCTCCATCGTGATCGCGCCGGTGGGGCAACGTTCTGCACACAGGGCGCAACGGATGCAGGCGGTCTCATCCTTGACGATGGCCGAGCATTCATCTGCGTTCATGCCCTGCTGCTCGGCCAGCTGCGCGACCTTCTCATGTCCGACGATATCGCTCAACGGAACGATGCGCAGGCACTGCTCGGGGCAGACTTCGACACAGCCGCCGCAGAGCACACACTTGCTGCCGTCGAAGATCGTGTTGACTCCACAGTCGAGGCAACGGCCTGCTTCGGCGCGCGCGCTCTCAGGGGTGAGGTCGCGTTCGACAATCATCCTCTGCGACTGGATGCGCTCTTCAGCCGAGGCTGTGGGCAGGTCGCAGCGTAGCCGTTTCTCATAGGCCTGTTCACGATGGTAGTCGGGCAGCGGGAAGTGCAGCTCCAGGTCTTCAGCTTCCAGGCTTCGGCCGGTCTGTTTCTGATAGATCGCCCGTGCCACAGCCTTGCCCGAGGCGACGGCGTGGATCAAAAGGCGTGTCCCGTAGGCCAGGTCGCCCGCGACGTAGACATCGTCCGCTGAGGTCGTTCCATGCACCGGGTCGCAGCGGATCAGGCCCCGTTCGGTCATTTCCAGGTCGTCGCAGTCGAGGAAGCCGATCTCGAAGGTCTGGCCGATGGCAACCAGCACAGTGTCGCAAGGGATCTCCGTGATGTCTTTGGCGTCGAACTCCGGCTTGAAGCGGCGATTCTCGTCAAACACCCGCAGGCAGCGTTGAAAACGCACGCCCGTGACCTTGCCGTCTTTGCCCAGGATCTCCACGGGCCCCATGCTGTTGCGGCGCACAACGCCCTCTTCATCGCCTTCGTGGATCTCGATGTCGTCCGCCGGCATCTCCTCGAGAGACTCGAGCGAGCACAGCGTAACCTTCGAGTCCGCACCGCCCTCGCGTTTTGCCGTGCGGGCCGTGTCGAGCGAGATCTGCCGCAGAACGCTTCGGCCCACGTCGTAGGCCACGTTGCCACCGCCGATCACCACGACTCTGCTGCCCACAGGGAACTTCTTGCCGAGCGAGATGTCGCGCAGGAACTCGACACCGCCGTGCACGCCTTCGAGATCACCACCAGGGATCGGAAGCGCGCGCGAACGTTTGGCTCCCACCGCGACGACGACCGAGTCGTGTCGTTCGCGCAGCTCAGTGAAGCTGACGTCCTTGCCGACCTCGGTCTCCGTGCGGGCTTCGACGCCCAGCGCCAGGATCGCCGCCACCTCGGCTTGGATCACCTTGCGGGGCAGGCGGTACTCTGGAATGCCGAGCGCCAGCATGCCCGCAAGCACGGGCTCCATCTCATAGATCGTGACACCGAAGCCGAGCAGGGCCAGATCGTGCGCAGCGGCAAGACCTGCGGGGCCCGAGCCGATGATGCCGACGCTCTTTGCTTCGACCTTGGGAATGCTGCCCCGCGTCAGCGACTGCAGCAGGGGGAGCAGCTCGTTGTCTCGACGGTTGCTGTGTGGCGTATGGCGTTGGGCCGCCTCTTTGAGGAACTCGATCAGGCCGACACCCCCATCGGCGCGCGACTCTGGGCCGTAGCGTTCGCAGACGAAGCGCTTGAGCGCCCTGATCGCGATGGGCGCGTCGATGCTGCCGCGTCGGCAAGCCTGCTCGCAAGGGGCGCCGCAAACGCGGCCGCAGATCGAGGCCAGCGGATTGGGGCCACGGGCGATCAGGTAGGCCCGTTCGTTCTCGCCGTTCGCGATGGCGCGCACGTAGCCGCGCGCATCTGTGTTGACGGGGCAGGCCTGTTGGCACTTGATCTGCGCGTTCCAGTACTCGGTGTCGGGAATGCGCACCGCCTCCGGTGACAGGGGAGGATTCTGCAGGTCGGTTGTCAGCATGAGTTTCTCCGAGTGTCCTACATGGCCGAAATGCGCACTTCCAGCGGCTGCGTGAGCAGCCACCGGCTCAGGAGGCTGGACAGGATCAGAGGCAGATGGGCGTTCATCAGTGCGCCTCCGCAGTCTGGGCTCCGGCATTGCTCTGCTTGGCCTTACTTTGCTCGGCCCGACTTTGCTCGGCCTTGCTTTGTTTGGCCTTGCGCCGCGCCATCTTGATCCGCATGGCCCGCACAATCACGATGAACAGCAGCATGCCGCCGAACACCCCGCCAAGCACGGTCCAGGGTGAACCTGGCGTGCCGACGACCATCGGCAGGTCGAGCATCCAGGGGGCATTCTCCGCTTCGTACTCGATCCGGATCAGGTAGTTGGCTTCGTTGACGAAGCGCGGATGGAAACGGAAGATCGCGAGCTCTGCCTCCGATTCTACCGGGCCGTAGACGATCGGGTCCTCTCCGAACAAGTTGTCTTCGAACACGGTCAGCGAAACCTTGCCCGGAAATGCCTCTCCGCTGTCGATGCGTCTGAGATCCACGTGCAGGTCGCAGCGCTCGCCGGGTTTGGGAATGCCCGGGTAGCCCGTCATGAGTACCTGGTACGCCCCGGCATCGACCTTGTAGGTCAGGATCGGAGTCTGCGGGTACTGTTCGTCATAGGCGTAGTGCGGAATCCCGAGGATGTGATGGGCGCTCACGGGTACGGCCAGCAAGGCCAACAGGACGCTCCCCAGATAGAGTGGGCGTCTCATGCTGCCACCTCCTGCTCTTCGGGCCTGACGCCTCGTTTCTCGGCAAGCGCGACCGGTTCTTTGGACGGCCGCAGCCGGTCCCAGAGTTTGTAGTCGAGCGCCTTGTCTCCACAGGATGAGATGCACAGCCCACAGCTGTCGCAGTCCATGCCCATCACGTCCTGCATGGGTCTGAGGGCCATCGGGCAGACCCGGTTGCAGTTGCCGCAGCCGGTGCAGGCTTCTGCGTCGCGTTTGACCCGGATGAGTCGCGCAGCGCCCAGCAGGCTGTAGAGTGCGCCTCCTGGGCACATGACCCGGCACCACCAGCGGGGCGCCAGCAACAATTCGAACAGCGCGATCCCGCCGAGCAGTGCGCTTCCCCAACCCAACCCGGACAGCCAGAAGCGCGGCCCGAATTCGCCCAGCTCTGCGCTGTCGAAGAATGCGAAGACCAGCTCGTGCAGCTCGCGCCCGAGCACGGCCGGCGGGTAGACCATGCCCAGCATGGGCAGACCCAACAGCGCAGATCCCGCCAAACCCAATCCGAGCAGCCAATACTTGCTTTGCCGCGGCGGGCGCAGGTTGCGGGGCTTGAGCTCGAGCCAACGCAGGAAGTTGCGCAGCTTATCGTTCAGCTCGAGCAAGAAACCCACCGGGCACAGCCAAGAACAGAAGACCCGTCCAAGCACCAGCGTCAAGAGCACGGGAATGCACACCCCGACCAGCAAGACCCACGGCAGACGTGCGCTTGCCAACGCGCTCTCGCTGGCGGCAAGCGGATCGGTAAAAGAGACGCCGGCCAGCTCGAGCGACCACGGGCCCCCGCGCACACTACCCGACGTCTCGAGCACGACCTTGCGGTTCCGTACCATGCGATTCACGCGGAACTTCTCGTGATCGGGCAAGCTGCGCAAGCCGTCATCGATCAGCTCCAGTACCTCGCCCTGCACGCTGCCGTCCCACTTCTCGAGGTTCTTGTCGAGCTCGCGGGCCATCAGGTAGTTGGTGTAGCGGGCCATGGCAGGAGCCATCAGCGCCACGGCCAGGAATCCCAGCTGGACGCTGCGGCGCAGCCACTGCAATTTCTGGATGCGTGTCCTCATCAGGCGGCCTCCGGAATCGGAACGCGCGGGCTGTGCACACGGATCGCACGGAGCCCCTCGACGGGGCACGCCTCTTCACACAGCCCACACCCCACGCAGGCATCCTGCACGAAGGGTTGGTTGCGCCAGCTCTGCGTGATGGCGCGGTTTTTCAGCGGACAGATGGTGTGGCAGGCTCCGCAGATGCCTTCGCCCGTGAACGAAACACACAGCTGCTCATCGACGACTGCCCGGCCCATGGTGGCCTCAGCCATCGCGGTGACGGGCAGGAGTGCGCCCGTCGGACAGACGGGTCCGCACTTCAGGCACAGGGTGCACGCGCGGGTCGCGGGCATGATGTACGGCGTGCCGGCGAGGTCGCCCGTTTCGGGTCCGAACAGCTCGATGCAGTTGGGTTCGCAGACCTCAACACAACGCTTGCAGCTGTCGCAGAGCTCGATGAACTGGCTCTCATCGACAGCACCCGGAGGCCGCAACACGCCGAGTGGCCCCCGCATTCCAGCGATGGGCGCCGTGGCCGCAGGTTGCGCATCCTCGGGGGAGAATCTCGAGAACAGCGAGCGGAAGAAGCCCCTGCGATCGGTCTCGCCGCTCATGCTGTGGCACCCCGGTTCTTGGCCGGGCGGATGCGGATGGATTGGGGGTAGGTCAGGCAGGCGCGCTCACACAAGCCACAGCCCACGCACAGCTCAGGATCGATCAGTGGTTTCTCCCACAGACCTGCGCGCAGCGCTTTGCCCTCGAAGGGGCAGGCACGCACACAAGCACCGCAGGATGAGCCATTGAAGGAATAGCAGAGACTGGTGTCGACCTCGGCGGTGCCCATGTTGACGCTGGCCTGGATGGCAGCGGAGTCGCGTGCGACGGGCTGGAGCGCGCCCGTCGGGCAGGCCGCCGTGCAGAGCAATTGGTCGCCTGCGGCGCCGTTGCAGAGAATGCAGCCCTGGCGGCGCGGGAGGATGACGGGGGTGCCGCGCTCACCATGGGCGGGTTTGGCAGCCAGGTCGCGGCCCGAATCTTCGCTGAAGGCCACGATGGCCCGGTTGGGGCAGGCATCCGCGCAGCGCCCACAGCGGATACAGGTGGCGAGGAAGTCCTCTTCGCTGAGGGCTCCGGGCGGACGCAGGGCTTCACTGCGACCATCCGCACCCGCGCTGCTGATGCCGCCGCCCAAAGCGAGCCAGCCGGCGACGCTCAGGGCGCCGCCACACAGCGATCGTAGGAATCCTCGACGCGAGTTGCTCATCACCTGCCTCCAATGGCCCGAATTGGGTTGGCCTCAGATCCGTTCAAGCCGGCAGGCGATCTTCTTGTAGTCGCACTGGCCCGAGACCGGGTCCCAGGCGCGGTGGCTGACAGCATTGACCAACCACTTGTTCTTTTTCGGATCGGCGCTGTCGGCGACCGACAGGTTCCAGGGGCTGAACATATAGCCCGGAGGGACTTCGTTGCGGGCTGGACGGATGATCGAGGTGGTGCCGACCGAGACCCGGCCCTCGTACGCTCCGCGGCGCGTCACCACCCGCACACGTTCTCCGTCTTCGAGCTTCCAACGCTCGGCGTCTTCCTCATTGACCTCGATGTACTGCTCGGGCACCAGACGCGTGGTGGTGGCTCCGCGGATGGTCTTTGAGGTATGGAAGTGCTCGTAGACGATGCCGAGGCCCAGCCAGAACGGGTACTTGTCCTCGGAGATGGCATCTTCGAGGATCTTGTCGTCGCTGTCATAGAAGTCCAGGTCGGGAAGCTCGGGAACCAATGCGTTGTCGCGCGCCTTCTTGAGCAGCTCCTGGTTCTTGTACAGCCACGGACCCTCGCCCACCTTTGCGCCATAGACCTTGAAGGCGTCGGTGACTTCCTTGAGCAGCGCACCGTCCTTGCCGTAGTCTTGCTCACAGAGCTTGAAACGTGCCTTGCCGTCAGGATGGCGGAAGTTGGAATAGGGTTTGCCTTCCCAGCCTTCCTGCGCCAGATAGCGGCGTTTGGTGCCACCGGCCTGGGCGCTTTGATAGCTCGGGGCGGGCCACTGCACGCCACGCAGGCGTCGCAGCTGATCGTACAGACCGATGCCGTCGCGCTCCCGAACTTCCAGCATGCCGGTCAGGTCCGCGTCCGAGCCCTTGGAGGCCTTCACGATGCTCTCGAAGACTTCCTCGGGATCATAGAATTTCTGACCGTAGGCGTTCTTCAGGGTCTTCTTGTACGGATAGATCTTGTCCGCATCGAGGCCGAGTTTCTTTGCGAGGGACTTGCCCTTGTCGATCGCCATATCCATGTCGGGCAGGCAATCGGTCAAGATCCCACCGAACTCGTCGCGGCCCACCGAGACGCCATCGCAGACATAGACGCGGCGTTCCGACTGGATATAGGTTCCGCCCGTCCACTCTCCCCAGGTCAACGCCGGGAAGACCACGTCTGCGTACAGCAGGTTCGGAGCGTGCCGGTAGATCTCCTGCACGACGCAGAACATCTTGGTCAACGCCGGCCGTACCAGGGTCCTCACGTCGGGCAGGTGGATGTGCGTCGTGTACATCCAGAACATCGCCAGCAGCCGCTCAGGATCGTCATCCTCGAGCAGGGCGCGCTCCATCATGCCGATCGCCATCGGGTTCTTGAGCAGCGCCGTCTGGGCCATCCGGTCGCGGGGCACGCCCCAGGTGTCGGCGATGTGGTCGCGCCAGGCTACGTTGCTCATCGGCTGGTTGAAGGGCAGGCGGCTCGTCAACCCGCCCATCAAGCGCTCGCTCATTGCATTGGGCTGTCCGGTCTGTGAGTGCGTGCCGCTTCCCGGCCGTCCCATGTTCCCCGTCAGCAGATGCAGGTTGATGATCGAGATGGTGTTGTGCTGGCCGTGTAGCATCTGGTTGTAGCCGATGCCCCAGTAAGTCAGCACGCCGCCCTTGCCGCGTTTCTTTCCGCGGATGCTCGCTTCGGCCCACTTCTTGGCGACCGCTCTGATCTGGGCAGGCGTGATGCGGCCCTTGTCGAGCAGCGCCAGGCGTTCGACGACCTGCTCGGGAGAGTAGCGCTCCTGGATGCCGGTCATGTACTCCTGCCAATTGTTGGTATTGGTCTCGAGCCATGCTTTGGGCATCACTGCATCGGGGTACTCATTGATGATCACATGGGCGATCGCGTTGAGATAGGAGATGTCCCCGTTGAGGGTCGCGAAGTGGTATGAATTCTCGGGGTTGATGCTCTCCAGCCCCGCGACCGTACCGGTGCGACGAGGATCGGCCACCAGGGTCGAGATGTCGCGCGCCTGTTTCTGATCGGCCACGCGCCAGAACAGCACCGGGTGGGCCTCACGGGCGTTGTGCCCGAAGAAGCAGATCATGTCGGCATCTTCGAGGTCTTCATAGCTGGTCGGCGGGGCGTCGGAGCCATAACTCTGGAAATAGCCGGTGACCGCGCTGGTCATACACATGCGTGCGTTGGCCTCGATGGAGTTGCTGCCGAGCACACCCTTCATCAGAACGTTTTCCATCCACTGTGCTTCCATCGTCAGCTGACCGGACCCGCTCAAACCGATGGAGTTTCCCCCGCGCGCCTTGACCATCGCCGCGATCTTCTCGGCCACCATCTCTTCGGCTTCGTGGTAGGGCATGCGCTCGAAGACGTCTTCGTCGAAGCGGCCCTTGGTGCTCGAGACGTGGCCCGTCAAAGGATCGGACATGTCCTTGCGGACCAGCACGTGGGTCAGGCGGTCGCGGTAGACCGGCTCATGCGCGTTCAGTCCCTTGATGCACTGTACGCCCTTGTTGGTGGGGTGGCGCTTGTCGGGCACGATGCCGACGATCTTGTCGCCTTCACAGCTGATCAGAGTGCCGCAGCCGACACCACAATAGGGGCAGGCAGCCTGCAGGCTGCGTTTGACCCCGGCTTGGCCTTTGAGGTCGTCGGCGTGCACGAACTCACCGGGCATCAGCTTGAAGGCTGAGGCTGCGGCTGCCACGCTGGCCGACCACTTGACGAAGTCGCGGCGGCTCAGGATCGGCTTAAAGGGCTTCTTCATGGTGCGTTCCCTCGAAATGCGGAGACACGCGCCGCAGTAGGGCGCAGTTGTCGGGTTGGCGGAACCGGTTCCCCGTTGACGAGCAAACCGAGTGCCGCGAGTCCACATTCCTGTCAGGCCGCACACTTCCGAAGCAACCACGACCGACCGGTGACATTGTCCATTCTCGGGCGTTCCCGATCGGTAACCGCCCGTGTCCGGCGGTTGGGCTTTCTGGCGGTATCGCTGAAGGGACCAGCGCTTGCATGGGTGCCGGCCACAAGGAGGAAAATCATGCACCAGCTCTACACCCGCACAGGGCTTCTGCTCGCCGTTGTGTTCACGCTCAGTGCCGCCTCGTGGAGTTTCGCGCAGGAGGACGATGCTGCAGACCTGCGCCGTCAACTCGAAGAAGTGATGCAGCGCCTGGAAGCGCTCGAACGCCAACAGCTTGAAGAGGCGAACGCGAACGAGCCCCAGCCCACGGATGAAGGAGGTCCCTTCAGCCTGCAAAAGGTCCTGCTGCCGGATTCCGAAGGCTTGGAGATCTCCGGTGTGATCCGGCTTCGCGGTGAGTACAAGGACAACCTGACCGACTTTGCCAAAGACATTTCGGACGAACAGGAGTTCGTCCTTTCGCGTATCCGGTTGCGCTTTGATGTCCATGTACTTGAAGATCTCGACGTGGTCATCGAGTTTCAGGACTCACGCCAGTTTGGCGATGAAGGGGGACCGGTCTCGACCGCCCGCGAGCAGCAGGCGACAGACCTCAGCCTCGGTTACCTCGAGGTCCGCAATCTGCTGGTCGAAGGTCTGACACTGCGGGCAGGTCGCCAGAAGCTGTCCTTCGGCGATCAGCGCCTCGTCGGCGGATTCGAATACAACAACTTCGCGAACCGTTTCGACGCCCTCTCCCTGATCTACAAGCTCGGTACGGTCGGGGAAGGAAAGAAGAAGAAGCCGATGTTCTGGACGCACGCCTTCTTCAGCATCCTCGAAGAAACCAATACGCAGTCGGACGACACCATCTTCGCCGGCATCTACAACCAACTGAACCCCATCGAAGAGTACACCGCCGAGTTGTACTACCTGTTGCTCAACGACATGGACCAGGATGGAGTACGCGGAGAGAACGGTCTGGAGGGCAACCGCCACATCCACACTTTCGGTACCCGCCACAACGTCGAAGTCGGTGGCTTCGGCGCGACCGCAGAAGGGATGCTGCAGTACGGTGAGTATGCGGATGATGACGTGCTCGCCTTCGCCGTCGCCCTGAATGCCCGTTACAAGCTCGACGCTCTGCCCTGGAAGCCTCAACTCGGTGCGTATTACACCTGGGCATCGGGGGATGACGACCCCAACGATGGGGACCGCAAGACCTTCGAGAACCTGTTCCCGACCAACCACCTCTACTACGGGGCCGTCGACCTGTTCTCGTTGCAGAACGTCGAGAACATCCAGGGGCGCATCAAATTCTGGCCCGCCGAGGGCTTGAGCTTCTGGATCGACTACCACTTCTTCCGGCTCGCTGATACCGAAGACTTCTGGTACAACGCCGGCCGCAGGGCGATCCGCTCGTCCAGCTCACCGCGCAATACAGGCCGCTCGTCATCGAACACGGTCGGCCAGGAGATCGACCTGTCGGTCGCCTACAAGCTGAACGGCAACGTCTCGTTCCTGCTCCAATACGGCCACTTCTTCGCGGGCCCCTATGTAAAGGACACCGGAAACCACTCGGACGCCGACTTTGTCGGTTTGACGGCCCAGGTGACGTTCTAGGGAACGCCTCCGGGGGGGTCTCGACAGGCCGTGCAGATCGTCCGGGTCTACGGCTTGCATCCAGGTTACCGCAAGGTAACCTAGGTCGGTCCGTTCGGGAACGGTTTTGCCAGCGTCGCGGAGTTCTTCGCTGTGTTGGCCCAAGATGACTGCACATGGGCTCGTTGGCACGCGCTGTGCTCTAGGGTTCGCAGAGGATGTTTGATGCAAGAGCCCTACCGGCCCGCTCCCAGCTCGCGTGCCACAGACGAACGACTACAGTTCCTCGGCATCGACGCCGAAGAATGCCGGCGCTTGCGGGCCTTGGGTCCAGAGCTGGAGAGGGCCCGTGAGTCGTTTGTCGAAGGCTTCTACGCCCACCTGATGCGCTTCGAAGATACCGCCGGTTTCTTGCGAGACCCTGAAGTGCTGGAGCGACTGAAGGTCAAACAGGGAGAGTATTTCAACGCCCTGACCTGCGGCTCGTACGGCCAGGATTATGTTACGGATCGGTTGCGGGTCGGCACTGTCCATCAACAAATCGGCCTCGAGCCTCGTTGGTACATAGGCGCCTACTGCGGTTACTTGTGTGGATTGTTGCCACGGCTGCGTTTGCAGGACGGCGGCTTCTTCGAGGCCTGCCGTGCCTTGCTACGGGTGGTCTTCTACGACATGGGCTGGGCGCTGGAGACCTACTCGCAGGCGCGCCGGCATGATCTTGCCAGTATCCAGGAACCTGCCGTCGAGCTGCAGCTCCTCGAGGCGGAACAACCCGCCCGCGCGCCGAAGTTGGCCGACATCGAGGCCGAGACCCAACGTCTGGTCGAGCAGCTTGAGCTCGGCACGCCCGACCTGGGCGCGCGTGAGGCCTTCCTCGGCCTGAGCCCTCAAGATAGCGCCAACCTCGAGCTGTGCGCGAACCAATTGGGATCGAGACTCGAGAAGCGCGTGCGCACTTGGGCCCGCGCTCTGGAGGCGAGTCTGCCAGAAACCCAACGCAGCGTGCACAATCCGCGCTTTTCATCACAGGCGCTGGAGTTCTTCCAACGGCTATTTGCTGGGCGCAGCGAGGCTTCGGTGCTCCCATCGCGCGTGCGCCTGGGCGTGCTGGTCCAGCGTCTGGGGTGGGAGCTTTGGAGGGTGGTCGCCGCGATGGCGCGCTTCCTCGAAGGCGTTCTCGAAGATCTCTGCGAAACGTCGGGTCTGGACGCCCCAGCGCTGTTCTGCTCTGTACTCAAAGTGGCCTGCCTCGACCTGGGCTTGATCATCGATGCCGCGATCAGCACCAGCGAGCAGCCTCTGCGAGCGCTCAAGGACTTCGCGACCAGCGTCGTGGAGAGTGTGCCCTCGGGTTTGTTGCTGCTCGATCATGACCTGCGGGTCATCTCCGCAAATGCCAGTGGAGCCCGCTTGATCGAGCGCTCGCTGCCGGAGCTGGCAGGCATGCCGCTGGCGGAGGTGCTCCCGGTCCCCCGCATCATCGAGCTCGCGCGCCGAGTGCAGGTGACACGCACTCCCCAGCCCAACCTGTTCTTCGACGTGACGCTGGGCACTCGTAAGCGCTTGTTCCGTGCGACCATCAGCCCGCTGAGCACCGACCCTGGCGTGCAGTCGCCGGCCCAGCTGCTGGTGGTGCTCGAAGATCTCTCCGAGGTCGAGCGGCTGCAGACAGCGGTCCTTGAGTCCGAGCGGCGCTTCGAGAATCTGGTCGAAGGGCTGGACGCCATCGTGTGCGAAGCCGACGCCCATGCCATGCGTTGCCTGTTCGTCAACGACCGGGCGGTGGATATCCTCGGCTATTCCAAGGCACTCTGGCATGGCGACGGGTTCTTCTTCGGGATCATCCATCCTGCCGACCGCGCCCGCATTCGCGGCCTGTTCTCAGGAGCCCTGCCGGACTATCAGCGTTATGAGTGCCGGCTCATGAGCGCCGACGGCCGGACATTCTGGTTCCAGAGCTCCACGCGAGTGGTGCGCGACATCCTGGGGCAGCCGAAGACCCTGCGCAGCATCCACACCGACGTGACCGCTCTCAAGGCGGCGGAAGCCGCGGTTGCCGAAGCGCACAAAAAACTGCGCGGCGAGCAGGCCAAGCTGGTGCAGGCCGAGAAGCTCTCGTCCATTGGCATGCTGGCGGCCGGTGTCGCGCACGAGATCAACAATCCCCTCTCGGGCGTGCTCGGCTGTGTCAAAGCACTGCGTGCCGGCAAAGTTCCCAAGGTACGGCAGGACGAGTATTTCACCACCGTGCTCGACGGTCTGGAGCGCATGCAGCGGACCGTCAAGGGCCTGCTCGACTTCGCGCGTCGCCGTCCGACCAGCATCATGGCCCTGGATGCGCACGAGGCCGTCGTCGCCAGCCTGCGCCTGATCGAACCCTCGACACGCCGCAAGCGCGTGCAGGTCGAGTGCCAGCTCAAACCTGGGGGCTTGATCTTGCATGCCGACCGTGCAGAGGTGATCCAGGCACTGGTGAACCTGCTGCTCAACGCCGTCTACGCTGTCGGCGATGAGGGCCGCATCACGGTGAGCGCGCAGCACGATCCGCCGCTGGCCGCGATCTGTGTTCAAGATGACGGTCCGGGTATTCCGGAGCGCAACCTGGCCCGGATCTGCGACCCCTTTTTCACCACCAAGCCCGAGGGACACGGTACGGGATTGGGGTTGACAGTCACTCTCAGTATTGCGCGCGCCCATGGGGGCCGCCTCGAATTTGCCAATGTAGAGACAGGGGGGGCCATGGCCCGCCTGTTCATACCGGTCAGCCGGAGGAAGCCTGATGTCCGAGATCCTGCTCGTCGATGATGAGCCGACCATCCGCCTCGCCGTGGGCGACGCTCTGCGCGATGCCGGTTATTCGGTGCGGCTTGCCGAGGACGGCAACCGGGCGCTGGAACAATTGGAGCGGGGTCCTGCAGACCTTGTCATCAGTGATATCCGCATGCCGGGCCTCGACGGACTCAGTCTGTTCCAACGGATCCGAGAGAAGTTCTCCCGAACGGCGGTGATCCTGATCACTGCCTACGGCGACGTGCACGATGCCGTCTCTGCGATGCGGGACGGAGCCTCAGACTACCTGACCAAGCCCTTCGACAACGAAGAGCTGCTGTTGCGGGTCGCGAAAATTGCCGAGCACCAGGCGCTGGCCCGCGAGCTGGGGGACGCGCGCCGCGAGCTCGCGCGGCTCGAAGAGATGCCGGCAATCATCGGCCGCTCGCCGCCGATTCTGCGCTTGCTCGAACGGATCGAGACGATGGCTGGCTCCGATCTGCCCGTGATGATCAACGGCGAGAGCGGCACGGGCAAGGAGCTGGTGGCCCGGCAGCTGCACGCTCTGAGCGAGCGCCGGAATGGCCCCTTCATGGCCGTCAACTGTGCGGCCTTTCCGGAGTCGTTGCTCGAGGCTGAGCTGTTCGGCCACGAAAAGGGCGCCTTTACCGGCGCTGTGCGGCGCCGGGAGGGACGGTTCAAGGCCGCCCATGGCGGGACGCTGCTGTTGGATGAGGTGGCCGAGATCCCCCTGCTGGCCCAGGCCAAGCTGCTTCGGGTGCTGCAGGAAGGGAAGGTTGAGCCGCTCGGCAGCAACCTGTCTGTCGATGTCGATGTGCGCGTCGTTTCGGCGACCCACCGCAACCTCAAAGAGCGCATCGCCGGGGGCCTGTTCCGCGATGACCTCTACTACCGCATCAACGTGCTCGATGTACGGGTACCCCCACTACGGGAGCGCAAGAGCGACCTGCCGCTGCTGGCGCAGCATTTCCTGTCTCGGCGCCGCGCTCCGGGTGCCGAGCTGCCTCCGATCACGCCGCGCTGCTGGGCGGCCCTCAGCGAGTATGACTTCCCCGGAAACGTGCGTGAGCTCGAGCATGCCATCGAGCATGCCCGCGTGCTCTCGGGTGGCAAACAGATCGACCTCGAGCACCTGCCGCGCGACATTGTCGGCGATCAACAGTCTCCCGATGCGGAGCAGCACGGCATGCAGAAGCTCAGCGCCGCCATCGCGGCCTTCGAACGGCAGTACCTGCTGCGGGCGCTCGGGCGCAGCGGACGCAAGAAGAAGACCGCCGCCGCGCTGCTCGGCATCTCGCGCAAGAACCTCTGGGAGAAGCTCAAGTCCCACGGGATCACCGATGCTGATTTCTGAACCCTCCTCGTGGTAGACTCCTGGCGCGCGACTGCTCGCAACCGCAGTCCGAGCCACTAGTGAGGAAAGCCATGACCCTGAAACGCGTCGGCATCTTGACCGGGGGTGGAGACTGTTCTGGCCTGAATGCAGTCATCCGCGCCGTCACCCGCTCTGCCATCATCGATCAATCTGCCGAAGTCATCGGCATCGAGAGTGGTTTTGAGGGATTGGTCTTCGGGCGCAGCCAGGTCCTCAGTACCCGCAGCACCCGCGACGTCTTGACGTTGGGTGGGACCATCCTCGGAACGACGAACAAGGGCGATCCTTTCGCCTTCAAAGAGCTCGTCGACGGCCAGATCCAGACCAGTGACTACTCCGGACGCTGCGTGGAGAACGCTCGCAAGCTCGGGCTCGACTGCCTGTTCGTGGTCGGGGGGGACGGAACACTCGAGATTGCCCATAAGCTCCACAAGCTGGGCATTCCGGTCATCGGGATCCCGAAGACCATCGACAATGATCTCGAAGGTACGGACTATACCTTCGGCTTCCAGACCGCGGTCGAGGTGGCGTGCGAGGCGATGGATCGACTGCACACCACGGGTCGTTCCCACCAACGGGTGATGATCCTTGAGGTGATGGGACGTGATGCGGGCTGGATCGCCCTCGAATCCGGCATCGCCGGGGGCGCGCACATCATCCTGATTCCCGAGATCCCCTACCATCTCGAATACGTCGTACGCAAGATCGAGCTGCGCGCTAAGGGCGGCAGTCCCTACAGCATCATCATGGTGGCCGAGGGAGCCCGAGCGGCAGGGGGAAGGCAGGTCATCCAGCAGACCGCCACCACCCGTCTGCAGTCGAAACCGCAGCTCGGAGGGATCGGCCAGACTCTGGCACGCCAGATCAAGCTGCAGATCGACCTCGAGGTGCGTACCACCGTGCTCGGGCACATCCAGCGCGGCGGTTCGCCCTGTGCCTTCGACCGCGTACTCGGCACCCGACTCGGGGCTGCCGCGGTCGCTGCGGCCGGCCTGGGCAAGTTCGGCACGATGGTCGCGCTCGACACTCCGGAGATCGTGTTGGTGCCGCTCTCGAAGCTCGCGGGACGCACGCGACTCGTGCCTGTGGATCACCAGCTGATCCACACCGCCGAGGCGATCGGCATCAACCTCGGCCGCGAGAAGATGTAGGGCATGCAACCTCTGATTCCCCGCTGCCGCGAAGAGGTCCTCAAAACCCCCATCTTTACGCTGCTGCGCCAGCCGACCCCGATCCCCTGGTTGGGTCGTGAGCAGGACTTCTATGTCTTGCGTGCTCCCGATTGGATCAACGTGCTGCCGATCACGGCCGAGGGCCAGTTGGTCTGCGTGCGTCAATACCGCGTGGGCACGGCCGAGTTCAGCCTGGAGATCCCCGGCGGCATGGTCGACCCCGAAGATCCCGACCCGCGGGCCGCGGCTGCCCGTGAGCTGCTCGAAGAGACCGGATACAGCTCGGAGACCTGGCAGCGGCTGGGCAGCTGCGATCCCAACCCCGCCATCCAGACCAACGCCCACCACGCCTTCCTCGCGCTCGACTGCCGCAGAGTCGCCGCGCCGCGCCCCGATTCCAGCGAGCAGCTCGAGGTGCAGCTGATACCCATCGCTGCCGTTGAAGCTCATGTCTTGCGCGGAGAGATCAGCCACGCCCTGGTCCTGGCCGCTCTGTATTGGTACGGGCTCTGGCAGCAGGGGGTGATTCCTGCAGACGGAGTGCCGCTGCTGCGGCGGCAATGATGCCAGGGCCGGGCACTGAGGAGAGTTTCTGGTTCAGCACCCGCTCGGACCTCTTCCGCGCCGAAGCGGGCTGGCCGGCCATCGCTGCCTACCGGCCGAGCTTGCTGCGTTACCTCGCCAGCCGCTATCCGCGCCTCAGCAGCCACGACTGCGAGGACCTCGCCTCCGGGATCATGCTCGAAATGCGCGAGCGGCTTGTTCCACGGCACGACCCGAGCCGGGGCCGCTTCCGCCAGCTGCTGCAGGTGGCGATCCGTCATCGGGTCATCGACTTCCTGCGGCGTCAGAGGCCGGCGCTTCCTTTGGACGAAGATCCACCAGCTCCGTTGGACCATGAGGTCGATGCGCTCGACCTCGAAGTCGGGCTGCTCGAGGCGATGGCCGCTGCGCGCGACAGCTTGACCCAGGGCCCGGAAGCCGACCCCGAGGCGCTGTACGCGTTCGCCGACCGGGTTGTTCATGGCCGCAGCAACCGCGCGATCGCACAGGCCTCTGGCGTCAGTGTCGACCGTGTGGCGCGCTTGCTGCGCCGGGTTCGGGAGCGCGTGCTGACCGCACTGCTGCGGCGTGAGTTGGACAGCGAGGAGGCACTTGAGGCCGCCGGCGCATTGGTGCGCAAGTGCTGGCAGCGGCCGGTGCTGCGCGCCCGGCTGCTCGAGCAGATGCCCGATGCCGGTTTGCGGGCGGAGTTGGAGGCTTTCTTGACGCGCTTCGAGGCCGCGCGTGGCGCGTTCCCGTCTTTGAGCTCGCCTGCCGGGGAGGAGCTGCAGCGTGGGCTGCGGTTGTTGCTGTCATGAGTCGCTTGCCCGAGGTGGAAGGCTTTGAGCTCCGGCGGAGTTTGGGAAGGGGCGCCGCGGCGGAAGTGTTCTTGGCCAGGGAGACGAGCGGACTGCAGAGACTGGTCGCGCTGAAGTTGTTTTTTCCGCATCAAGAGTCCTGGTTCGAGACCGAGCTGGAGGTCCTGCGCCAGGTCGAGGAGTTGCGCCGCCGCGAGCGCGCGCCCCAGCTGATTCAGAGCCTGGGCTCGGGACGCTGGCAGGGCGGCGGCTGGATCGCCTTCGAGTTTCAAGAGGGGGGCAGCCTGGCAGACACCGTCCAACGGGAGGGGCCACTCGCGTTGCAGCGCGCCCTGGCGTTGCTGCTCGCGGCTGCCGAAGGGGTCGCTCTTTTGCATGCCGAGGGCCTCTTCCACCGCGACCTCAAGCCCTCGAACATCCTGTTGGCAGGCGACGACAACGTGCGGCTGGCAGACTTCGGGTTGACGCAGGCGCTCGACCAGACGGCCACGGCGGCCGGTTCACCAGCCTTCTGTGCTCCCGAGGTCATCGCGGGCAGGCGTGACTCGGATGGGCGGCGGGTCGACATCTATGGCTTGGGGGCCACGCTCTATTACTTGTTGTTGGGTGAGACCATGCTGCCCGGACGGCCGGATGTCTTCGCACTCGAGCGGATCGGACTGCCCCGGCCGCTGCAGCAGGTGCTGTGCAGGGCGGCAGCGGCCGAGCCACGCGAGCGGCCGGCAGATGTCGCCGAGCTGTGCGCTTTGTTGCGGGCGGCTGCCTGCGAAAAAAATTCCCGCACGCTTTCGAAGTCGGCCGCTGTAAGGGTAGACGCGGACCACAAGGAGGTCTCTCCCGTGCAGACATTTACCGAAGAACGCCGTGCCCGTAGCCTGGGCTTGATCGTGATTATCGTGGTATTGATCGGGTTCATCCTGCTCGTGGGAATGGGCCTGGTAGGGGCCGGGTTCTACTGGTTCAAGGCAACGCAATCGTCGGCGGCAGGCCAGATGCAGGCAGAGGAGATGATGGCGGTAGGGGAGGAGGGCACCGACAGCTTCTGGAATGTGCCTTCGGAGTGGGCGGAAGATCCGGAGGGCTGGCAACAGTCTGACGCGTACCGAGATCGCCGCGACGCAGCCCAGAAACTGCTGCAGCAGTGGGCCGCGGCCGATCCGCAGGTCGTCAACGTCGCGGTGCTGACCGAGGACGGCAGGCAGTTCCTGATCAGCGCACATCCGGCCTCAAGTTTCGCGCTGAGAGACCTGGTCGAGCTCGAAAGCGGGCCGCTACAACGAAGCTTCACTGCCCTGGCAGCACTGGACGAACGCCTGATTCCGGTGCGGGGCATGGAGACGCGGCTCGCAGGCGACGGAGCTCCAGGTTCGCCCGCATTCGTCATCTACCAGGTGCTGATGAAGGATTGATCAGGCGGAAGACGGCTGCTTCCGCCAGCTTTCGAGCACGCTGTACAGGACCGGAATCAATAACAGTGTCACGGCTGTCGAACTGACGATGCCTCCCAGAAAGGCGACCGCCAGCGGCCGGTACATGTCTGAGCCTTCCCCTTGCGCGAGCGCCATCGGTAAGAGCGCCACGAAGGTCGAGGTGGCTGTGATCAACAGTGGCCGGAAACGATGGCTGACCGCGTCGATGATCACCTGGCTGAGCGTCTTGTCCGGGTGGCGCTTGCGCAGCGTATTCGTGTAGTCGATCAATACTACCGAGGTGTTCACCACCACACCGAGCAGCGCAAAGATGCCGTTCCCGGAGGTCGTGTTCAGGGTATTGCCGGTCAGAAACAACGCCACGAACACGCCACTGAGCATCGGCGGAACGGCCGCCATCATCACCAGAGGTTGTGCCAGCGACTCGAACTGTGCCGCCAGGATCAGGTAGACGAACACAAACGCCAGCAAGAAGCCGATGGCCATGCCTGAGAACTGGTCATTCATGCGCGTCACCTCGCCCGCCAGGCTGCGCTCGACATCGGCCGGCACGGACAGGCTGTCGAGCACAGGCAGGATGCGCTCGAAGACCAGGGTGCTCATCGGCTCGCTCGAGACCTGCAAGCCGATGGTGACGATGGAACGCCCATCGAGGCGGCGCAGCACCGGCGGCGCTGTGCCCAGCTCGATGTCGGCCAGGGTGCGGATCGAAGGAGTGATCCGGGCATGCGAGGGCACGATCCACGATTCCAGATCCTCGGGCGCATCGCGGGCAGGCTCGGCCAGGTCGACGGTGATATAGACGGCCCTGTCCTGGAAGAAGCTGGGGATGCGCAGATCAGTGCGTTCCAACGGGAGCACCGTGGCCGACACCCCCTGGCGGACATAGCTCGCCAGACCACCAGCGGCCATCCCGACCCGGGTCAGCTCTTCAGGACGGGGCAGCAGCCGGATCTCGGGTGGCGAAGGCCGGCTGTCCTTCGAGATGTCGTGGACGCCCGGCAGACCTCGCAGGCGCTCGATGGTCTGGTCGGCCAGCTGCTCGAGCAGCTCGTGGTCGTAACCCTGCAGGCGCACCTCGATGGGTGCTCCCGCGCTACCCCACCAGGGGGCGGGTTGCACAAAGGCGAGCCGCGTCAGGCCGGGCACCTCCGCCTGGATCTGGCTGCGCAGCGCGCTGACCACATCCTCCTCCGGGAAGCCGGTGTCGATGGCCGTCTGGCGGCGGGAATCCTTGGGCGAGAAGCGGATCACCAGCTCAGCGGTGTTCTCTGGGGGAGCCAGCGGCCCCTCCCCGCCGATCCGCAGTACAACCGCATCGACCTCGGGATGCGCGGCGACCAGGCTGGCAGCCCGCTCGAAGATCATGCGCGCACCTCCCAGGTGGTTGGAGGCTGCGCATTCGAGCTCGAGTCGGTACTCTTCCTGATCGGTGCGTGGCATGAACTCGCCCCCGAGCAGCGGCACCAGCGCGAGGCTGGCCGCGAACACGAGCACACTCGCCACCACCGTCAGAGCGCGATGGCGTAAGGCAGCGCCCAGGACACGCAGAAAGACGCCACGCAGCCAGAGCACCCCGCGGGAGGGCAGCTTGAGCAGCCAGCCGATGCCACGCAGGTCGGTGAGGTCCCGGCGGTTGCGGCCGACTATGCGCGGCGTGACGTTACTGGTCAGGAACAGGCTGACCGGCAGGCTGGCGGTCAGCGCGCAGATCGCCGTCAGGGCCATGACTTTCATCAGGTCGCCGATGTACCCCGCCAGAAACAGCAGCGGAACAAACACGACGATGTTGGTCAGGGTACTGGCGATGTCGGGCGCGACCAGCTCGGCGGTTCCCTCAGCCGCGGCCTTCAGTGGGTCGAGGCCGTTCTCGATGCGCCGGGTGATGTTCTCGACGATCAAGACCGAGTCATCGAAGTTGACGCCGATCGTCATGGTCAGCGCGTAGAGAACCACGATCGAGATGTCGAGACCCGCCAGCCAGATCACCAGGAAGGTTCCGATGAACGAGATCGGAACATCGAAGATCAAGGCCAGGGCGGGCCGCAGCCGGCCCAAGAACAAGAAGACGGCCAGGAAGGCGAGCAGGAAGCCCAACCAGGCCGAGTCAACCAGGTTGCCGATGGAGCCTGAGATGAAGTCGGCATCATCTTTGACAAGTTGCAGTGCAATCCCCTCGGGCAAGCTCGTGGCCAGCTGAGCCACAGCCTGTCGGACACGGGCGGAGACTTCGGTGGCGTTGGCATCCGATTCTTTGACGATGTCGAGGGAGATGGCGGGCAAGCCGTCGATAGAAGCAAACGAGGTGGCCTCAGCGTAGCCGTCGATCACCTCGGCGACGTCGCGCAGGCGCACGGCCCGCTGGCCACGGAAGTCGAGCAGGGTGTCCCGGATATCCTCGACGTCGTCGAACTGGGCCAGGGTTCGCAGCTCGACCCGCGTGCCGTCGGGGGACTTGAAGGCGCCGGCGGGGATGTTGACATTCTTGGCGCGCAAGGCGCCGGCTACCTGGGCAGGGGAGATGTTGAGGGCTGCCATACGGTCGAGGCGCATGTGGACGCGGATCGCCCGCAAGCTGCCACCCAGCGGAGTGACCCGGGCGACACCTTCGACCTGCTCGAGCAGCGGTTTGATGCGGTTCTCGGCCAGCTCGCGCAGCGCGCCCGGATCATGGCCGGCGCCGCTCAGGGTCCAGACCTGGATCGGGGCGAGCTCAGGGTCGATCTTACGCACGATCGGCTCTTCGATGCTCTCGGGCAGGTCCGAGCGGATCTCGGACAGCCGTCGCTGCACCTCGACCGCGGCGATATCGATGTCGCGGCTGCCGTAGCGGAACTCGACCCGCACCAGCGCGGCGTTGGCCCGGGCTTCGGAGCGTAGATGCTCGAGACCTTCGAGGTCGCGGAAGCCAAACTCGAGCTTGCGCACGATGCGCTGTTCGACTTCCTCCGGCCCGAGGCCGGGGGCGGGTACGATCACCTCGACATGCGGCAGGCGCACTTCAGGCAGCAGACTGATCTTCAATCCGCTCAGGGCGATGCCGCCACCGAGCAGGAAACAGAAGAAGATGATGCCGAACAGAATCGGCCGACGGACTACAAAACGGAACATCAGCGCGCCTCCCCGACAACGCGCACGGGTTGGCCGTCGCTGAGGTTGACCACCCCGAGCACTGCCAGGCTGTCGCCCGGCGCGATGCCCGTGAGCACGCTGATCTCGGTCTTCGAGCCGAGGCCCAGAGTGACCTCACGCTCGTGCGCCACGCCGTCTTCGAGCACGAAGACGCTGTGGCGTTCTGCGCGGCTGCGCACCGCCCGGCGCGGGATCACCAGGCCCTGGCCGCTGGCTTTGAGCGGGATCGCGGCACTGAGCGAGAGGCCGGGACGCAAGGTCCCGGAGCGGTTGGGCAGGTCGAAATACAGAGGCAGTGAGCGTCCCTGCTCTTCGACCTGAAACCCGAGTGCGCGCGGAACCAGCTCGAGGTGCGCCAGGTCTGCGCCGATGTCGAGCCGCGTAGCGGCCTCGAGATCGATGCGCGCCAGGTACGACTCGGCCACCCAGACCGTGCCCTTGAGCGGCGAGCGCAGGATCAAGTTGAGCAGCGGGCTGCCGGGTTCGACCACATCGCCCGAGGCCACCCGCTTGGAGACGACCTCCCAGACGCCGTGGTCCGGCGCGCGGACCACGCACCAACTGAGCTCGAGATCGAGCAGCCGTCTGCGGGCCTTCAGCTCTTCGATGGCGTAGGCAGAGGCTTCGATCGCCTTGCCATAGGCGCGCACGTCTGCGGCGGCCTTCTTCTCAGCGGCGTCGGCCAGGTCTATGTCGTTCTGGGAGCTGTGGCCCGACGGCAGCATTTCCTTGACGCGGCCCAGCTCCAAGCCCTTCTGCACCAGCTCGGCCTCGGCGCCGGCCAGCCGCTGCTCGAGCTCGCGACCGGTGGCCGCTACGCGCAAGATCTCGCTCTCGTTCAGACGGATCCTCAAGCTGATGGTGCTGGAATCGAGGACGACCAGAGGACTGCCCGCGGTCACGGCATCCCCCTCCTCAACCAGCACGGCGACGACCATCGCGGGCACGCGGCTGCCGAGCACGGGAGCCTCCAGAGCTCCGACCGAGCCGTAGGCAGATTGAAACAGCTGCAGCTCGCCGGGCTGGGCCACGGCTACGGTGACGGGCACGCGGTTTTGGATGGGGGCCGGTGGAACGGGGTCGCCGCAACCAGCCAGCAGCAACGCGACGATCAGCGTGTGGACTCTGTGCATCTCCATCCCTCCAAGCTTCAGGCAATGCTGTCGCGGATCTGTTCGTGGTGACGGAGCAGTGAGCCGCAGACCAGCGCGCACAGCTCGACGATGCTCGGGTCGGCCAAGCTGTAATAGGCGTAGACACCCTGTTTGCGGCGGGACAGAATTCCGGCCGTGGCCAGACTGGCGAGCTGCTTGCTGGTGTTTGCCTGGCTGGTCCCGACCGCCTCGCTCAGCTGCGAGACCGTGCGCTCGCCATCGCAGAGCTCTTGGATCAAAGCCAGACGTGTCGGGTCGGCCAACACGCGGAACCGTTGCGCAACGCGGGTCAGCGCCTCCTGGGAGAGTTTGGTCTGGTTGTGTGGGTGCATCGTCAACTCCGTGGTGGCTATATTGGTATATAGCCATATTGGAATATAATGCAAGGTGTTTCCACACTGGGGGATACTTGAAGACTTCAAGAAATTATGAGTTATCTGAGCATGTTTCGGCCGCGCCGCCACGTAGCGCCGAACCAGTCGCGGACAATAGCGACGATCTTGCGCCCGCCCAGAAGCAGGGCGGCGCCCAGCAGCAACCAAGAGCAGGCGTACACCAGCGGTCCCAGCACCGCGGCCAGCCAGGCAGACTGTAGCCAGGCCGCCAGGGCTTCGATCAACAGCAGCGCGGGCAGGCCCAACACGTAGCTGAGCACAAAGCAGACCCCGGCCAGAATCAGGCGGGCACGCGAGCGCGCGACGGGCATGGCGTCCAAGACGGCGGTTTCACTCATCGGCGGGTTTGGATCTGCGAACGGCCATCGAAGCCTCCTGCACGTACAGGCTACTGTGACGCAGCCGCGTCCACTTGTCCAGAGCCATGCAGCTTGGCGGCCTGTCTCGGCCTTGCAGCAAGACCTCGTAGCAGGCGACAATAGAACCGGCAGGGAGGCCCGGGATGGACGACGCACGTTTGCAGCAGATCTGGGAGCCTGTGGCAGGCCCTGTGTCTGGCTGGGAGGGCCTGTCCACGTTGTTGACCTTCCGCCGCCCGGTCGGGGAAGACTCCACGGTTCCGCAACCCACGAGCCCGCTGGGGCTCGCGCCAGGCGCTGAGAGTTTCGAGTGTTTCGAGGAGATCGGGCGGGGAGGCATGGGGGTCGTTTTCCGAGCGCGCCAGACCAACCTCGACCGTGATGTCGCCGTCAAGACACTGCGCGACTCCCGCTCCGGGCCCGAGCAATTCCAACAGTTCCTGGGCGAGGCGCGCCTGCACGGGCGCCTCGAGCATCCGAACATCTTGCCTGTGCATACCCTCGGCAGCCGCGATGGCGCCCCTTTCCTGGCGATGAAGCTGGTGGAGGGCATGGCGTGGAAAGAGCGCCTGCGGGAACGTCCCGAGGCCCTTGACGAGCACCTCGAGATCCTGCTGGCGGTCTGCAATGCCGTGGGCTACGCCCATAGCCGCGGGGTTGTGCATGCAGACCTTAAGCCGACCAACGTTCTGCTGGGGTCCTTCGGCGAGGTGCAGCTGATGGACTGGGGGGTGGCGGTCGAGCTCGACAAAGCCTCAGGCCGTCCTCTCACCCCCATCGTCTCGGGTTTTGGCACACCCTCCTACATGCCTCCCGAACTCGCTCAGGGGGAGGGCGGTGCCGTCGGTTCAGCAACCGATGTCTATCTGCTCGGGGGCTTGCTGTATGAGATCCTCAGCGGTCGGCCTCCCCGGCAGGGGACGAGTTTTCTCCAGGTGCTGGCGCGGGCTTCGCTCGGACAATGCGACCCGCTCCCCGAGCAGGCCTCGCCGGAGCTGGCCGCCATCTGCCGGCGTGCTCTAGAACCTCGGCCCGAAGCGCGTTTCGCGGACGCGGCGGGCTTCCAACGGGCCGTCCGCGAGTTCATGACCCAGCGCGAGAGCCATCGTATCGCGGCCAGCGCGCGGCAACGCCTGGCATCGACCCGCAGCGCGCTGGCCGGGCTGCTGCTCGAAAGCCAACCCGACGAAGAGACCCGTAACCGCTTGTATCGCGATTTTGCTGAGAGCGTTGCTGGTTTCGGCCAGGCTCTGGAACTCTGGCAGGCCAATGAGCCGGCCGCGCGCGACCGTGAGCAGGCGCGCCTGGCATGGGCACGCAGTGCGCTGCAGCTCGGCGATCACGCCCTGTGCGCTTCCTTGCTGGCCGAGCTGGAATCCCAGGTTGCGCCCGAGCTACGGGCGCAGCTGCGGCTGCGACGTGTTGCGCGCGCCAACGCGGCCCGTGCGCAGCGACGTCTGCGGTGGGGTTTGATCGCGGCGCTTGCGCTGCTGGTGCTGGGCTTGGCGGGCGGACTGTTCTTGCGGGAGCGCACGAACCAGGAGATCGCAGCCGAGCGGGACGCGGCCACGGATCGGGCGCTCCAGGCCCAGGGGGCACTTGACGACCTTACGGAGAAGGCGCAGCAGGTCTTGTTGGAGGAGTGGGGCGATCAACGTGGACGTGAGGTGGGCATGCAGTTGCTGGCCATCGCGCTGCAGCGTTGGTACGAGCTTTACGATGCACAGATCGCAGGGGACCCCAGCGACTGGGCCAGTGCGATGACGCTTCTGCATATCGCCCGGCTCGAACACCGTCTGGAAGGGAATGGTTCTCGGGTCTGGGAGCAAGCGGGCCAAGCCTTCACCATCCTTGAGAACTGGCATGCACGTCAACCCGACAACCTCAAGCTGCGTAGACAGCTGGTGCAGGCGCTGAACCTGCGAGCCGAGCTGCAGCGAGAGCGCGGCGCGTTGGCGGCAGTATCTGTCAGCCTGCGACAGGCTCAGCGCCTTTGTCGTGAGGTGCATCCTGCCCTGGCAGAGCTCGAGCTGGCTGTGATTCGTCAACAGGCCCTCGCGGCCGCCGGACGCGGGGCAATGTTCGAAGCCTGCCAGCTCTTCGAGGCTCATCTGGAAGGCACGCGGGTGCTGGCCGTGGCCGATACCGGTCAGACCGGACGCCGTGTCCTGGCCAACAGCTTGCATCAGCTGGCGCGGGTGCACACCAACCTGGGCGAGTATGCCGTAGCTCAGCCGCTGATCGAAGAAGCCCGGGACCTACTCGCTCCGTTGCAGAGTGGATCCTCGGGCCTGAGCCTGAAGATCGAGCACGCACGCGTGCGGAGCGCACTGGCCGATGTGCTTGGCGGACGTGGCCAATTGGAGAGCTCGGCTGCACTGCGCGCAGAGGGAGTGGCCTTCTGGCGTGCGATGATCGCGCGGGATCCCGGCAATTTTCTGTGGAACAGACAACTCTGTCATGAGCTCGACGCTCGCTCCGAGACCCGCCGGGCGCAGGGCCAGCTGGAGACAGCAGGTGCAGGCTACGAGGAATCGATCGAGGTCTGGCGCAGGCTGGCCGAGCGGGACACAACCAATCTCGAGGTCCGCGCGCTTCTGTACACGACCATGGGCAGCCTCGGCAACTTGCGCTTGGAGCAGGGTTCGGCTGAAGATGGCCGCGAGCGCCTCCAGCAGGCCGTGTCGGCGTTCGAGGCGCTCGACATCTACGGCAATCCTCGCTTGCAGCGGCTGCAAGCAGCGACTTTGACAGGCCTCGCCCACGCATTCTGGCAGTGTGGACAATTCGCGGATTGCGTGCAGCTGTACGAGCAGGCCATCGCGCTGATGGAAGCGGTCGCCGGAGAAGGAATCTTCGACAAGTTGCGAGTGGCCAACCTGCAACTCCGGCTGGCGGCCTGTTACGACGACGCGGGCAGGTACGTGTCATCTGCCGCGTTGCTTGACAGCTGTACGCGCTGGTGCCGGGCGGTGCTGGTCGACCACCCTGGACAACGCGATGCGCGCATCCAGCTGGCTAACGCCCTTGAACGCCACGTCCTGATCGCGCTGGACCGCGACGAGCTCACGCGGGCGGCCGACGTGCTGGCGGAGGTCTTGGAGCTGCGCCGCTCCGTCCTCGAGCTCGATCCCAGCAGTGTTGACGATCGATGCTTCCTGGCGGACGCATTGAATCTCAGGGCAGAGCTCGACTTGCAGAGGCAGGCACCCGAAGCGGCCTCTCGCCGGTTGGATGAGGCTATGGGGCATTGGGACTGGGCGCTGCAATGCGATGCGACGCAGCTGCTCGCGCGGTTCGGCCGGTCACGTAGCCTATGCGATCGGGCCGATCTGTTGGCGGTGCAGGGAGAGCAGCAGGAGGCGCTGGCTCTGCTTGAGTCCGTGCTGAACGACGCACGCCAACTGCATGTCGAGCAGCCTTGGAGTGTTGCCGCGATGCGCCTCTTGAGCACGACCCTGGTGCAGGTCGGCCGACTGTTGGGAGACCTCGGAAGGCATGACGAGGCTCTCGTCGCATACGACGAGGCGCTAGGCAACACCGGCCCCAGCGACGGTCTGGAGGTCAACCCGGCGTTGCTGCGCAGCGAGATCTTGTACCGCATCGGCAGATTGCAGAGCCAGCGTGAACAGCACGAGGCGTCGCGAGCCACGCTGCAGGAGAACCTGGCCCTCTTGCAGGGCCTGGCCTCCAGAGATCAACGCTTCCGCGGCTTTGATCGTCAGCTGGCCGTGGCCAACCTCGGTCTGGCCGAGGCCTGGCGTGCCAGCGGAGATCTTGCCGCTGCGCTGCCCTATTTTCAAGGCGCTGTGACCGCCGCCCGCCGAGGGTTGACTGGGGGGTCCCCGCTTGAGCAGTGCGAGCTGGCGCGCTATCTGACAACCCTCGCCGGGACGCTCAAGGAGCTGCACATGCCCGTCGAGTCGCTGGCCGCCTGGCAGGAGGCGGTCTCTTTGTACGCTGCGGCCGGCGGGCACTGCATCGCCGACCACGCCTCCGCCCTGGCGCAGCTGGGTGGCCTGCAGCTGCAACAGGGTGCTGCCGCAGAGGCGTCCTTCCAGCAGGCCCTCGAGCTGCGCCGCTCGCTCGCCGCGCACGATCCTGCGGGCTTAGAAGAGTTGCAACGTGCGCTGTACAACCTGGCCGTGGTCGGCGAAGACTCCACCCGCATCGCATTGTTGGCCGAGAGACTCGAGCTCGGGTTCGAACGCCTGAGTCTGCAGCAGCCCCAGGCCCCGAGTGCGCTCCTCGATGCGGCTGAATTGTTGGCCGACATCTTGCACGACGCTGATGCGCCAGCGGCCAGTTGCCAAGTGCGGGGGCGCGCGCTCGACTCGCTGCGGGTGTTGCTTCGTTCGGGCAGTGCGGACGAGCCCTTGCAGAAGAAGTACAGCATCAGCCTCTTCAAACTAGGCGAGCAGCTCTGTGCGTTGGGACAACCAGCCGCGGCCGTCGATGTCTACAGTGAGCTGGAGCTTTACGGCCTCGCCTGGTTCCGCGTCTACCGCCTGCGTGGTCTTGCCCGCGCACTGGCCGGCGACAGACCCGGTGCCCTGGCTGATCTGGCGCGCCAACTCAAGCAGCATGCTGAGCCCTACACCGTGCTGTGGCGCGTGGGGCTCGGTGCCGACTCTACCGAGCTCGAGCCCTGGTCCGGGCAGGCAGACTGGCCGGGTCCTCTGGTGCGCCACCTGCTGGGCCGACTGAGCTGGGAGGAAGCGGAAGCTGCAGCGATGGAGGGCCGGGATGAGAGACAGCAGCTCGAGCAGCTCTGCGAGCTGCATGGCTTTGCGGGGCTGTGGGCGGAGCGCGACGGGGAGGCTGAGCGCGCACGCGCGCACTACGACGCCTGCTTGCAGACCGGGCGGCGCAACTTCCTCGAGTGGCAGTGGGCCAGGGACCGTCGAGCCGGCTCGGATTGACCGGCGCCGAGCCCCATTGCAGGCGCCGTCCCAGGACTGGAAAAGTACCCTTCCATCGGCTACAATTGCGCCCTTCAGACCAACGAGGGGGATCCGATGCAGCTGCCAGGCTTAGACGATCTAGACTTCAGTGCACGCCGGGTTCTGTTGCGTGCCGACCTCAATGTGCCCCTGGCTTACGGCCAGGTGTCCGACGCACAGCGCATCCGCGCGGTGATTCCGACCATCCAGGCCATCCTTGCGCAGAAGCCCGCGCAGTTGGTGGTCTGTTCGCATCTCGGCGACCCCAAGGGCCGCGACCCCGAGCTGAGCCTGGCCCCGGTGGCACGCGAGTTGGGCAACCTGATGGGGCGGCCGATCAAGTTCCTCGGTGGTCCGCTGGGGGTCGAGGAGGCCTTGCAGGCTTTGCCTGATGGCGGGCTCGCCGTGTTGGAGAACCTGCGTTACGAGAAGGGCGAGAAGGCAGGCGACGATGCGTTTGCCGATGCACTTGCGGCGCCTTTCGAGCGCTTCGTGCTTGACGCCTTCGGCGCGCTGCACCGCGCCCATGCCTCGATCAGCCTGTTACCCAAGCGGCTGCCAGCGGTCGCGGGCCTGCTGGTGGCCCGTGAAATCGCCGTGCTCGAGAACGTGATGCGTGCTCCCAAACGGCCGTTCTATGCCCTGCTCGGGGGATCGAAGCTCAGCACCAAGCTCGGCGTGGTCAAGAACCTGTTGGAGATCGTCGACGGGCTGATGATCGGTGGCGGGATGGCGTACACCTTTCTCAAGGCGCGCGGCGAGGAAATCGGCCGCAGTCTGGTCGACGACGCGTTCCTCGGCGAAGCGAAGGCCGTGCTCGATCGAGCGCAGGAGCGGGGGGTGTTGTTTCTGCTTCCCCGAGACCACGTCGTGGGAACCGGGCTCGATGATACCAACCCCCTGGTCTCAGACACGATCCCTGAGGACAAGATGGCGCTCGACATCGGTCCCTTGACCCGCCAGGACATCATCGCCAACATCGGCAAGGCGGCCAGCATCCTCTGGAATGGTCCTGTCGGGGCCTTCGAGTACAAGCCTTTCAGCTACGGCACCCAGGTGGTGACGCTGGCCTTGCAGAGCTCAAGCGCACAGGTTGTCGTGGGTGGAGGAGATTCTGCTGCGGCCGTGGCCCGATTTGGCAAGACCTCGAGTTTCTTCCATATCTCCACCGGTGGCGGAGCCTCGTTGGAGTTCATGGAAGGGAAGAAACTGCCGGGCATCGCGGCTCTGGAGGACGCACGCACATGAATGTCCGCATCGCTCCTTCGATCCTGGCAGGCGATTTTGCGCGTTTGGCCGAAGAGGCCGAAGCCATGCGGTTGGCGGGAGCGGACGAGCTGCACGTCGATGTGATGGACGGGCACTTCGTCCCCAATCTCACCATCGGTCCATGTGTGGTCGAGAGTCTGCGCCGGAGCACGCAGCTTCCTCTCGACGTGCACTTGATGATCAGCCAGCCAGAGAAGTATGCCGAGGCCTTCCTCGATGCAGGTGCCGACATCCTGACCTTCCACATCGAGGCGACAGATTTGCAGAAAGCTGCGGTGTTGCTCGAGTCGATCCGCGAGCGGGGTCGCAAAGCTGGCCTGGCACTGAGCCCTCCGACCAGCATCGAGGCCGTCGTGCCCTTGCTGGGGTCGGTCGACCGCCTACTGGTGATGACTGTGCATCCGGGTTTCGGGGGCCAGTCCTTCATGTCTGAAGTGCTCAGCAAAGTCGAGCGGGCGCGCGAAGTGCGGCCGCAGCTGGAGATCGAGGTCGACGGAGGACTCAACCCCGACACCGCCCACCAGGCAGGTGCGTGCGGCGCGAACGTGATCGTGGCGGGCACCTCGGTATTCGGCGCCGCAGACCCGGCGCAGGCCATTGCGGCGATCCGCAGTGGAACGCGCGCAGGCCTTGACTCCAGACAACAGAGGACCCAACCATGAGCCGAGAGACTCCGAACGGCAGCCGCGATTCGGGCAAGCTTCCCAGCTTCAAGCGCTCACGTTTCCGCAAGAAGAAGGAGATGCCTGGGGGTCTCTGGGTCATGTGCCCTGACTGCAAGAACGTGCAGTACAAAAAAGAAGTGGAGGGCCTGCACAAGGTCTGCCCCGAGTGCAATTTCCACTTTGAGCTCGGCGCACCCGAGCGCATCACCAAGCACCTCGATCCCGGCAGCTTCGAAGAGATGTTTGCCGACCTCGAGTCGCTCGATCCGCTAGAATTCAAGGCCAAGACCTCCTACCGTGACCGCCTGGCGGCAGCCAAGAAAAAGACCGGCCTGCAAGAGGCATGTGTCGTGGGGCGGGGACTGATCGAGAACAAGCCCCTGATCTTTGGCGTCACAGATCCACGTTTCATGCGCGGCAGCATGGGCTCGGTGGTCGGTGAGAAGATTGCTCTGGCGGCTGAGGCGGCCGCTGCGGAACGGCTGCCGTTCGTCTTTGTCTCGGGCTCCGGTGGGGGCGCCCGCATGGACGAGGGCATCTTGTCGTTGATGCAGATGGCCAAGACCTCTGCGGCACTCGCCAAGCTGCACGAGGCGGGCATGCCCTTCATCTCGGTACTCACTCATCCCACCATGGGAGGGGCGATGGCGAGTTTTGCGGCCCTGGGTGACGTGATGATTGCTGAGCCCAAAGCTCTGCTGGGTTTTGCCGGCCCGGGTGTGGTCAAGAACACGATCAAGGCGGAGCTGCCCAAGGGGTTCCAGACCTCCGAGTTCCTGCTCGAGCATGGCATGATCGACATGATCGTGAACCGCCAGGATCTGCGTGGGCGGTTGAGCCAATTGCTGAGCTACCTGTGTAAGGGAACGGCGGCCTGAGAGACGCCGCGAATGCGGAGGAACCGCTGCGGACACGGCTTGCAGCCGCTGTAGCGTCGGTCTATGACCGACGGGAACACCGACCCGCATAGAGTCACCCCAGATCTTCGGAGCAGCCGCTGCGCACGCGGCTTCCGGCGCTGTAGCGTCGGTCTATGACCGACGAGAACACCGACCCGCATAGAGTCCCCCCAGATCTTCGGAGCAGCCGCTGCGCACGCGGCTTCCGGCGCTCACAGAGCGCCGCTACAGGGGGAGGAACCGCTGCGGACGCGGCTTGCAGCCGCTGTAGCGTCGGTCTAGGCAGCAGGGCCCTGGCAGGGGTCTCTCAGGGAAACTCGGTTCATCCGCGGAGATCCGTCTCGCCGGCGGTGTCGAGTAGGCCAGGACGTTCCCGGATGACCGGGTCTCGCTACTTCGCTTCGCCACTTTCATCGCACCCCTTGCCGAGAGGCATTCCTCAAAAGTATTGGGCGTCGAGCTCGCACACCGGTTTTGTCCGCCGGATAGCCTGGCGGCCGATCCCCGGAAATCGCCAAACTCCAGGCTAGGGGCGCACGACAAACGGCACTTCGGCGCTGCCCGCACGCAGGCTGCCCCGGGTGGCCGGAGTCGCCACACGCAGCACCAGCTTTCGTCCCCCGTCGCGCCGCTCGTCGGACAGCAACTCGAGTCCCGACAGCTCGAGCTCCGCAGCGAGCGCGTCGAGTCCCCGCAAAAACAACACCTGCTCGGGGTTCGCGGCGCTGAAGACCAGGCCGCCAGGCACCGCCTCCACGCGTCCCTCGAGCTCTCCGAACACCGGCAGGCGGAAGCTCTGTCCTGCGGTCTCGATCCGGCACTCCGCCGCCACAAAGCCCGCCGCGAGGCCTCGGGGTTCGTAGCTGATCACCAGAGTGGCCCGCTGGTTGCCGAGATAGGTGTGGCTCGCGAAGACACCATCCGAGAGCTGCATCACGTCCACGGGCGCGCCGGCTTCGAGGCGGTACAGCTCGAGGTGGCGCCGCAACGGATAGCCATCGCGCCGTTGCCGTGCAAAGGACAGCTCGGCCGAGACCGGATCGAAGCGCCAACCGAGCTGCTCCAGTTGCGCGCGAGCTGCGCCCGCGCCCCGCTCTCGCGCCAGCACCGGCACGAGCACGCAGGGCATGTCCGGGTCATCGAACAGCAGCTGCAGCTGAGCTCCGCGCGTGAGCCCGTCGTAGCTCGGATCGGTCGTCACGTACACGCGCCCGCTGCCCGCCCACACGCGCAGCCACTCGGGGGCCCGCACCTCGAGCAGCTCGGCCTCTCCGCCGTTGCTGTAGAAGGGGACAGCGAGGGTGTCACCCGCTTCGAGGCGTAGCAAGCTTGTCGGGCACTGCAGTGCCGGCTGGCGGCGCGCGATGAGCGGCAACACCAGGCGGGGCTGGTCTGCCAACGAGGTGCTCAGCTCGACCCGCCCGCCGATGCGGCCCGCCGGGGCATCGGCGTCGAGCGTCACGTCCAGGCGGACGGCCGGCCTGCCCTCCACTTCCACCTCGACCAGGGCCGTGCTGAACCAGGGTTGGTCTGCGCGTGCCTCGAGGATCTCTGGAGCTCCCTCGTCGCGGAACAGGGTCACAGAGCTCGTGGCCTCTGTTCCCGGCTCGATTGTGCGGAAGATCACGCCAGGAAAGGGCAAGAAACGGTAGCTGTTGGTGATCGAGACATCGAGGTACAGAGCGGAGAAGCCCGCCTCTGGCCGGTCGCTGTACAGACGGGCCCCGGTCAGGTAGCTCTCCTGCACCTCGGGCAGGCGCTTGCTGCGCGTGTCGTAGCGCAGGGTCAGGCTCGCGGTTTCGCCCGGAGGAATCTCGCTGCGGCTCAAACTGGCGAAGGAACACTCGCACAAGGTGTAGAACAACGGCAGCTCGACGCTCGTCGTGCCCGTGTTCTCGAGCACGAACTCGACCTGGCCCACGCTGCCATGGCCCAACACCAGGTGCGCAGTATCCGGGCTGATACGCAACTCGGGATCGGCCTGCACGCACAACGCCAAGAGGGAGAGCAGCAGCAACTGTCGTGGCATAAGAGACTCCTCAGGCAACCCCTGGGGGGAAGGCTGCCCGCATTGTACGTGTCCGGAGCACAGAATCGCCACCAGCCCGGATGATTGCAGAGTCGCTCCAGATGGAGTAGGTTTGGGGGAAATTCGCTAGCTGGCCAGGGAGAGACCATGTCTGAGAGCTTCACGCAAGCCCGCTTCAAGACGTCGTTGATGACCTTTCTCGACTACTTCAACGACATGAGCGAGGCCACCTTTGACAACCACAGCACCAAGCTGCGGCTCCTGATCAATTACGTCGAACACGAAGAGCCCCTGCGTGACTTCATCACCTTCTTGCACCACCTGGCAGGCGATGACTACAACAAGTGGATCCGCAAGACCCTTGAGGGGGCTGTACCCTTCAAGCTTCCCGACCTGCCCAGCGAGTCTGCTGCCTATTCCTATATGCTGCTCTACAATCTCAAACGCCGGCATGTCGAGCTGCGCAGCGTGCTCTCTCGGCGTTTTGCTGGCGGTGACTTGAACAGTCGCTTCGCCAACTTTGCCACCCACGTGATCACGCCCTTGGTTGCCTACATCAAGGAGGCCGGCGACAGGATGATGGCGATCATGGAGCGCGAGGATCCTGAGCACGAGAAGCGGCACGACTTACAGCAACTTGTCTATGCCGTCACCCAGCAGATCGATACCGGGGCCACGCCCCCTGCCGCACCGGTCAGTGCTCCGGCGCGTGTTGCTGGTGCGCCCCGTCCCAAAGCTCCAGCGCCTGGGTTGGTAGCAGAGCGGCCGGAGGCTGCCAGCCAGCCAGCCCCGCAGCCAGCGCGTACGCCGGCGCCCCGTGCGCCCCGTGCGCACCGGCCTGCCACCTCGCGGGCCGCGCTGAAGATCGCGGGCACCAGCTTCGAAAAGTGTATCCGGGACCTGATCTATGAAATCTCCTTCGCGGGGGACTTCGATCCGGTCGACCAGGTCGATTTGATGACCGATCTGAAGATGCTGCGCCTCGAGCTGAAGAAGAACTATCCCAACCGTAAGCGGATGGTCGGCTGGCTCGATGCGATGCGCAGCCAGAGCACCCTCAGCGCACACGCCGACCGCGCCATCGCAGAGCTCGACAAGCTCTAGGAGCAGGCGGGGCATGCCCCTCCCCCCCGAGATAGAACTCGACGGCGAGCTGTACCGCAGCATGCGGGACGGGGCGCGTATGGTCCGCATCCCGAGTGGGGTCTGGCAGATCGGGGCACGCCGCTGGGATCTATTCGCCGAACACCATTCCAAACCGCGCCACAGGGTCGCGCTGGCGCCCTTCCTGATCGATCTTACGCCGGTCACCTGCCAACAATTCCGGCTCTTCATCGCAGCCGGAGGCTACCAGCAGCAGGAGCTTTGGAATCCGGTCGGCTGGCAGTGGCGGCACCAGCGCAAGATCGAGCTGCCCGCGGCCTGGTTGCACAAACCCGGTTGGGACCGGCCAGACTTCCCAGTCGCCGGCGTCAGCTGGTACGAGGCGGACGCCTACGCGCGTTGGTGCGGCCGCAGCCTGCCGAGCGAAGCGCAGTGGGAACGTGCTGCGGGAGGCCCTGAGGCCCTGCGATTCCCTTGGGGAGACAGTCTTCCGGATAGCGAGACGGTCAACTTCGACGACCGTCTCGGACGGATCTCTGCGGTCACAGACCATCCCTGCGGGCGCTCGCCCGAGGGCTTGTACGACATGGCCGGGAATGTGAACAACTGGTGCCGGGACTGGTACGACCCCGAGGGCTACCTGGCGCGATCGGCCGAGGAGCCTGCCCGGGATCCGTGCGATGATGCCGACACGCAGCGTCGCTGGAAGGTGCCTGTGCGTCGCAAAGTCGACAAGGGCGGAGGGTACCTCACCAGCGCGCTGCGTTGGGAAGTGCTCACGTGCGTGGGCAAGACGGCCTGGGTCCCGGAGAGCCGCGAGCCTTGGAATGGCTTCCGCTGCGCGCTGCGCCTGGAAGCTTGAGGCCTACACCTCCGCCGGCTGGCACTGCCTCTGACGTTCGTAGACCTTCAACACCCATGCGCCGGCCGGCAGGGCGCGGAAGTGCTCGACCAGCGCCCGCCAGGGGGCGGGCAGCTCGTCGATGCCCGGCATCGGGGAGCCGTACTCTTTGGGCAACACCAACACCGCGGCCAGCGCGCAGAAGGTCAGATCGAGGCTGCTGAAGCGCTCTCCGCGAAGATACGTGCGTCCGTCTTTGAGCCGGGCTGCGGCTTCGGCGAAGATGTCCTCGCAGATCGAGCGTGAGCGCGCCACGCTGTCCGGTGTGATCTGCATCAAGCGGCGGATGAGAAAGCGGCTGATGGGCAGCATCGGCCGCATCAGCGCACGTTCCAGGCGGGGCAGCGCCGGCAGCAGATAGGGCAGCATCGGCTCGGGTTCGGCAAGCAACGCGTCGTAGCTCAGGCGCCGGCTGTGGGGGCCGAATTTGGCGTTGCAGCGTGCCTCGAAGGCCGCGGCCTCGGCATCTTGGGGCGCGAAGTCGAGCTGCCGGTCGGGCGCGACGTGGCTGTCCGCAAAGGCGACGATGGCGCTGGAGTCGTTGTGCACGGTGCCGTCAGCTCTGACGAGCACGGGGACCGTCTTCCGACCTCCGGCCCAGAGCGCATGGGGTATCTGGAAGACCGGTGCGTGGCCCTCTTCGACGAACGCTACGCCCTGCCGTTGCAGTGCCCAGCGCGCCTTTTCACAGTAGTGGCTCGGCGGAATGGTGATCAAGCGATGCGGGCGCATAACGTCCTCCTGCAAAACGGAGATTGTACCGTAGTCGGGCACGGTGTGAAGGTTCTCAAGCTGCTGCCCGCCTCAGGTCGGAAAAAGATGACAGAAGAATTACACAACCCCCCTCTCCCACCTCGGTAGAGTTCCCAACAGGAAGAGCTCCCCGCCAGAGCGCCCGGCAAGATTTCGTGTCCACTCCCATGCATGCTCCCAGTACTGCCATCCATGTAAAGCCCCTGCTCCGAGGTGTTCTGCACCAGTACGGGTTCTTCCTCTCGCTGCTGACGGGATTTTTTCTGGTCCACTCGACACAGTCCGCGCGCGGCACCTTGGCGGCGCTGGTCTACAGCCTGAGTTTGTCCGCGCTGCTCGGCGTCAGCGCCCTGTACCACCGGGTTCAGTGGCGGCCCAGACAGCCCCTGTGGATGCGTCGCCTCGACCACTCGATGATCTTTGTCTTGATCGCGGGAAGTTACACACCGTTTTGCCTCAGCGGCAGCGTCGGTCCGCACTCGAGCCAGTTCCTGCTGGTCGTCTGGTCTGTGGCCGCGGCGGGAGTCTGTCTGAAACTGGTCTGGCCGAAGGGGCCTCGCTGGGTGACTTCGGGGACCTACGTTGCGATGGGCTGGCTGGGGGTCGTGACCTTTCCGGCCCTGGTCTCGGCAGTCGGCTGGACAGGGACGGGCCTGCTCGTGCTCGGCGGGCTTTTCTACACCGTCGGTGCCGTCATCTACGCCCTCAAGCGGCCCAACCCTTTTCCCGGGGTGTTCGGTTCGCACGAGCTCTTCCATGCATTGGTCCTGGCGGGGGCCGCGTCGCATTACCTGGCCATCGCGATCTACGTTCTTCCCATTCCCCAATGAAAGGAGCCGCCGCGATCCAAGCAATGGCGTCGCAGACGGCCCGGACAGCATCAGCAGGATCGCAGCCATGGAAACGCGCGCAACAGGACTGGCAAGACCTCCCATCGACCTGAGCTCGATGCCTGCGGAGACTCTCAATCAGCTCGTCAGTCTGCGGGCTGCGCACAACGGCGCCGAGACCTTTGTGACCTTCCTCGCCGACGGCGACCGCGACGCGCATCACCTGAGCTTCGCGGGCCTGGAGGAACGCAGCCGCTGCATTGGGGGACTGCTCGCCTCCCGAGGTCTTCAGCCGGGAGACCGGGTGTTGCTGATCCTGCCGACAGGGCTTCCCTTCATCGAGGCTTTTTTCGGCATCCTGGCTGCGGGCATGGTGCCGGTGCCGGCCTATCCGCCAGCCCGTCTGGCCCGGCTGGAGCACTACCTGCGCACGCTCGCGGGCATCGTCGATACGGCCCGCTGCAGTGCGGCCATCATCGACTCTCGCTTGATTCCCCTGGTCGGCAACCGGTTGCCGAACCCGAACATGGTCATGCTGAGCGAGGCAGATCTGGCCGCCGCCGACGATCCGGCTCCGATCTTTGCGCTCGAGCCCTCCAGCGCAGCGTTTCTGCAGTTCACCTCGGGCACCACCTCGCGCCCGCGAGGAGTCTTGCTGCATCAAGAGCAGGTGATGGCCCAGCTGCGCTCCTATGCCGAGACCACGGGCCAGGGCCCTGGCAAAGTGGCCGTCAGCTGGCTGCCGCTCTACCACGACCTCGGCTTGATCGGGAAGGTCTTCGCCTGTCTCTACGCGGGCATGCAGTTGGTCCTGCTCAGCCCGGTCCATTTCCTGAAGGATCCGATGTGCTGGCTGCGGGCCATCTCCCGCTACGCCGGCACGCACACGGTCGGGCCGAACTTCGCCTACAGCCTCTGCGTGCGCAAATGTGATGCACAACGCCTCGTAGCCGAAGACATCGACCTGAGCTCGCTCGAGATCATGGGGATGGGGGGCGAACCCGTCTCGATGGCAACGATCGAGGCTTTCCGCAGCCACTTCGCGCCTTTCGGGCTGCGTCCTGAGATCCTCTGTCCCTGCTACGGGCTGGCGGAGAACACCTTGGGGGCGACGGGACACCGCATCGGGGAGAGCACCCGCAGCCTGACGGTCAGCCGGGCTGCTCTGCAGGAGGGGCGTGTGGAGGCCCCGAGTGACGCGGGCGATGCCTGGACGCTGCCCAGCAATGGCCGCGCAATGCCCAGCATGCAGTTGAAGATTGTCGGGAGTGAGGACGAAGACCTCGGAGAGCGGGCTGTCGGCGAGATCTGGATTCAAGGCCCTTCGGTGGCGACCGGCTACTTCAACGACGGCGCTGCGACCCGCAAGGCCTTCCTCGATCGCGGGGATGGCCGCTGGCTGCGAACGGGCGACCTGGGGTTCCTCGATCAGGGCGACCTGTACATCTGTGGACGCCAGAAGGACATGATGATCGTGCGCGGGCGCAACTACCACCCGCAGGATCTCGAGGAGGTCGTAGGAAGGCTCGAAGGCGTGCGTACGGGCAATGTCATCGCGTTCGCGGTCAAGTCTGACGACCAGCAAGAGCACGCCGTGATCGTCTGTGAGATCGACCAGCGGGCGGGCGCCGATCGTGAGACCGTGCGCCTCGAGATCGTCAGCGCCGTGTCCGGCGCGTTCGAGCTGCCGCTGCACGATGTCGTGTTTCTGCCGCGAGGCTCGGTTCCCAAGACTTCGAGCGGAAAGCTGCAACGCAGTCTGTTGAAGAAGGCCTACGAGGCGGGCGAGCTGGCCAGCTTCGCCCCGGCAGGTCGCTGGGCGAGCCTGAAGATCTGGGCACGCGTCAAGCTCGCTGCGCTGCGCAAGGCGTGGCGCTCCAGTGGCAGTTCCCCAGCAGCGCGCGTGCGCGGAAAAGAAGACAATGATGCCGCCATGGAGGTCCTCGATCCGCGCATCGTCGAGGCGATGCGCGGGGCCTCGCCGGCCCATAGCGTGCGTCTCTCCCCACGCCTGCGGCTCGACGCCCTCGGCCTCGATTCGCTGGCCCGCATGGAGCTGTGGTTGGCCGTCGAGTCGCTCTACCAGGCCGCAGTGCCTGAAGAGGCCTGGGGCTGGAGCCAGACCCTGGGGGACGTGCAGCGCCTGGCGGAGAAATACCGTGGCACGCGGCCCGCGGGTTCGGCGGCCAAGTCGGCATCCGAGGCTCCCTTCTTCGTGCGCAAGCTGCTTGAGGAGCCCCCGGCTCAAAGCCCTACGGCGAGCTATCGTACGCCACGCACTGCGCCCCTGGCGTTCGGTTTCATCAGCGTGATCTCCAGGCTGCTCTGGAAGTTCCGCGTGGGCGGGGCCGAGCATCTGCCCCGCGGAGGGGGCTACATCCTGGCGGGCAACCATCTCACCTATCTCGACGGGCCCTGGATCCGCAAGGCGCTGGCGCGCGAGGACCGCGAGAAATTGATCGCGATGAGCTGGGCCGATCTGGAGCAGTCTCCGGCCCTCTCATGGTTCCTCTCCCAGATCGAGACGATCCCGATCCATCCCGAGCAGAGCTTCGTGCGCGCGATGCAGAGTGGACTGGCGGCGTTGGCGGCGGGCCGTATCTTGCTGATCTTCCCGGAAGGGCAGCGTTCCTACTCTGGCCAGCTGGAAACCTTCCGCCCAGGCGTGGGGCTGCTTTCGCTGCTATCCGGGCGTCCCATCCTGCCTTTCCGGATCCAGCATGGCTTCGACATCTACCCGCGGCATCGCTTCTTGCCGCGTCTGGTCGGCTGGCGCCAGAGAGCTGGGGACCGTTTGGGGGTGCAGTTCGGCAGCCCGATCATTCCACCCAGCCATCGCCCGGCACAGACCTGGGATCAGGCGCGCCAGCTGGTGACGCAGTTGCGTGAGCGCGTGTCTACCCTGTCCGACGGCCGATGATCGCAGCTCAGGCCAGCTTCCGGCAGCACTTCTTGTACTTCTTGCCGCTTCCGCAGGGGCACGGGTCGTTGCGTCCCAGCTTGCTCGCCCGGTTCTTGATCGGTTTCGTGGTGCCCGAGGCGCGTTCGGCATATTGCCCGCGCATCGCCTTGAGGTACATGCCCATCGCCCGCCCGCCCCCGAGCCGCCCCTCGCCCTCGAGATGGCCGAGGAAGGCCGCGACCAGGTCAGGAGCGCTCGCGTGGACGGCAGAGGGCAGTTGCTGGGCCGCGAGCGCTTCGAGGAAGGCTGCGCTCACGTCCTTCTGCTCGAGCTCTGCCGGCGAGCAGCCAGCGCGCGCGCAGGCCGCTCGCAGAAAGCCCGTCAAGGCGCGCGGCGCGTGGGCCTTGAGCTCGGTGTCTGCGTCGGGGAGAGCATCGCCGAGCGCATCGGATTGGCAGAAATCGCCGACCCAGTTCTCAATCTGCTCGTGGAGGTAGGGATTCTCGCTGCTCAGGGTTCGGTCCTCGGGAAGTGCTGCGCGGATGGGGGAGCCCCTCGTGCGGACATGAGAAGCCAGCCTACTGGGCCGACAAATCCAAGTCAAAGGAAGCCCGGCCGCGTCCCCCCATCGGGCGGCGAGACGCCCGTGGCGCGGTTGCGGCGGACGGGCTTTGTGCTAGTATGAAGGGCAGGTAAAGATCGGTCAGGCCTACCCTTAGACGAGAACCTCCCTCCACATGACCCCCAGTGCGACCACCTTCAGCACCCCGACGTTGCCGTGCGCGAGCGCCGCGGGATCTTCTCCCAGTCTGGTTGCGCGCTTCGCCGTCCATGACCGCAAGCAACTGGAGATCAAGCTCGACTACACCATCGATCCCAAGCACAAGCAGAACACCTATGGGCTGGAAGCCTACTTCTTTCTGCCGCGCAGCCTGGGAATCGATGCGCAGAGCTACCCGCGCGAAGCGTTCTACAAAGATCTGCAGAACTATGTGCGCTACAAGACCCCCGCACCGCCCCTTGCGCGCCTGCTCGATCCCGACAACGAGAAGTCGCCGCTGGGACGTATGGCCCGCCTCAGCAAAGAGGCCGTGCGCAGCACGGGCCGGAACAACTATGCCAAGCGGCTGAGTCACGAGTGCCGTCTGTTCGGCTGCCAGCTGCGCAGTCTGATCCGCGACAACGTCCAGCGCCTGTGCGTCGAGATCAGCGGATTGCGCGGCCGCAGTGAAGAACACGTGGTCCTCACCGCCGACCTGCGGGCCTCACTGAATGGCTTCCGCGACGGCACAGACAAGGCGCTCGGGCGCTTCCGCGAGCTGCGTCCGCAGCTGTTGCATCACGACCTCCCCGACAATCTGCAGCAGACCTTCCAAGCGGTCGATGAGTACTTGAGTCTGGAGTTCGAGCGTTCCCTGGCGCATCTCGTGCAGACTCTGGACAGCTGCCCGGGCCTGCGCCGAGAGCTCGGCGACTCTCGCGAGGCGCTGGTCGCCAGTCTGGGGCACGAGCGCGGCTACCGGCTGAGCGCGGGCTATCCGGGCATGGCCGAAGAGGCGGAAGCCTGGCAGCATCAGGTGGGTGTCGAAACGGGCAGCGCCCCCGCACCCGACCCTCAGGAGCGCTACCTGTTCCACCTCGGCAGCCTGAAGAAGCTGGTGATGTCGGTGTTGTTCCTCGATATCCAACGCGAGCGGGAAGGCCGGCACCTGGCAGAATTCCTGGCAGGGTGTGCCGCGGGCTTTGCGATGTTGATTTCGACCGTGGCCGCGCTGGTCTGGCAGGACATGTGGAGCGTCAATGGCCTGCAGCTGGTACTGGGTCTGTGCGTGATCTACATCTTCAAAGACCGCATCAAGGACATGCTGAAGCGTTTCTTCTCTCGAAGGCTCTCCAGCTGGCTGTGGGACTACAGCGTGCGCATCCGCGACCTCGAGTTTGCGAAGACCGTGGGGCGCTGCCGGGAAACGGTGGGTTTCATCCCGCGTGACCGCGTGCCTGCCCTGGTGTTGCAGCGCCGACTGCAGAACCTGCCCTTCAGCCACATCGCCGCCAGCGCGAATGAGGCGGTGTTGCACTATGGGCGGGAGATCCGCTTGTTCAGCCGCAGCATCAGCAAGCTGCATGGCCGCCTGCACGATATCAACGACATCATCCGGCTGCACGTGTCGAGCTTCCTGCAGCGCATGGATGACCCGCTGCGTTTGCTGCCGAGCTATGATGCCGAACACGATGCGGTGACCCAGCTGAAGGGCTCGAAGACCTACGTGGTCGACGTGGTCTTTGTGCTGCGCGACGGACGCAGCGCCCTGCGCAGCATGCAGCGCGTGCGCCTGGTGCTCGACAAGACCGGGATCCGCCGTTTGATCAGCTCTTCTTGAACAACCAGGCGATGCCTGCCAGCGCGCCGAGCACGCCGAGCCCCATCAGGCCGAACGATGCCAGCATCGAGCTGGGCGTCTCGCCATCTTCCAACACGATGACCCGGGCCTGGTTCAAGTGGGGAATATCCTGCTTGAGCAAACCGAAGATCTCACCGCTCAGGGGCGCGGCGCCAGGCATGACCATGCCTGTTACGGCCGGCACCTCGGTGAAGGCACCGGGCAGCTGCGACTCGTGGGTGTAGCGGTAGGTCTTGACCAACAACACTGTCTTGTCCAGCGGCGCGAGCTGGTAGGGATTGTCCCCGAGCGTCTCGAGATTCTCCTGGAAGGGGTTCTCCGAAGAGATGGCCGGATAGATCACGTAGTCGAGGTTGCTGAAGCTGCCGTCGGTATTCTGCTCACCGTACATCACAGCGTGGGTGAACAGTGCAGTGTGCGGGCCGATCGACAGATACGGGTTGCCAACAGGCCGAGAGCCGTTCTCCAGAGCCGCAAGCTCGAAGTGTTGCGGCGCCGACGAGGCCCCATTGCTTTTGCGCAGGTTCTGGAAACCCATCACGACGCCGACAATTCCCAACACGACCACAGCCAACTTGATACGCAGCATGAACCCCATGGTTCTCTATCCTCCAGAGCGCCCTGCGGACGCGACCTCATTCCTCTCCGAGCAACTCGAGCTCGTCGATCCAGATGACTTCACAGGAGCCGTCGCCCCGGTCGCGCCGCGACAATGAGCTGATGTAGCTGCCTCGTCGGCGCGCGCGGATCAGGTAGCCTGCCAGGCGCAACATTTGTCCGGGCTGTAGACCACGCAGGCGCTCTTCCAGCTCGGGCGTGGCCGGCGCACAGTGCATATTCGCGCTGCGGTTGGGGATCATCTCGCCCGTCCCCCAAGGCTGTTCGGTGTATTCCCAGTAGTACCATCGGTCGCGTTGCTCAAACTCGATCTGTGCGAGCCGGCCGGGCTCAGCCAGCTCACCCCAGGCGACAGCCAGGTCGATGGGAAGCAGCCCTGCCGACCGGTCGTCGTAGGCCCGCACCCCCAGCACCCGTGCCGTGAGTTGGTAGCGCGCCAGGGCCTCGATGCGGAAGCCGTCCCTTTCCCAGGGCTCGAGGTCGGGCGCGGCGCGCTGGACGGGATCGTGAGCGTCGCGGATGTTCAGCAGCTGCCAGCGTTCACCGTCCCACCACCAGTCGCTCAGCTCTTCGAGGTATTCACGAGCGCCGGGACGTTTGATCAGGCAGCGGCTGGTGGCCTGCCGCGGGTCCTCGAGAAGCTCGAGCTCGAGGCTCGACTCCCGGAAGCCTTTGAGGGGGTCGCCTTCGATTCCGAAGCTCTCCAACAGCTCCGTGCGGGCCGCGCCGCTCAGGCCGTCGCGACACTCTCCGCAGGGGACCTCCCCCCTCCCGAGGCAGGTCTCGCAGCCGCGCACACCGTCGGGACACTCGGCCCAGCCGTTACCGATGCATGCGCGGCAGCGCAGGGCACGGCGGCGTGACAGACAGGCCAACGCGCGTTCATGCAACGCGTCGAGCTCCTGGCCCTGCAGCGGCCCGACAGCGAGCAGTAAGAGTGCTACAAGCAGGCTGCGCATCAGTGGGCTTCACCCCAATGGGCTCCGTGGCCGACCTCTACCTTGAGCGGCACTCGCAGCGCGGGCCAGACGTTTTCCATGGCATGGCGCACGATGCCGCAGACCTGCTCGACCTCCTGCTCGGGCGCTTCGAACAACAGCTCGTCGTGGATCTGCAACAACATGCGGGCATGCAGGCCCGCTTCGCGCAGCAGCCCGGGGAGCCGCAGCATCACGAGCTTGCAGATGTCCGCTGCTGAGCCCTGGATCGGCGTATTTGCGGCGATGCGCTGGCCGGCCTGCTTCTCCATGAAGCTCTTGCTCGACAGCTCGGGAATGTAGCGGCGGCGGCCGAGCAGGGTCTCTACGTAGCCGCGCTCCTCCGCGCGGGCGATGGTCTCATCGAGCCAGATCCGCACGCCGGCGTAGGCTTTGAAGTAGCCGTCGATGTATTGCGCGGCCTGCTTGCGCGGGATCTTGAGGATCTGCCCGAGCGCTGTCGCCCCCTGTCCGTAAATGGTGGCGAAATTGACGGTCTTGCCGACCCCTCGTTGCTCAGAGCTCACGTCCTCGAGGGCACAATCGAAGAGCTGGCTGGCCGTGCGTCGATGGATGTCGAGGTCGTGGGAAAACGCTTCGACCAGACGTGCGTCCCCGGAGAAATGGGCCAGCAGCCGCAGCTCGATCTGGCTCCAGTCTGCGGAGATCATGCGCTGTCCCGCGGCGGGAATGAAGCAGCGCCGGATGCGTCTTCCCTCGGGTCCGCGCACCGGTGTGCGTTGCAGATCGGGATCGGTCGTGATCAACCGCCCGGTCACGCCCGCGGTCTGCTGGAAGGTCGTGTGGATGCGCAGGGTCTTCGGGTTGACCTCACGCTGCAGTACGCGGGTGTAGGTCGTGATCAGTTTGTCGAGCTTGCGGTATTCGAGCAGGCAATCGGCGATCTCATGGCCCTGCTCGGACAGCTTCTCCAGGACGCCCACCGCCGTCGAGTAGCCGGTCTTGGTGCGCTTGATGACAGGCAGCTTGAGCTCTTCGAACAGCACACTGCTCAACTGCTTGGTCGACGCGACGTTGAATGTGCGGCCGGCCAGCTCGTAGATGCGGCCTTTGTGGTCCTCGAGCCGCTCGACCAGCTCGGCGTCCATCTTTTTGAGGTCGGCGCGGTCGACGCAGATGCCGTCGAGCTCCATCTGGCCGAGCACGTATGCCAGAGGGATGTCGCGCTCCTGTAGCTGGGTGGTCTGCCCCTGCTCTGCCAGCCGGGCCTCGAGCACGGGCCAGAGCTGCAAGACGGTATCGGCCCATGAACACGCGAAGCGGCCCACTTTTGCGCACTCGATCTCGGCGAACGCCCGCACACTTTTTCCGCTGCCGCGCACGGACTTGACCGGAGGGACCGTGCGTTGCAGGTATTGCTTGGCGACCCGGTTGAGGTCGTGGGGAATCGCCAGGTTCGGGTCGATGAGGAAACTCGCCAGGCGCGTGTCACCGACGAATCCGCGCGCGTCGAAACCCAGCCGCCGCAACTCCCGCCAGACCCGCTTGACTTCGTGGGCGATCTTCGGCCGGCTTGCTTCGGCGCACCAGCCAGCCAAGATCTCCAGGCCCTCGCGGCCCAATCCCTGGGGTCCACAGACGGGCAGGTAGCAACCTGTGCCCGGCTGGGCGGAAAAAGCCATGCCCACCAGCGCAGACTGCCCTGGTGCGACCAGGTCGAGCACCGGATGCAGCGCGCACAAGCCGTCGATGGCGGCCAGCGCCTGGCGGGCCGTCTCGAGGTCGGCGAGCACGCGGTAGTCCCCCGACGGCTTGGCGCTCGCCGGCCGCGCCTCGCGGCTGAGCAGTGAATAGAATTCGAGCTCTTTGTACAGTGCGTTGACTGCGGGAAGGCTGGTAGGTTGCAACCTGAGCGCCTCGATGGCGAGCTCGACGGGTGCCTGTTGGTCGATGGTGGCCAGCTCGCGCGAGAGCCGCGCCTGCTCGACGTGGGCGCTCAGGGCGTTGCGTTGACGTGTACCGAGCTCGTCGAGGTGGGCGAGGATGGTCTCGAGGTCGCCGTATTTCTTGAGCAGGCTGACCGCGCTCTTCTTGCCGAGACCCGGCACCCCCGGGATGTTGTCGATCTTGTCGCCCATCAAGGCGAGGAAGTCGATGAACTGTTCAGGGCCCACGCCCCACTTCTTGCGCACCAGCGTCGGGTCGTAGCTGACGTCGCGCATCGTGTCGATCATGCTGACCTGTGGGCTGATCAGCTGAGCGAAGTCCTTGTCGCCGGAGATGATCTGCACCTCGATGCCGGCCTCGACGGCGCGCCGCGCGAGGGTGCCGATGATGTCGTCGGCTTCGAAGCCAGGCAGCCGCAAGCACGGGAAGTCGTGGGTGGTGACGAGCTTGTCGATCCAGGGCAGCTGCACGCGTAGATCGTCGGCCATCGACGGGCGTTGCGCCTTGTACTCGGGATACTTCTCTTCACGGAAGGTCTTGCCGGGAGCGTCGAAGATGCACGCGCCGTACTCGGGCTGGCGGGCGCTGAGCAGCTTGCCGAACATCAGCGCGAAGCCGTAGATCGCGTTGGTCGGCAGGCCCGAAGCCGTGGAAAAGTTCGAAGGGATCGCATAATACGCGCGGTAGATCAACCAACTTGCGTCGATCAGAACCATCCGTTCAGAGTGGGCCATTGCCTGCCTCGTGAGTTTCGCTGTGCCTTGCTTAGGAAGTTCTAGCAAGGACGGAGCCCGGCTGCACCCATCTTTCGGCCCTGTCCGCGTAGCCTGGTCGGACGCAGGTTGAGAAAAAAGGGCTCGATCTCCAGCGCGATCCAGCCGTTTAAGGCTAGTAGACGTCCCTCCCGGTCAGTAGACTGTGAGCCGACAATCGCCGGAAGAATGGCCTGCTGGGCCGGCTTGCGGAAACTGGAGTTGCCGTGCCACGTTCGATGCCCTACGCCTGCCTGTTCCTCCTGGCTGGCCTCACTCTGTTCGGCTGCAAGACTCCTGTCGCCTCGAGTCAATTCGGGTTCAGCGAGTCCGACGGGCGCGCCGGTCAGCACGATCCCGAGCGTATCATCGCGCGCGTGGCTGTAGTGCGTTTTGACGTCGATAGCTCACAGGCGTCGAGCGATCTCGGTGAACAGGTCGCCGAACTGATGGCGCACAGCCTGCGCGAGCAGGGCGGGCTTCGGGTCGTCTCTGGCGACAGCGTCGACCTCTACCGTCCCGCGGGCGAGCTCGACGACGGCCGCGCACGGGTTCTGGGACGCGGTCTGTCGGTGGATATCGTGGTCTACGGCGACGTGATGCGCATCGGCGCGAACAGCATCGTCAGCAGCCGCATCCTGCGTGTCGATGGGGATCAGCCTTCGGAGGTCGAGGTGATGAGCACCCGCGACCTCGCCCGTTTTGAGCCCGAGACCGAGAAGCTCGCCGAGAGCATCGCCAGCCAGCTGTACGCCAATCCCGCCCTGGCAGGTAGTCGTCTGGAAGGCAAGGACGGCCGCTGGGGCGGTCAGGGCCTGCACCCCTCAGACCGCTACTGGCGCTCGAGCACCTTGCGCGGGGACTTGATCGGTGTCGCCCTCGGCGATGTCGACGGCGATGGCAAGCTCGAGACGGTCGCCTGCAGCGCGTCAGGAGTGGTGGTGGCGCGGCGTGAAGGAGAGCGTTTCACGCCGATCACCAGCCGAGACGACATCGGACACATTGTCTCGGTGAGCTGTTTCGACACCAACGGCGACGGCCGTGACGAGATCGTGCTCTCGGGCATCGCCGCCGAGCGGCCCTATTCGCAGCTCTGGGAGATGCGCAACGGCGCGCTGCAGCCGTCGATCGAAGGCATCCCCTACCATCTTCGCGCGATGGATACGCCGCAGGGCCGCCAGTTGCTCGGCCAGGCCGGGTCGCTCAACGCGCCTTTCAGCGGCGGAATCCTGCCGATGCGCAGGCAGGGCGACGAGCTGGTCGCGGGCGAGCCGCTGGAGCTGCCTTTCTGGCCCGACCTCTTCAGTTTTGCCTGGTTCAACTTGAGCGGCAGCCGCAACTCGGGTCTGGTAACCTTGGCCTTGAGTGGTCAGTTGAAGGTCTATGACCACGAAGGCGTGGAGCTGTGGGTGTCGAAGAAGGCGTTCGGCGGCAAGCGTTACGGCTACAACAACCGCACCCGCGCGTCGGACAACGCGTTCCTCAACGGCCAGCGCAGCTCAGACCTGGTGTCGATCTCCAATGCCATCGTGGTCGCCGACCTCGACTTCGACGGCAAGGATGAGGTGTTGTTGGCGCACAACGCGGGCTATGCGGGCAGCTTCTTCGAGAACATCCAGTTGTACTATGAGGGCCGCGTCATAGCCTATGGATGGACAGGTCTGACCATGACGGAGCTCTGGGCCACGCAGGCCTACAGCAACTACGTGCCGATGTGCGCCGTGGGGGACCAGGACAACGACGGCGCTCCTGAGTTGGTGCTGGCCGTCGATCTACACAGCAGCCAGGTCCCCAGCATGAAGCGCGTGTCTGCCTTGGCTGTGCACGACATGGTGGAATAGGAGCCTGTCGGAGTACTCCTAGACGGCACACGTCACCTATCTGTGCCATGCGGCTTCCTTTCGTCGCGTTTCTGAAACATCGATCTCTTGATGTACGGCCTGCGCAAAGGGGCGTTCTACGGAACGCGCCTTGCTGTGTTGATGGGGCACAAGGCGGCCCCTGCACAGCCGCCTTGGAATAGGAGGACGCCATGCCGCTACGCACCACCCGTGCGCTGATCGATCGCGCCCGTGCCTTTCATTTGGAGTTGAGCGAAGTCTACGGAAAGCTGGAAGAACAGTCCGACCAGCTCAAGGTCAAACGTCTGCTCGAGCTGATGAAGAGGCACGAGCGCTGCCTCGAGCACGGGCTGAAGGATCTCGAAGACGTGCTGGATTCGGACGTTCTCAACACCTGGTTCCAGAACACACCCGAAGAGAGCCACTGGCATGGACTGGGAAAGGTCGCTTTCAAGCCGGACATGTCGATGCAGGAAGTCGTCGCGATGGTCTTTGCTGCCGACCAGGCGTTGGTCAACGTCTACCATGAGATCGCGGGATTTGCGGTAGCCAGCAAGGTCCGCGATGTGTTCGAAGCCTTGGCGAGGAGTGCCGAGGACGACCGTGATCAATTTGCAGACCTGGTGCAGGACTACCAGCTCTGAGGTTGGATGCTGATCCGGATCCGGATCCGAGTGGGGATCCGAGTCCGACTCAGGAGGGCCCCCAGCAGCGACCTGGCATCCCACCAGGAACTCGCCGGCTACCTCCAACTCCCAACGCGCTCGGTACACTACAAACAGCGCCTCCACGGGAAGGCTGGCCATGGGCGAAAGCCGACGCTGCCCCGAATCCGAATGCGATCTGTGGCTCGAAGAGCCACCACTCCGGAATAAACAGCCGGAGCGCCTCGACACCGGGAAGGTCTAGTGGCGGTCTGGTTGCAGGCTGTGCGACGGGCCATACGACAACTGGCGTCTTTTCTTCCGCAACACCGCCCGAGCGAACGTTCCCATCGTAGGCTGGCGTTGACGATCCCTTGGCAGATTGCATGAGGGAGGAGCGTATTTTGGAAGCGAAAGACTCCCAGGCCTCCACAGGACATCCACCAGAAGACGGTCGTGGGCCAGACAAGGCCGGAGGGCGGCAGGATCGCCCCGCTTCCGATTGGCGCCCCGCCGCCCTGGAGGGAGCCCTCCGTACGCTGCAGATCTCGGTAGGCCTCTTCTTCCTCGCCCTGCTGGTAGGCAATCTGCTGCTCCTGCAGCCCGCGCTGGAGCGCAAAGGCCTGTGGGCGCAGTTGGCTCTACCCGCGACCCTTCTCGCCTCGAGTGCGTTAGCCCTGCAAGTCTTTAGGCTCGCTGCATGGGTGGCATCTGCGAGCCAGTTGCTGCGGGCCCTGCAGGAGGACTCCCCGGACAGCACGCGGAAGGCCCTGCAGACGAGCTTGAGTCGCATCCACGGGGGCCGGGCAGCGCTGGTAGGTTCCCTGAGCCTACTCGCCGGGCTCGGTCTGCAGTTCCTACCATTCGGAGGTCTCCAGCCGACGGCCATGCTCGTATTCGCCGGCATCGGGCTAGGTTTGCTGACGGCCTGCGCGCTCTGCAGCGTGCTTTTCCGCGCTCTCGGCGCCATGCTGCTCGAGGCCGCCGCCCACACGCTGCGCTGTCGGGGTGCGGCAGTCCCCGAGCTACAGGTGCAAGCCCATTGGAGCCTTGGCCTTCACCTGGCCATAGTTCTGGCGATCGGGGGACTGAGCCTGGCGGCCGCGGTTCCCTTTGCGCTGCTTGCCCTCGAGCAACTGTGGACGCTGCCGATCGATCTCGCTCAATTCACCTGGCTGGCAGGCAGCGCACTGCTGATCGCTGTTATCAGCATCTTCGGAGCGTGGTTCTTGTACCGGTTGGGGGCCGTGCTCAGCGATGTTCGCGACCATGCCCGGGTGGCTGCGCTCGCAGCTGCGGGCCGTCCAGACTACAGCGTGGTCCGTCCTAAAGTCGAGGCTCTCGTCATGCTGGGCCGAGTTCTGGGCGTCGCCCTGAACTACGGTTCGGTCGCGGCCTTCCTGGGCTGCGCTGTCCTCGGGGTCGCCTTCAAGCACTTCCCTTTCATGTTGGCTGCGCTGGCATGTGTGCCCGTGGGCTACATGGTCTCTGAGTTGGGAACCGCTGCGCAACAGTGGGCCGCCGCTTTGCACGCCTTCACCTTCCGTCTGGACGCGCTGCGCACGGAAAAAGAGCTGGGCACGGACCCCGCCCCACCCCGCTAGAGATGATGCGAGCCCTCGTGCCCGATGCCACGGACTCTCCCCATGACGGAGCTTCGCCTCGTGCGCGCCTCAGGGATCCAGCCCTTGCAGCAGGGCCTCCCAACGCGGGTCATCGGCCAACACCCCGAATGCGTCGATATGCCGTAGGCCGGCGGCTTCGTAGCTCCCGGAGGAACAGGCCTGCTCCAGGAAGCTGAAGGCGCGATCCTTGGAGGCCATCGCCTGGGCCTCCGGCTGGGCGCCCACCAATGTCGCCGCTGCCCTCGCGGCCCCCAAAAAGACGTGGGGATCGCGGCCACCGTGCGCGATGCTGGCCTCAAAGTCCTCCACGGCTGCACTTGCGTCTCCGCTTTCGAAGCGGAGCCAGGCGCGACGGTAGTACGTCCACCACGTGGGCGCCAGCTCCAGCGCCCGGCTCAGCGAGCGGTCTGCTTCCTCGAGTTGGCCGAGCTCCCCTAGTGCATCGCCGCGAATCACCCAGGCCCAGGGCTCGGCCGGATTCTGCTCCAGAGCCTTCTCGCAGTCCACCTGAGCCGCTTCCCAGGCGCCCAGTTGCTGCTGGATAATGGCCCGGTTGAGCCAGCACACAGAGGTGTGCAGCCCGAGATCGAGCGCCCGGTTGGCATCGTCCAGGGCCGCATCCCAGCTCTCCTGCCAACGATGCAGCTCGCTGCGCAGCAGGTAGGCGGACGCATCGCCGGGGTCGCTCTCGATCGCCCGATCGAGGTCGACCAGGGCCTGCTGCGTCTCACCCAGCCGCATAAAGAACCGACCGCGCTGGCGACGGACAGGGGCGTTGTCCGGCTCGAGCTGTAGCGCCCGGGCCAGATCGCGGCGCGCCCCGGCATCATCGCCAAGTTCCATACGGATGGTCGCCCGGTCTCCAAAGAAACTGGCGCGCTCGCTGTCGAGCGCGATGGCCCGGTCGAAGTCGGCCAGGGCCTCCTCGAAGCGGTAGAGCTCGAAGTACAGCCTCCCTCGCGTCTTCAGAGCGGTGAGCGACTCGGGGGTCAGCACCAGACAGCGGTCGAGGTCGTCCATTGCCAGGCCGTGTCGCCCCAAAGCAGCGAGGGCTTCCGCCCGGTCGAGGAGCACCGAGGCGTCGTCTGGTGCGAGTCGCTGCGCTTGATGGAGATCTTCGAGCGCACGTTCGTGCAGCTCTAGCTGAAGGTAGGCCCGGCCCCTGCCAGACCACGCGTTGGCGAGGGTGGCGTCGAGGCCCAGAGCGTGCGTGTAATCGTCGATCGCCTGACGCTCCTGGCGCAACTCCAGGCGGACATTGGCGCGGTTGACCCAGGCCGACGCGGCCTCGCGGTCGAGCTCCAACGCCCGATTCAGGCTGCTCAGCGCCTTCTCCCAGGCTCTGAGCTTGGCGTGTACGACGCCGAGAATGAGGTGAGCATGAAACGCGTTCGGATCGAGCTCCAAGGCGCGATACAGGTCGGCACGAGCTGCCAGCAGGTCGTCGAGCCCGACGTGGATCGAGGCCCGGTTGAAGTAGAATAGAGCAACCTCGGGATCGAGCTCGATGGCCTGTGCAAGGTCCTGCAACGCCGCCTCGTTGGACCCTGCGGCACTCAAGAGCATCGCGCGCTGCGCCCACGCCATTGCGAAGTCCGGCCGCAACTCGATGGCCCGGGTCAGGTCCGCGACGGCGCGCGCGGGCTGACCGAGAGCCAGGAAGATATTCGAGCGGTCGAACCAAACCCGATGCTGGTTCCCCATCTCATGTTTTGCCAGACGCGTGAAGAGTGCGAGGGCTAACGAGAGCTCGCCCCGTATCTGATGGAGCTTGGCAAGCTGATACAGTTCCTCGATCGAGTCTACCGCGTGGCCTTCCGCAGGCAAAGACAAGCGGGCCAACAGCGGGGTGATCCGCGTCGAGATGGAGCTGCTCATGCCGAAACGCTCTACGGCCTCGACCAGCGGCTCCAGTGCCGCGAAGCTGCGGGTGGTGCTCAGGGCGCGGGCCGTAGTGAACGCCAACTCCGGATCCCACAGCACAGCCATGAGACGCGCCAGGACCGGGACCGTGTGCGCTGGCAGCTCGAGCTGGCCGAGCGCTCTCACGATGACGCTGATCGCATCGCGTTCCGCAGGCGCCCATGTGGTCGCGCTCCCCTGCTCCGCAGCCTTGACTCTGTACACCTCGAGCAGCTCGTCCAGGACGCCGACGATGTATGCGTCCTTATAGCCGCTCAGCTGGATGACGATCTCGTCCACGGTCGGCGCGGTCTGCGGGCGGTCGGCCCGCCAGCGGCCGCGCTGCAGATCGTCGATCGCCTCACGTGTGCGCGCCTCTTGCCAGCGCAGCTGCGCCTGCCGAGCCTCTTCGATGTCCTTCAGGGGGCGGCGAGACGCGCCTGAGCCTTCGACGATCAGCTCTGCGAGGTCGTAGGACTGATTGAGAATGGCCAGCGCGATCAGGCGCACGAATCCACTGTCCGTCGTCGTCCGGAGGGCCTGCATCTGCTCCCGGCTCAGCGGAGGGTCGGCGTCGAACAAGCCTGGCTGCGCGATCTGGCTCAGGCGTTGCTGGTCCGTCAGCAGACCGAAGAAACGCCGGATGAACGAAGCATGGGCGGCCCGCTCGCCGCTAGACAGCCTCACGAAACCCGCGCCAGTCTGCCGCGCGCGGAGCTGCGCCAGAAGCGTGCGCCCGTGGTCTTGCAGGCCCAAGCTCTCACGGGCGGCCAGCTGCGCCTGCAGGCCTGCGATCGCTGCGCGCCGTGCCTGATCGCGCATCGTCCGCGCAGATCGTTGCTCCCACTGGCGCAGCAGTGTCAAGGTCAGACCGAGCACCAGAGTCGCCGCGAGCGCGAGCGCCAGCAAGCGCCGTACGCTGCGATCCCGACGGCGCCCTGCCTTCAACCGTTCGATCCCGGTGCTGAGCTCAGCGCGCTCGGCATCGCCGGGCTTCGCGGGCAACTTGGCGAGCTGTGCCTCAGCCAGGGCGAGGTCCCCAGCCGCGAGAGCCACGCCAATCCAGGCCAGGCGCGCCTGCCGTTCGCCCGCGAGCGCGTCCGGATTCTGCGGCCACAGGCTCTGCGCCTGTAGAAATGACGAGATGGCGGCGGCGAAATCGTCGTCGCGAAGCCGCCCTGCGCTCGACTGGGCGCTCGCTAGCAACTGGCCAGCAGCCCGGCTCATCGCGCGGCTTTCTCGGTGACGCAGGAAGTCACGCAGCGCATCGCGGAACGCGGCGACGTCAGGATAGCGTGCATGAGGCTCAGGCTGCAGAGCGCGCACGCAGACCCTGCGAAGCTCCTCGGGCAGGGATGATGGCATCGCAGGCAGCTCGCCGCGTGCCGCTTGCAGGACGGCGTCGAGGAATGAGAGGCCGGCTCTGGGTGCCGCACCGCGCAGAATGCGGTAGAGCAGACCGCCGAGCAGGTAGATGTCCGTGGCGGGACCGATGCGCTGCCCTTCGCCCAGAGCCAGCTCAGGCGCCATGTAGGAGGGGGTTCCACAGGTTCGGTGGATGTCGGAGCTGCGACGCAGGGCCGGCCCCTGCTCGACCGAATCCAGCGCCACGGCCAGGCCCCAGTCCATCACCTGCACCTCACCGAATGCGCCGACCATCACGTTGGCGGGCTTGAGGTCGAGGTGCAGGATGCCACGGTCGTGCGCATACGCCATGGCGTTGCACACCTGGAGCAGGATCTCGAGGTGGAAGTCGAGCGCCCCCTCGGGCTCCTCCCCAACGCTACGCTCCCTGAGCAGCTCGCTCCAGACACGCCCGCGTACCAGCTTCATCGCCAGCTGTGGGCGGCCGTCCGCAGTACAGTTCAGAGCGTGTACGGGAACGATGTTCGGGTGTTCCAGGCGCGCCAGGATGTGTGCTTCGGCGAAGAATGCCTGGCGTGCTGCTTCGCTCTGGTTGGCGAGCGTCTTCAGTGCCACATCTCGCCCCAGGGACCTCTGCCGCGCTCGGTAGACGATCCCCATCCCGCCCCGTCCGAGCTCTTCGCCCTGAACGAACGCTGTCCCAGGCTCTGCGCACTCCAGGCCGGCCGGCGGCGGGAGCTTCAGCGTTGCCGCGGCGGACAGCGAGGCGAGATCGGTGTTCAGGGTCGACACCAGTTTCTGGCGCAACTCCTCGCGTTCCACCGTGCCTCCCTTCCATCGCGATGAACTCGACGGCGTCGAACAGCTGCGCTTGCACCCGACCTTTGAGCGTAGGCGGGGCGGGAGGGCACATCAAGTGTCCGCCTGCCGAAAGGCCTGCGCCGGCACTCCTCGGCCGGGTGGTTCCCGAGTGGGTTGATCGCAATACACACGTGCACACGCGTTTCCCTGGGACCCAGCGTGTCCTTCACCTCGTCGAGCATGTCGACCAGTGCGCCCATGTCGCCCGCGTTGTCCACGATCTCCGCTGCGACGATCACACCGCCCTCCTCGGTGACAGCCTGGGCGTTGTAGCCGAGATCGGACTTGCCATACGACGTGGTCAGCCGCGCGTCTGGCTCCAAGGGGTTGATTCCCTTTCTCTTCTCCTCCTCCAGACGGTCAAGCGCACCCTTGATCCTCTCACGGAGTTTCTCGGTCTTTTGAAGCTCTTCGGGAAGCCGATACTCGGGGGAGTCCACTCTGCCGCAGGCGTCGATCTCCTTGACCGCAGCTTCCACCTTCTCGTCCAACCGTCGGAGCCATCTCCCCAACCTCTAGGATCTCGAGCGCGTACAAGGCGCCGCCCGGCCCCGAGGGCACCTAGACTCCGAGTTCGGCCAGGTCCAGCGATTGCACAAAGGCTCGTATGAACCTCGCTGGATGATCCAGGGAAACCCAATCTTCGTTCGCCGGCGGGAACAGCAGCGTCTGCTCGAAGCCCGGTTGGATCTCTCGTCCCATTGCATCACCTTGCGGACACACGGGGCATGGTCCAACGTTGAGCCCTACCACCGTCAAGTCCTGGAAAGGTAAGGGCCCGTGAGTCGCTCGGCAGGCGGACCGGCCTTCGACACGGCACTCGGACCACGGTCCTCTTCGGAGTCGGCGTCGAGATCGGTGGTCGGTGTCGGAACCGGTGTCGGTGGTCGGTGTCCGGGTCCGGATCCGGGTGGGGATCCGAGTCCGCGTCCGATTCCGTGTCCGTGAGGCAGTTTCTCGCAGACCGCCGCTACAGCTTCGCAGGAACAGGTGTGCGGAAGAACACGAGGTAGATCGCGAGCACGGCGAAAGCGGTGAAAGCGGACAGGTTTCCGAGCCACAGGCCATAGCTCAGCTTGCTATCGATGATCCCGGCAGCGAGAGATTTCTCGAGCGCGTAGTAGACCGTGAAAAGGCCGACTGCGCTCACCAGCAGGGCGCTGACACTGGGCAACCAGCGCGTGATGGGTGAAGTCTTGGCCTTGCCGAAGACATAGCGTGCGAAGAGGGCCTTGGAGGTCACCAGCGTCACGCCCAGTCCGGCCAGCACGATGCCGAGTCCCAGACTGAACATCACCAACAGGTAGAGTCCGAAACCCAGCTCGCCGACGGCGATGGCGAACAGGATCAAGCCGAGCCCTGAGGGGCACGGCACCAGTCCTCCGGAAAATCCCAGCGTCAGCAGCTCTCTGAGAGGAATGCGATCCCCGTCTTTGGCAGGGGCCGGCTTGCCTTCCTGTCCCCGATCATGGGAATGTCCCCGGTCATGGCTGTGGGAGTGATCATGGCCGTGGGGATGCCCATGATCATGGCCGTGGGAGTGATCATGGTCATGGGAGTGATCATGGCCGTGGGAATGGGCGTGAGCTGGCGGGGGTGCCGCTTCCCCGGTCTCCTTCCTCAACTGCTCTTCCAGCTCTGCCTTGAGCTTGGGATTCGGGCGCAAGCCGACATGTTTGTGGCCGAACATGCCATGATCGTGATCATGCCCGTGGTCATGGTCATGGTCATGGCCGTGCCCATCGCCATGAGCATGTCCATGCCCATGCCCGTGCCCCACTCCCCAGCCGCCTTGTAGTGCCTTGCGGATCCGTTGCTGCAGCAGATAGCCCCCGAACAACAGCAACGTCATCGCGGTGGCGACTTCCAGCCAGCCCTGCACTACGCTCGCGAAGTTGTCCTGGTTGAACTGCTCGCGGTACAGCTCTTTGAGCCCCATCATGGCGAATCCCAACAGGAAGATCGAGAAGGTGTGCGCGAAGGTCACGATCGCCCCCAGCGTGATCGCATCGGACACCCGTCCCTTCGAGCCGATCAGGTAGGCCGCCACCATCGTCTTGCCGTGTCCCGGCCCCCAGGCATGGATCGCTCCAAACAACATGGCCAGCAGCGAGAAACCCACCACCGCCCAGCTCCAACCTTGTTCCCGGAAGGCCTTGATGCCAGCCAGGAGGCCCTCCATCTCGTCGGCTTCATCCCCGGGCATGCCCTGCTCCGCGAGCCCCCCTGGCTGTTCGGCCGCCGTGGTATCGCCGACCACAACCTGCACCGATTCGGGCGGGGCACCCCCCAGCGTGACCGGCTCTATACCCTCGGGGGGCAGGTCCGATTCCCGCGGCAGGCCCCGGCCCGGCCTGAATTTCACCTCCAGCCGCAGCTGCCGGGCGCGGTAGATGAAGTGTTGCGGGTCGCGGTCGACGCGCACCCCCAGGTTGAGCGCATCCTCCTGGAAGCTGTTGCTGATGCTGCCCGCTTCGACCACTGCCGCGGGAATCAGGTACTCCTGGCTCGATGGGCCGCTCTGGAACGTGCTGTCGGTCAGCTCGATCACGTGCTCGGTCTGCTCGTCGATGTGGCACCAACCGGCCAGCTGCAGCCAACAATCGAAGGGGAAAGGCTCGATCTCGGTCAGCAGCAAACCGTCGCTGCGCAAACCCGGCCGGCCATCGACCGTTGCACGCAAGATCAGGGGGACTTCGATGCCATCGACCCGCAGCTCCAGCGCCTGCAGCCACTCGGCAGCGCGGGTCTCCAACCACAGCTGGCGTTCATCTTTTTGCAGCACACCATCGCGATTGCTGTCCATGTTCAGCATCGCATCGTTGGCGGCCAGCGACGAATACCCGACGTTGAACTGGACGAACACGCCGATCTGGGTGACCCGCAAGATCGCCCGGCTGCCTGTCCCGACCAGAATGTCGTGGGCATGGGCTGCCGGCAGTGCCAGGCTTAGACAGAGCATCCATTTGATCATTCGCATGGCACCAGCTTCGCGTACTGCTGAAAGAGTGTCTTCTTGCCGACGATGTCGAACTGGACCTCGATGCGCGCACGCGCGCCCAGTCCCGAGATTCCCATCACCAGACCTTCGCCAAAGACGTCGTGAAACACGCGCTCGCCCACGCTGAAGCAGCCCTGGTCGACGGCCTCAGGCCCAACCTCAGGCGTCTGGATCAACGGCGCAGCGCGCTTGCTATGCTCGAAGCAGCTGCTCGGGATCTCGTTGAGGAAGGGCGAAGGCACTGCCATATCATTGCGCCCCCAACGGGCCCGCCAACGCGCATAGCTCAGCTCGAGAGACTTGCGTGCACGCGTGAAGCCCACATAGCACAGCCTGCGCTCTTCCTCGAGCTCGTCGTCGGAGTCGGCAGACCGGCTATGCGGCAGGATCCCCTGCTCAAAGGCCACCATGAACACGTGATCGAATTCGAGACCCTTCGAGGCGTGCAGTGTCATCACCGACACGCGCTCGTCCTTCTGCTCGACGTCATCGGCTTCGGCCAACAAGGCGACCTCTTCCAAAAAACGCTGCAAGGGGCTGCTCGGAACTGGCGCCTCGATCGGTCCATCCGGGTCCTCGGGGGACACATCCAGGGGCGTGGCGCGTTCATCGAACTCAGCGATGGCGTCGACCAACGCCCCGACATTGTTGACCCTCTCTTCGGCCTGCAGATCTGCCTGCCCCTCGAGGTAGCCGACGAAGCCGGTCTCTTCGAGCAGGGTGCGCACCAGAGGTAGCAGGAAGTCGCGGGGCAGGTCACGCAGCCGCGCCAGCATCGCTCCGAAACGCAGCGCGGCCCGTGTCGCCCGCCCGATCTCGAGGCCTTCGTAGCTGGTCAGCAGCTCGAAAAGCGACAGCTTCTCACGTTTCGCCAGGCTCAGCAGCTTGGCGACGCTGCTGCGGCCGATACGGCGTGGAGGCACGTTGATGACGCGCATCAGGCTCAAGTCATCCTGGGGGTTCTCCAAAACCCGCAAGTAGGCCAGTACGTCCTTGACCTCTTTGCGCTGGTAGAAGGCTACCGCTCCGACCACCTTGTAGGGGATCGCCTTCTCGAAGAACGCCTTCTCCAGCGGCAGACTCAGGCTGTTCATGCGGCAGAAGACCGCCACCTCCCCCAGCGGGGTGCCCTGTCTGCGCAGCTCGGCACAGCGCCGGGCCACGCCGCGCGCTTCGTCGAAGTCATCGACATAGGTCGAGACCCGCACAGGGGCCCCGTGCGGATTCTCGGTCCAGAGCGTCTTCTCCCGACGTTGGGTGTTGTGCGAGATCACCCCCTGCGCCGCGGCCAGAATCTGTCGTGTGGAGCGGAAGTTCTGCTCGAGCTTGACGACCTGCGCACCAGGGAAGTCGTTCTCGAAGTCGAGAATGTTCTGCACATCCGCCCCGCGCCAACGGTAGATCGATTGGTCGGGGTCGCCGGTGGCGTGGAAGTTCTGATGGTGGGCGGCCAACAGCCGCGCCAGCTTGTACTGTACCGGGTTGGTGTCTTGATACTCGTCGACCATCAGGTAGCGGAAGCGCTGCTGCAGCCGCTGCAAGACCTCTTCATCGGTCTGCATCAGCCGCACCAGCTTGACCAACAGATCCGAGAAGTCGAGACAGCCGCGCTGCTGCAACAGCTCTTCGTAGGCCCGGTAGATGGCGGCGATGCGGTCCTCGGCGTAGCCTGTGGCCTGCTCGCTGTATGCCTCGCAGTCGAGCATCTGGCCCTTGGCGCGGCCGATCTCTTCGAGGATGGCCCGCGGCTTCCACTGCTTGGGCTCGAGATTCACCTCGATGATCGCCTCTTTGACCAACGCGAGCTGGTCGGCCCGGTCGACGATGGTGAAGCTCGATGGCATGCCCAGACGCTCGGCGAAACGCCGCAACTGGCGGGCGGCGAAGCTATGGAACGTGCTGACCCAGGCGCCCTCGCTGCCGGCCAGCTCGTGGACGCGCTCACGCATCTCTTCGGCGGCCTTATTGGTGAAGGTGATCGCCAGAATGCGCCACGGCTTGACGCCCTGCTCGGTCAACCAGGCAATACGCCGTGTGACCACGCGGGTCTTGCCGCTGCCTGCCCCGGCCAGGACCAGCAGAGGTCCATCCTGGTGGCAGACCGCGGTCTTCTGGGCAGGAGTGAGATCGGCGAGCAGCTCCATCGGGTCTCCGGGAAGCACGGGGGCCTCAGCATACCTCCCTCCTTTACGTGCAATCAAGCAGGCGCGTTGATCCGTGTCGCGGGTTTCCGCTATCCTGAGCAGGCGGTACGGCCTTCGTGTGGGAGGTGCGGCCGGCGGAGACCGCCGTGACGTCTGGAAGTCTTGATCAACGTATCGCCGAGCAGGCCTTGAACGAGGGTCTGATCAGCGCGGCGGACCTTGAGGCCAGCCGCAGGCTGACCGATTCTCTGCGATTGAAGGGGATCGAGAGGGACCTGACCGAGGTCCTGGTCGAGAGGGATCTGCTCGACCAGGCCCAACTGCAACAGCTGCGCGAGAAGCTGGCCGACGCCAAGGAGCTCGGTGGATTCCGCATCCTTTCTCGGCTGGGCCAGGGAGGGATGGGCGCGGTTTTCAAGGCGCTGCAGGTCTCGCTGGATCGGGTCGTGGCCATCAAAGTGCTCGACAAGCGCTTCGCCGCCGAGCCCGAATTCCTGGCGCGCTTCCGCCGCGAAGCCCGCGCAGCCGCGCGGCTCGACCATCCAAACGTGGTGCAGGTGCTCGATGTGGGTGAAGAGCACGGCGTCCACTTCATCGCGATGGAATTGATCGATGGCGAGAGCGCTCTTGACCGCATCAAGCGTCTCGGGCCGCTGCGCGAGGCCGACGCCTTGGGGATCGTCGTCAAGGTGCTGGCCGCACTCGACTACGCACACAAGAAGGGCATCGTGCATCGCGACGTCAAGCCGGACAACATCCTGCTGTCGCATGAGGGCTCGGTGAAGCTGGCCGACCTGGGGCTGGCCAAAGACCTCACAACTCCGCGTGACGGGGAGCTGACGACGACAGGTGCCGTGATGGGTACCCCGAACTACATCTCCCCCGAGCAGGCGCTGGGCCGCACAGCCGACATACGCAGCGACCTCTACAGTCTGGGAGTGAGCCTGTTCCACCTGGTGACCGGCAGGCCTCCCTTCGAAGGCAGCAGTCCCGTCTTGGTGATGACCGCGCACATCCAGGAACCAGCACCTGATCCCCGTGAGCTGCAGCCTGAGCTGTCTGAGACCTGTGCCGGGCTGATACGTTGGTTGCTGCAGAAAGACGCCGCACAGCGTCCGCAGACGCCTCGTGAGGTGCTGGTGCGCCTCGATGCGATCAATGATGCGACCACAGTCGTCTCGCGAGAATGGGGCGGGAGGCCGCCCGTGTCGATCGACAACGCCGACACGGTGATCGATCCGCGTTTTGCCGCGGAGCTGGTGCTCGAGGAAGAGAGTGGACCGGCTCCCGCACCCAAACGCCGTCGTTGGCGGCTGCTGCTGGCTGCGATGCTCGCTTTGCTCGTGCTTGCTTTTGTCGTCCAGCGCATCCGCCGCAAGCTGGGGCAGGCCGCCGCGGATAGCCTCGACGTCGACTCCCAGGCCGAGCAGCCTTTCGCCGAGCGCTTGGCAGGGTTGCCGGATGACGGGCTGCCCCCGTGGTTGGGTGTGCAGCCCATCGATTCCAATGATCCGGTCAGTGAGCACATCGAACAGCTTCGTGGGCGTTGGGCGGGTCGGCCGATGGGACCCGATATGAGTCTGCGTATCGCGTTGCGCGTGTCGTTGGAGACCAGGAGTGATGGCGTCCCGCTCTGGTTCTGCTTGCGGTCCGGACGCCGTTCGGATGGCCCCCAAGAAGACTTTGAGCGCTTCCGTGAGGCGCTGCTCGCGCAACGTCTCGACGAGCTCGCGGCTGAGCTGACCGAGCTGCAGCCACGCTTGCTGCCCGCGGGACCCCGGCCAGCGCGTGAGCAGTTGGGCCTGGTCGATCTGCAGAGCAAGTTCGATGCGCTGCAGCGTGACCTCGCAGCTCGGAGAGACTTCCAGGCTCGCGACCAGGCGGCAGCGTTTTCGGGTTTTGCAGCCCTGGAGGGAGACTACGGGGCTTGGTGCAGGCAGAGACTCGAGCCGCTGCAGGGGTTGCGAACCGAGCTCGAAGAGTTGGGCGCTGCGTATGAAGGAGTCTGGGCGCTCAGCTGGAGCTACCGGCCGATGCTGTTCTTCGATTTCACCCAACCTCAGGTCCATAAGCAGTGGCATGCGCAGCCGAAGCCGGAGCGTGATGGGCGGGGCCTGATCCTCGCCGGCAGCCGCGAACGGCAGGCTCGCATGACTCTCAAGCTGCCTGTTGTCGAGCAGCCGCTGTACGGAGATTTTCAGCTGCTGTTCCGGGTGAAGTTGCTCGAGCCCTCGACACGTGTCGACGGCAGCGACAAACAGCTGGAAAAGGCCTCGCTGACCGTGGCTCTTGGGCCGTTGGAGGTGCGCGCTGAGGCTGAGCGGGTGGTGGTCAAGCACACAGGCAAGACGGGCCAGGGCTACCTGTTCGAGCACCCGGGTCGGTTTGGGCCGGACGGTGCGAGCACGATCGCCATCTCCTGGGGACCGGACACTGTCCGCCTGGGAGCAGAGCGTTTCGCGGACGAAGTCCAGCTCGCCGCCGAGCCGATCCGCAGCATCAGTTTCAAGGCGCGCTGCCGCCTGCAGATCGAGTGGGTGGCGGTCGTGCCACGGGGGCTCTGGACAGAGCCGTGAGCGCTGCAGTCGAGCCGAAGCACAGTCGTGCTTGGGAAGCGCTCGCCGAGGCGCGCAGGTTCGTCCTGTCGCTGACGCGTTTGCTGCTCTGGGTGGTGCCCTTGCTTCTGGCCCGCGGGTTCTGGGGACTGTGGCCGCCGGATCCCGAGCTCTGGCCGGCCAGCTTCAGCGCCACGGTGTGGCTGCTGTTTGCCGCCGCCTGCGGAGTCCATGGGCTCTGGTGGTGCCTGCACCGGCGCCTTTCTGCGCTGGGCGATGTCTGGTCGAACGAAGGGCAGCGCTTTGATACCCGCGTATTGTTGTGCAGTCAGGCCACCACCCTGGTCGAGAGCCTGGTCAGCTTTGCGTTGGTGACCATGCTGTTCGTGTTCGTGATCCACGGCGACGACCGGATCAGCAGCGTCCTGTACTTGTTGGCAGTGGGGGCCCAGGGGCTTTTGACCTGGAGCGTTGGCTACGGCCACTGGGTGGCCTTGCGCAGCGCCCAGGCGCTGCGCGCCCTCAACGACGATCAAGCGCACAGGGCCGAGGCGCTGATCTCGGGACTGGCACGCTCCAAGGTCTTGGGTGGACCGACGCGGGCGGCCCTGCTGACTTTGCTCGCGCTCGCACGCCTGCAGCAGAGCGCCGTCCGCGACGCCCTGGAGGACCTGGCTGCTGCCCGCCACGGCGGGTTCCGTGATGCCGAGGTGCTTGAAGCGGGGATCCGGCTGGGGCTCGGCGATCCACAGATGGCGCGCGCTGTCCTGGCGGAACGGCAACCAACCTCCGTGATCGAGATAGCGCGGCTCGAGAACCTGCGCTTGTCACTGGCGCTGCAGGAAGGCCGTGGACACGAAGTGGTTGCGGAGATCCCCGAGCTGCTGCAGCGGGCCAAAGAGCGCCCAGCTCGCTGGCAGGTGGGCCTCGGCTTTGTCGCCGCAGCCGTCTACGAGCAGACCGGCCAGCGCGAGCTCGGGTTGAACTTGTTGGCGGAGTTGCCCAGCCCGGAGAGTTGGGCATGGTTGCGGGCCAGCAACCCCCGGCTGTGGAACGCGCTCTGTCGCTTGCGAGGTCTGCCCGAGAGTGCGACCGCCCAGGACTCTGCCTTGCGTAGTTTCCAAGCGATCTTGAAACGAGACGCCCGTGAGCGCTTCTTCGCCTGGTTGCCTTTGGAGAGTGTGCGCTTCTTGGGACCGAGAGGGCTGCGTGCTCTGCTGCCGATCCTGGCCGGTCTGCTCGTGCTCGGACTCGCTGCGGCTCTCGCCGGCGGGCTGGCATTTCGGAGCTGGCTGCGTGGATCGCAGTACGGGCCGTGGGCGTTTGCGGGGCTCTGTGGTATCGGCGTGCTCAGCCTGCTGGGGCAGCTCGCACGCTGGTGGATGCGGAACTTCGACTCAGGCGGGCATGACGATAGCATCGCCTTCGATGACGGCAGCCGCATGTCTGCAGGCGTGTTCATGGCCTGGCAGTGGCTCGGCCACGGAGCGGCTGTGGTCTTGCTTGCGCTGCTGTTGCCTCTGCTCGTGTGGTCCTTTGGGGGTTGGTTGCGGCTGGGGATCCTGAGCGTTTGCCTGGCGGTTCTGCTGCTCGCGGTCAGAGCCCTGGCCCGGCGACTGCGGCTGCCCCGGGTCCTGTCGCGGCTGGCGCGGGGCCGGTTGCGGGAGGCGGCGCAGACGCTGGAGGCTGCCTTGGCGGCGAGCCAGGGGCCGCGGCACAGGACCGCGCGCCACCAGCTGTGGCTCCTGCAGGGTTGGCTGCAGATGCGCCAGTCCGAGCCGCAACAGGCGCTGCAGACCTGGCAGCAGATCGAGCTGCCCAGCAAAGCTCCCAAGCTGCAGCTGCGTGTAGACACCTGCCCCGACATCGCCCGGGTCCTGTGTGGTTGGCTCTGGGTCGCGCGAGATATCGAGAGGGCCCGCAACGTCCACGCTTCAGCCCCCAGCTTTGGCGTCGGAGAGATCTTCCGCCGTGAGCTGTTGGGCGCCCTGCTCGCGCTGCACGATGGCCGCGCAGAAGAGCTTCTGGGACGTGCGGATTGGTTCGCTGAGCTGGGCCCACGCCTGGCGACCCATGAGCGCGCCCTGCTCGACCTGGTCTGGGCGGCGCTCTGCCTGCAGGCGGGAGCCGAGCGACCCCCGTTGTTGCAGGAGGGCCGTGACAGGCTGGCAGTGCTGCGATTGGACCAGGTCCAGTTGGCCTGGGCGCAGGTGGCGTTCCCGTTCTTGGACTTGCCGCACAGTGATGGGCCCGCCGAGCCTCTCCATCAGGTTTGTCCATAGTGGACTGGCATCCACGGCACCTGTGGGTTACATCGATCGTATGAAAGAAATCGAAATCGAGACTCCACCTCACTTAGACAGCGAGCAGGAACGCATCGTCGATCTGCACACGATGTTCAATATCCTCAACGTGGTGGTCGGTGAGCTGTCGGTGGTCGGGGTGCTCGATGCGGAAATCGAGGCGCGGCTGGAGCCCTGCCAGCTCGAGCTGTTGGCCGTCGAGCAGGGCTTGCGCAGCGAGTCCGCGCAGCTTCCCTGGCTCGAGCGTCTGCAGCAGCTCCAACCCGAGGTCGAGAGCGCCTTGGCAGAGATGCAGACTGCCCGTCTGAGCGAAACTGACATGGCCAGTCTCGAGGTGTCGCGCGCGAATCTGAAGGGGATCTTCGAGGTGCTGGCGGCACGGCTCAACGAGTTGCGGGCCCGTTTGCAGCGCCCGGGAAAGTGGCTGCTGATGCCCTTGGAGGCTTTGCGGAAGAGCTTCTTGCAGGTCTTCGCAGCGATCGAGAAGAACGCCAAAGGCCGTTATTGGTTCCGCTACAACCTGGCGCGGCACAGAAGCGACGACTACTACGTCAGCCTCGATTTCGAGTCGAGCTCCGGAGACACCGTCTGGATGCCCAGCCTCCTGCAAGATGTGCTGCGAGACCTGGCATTGAACGCCCGCAAGTACACGGCCCCTGGAGGGAAGGTCCAGATCGCCCTGTTTCAAGACGACGACGCCATCTCCTGCGTAGTGGAAGACTCCGGTCGGGGCATCCCCGCCGACGAGTTGACGCGTGTCGCCGAGTTCGGCTTCCGCGCCTCAAATGTGCAAGACATCCGGACAATGGGCGGCGGATTTGGATTGACCAAAGCCGTCCGTTTCGTCAAGTCTCTGGACGGCCGCTTCTGGATCGCATCAGAGCTCGGTAGAGGTACCCGCGTGCGGTTGTCGATCCCTGTGCCGTAGTGCAGCCATCCCCGATTTCAGGAAGATCGATGCAGCACCCCAACGCGTTGCCCAAGCGCTGCCAGAGTTGTGGTTGGACGTTGCCCGCACCCCAGCCCCTTGCCGGCGCCCCGTGTCCGACCTGCCATCTGCCCTGGCTGACCGGCAAGAAGCCGCCGGGTTTCGTCGCGCAGTTCTTCAGCGGCCTGAGCTATCCGTTCAGGGGACTGAGTATGCTGCTTCGGCATCCCTCTCTGATCCCGCATGCCGTAGTACCCCTGCTGGTCAACATCGTCCTGCTCGCCGCACTGACGGTCGTATTCTTGACCCATGGCCGGGCGCTGCTCGAATTCACGCCCGCATGGAGCGCCTGGAACTGGCCCTTGCTGTGCCTCTACTACCCTCTGTACGGAGTCGCCTGGAGTATCTACGGGTTGATCGACAACGCCTGGCTGGCGTGGCTGGGCTACCTTCTGTGGTTTGCCCTGCAAGGGGTGTTGTTCGTGTTTCTAGGGCCCCTGCTGACCTGGCCGCTCAGCGAGAAGCTGGCAGCGCGCACCGAGGTTCTGGTGTTGGGGAAGGCGCTGCAGGCTCCTCGCGACGCGTTGCCGTGGTGGCGAAGCGCGCTGCTCGGCGGCCTCGAGATCTTCGTCGTGTTGCTCTTTTCGCTGGGGAGCCTGGCCCTGCACTTCATCCCGCTGGTGGGCTCGCTAGCGTACTTCTTGGTGGCCAGCTGGTGGTTGAGCTATGACTTCCTGTGTTTCGGGGCCGTACCGCGGGCGTATGGCCTGACAGAAAAGATTTCTCTCTTGAATGCCCATCTGGGAAAAGTTATAGGGTTCGGCGTCATCAGCGGATTCCTGATCAGCCTGCCGCTCCTGAATCTGGTCTTTTTGCCCATCGCCATCGTCGGTGCTGTCATCATGTACCTCGAGCTTGAGCAGAAGTGAGGGTATGGTGGACGAACACCAGAACGCTTGGAAGACCAGGGTCACGAGTCTCGGGATCTGGTTCTATCTTGCCGCCCTGGTCGTGCTGGCGGTGAGGGAGTGGTGCTTCTGAGGGCTGGCGACAGCGATTCCGGGCAGAAGGGGATAGGGCTCTTGGCGAACGAACGCAGACACGCAGACCGCGCAGCCGTCCAACTCGAGGCCACCGTCGTGCGCGACGGCAAGACACTGAGTTGTCTGCTCGGCAACCTCGGCCCCGCCGGCGCTTTCATCGAGACGGGCGAGAACCTGCGTGTGGGAGAGTGTGTCGGGCTCAGCTTCCCGCTTCTGCCCTTCCGGTCTGGCCTGAATGTCGAAGCTGAGGTGCGTTGGAAGAAGGGCGGCGAGAAAGCCGGGGTGGGCGTCCACTTTAAAGAGCTGCGCGAGCTCGACCAGCTAGCCATCCATGACTATGTGCTGATCTTGCTCGCCAAGCGCCGCCATCGGCAGTACGAAAAGTAGGCCCGTTAACAGCTCAGAGCTGTTTCTTGATCTGCTCGTAGATCAGCTTGTAGCCGTTGGCTCCCAGACTGGGGGAGGCTCCGAGCACACGCGCGCCGATGACGGGTGTCGAGAAGCCCTCGTCGTTGACCCAACCGAACGGCTTCGCCTCGAGCTCGTGGGAGTGCATACCTTCCTGGCAGTACAAGTAGTTCCCGCCGATGCCGCGTTTGCCCGTCAAGCCCTTGTACTTCTGTACCAGCCTATTGACGCGGCTGCTCGACAAGCCGATCGCGCTGAGCACCTGTGTCACCTGACGGATCGACAGGCCAGGGGTCGCGACCCATGATGCCAGCTGGAACTGCACGCTGGTCATGAAACCTGGAAAACTGTACCCGTTGCGGGTCGTGATGTCGTACTTCTTGTGCGGGTTGTAGACGAAGCTACCAGGAACCTTCAAGCCGGGGAACTTGCCGCCGACGATCGCGTTCCAGGCGTTGTAGCCGAGGCCCCAGACCGGCATGGCCCAGTGGAAGTAGCGGTTGACATCCTTCTTGACGAAGGTCACCTGGCTGCCGCCCACCCGGAGCACTCCTCCCCCCAGTGCCTTGCTGGCGAAGACCGCGAAGTTGAGCTCGACGTTCCACTTCTTGCAGGGCTTCATGATCTCGTTGTAGGCCCGCTTGGCGTCCGCATACACCTGGGTCTTGAGAGGGTTCAGAGTGCGTTCACCCTTCTGCCACTCGTCGTAGACCTTGGTCTTGAAAGGATTAAGGGTACGTTTTCCTTCGCGCCACTCGTCGTAGATATGCACTGTGTCCTCCGCAGGCAACGAGGTGTTGCATATAAGTATATGGAGCGTCCCGCTCGTTTCTAAGCACGTTTGTCAGCAGTCGATTTCTTTATCGCATCGTTCAGGAACACGGGTCACAGCCAGGGCTCGGCCTGCCGATTGCCCACAAGTGGCCATTGGCAAGCTCGGCTCTTTGTGGGTTCAGGGGCGCCCCCCGCCGTGGCTTCAGGCCTCCGGCTTCAGACTTCAGCCTGGCTGCTGGTATACCCGGAGTTTCCGGTGGTCTCAACTCATGACGAGTCGCTTGGCAGAGACCTGGAGCCAGGAGCCCATAGCCAGGAGCCCGTACCCGGGCACGTTAAACGCGGGGCTCGCGCAAACCTGTCCGGGCGAACTTGTGGGCTGTGCAGGGCTCGGCAGCCGGTCAGGGATTGGGGGCTCGGCGGCTCCGGTTGACGTCGAGCCGCCAAACTGCCATGGTTGTAGCCTGAAGGGCGAGGCGCCGACACCGTGATCTGTCCCCATTGCTCGAGCCAAAACCTCCCGAGCAAGGTCCTTTGCGATTCTTGTGGGGAGATGTTGGATCCTGCTGTCGACTCAGAGCGAGGCAGAGCCCTGGTGGGGCATGTCCTCGGCGGTTACCGCATCGACGGGCTCCTGGCGCGTGGCGGCATGGGCCGCGTCTATCTGGCCACCCAGTTACGGAACCAACGCCAGGTTGCCTTCAAGGTCCTGCCCCTCCACGACGCCGATTGGGAGTTCATCGAGCGCTTTGAGCGCGAAGCGCGAGCTGTCTCGCAGCTGAGCCATCCCGCGGTGGTCGCGTTCGAAGACATGTTCGAGGCCAAGAAACACTACTGTATCGCGATGCGCTACGAGCCTGGCGGCAGTGTCGCGCAGTTGGTCGAACGGGAAGGTCCTTTGCCTCCCGAGCGGGCGGCCTTGTTCGTGCACGATGCGGCGCTCGGGTTATGGGCGGCGGCCCAGCGGGGCATCGTGCATCGGGACGTCAAACCGGACAATCTGCTGATCAGCGAGGATGGTCACGCCAAGATCGCCGACTTTGGGTTGGCTCGGGGGCGCGAGACGGTCCCGCTGACCCGTACCGGCATGGTGATGGGAACCTGGGCGTACATGGCTCCAGAGCAATGGGACGACATGCGCAAGGCCGACCACCGCTCGGACCTGTACGCGCTCGGCTGCAGCTTCTTCGCTATGTTGACGGGAACGGTGCCGTTTCCGGGCAGCTCATCCGATGAGCTGATGCACAAACACCTGCACGACGAGCCACCCGATCTGGCCGATCTGCTTCCCGATCTGCACCCCGACATCGCCCGAATTGTGCGCAAGCTGATGCGCAAGCTCCCCGACCAGCGGTTTCAGACCGGAAAACAGCTGGCTGAGGCGCTCAAGCCGCACATCGATGAAGAGAAGGCCCTTCCGATGGGGACCTATCTGCTGCTCTGGGTGGCCTGCCTGCTCGGCATGGCTTGTCTGGGGTTGGCCGTGGCCTGGCAGCTCGGGGTTTTCTGAGCGGGCGCGCAGCTCGGTCCAGGGAGCGTGTGGAGGCGGGCGGTCAAGGAGAATAGCGCTCAGCCCACTCCTGCCAGCGATTCCGTGCCTCCACCGTGCCAGCTGGATCGGCCTCGGGGGCGAAATCGAAACTCTTGCCCCGGCTGAGCACGAACAGGCTCTCGAGGGCCTCGTCGCGCACGTCCGATGCAGCGTCGGCCAGCAGGGATACGAGCGTGTGCGCCGCCTGTGGCTGGGCAAAACGCCCCAGGGTCCGGGCCAGACGGACCCGGCTGTCCGTTGCGGGCAGGGCCGCCAGCTCCGCCAGGGCTTGACAGGTGGCTTGCGGATGTGCGCGGCACAGGGCTTGTGCCAGGTCTCTCCGCTGCGCCTCGCTGCCCATCCCCTGCTCGACGGACGCCGAGAGCATTCCGCGCAGCAACCCGGAGCCTCCCTCGAGCTCCTGGATTTCAGCGAACACCAGCTCTCGAAAGTCTTTGGACACGCCATCGAGCAACGCCGCCAATTGTGTAGTGTCTGAAGACCCGGACTGCAAGATCGGTTGGACGACGCGCTCGATGATTCTGGCCACTCCTCCTTCGGGAACGTCACAAACCACGCCATTCTCGCATAGCACCTGTTTGGCGGCCTCGAGTTGGCCCTTCCGTACCTTGAGCACAGGACCTGACCCGAACGGGCGCAGGTTGGCTCCGAACATCGAGAACTCTTGCATTCCCCCTTCTACAAATGCCTGTATACCTGCGGACTCGAGCAGGCTCTTGTATTCGTGGAGCATCAAGTCGTTGGAGTCAAAGAGGATGGCGACTAGACCGGTCGCATCTGCATCAACCATGGATCGGGCCTCCTGTTCGTCGGGGAAGCGAGCGATCGGTGCCCCCCTGTGGCGATGTTCTTGCAAATCCTGCGCCAGCGGCAAATCCCGCGCCGGCATCCAGGAGGCGCGCTCCAGACATTCCGGCCCACGCAGAGAGGGCGTCCGCCGATGGACGCCCTTTCTACCAGGACTGCAGGATCGCGGAGGCTTGGTTTAGAAAACCACCTCGAGCACGCTGCGGTCTTCGCTCAAGATCGACTGGAAGCGCGCCTGGGTCCGGGGCAGGATCTGGTGGGTGAAGAAGCGCGCCGTGGCGATCTTGCCATGCAAGAAGCGGGCTTCGGGGTCTTCGCACTGGGTCGCGTGATCCTTGCCTGCCAGCCCGGTCTTGGCGAGGTAGGCTGTCAGCATCTCCTGGGCCCTGGTCGCTTGGCGGAGCAGCAGCCACGCGACCAGGGTGTCGCCCATCATCTGCAGAAAGCTGCAGGCGTGCAGCGCCGGGTAGTCCACGTCTCCGCTCATGTTGCTCTGGGCGAAGCTGAACGCGGTTTTTGTGAGCAGGTCCTGTGCCTCGCACAGGGCAGCGACCTCCTTGGCCAGGGGTCCCTGCAGCGCCGGCCCGTTCAGGAACTTCCCAAGCTCGCCGAGCAGGGTCATCAGCATCATGCCCCCTTTGCGGGAGACCTTGCGTCCGAGCAGGTCGAGCGCCTGCACGCCGTTGGTGCCCTCGTAGAGGCTGGCGATCTTGACGTCGCGTGCCAGCTGTTCGAGGCCGTATTCGCGAATATAGCCGTAGCCTCCGTGCACCTGGATTCCGATCTCCGTGGCCCGGAAGGCTTCGTCGGAGCACCAGGCTTTGACGATGGGTGTCAGGATCTCGAGCTGATGGTTCCAGCGATGTTTGGCTGCCTTGTCTTCGGCCGCCATTTCGCGGTCGTGGCAATACGCTGCGTAGTACACCAATGCGCGTGAGCCTTCAGCGATGGCCTTCATATGCATAAGCATGCGGGCCACATCGGGGTGCTTGATGATCTGCACGCGCTCAGCATCGGGGTTCTTCATATCGCGCAGGCGCGTGCCCTGCACACGCTCGCGGGCGTAGTTGAGGGTCTTGAGCCAGGCTGCGCTGGCGGTCCCCATACCCTGGGCGCCGACCGCGATACGGGCTTCGTTCATCATCTGGAACATGCAGCGCAGACCCTTGCTGCGTCCTCCGATCAACCAGCCCTCGCAGTCATCGGCTTCGCCGAAAGACAGGGTGCAGGTCGGACAGGCATGGATCCCCATCTTCTCTTCACAACCGACCGTCGTGACGTCGTTGAAGCTGAGGTTGCCCTCGGCATCGGGACGCATGCGAGGCACGATGAACAGGCTGACGCCCTTGCTTCCTGACGGGTCGCCGTCGATCCTTGCCAGCACCATGTGGATGATGTTGTCCGTCAGGTCGTGGTCGCCCGCGGAGATGAAGATCTTCTGCCCTTTGATGTGGTACTTGCCGTCCTGCCCTTCGATCGGCGTTGCACTGCTGCGCAAGTCGGGGACGGCCGTGCCCGCGTCGGCCTCAGTCAGGCACATCGTGCCCGCCCATTGGCCCTCGAGCATCTTTTCGAGGTAGACCTCTTTCTGCGCGTCAGTCCCGAAGCTGACGATCAAGTTGGCGGCGCCTGTCGTCAGTCCCGGCGTAAACATGAACGAGCCGTTCGCGCTGATAAACATGTCCTGCGCGGCCGCGTACAGGGCCATCGGCAGTCCCTGCCCCCCCTGCTCTTCAGGAATGACCAGACCGTTCCAACCCATCTCGACATAGGTTTCGTAGGCCTCTCTCCAACCGGGGGGCAACTTCACCCGCCCATCTTCGAAGCGCACACCCAGACGGTCGCCCTGCTCGTGGAGGGGATAGAGCACGTTGGCCGCGGTGTCGCGCGCAGCTTCGAGCATGTCATTCAGCAGGGAGACGTCGAAGTCCTGGTAGGGCGCGTGTTCGCAAAGGCGTCCCAGATCGAGAAAATCGAACAGGTTGAAGCGCACATCGCGCATGTCGCAGGTGAAGCTCATCGTGTTCCTTTCTGGCTACGGACATCAGCACCGATTTGTCGGGCGACGCCGCAGGCGATGCGCTAGGATATGAACTGGTCCCGGCTCCGGCAATGGTCGATTGGGCGCGAGACACAAGCCACGAGATAGCAATAACTTATGGAGGGCGTTATGACGCGCGCAATCCCGAATGTCCAGCGTTATATGACGCGCTGCCTCTACGCCATCGAACCAGACCAGCCGCTGGTCGACGCACACAAGGCGATGCGTGAGCATGGCTTTAAGCATCTTCCGGTGTTTCAAGACAACCAGCTGGTCGGGATCATCTCGATGCACGACCTGCATCTGATCGAGACTCTGCGTGACGTCGATCCTGCCGACGTGCCGGTCGCCGATGCGATGTCCCGAAAGACCTTCAGTGTCCGGCCCGAGACCAGCATCGATGTCGTGGCGCAGCAGATGGCCGAGAAGGGGATCTCATCGGTGCTGGTGACCGATGGCGAGGACGTCAAGGGCTTGTTCACCACCACCGATGCATTGCACGCGATCAGTGATCTGGCTCGTATGCTGCGCGGCTGAGAGCGCTCACCAGGGGCGAGCCCGTAGCTCGAACGTGAGCTCCAGTTGTTGCCGACCGCGCACTACGTGCAGCGTTGGTCTGTCGCCCGTCTCGTAATGCAGGCGGATGTAGACACTCGGGTGCGCCGTCAGCGGACTGCTCCGCACTCCATCGACTGCGTAGACGATATCGCCGACCCGCAGGCCTGCTCGCTTGCCGTTGGTATTCACCCAGAATTTGGTGACCTCGCAGGCGAACGCGTCTGCGTCCAGCCCGAGATCCCGCTTCTCCCTGACTTCCAGCTCGCGTCCCCAGAATTCTGGAAAGGGCGTCAACGCGTGCAGGTTCGAGCGCCTGCCGATGCGGGTCACGCGCCAGTTTTCTGCCAGCTCAACGCTCAGCTCAAGCAGCTCGTCGCGCCGCTGCACGCCGATGCTCACGGCTTGTGCCTCACGGGGCAAGCGGTGCAGGGCGTACTGCAGGTCTGCGAAGCTGTAGACCGGCTCTCCAGCCACGCTGGTGATCTGATCCCGCTTGCGCAGGCCTGCTTGCTTGCCGGCCGCTGTGACCTTCTTGAGCTCCAGCCCCTCGCGAACATCGAGCTCGAGCCCGAGCCGCTTGATATCAGGATAGACCCACAGATCTACCAGTTTGTCGAGGGTGCCTGCACTCTGCTGGGTGCGGGTGTCGCCGGCTCCGATCATGTGGCAGTGCACGCAGTTCCCCTGATCGACCTGTTCGCGCTTGATCTGGGGATAGTCTCGGGGGAATCTGGGCTCGGCGCGCGGCGCGCTCTGCCATTCTCCAGCCTGAAAGCGCTGATGGAGATCCAGCCCTTGTTGGAGGGCCCGGATCAACGACTCGGTGTTCAGATAGGTGTCTGCTGAGCCGTCGTCACGGCCTCCATAGCGCAGGTAGATGTCCTCGTCGGCATTGAGGATGAACATGAACACAGTCAGGTCACGGTCGAAATCGAAGTGGCCGACGTCGATGCCGGTCAGGTCGGTGACCCGCACGCACTCGAACTGTTCCAACATTCTTTTCAGTTTGGGCTTGGGATGAACAACCTGCTCATCGAAGGACTGGCAGTCCAGTCACGGCACTCACCTGAACTCGAGGAAGATCGGTCGGCCCGATGTGCGGGCGGCCGCCAGACCATCCTGGTAGCTTTCATGCCAGTTGATCCCATCTGCCTCGCCGGTCCCCGTGAAGAGGAGCGCCTGCCCGAGCACACTCGCCACGGCTAGAGCTCCCAAAACGCGTCTTCGCATCGTTCTCTCCATTTCCACACCGCCTTTGGAAGCGGCCCGTCTGTCGTTTGTCGCCGCCGGTCGAGAGAATGTCACGCAAAATGGCGCGCAAGCCGGCGCGGGCCGTGCCGGCCGAAGGGATTTGCTTGGCACGCCCATCCAGACGGGATACCATGCGCCCATAGTCCACTATCCTCGCAGGAGCAGAGCAACGATGATCATCCGCGCGGCAGGCACGACCGACTATGGATGTGAACGCCATCTGAACGAAGACTACTTCATCTCGCGGCCGGACGTGGGCCTGTATCTCGTCTGCGACGGTATGGGAGGAAAAGACGCTGGTGATCTGGCGGCGTCTACGGCTGCTTCGTCGGTCGAGCGCTTCATCTTCGAGAACCGCAAGGTCTTCCAACTGACTGAGAGCTGGGCGAGCAGCCGAGAGGCTGTCGTCGCGCTGGTCCGCACCGCGGTCGAGATCGCGTCGGCCGAGGTGTTCAAGCTGGCGACCGAGAAAGGCCGTGTCGGCATGGGAACGACGCTGACACTCTTGCTGGTTTGTGGAAACAAGGGAGTGATGGGACACGTGGGCGACAGCCGCCTGTATCTGTCGCGAGGAGACGAGCTGTTCCAACTCAGCGAGGATCACAACTTCCTCAGTGAAATGAAGAAGAAGTCGCCGCTGCCGCAGAACGAGAAAGTGTTGAACAGCCCCTATGCGAAGGCGCTGACCCGCGCCGTCGGCATCCAGAACAGTGTCAAGTGCGACGTGCTGGTGTTCGACATCCTGCCCGACGACACCTTTCTGTTGTGCACGGACGGTCTGAGTCGCTATATCGAGGCTGAGAAGCTGGCAGCTTTCCTGCACGAGATCGAAGACCTCGAGACCCTCACTATGCTGTTGACCGAGATGGCCAACGACTGCGGCGGAAAAGACAACATCACCACTTTGGTTGCACGGGCGCTGGCAGACGAGAACCAGGTGGACAGCGCGCGCCACACCGAGGTCAGCCTGCGTCTGGCGACGCTTCGCGACCTCTCGCTGTTCCGCGGCCTGAGCATGAAGGAGCTGGTGACGACGCTCGAGTGTTTCACGTCGCGGGTCTTCGAAGCAGGCCAGGACATCATCGCGGAGGGCGCAGCCGACTCGTGCGTGTTCGTGCTACTCGAAGGCGAGCTGGCTGTCACTCGAAGTAAAGTCGAGGTCGCGCGCCTGAAGGAAGGCACGCACTTCGGGGAGATGTCCCTGCTCACCACGGTGCCGCGCACGGCGACGGTCACCAGTCTGAGCCGCGCACGCCTGCTGGTCCTGGACAAGGCCGACTTCGACGAGCTGTTGATCGCCGATCCCGTCCTCGGTGTGAAAGTGCTGCGCAATCTGGCGCGTGAGCTCAGCGATCGGCTGCAGGCCACGACCGGGAAGGTCACGACCCGGGTCCGGAGTCGGCACATCCATTGAAGGGCGATGAAACCCAAGACGATTTCTGGGTCTGGTGTAATGCCGCGTTTACAGACTTGGGGCTGAAAGCGCGGTAGCATGGGAGCTGCAGATAAGGCACGGGGTTTGTTGGTTCGTGTGGAAGAGGCGGGGGACAGTGTTACGCAGCCCCCCTCGATGAAAAATAATCTACGACGATTTTTCCCGCAGGACATTTCGATGACATCACGTCATGCACAATGTTGAAGTCTCGAGACACTGCACCCACCCGGAACGAGAGAGCTCTTTGCTCTACGCCCGAAACCAGCTCGAGAATGCCCTCGGTAAGTGATGGTGTACGTAATTTTTGAAACAGGGGGGTTCCTTCGCAGCGGCATCCGGGATTGAATTGGGCAACTGATTCATTCTTACGGAGTGTCCCCAGGCGGACGGATTCCGGCAGTTCAGAGAGGTGGTCATGCGCAGGTTTGCGTTTTTTCTTCTCGCGACCGCGGTGGTGACAGGCTTGGCCTCGTGCACGCGTAGCGGCGCGACGTCCAGTACTCCCAGCAATGGTGCGGGTTCGACGCAGGAAGTCACGATCGACATGTTGGAGGCCCGGACCGACCACGAGGCTGTCCTGCTCGCCAACGGTACGGTTCTGCTTATCGGCGGCAACAACGGCGGCAGCGCGGTCTCATCGATCGAGAGCTACATCGGCCTGATTCCAGCCAACAGCCCTCGCACCCAACTGGCGGGCTCGATGTTGCAGGGGCGCTACAACTTCAGCGCGGTGTTGCTGAACAGCGGTCTGGTCTTTATCGCCGGCGGCAACGATGGCGCGGGCAACTCGTTGTTCACCACTGAGTTGTTCAACCCTGCGACCGGTATCTCCGCGAGCGGTCCGAACCTCACAACCAGCCGTTACGGCCACGTCGGTTTCGTCTACGCCAATGGCGCCGGGCAAGAGCGCGTGGCCCTTTGCGGCGGTCTGAATATCTCTGTCACGGGGCAGACGGCGTTGCTCGACTTCGAGATCTACGATCCGGGTGCGAACAGCATCGCGACCGGCGGCAACATGGCCGACTACTGCTTCTTTGGCGAGCCGGTCAGTGGTGGCGCCAGCTTCGGCATCGGCAGCGGCTTCCGCGTCGATTCGGTCGGCAACATCCTGACCCATGGTCTGCAGACCTTCGATCCAAGCACCGGTACCTTCACCGCCCAGAGCTGGGTGTCGACCGGCAGTACCGAGAAGGGCAGCGCCGGCGTGGCGGGCACCAGCGGCGGCGACATCTACCTCGCAGGCGGGACCAATGCGGCGCAGAGTGCCTACAGCGACGAAGTGTTCATGTTCAACGGGACTGTCTCGGTGGTCGGCACGACGCTGCAAGCCGAGCGCTCACTGATGACCTCGACTCTGCTCGGCAATGATGAAGTGGCTTTCATCGGCGGTTACGACGGCTTCAAGGCCCGCAATGACGTCGAGATCTTTGACGGCAGCAGCACCTCGAATGCGCAGCGTCTGGTCCTTCCGCGCTTTGGCCATACCGCGACGCTGTTGCAGAGCGGCGATGTGCTGGTGGCCGGCGGTACCAACGGTTTCCGCATTCATGGCCAGGCCGAGCTGGTCGACACCAACGCGCCTGCCTCCACGGGTGGCGGTGGTGGTGGCGGCGCCTTCAGCTGGTCCGAAGACTTCGAGACCGTGCCGCCCGCCAATGCCCGCGACTGGAGCGGTTCTTCGCAGCCGTGGGAATTCGGGGCTCCTGGCACCAGTGGCCCGGCGACCGCGCCCAGTGGTACCAACATCGCGGGTACCGATCTGAACGCCGACTACTCAGATGCGGCGGCAGGAACCTTCACGGGCTTCGACTACATCTCGCTCGAATTCTTCAACATCGACTTGAGCGCGGCGACGGGGACCTTGACCTACACCGTCGAGTTGTACTACGACCTGGGCGACGGCGACGTCGGGAACGTGTTGGTCTATGACGCCTCGGGAACCTTCTTCCAGGAGTTGACCCTGGCGGCGGCCTCGCAGCTGCAGTACAACACCACCTCGCCGGCCAACGGTGTGAATGCCTTCGACCAGAACGCGGGCAACAGCGGCCAGTGGATCACTGTCGAAGCGGATGTTTCCGGCTTTATCGGCGTGCCCGACCTGATCATCGCCTTCGACCTCGAGGCCGACGGTGCGGGAACCTCAGGTCCCGGCTTGTTCCTCGACGACGCTCAGATTCAGTAGGCTACGGTTTCAGCGTTTCCCGCGGCGGCTCGTTTGAGCCGCCGTTTGCAATGGGGAGTCTGGTGCGTTTCGACCTGCGGCAAGGCAGAGCCTGGCAACGCGGTTGGCTGTTGCGGCGCTACAAGCGCTTTCTCGCGGATGTGCGGCTCGCTGACGGGCGCATGTTGACGGTACACTGCAACAACCCTGGGACGATGCGGGCCTGCTGCAAGATCGGCGCCGAGGTCTACATCTCCGATTCGGGCAATCCGAGGCGCAAGCTGCGCCATACATTGGAGATGATCCGCATGGGTCGCACGTGGGTGGGCCTGGACACCCTGCTTCCCAACCGTCTGCTCCCGCAGTGCGTTGAGGCCGGGCTGCTTCCGGCGCTGAAGGGTTATGACGAGCGGCGCAGGGAGGTAGCTTTCGGCCCGAGCGGCAGGAGCCGCGTCGATCTCTGGCTGCGCGATACGAGCCGGGATCGGCCGGATGCCTATGTCGAGATCAAGAATACGACCATGCGGGTGGGCCGTGTCGCGGCTTTTCCCGATGCGGTCAGTGTGCGGGGTCGCAAGCATCTTGAAGCGCTCGCTTGGGAAGCTGGGCGGGGCCGGAGGGCAGTGATGGCCTTTTTTGTGGGGCGAGGAGATTGCCGGGGCTTCCGCCCGGCCGATGAGATCGATCCGGTCTGGGGGGCAGCCCTGCGGACTGCTGCTGCGGCGGGGGTCGAGCTGTTGGCGTTCGGCTTCCGATTCGCTCCCCGACGAGTCGAGTTTCGGGGGCGCTTGCCCATCGATCTGGCTGTCCGATGACCTGGGTCTGCCTGGGTTGGGGATCACTGCTCTGGCGAGCGGGGGATCTCCCCTGCTGCGGTTCCTGGAGAGTCGATGGACCGCGGCTACCCATCGAGTTCGCCCGCATCTCCGCCGACGGGCGCTTGACGCTGATCGTGCTCCCGGGCCAGCCACGTGTGCAGACCTACTGGACCGCGCTCGCTTGTTCCACGCGTGCGTCCGCGGTACGGGCGCTGGCGGCGAGGGAAGTCTGTGGACCGGAACATATCGGCTGGTGGAGCGGAGGGCGTGGCTGCGCACAGGTGGCACCCCAGGTGTTGCCCGAGATCGCCAGCTGGTGTGGCGAGCGAGAGCTGGCTGGAGTGGTCTGGACAGACCTGCCGTCGCTGTTTGCCAGTCGCGCGGGCCGTCCGTGGAGTCCAAGGGCTGCGGTCGACTATTTGCGAGCCTGCGCGGGCGAGACCCGGCGCCGGGCCGAAGAATATCTGCGCAGAGCCCCCGCGCAGACATATACAGCGACCCGTCTGCTCGCTGAACAAGAGCTGGGTTGGTTGCCTGATCCCAGGGTCACAGGGCTCAGTTCTCGCTGACGCGCCACCAAGGCTTGGAGCGGTGTGGAGCTGCCGGATCGATGAGGATCCAGAAGCCCTCTTCGGGCTGGGGCGGCTCGTTATGCTGACACACGCAGGCCCCCTGGAGTCGCTCTCCCTCGTGGTAGAAGCGGTAGCGCAGCTTGCCGCGGGCTGTCGCCTCGCCCGTCGCGATGGCGACGGCCGGGATGCCTCCGCGATGCAGACGGCGCGCGCGCCACCAGAGCCACGCCCCTGGCAGCCACAGGGCGGCGCCCAGGCCGGCGAGCAGCGCCGCCCATTCCGGACCGGGTCCCTGTGCCCAGCCGGTCAAGCCAGCGACAGCTAGAACTGAGGCGGTCAGCAGCGTCAGGAGTCCCATGCCCGCCAGCAGGGCCACCGGCCAGCCGGCGAGCAGCAAGACCCCCGGCAGACTTCGCGGCGCGGGAGTCGGCCGGCGAAAGAGCAGTGAGCGCGCCCTTCCGAGCCACTCACGGAGCTGAGCGGAGCTGACCTCATAAGTAGGTGCGAGCTGGCGCAAGAAGTGCAGCTCACTGCGCATGAGCTTCCCGTCGGCCATCACCACCTCGACCAGTCGCTTGTACAGAGAGAGCCGGGTGGGCTCGTCATCCGGGGCGGCGGCCGAGACGCGCCTGCCATTGCTCAGGGCCGCGAGCATCTCTTTGGCATCGGTCTTGTCGATACCGATATCCCGGGCGTACGCGTTGAGGATGGCCTGTTCTTCCCACCCCAGCTCTCCATCGACGAGGGCGGCGGTCGCCATCAACACGAACTGGTTGCGTGGGTCCATGCACACTGCCTGGGCTGGGATCTCTGGCTGCAGCCACGAGCCAGGAGCGCGCAGGAGGCCACGAGTCTTCATGTCGGCATTGTAACGACTGGTGCGCGCAGTACCAGGTGCTCGGCCCGACTGTACAGACGCCCAGGCCAAGAACGCGCGCAGACGGCCTCAGTCTGCTACGATGCCCAATGTAGCTGCGCGTGTGAGGCGCCGATGTCTGCGAACTCGCCTACTGCTTCGAACTCCCCGAAGGCATCGAGCTCCCCCAATGCATCGAGTGGCGAGCTTCAAGTAGAACCGGCCGAGCTGGCGCTGGTCGAAGACCTGACCCTGCTATCGCTGGGCGGAGAGGCGACCCAGGAGATCATCTCCTTCCCCCACCAGCGGCTGGGCAAATACGAGCTGCTCGAGCTGCTCGGCCGTGGAGGCATGGGTGAGGTGTGGCGCGCGCGTGACACAGAGCTCGGCCGCATCGTGGCGTTGAAGCGACTCAACTCCACTAGCGCCAAGGGAATGGCCCGCTTCCGGCGCGAGGCTAATCTGATCGCGCAGCTCAGCCACCCGAACATCGCGCAGATCTTCGCGTTCTCCTCCGACCCGCCATTCATCGCGATGCAATACATCGATGGCGCGAACATTGACCGGGCCGGCCAGCCACGGGTGCGGGCGTTGCGAGATGCCGCTTTGGCGGTGCACGAGGCCAACATGCGCGGGATTCTGCACCGTGATCTCAAGCCCGCCAACATCCTCGTCGACCGCAAGGGCTGCGCCTATGTGCTCGACTTTGGGCTGGCCTGCCAGCGAGAAGCTGAGGGTGAGACCCTGTCCCGGACTGGAGATGTGCTCGGCACACCCTGCTACATGGCTCCAGAGCAGGCCAATGGTGAGATCAATCGTATCGACGCACGGACCGACGTCTACGGGCTGGGGGCGACGCTCTACGCATTGCTGACTGGCCAGCCCCCTCATACTGGCTCGTCGGCCTACTCGATCATCCGCAAGGTCATCGAGGACGAACCGCGCGTGCCGCATGGTGAGCGAGACCTGCAATGCATTGCGATGAAGGCCCTTGAGAAGGACCCCGAGCGTCGCTATCCGAGTGCTCGTGCCTTTGCAGATGACCTGACGCGCTATCTCGAGCACAAGACCATCGAGGCACGCCCCGCCTCGCTGGCCTACCGCCTGCGCAAGCGCGTCAGGCGCCATCCTCTGGTCACCCTGCTCGCCGGTCTGCTCTGCATGGTCAGCTTCGCGGCCGCGGTCTACATCACCAGCCAGTGGTTGGCCCAGGGGGAAATGATCGCAGAGCTGCAGCTGCGCAGCCAGTTGGAAGCACGAGGTCGTGAGCTGCGGAGCCTTGAAGACGCTCTGCGGCGGCGCATGCCCGCGCGGGAGCGTCAGGCAATCTGGGTCCGTCTGCAGCGACTCGAGCAAGAGCTCGGGATGGCTATCGGCGAGGCTCCGGGCGAGCCAGCCCTGGTCTTTCTACTCGCACATACGCGCGTTCTCTTGCATCGCTACGAGGATGCGCACGCTGCCTACAGCCGCTGCCTCGACATGCCGCCCAGTGCCTGGTCGAGCAGCGCGGCGATCGCGCCATTGGCCGCCTGGGGGCGAGCCCGTATCCGCCTGGGCAGATTGGTCGAGCATTTGCTCGCACATTCTCCGCAAGGGGCCGCGCGCAAGAAACAGCAGGTGCTTGAGGAGTTGTTGCCCTCGGTGTCTGCCGATCTCGAGCGTGCGGGTCGAGAAGCTCCGCAGCAGACGCGCGACCTGGCCAGCCTCTGGTTTCAGTTGGCGAGGGGCCAGGATTCGCTGGTCGTCGTGGGGGCCCGGCGTGAGATCGCGCGCGGTGGGGAGACGGCCGATTTCTATCTACTGCTGGGCCTGGCGCTCTCCGAGATGGACCAGCGCGCCCGAGCCGAGGCCTTCGGTGCATCGCTGGCGCTGAACTGGAATCAGCCCGGGGTCCTGCTGCGTCGTGGTACCGCGCAGCTGCGCCAGGCAGAGCAGCTGCAGGCGGATGGCGCGGCCCTCGAGCACGTTGAGGGGCTGTTCGAGGCTGCCTTGCTCGACTATCAGGCGGCGCTCGAGCTGCGGCCCGGCTTTGCCGACGCGCTGGTCAACCACTCGTACACGCAGGTCTGTCTGGGCCGTCTCGACGACGCCCTGGCCGGATACAGCCAGGCGATCGAACGTGCCCCCCAGCATGCGCTGGCCTATCTCAATCGGGCCTATGTGCTGATCGAACTGGGCGACCTGCACGGGGCGCATGAAGACCTCGACACCGCGCTCTGGTTGGAGCCCGACTTCCTGTCCGCCGCCTACAACCGGGGCCACGTCAAGCTGAGGTTGGGAGATTCCGAAGGCGCGCTCGAAGACTTTGAGCGCTGCATCGAGCTCGATCCGGAGCTCGCGGATGCCTGGCTGCAGGCGGGTCTGGTTTTGCGTGAGCGCGGGGAATTGCAGCAGGCCGCGGGGCGCATCGAGCAGGCCCTGAAGGCGCGCCCCGATTTCGCCGAGGCCTACAGTGATCTGGGCCAGATCCGCGCTGAGCTCGGGCAGCACGCGGCTGCTCTGGAGGCTTTCGCACAGGCCCTCGGGCTGCGAGACGACATTCCCGAGCTCTTCTACAACCGCGGTATGCTGCACTTCGAGCTCGGTGCGCTGCGCAAGGCGCGTGTCGACCTGGACGCGGCCATCCGCCTGCAACCGGGTTTCCCCGAGGCCTACCTCAACCGTGGCCTGGTGCGATCGCGCAGCCACGACCTGGCTGGGGCGCTGGTCGACTACGACCAGGCGCTTGCGCTGCGGCCCAGCTACGGGGAGGCCTATCTCAACCGCTCGGATGTGTTGATCGAGCTCGGCCAGCGGGACGCGGCCCTGGCCGACTTGAACCGTGCACTACAGTACGCGCCGGGGTCTGCGGAGGCGCTGGTCAACCGCGCCTTTCTGCGGATCGAGCTAGGTGAGCTGGTGGCGGCACAAGCCGACTGCGACCGTGCCCTCGAGCTGCGGCCGGGGCTACCGGAGGCGTGGTTCCAACGCGGGCGGGCACGCTTCGGCCTGGGTCAACTCGCCGCTGCTCGGGCCGACTTTGATGCGCAGCTGGCGGTGCAACCGGAGGACCTTCCTGGCCTGGTCAACCGGGCCGTGGTCTTGATTGAGCTGGGCGAGCTGGAGGCGGCGTTGCTCGATTGCGAAGCGGCGCTGGCCTTGGATCCCGAGCTGGCTGAAGGATACTTCAATCGCGGCTTGATCCGCTTCGAGCGCGACCAGCTCGAGGGAGCGCGGGCGGACTTCCTCGCAGCGGCCCGTTGGGCCCCCGACGCCGTAGGCGGGCACTTGAATCTCGGCCATCTCGACCTGCACGAAGGACGGGTGGACGATGCCATCGGCCACTATGATGAGGTGTTGCAGCGCTGGCCGAACACCCTAACGGCGTTGATGGGCCGCGGCCGTGCGCACACGCGGAGGGGAGACGGGGAAGCCGCACTGGCGGACTTCGCGGCCGCAGAAGCTCTCGATGCGAATCACGAGGACATCTACTTCTACCGTGCCCGGCTGTGGCGGGCTGCTGGCCAGCCCGACAAGGCGCTGCCTGATCTGCGCCGCTATCTCGAGCTCGAGACTCCCCATCCGGAGCCGTTGTACCTGCTGATTCAGATCCAGCTGGATCGTGGAGAATATGAGGCCGCCCTGGGCGAGCTGGACCATCTGCTCAGCATCCACCCGGGTTCGGCGGTGCTCCTCAGCTATCGTGCCAGCCTGCGTCTTGACCTGGGTCGGTTTGAGGCGGCTCTGGACGATGCCAGCCAGCTGCTCGAGCTCCAGCCGGACAACGCTGAGGGCTACGCCCTGCGCGGCGATATCCAGCGAGCGCGCGGTGCCTTGCGCGCTGCGTGCGACGACTACCGGCGCTGTCTGGCGCGGATCGGAGAAGTGCCCTGGCGGGCCGGCATCGAAACCCAACTGGCAGAGTTGGAGGCGCAGCTGGAGCGGGCGGAATGAGAGGGGCTACGCATCCGCTGTAGCGTCGGTCTATGAGAGACGTTCGCACTGAACGGGTCGGACTCGGACTCGGACTCGGACTCGGATCCCGACACCGACGACCGACGACGGACACCGACGACGGACACCGACGACGGACACCGACGACGGACACCGACGACGGACACCGACGACGGACGACAGGTAGCGACGACCGACGAGGGATGGCGACGACCGACGAGGGATGGCGACGACCGACGAGGGATGGCGATGACCGACGAGGGATGGCGACGACCGACGAGGGATGGCGATGACCGACGAGGGATGGCGACGTCCGACGAGGGATGGCGACGTCCGACGAGGGAAGGCGACGACGGACACGGACACGGACCCGGACACGGACCCGGACACGGACACGGACACGGACACGGACACGGACACGGACACGGACACGGACACGGACACGGACACGGACACGGACACGGACACGGACACGGACACGCACACGGACACCGACACCGACACCGATGACCGACACCGACGACGGACACGGACACGGACACGGACACGGACACGGACACCGACACCGACACCGACACCGATGACCGACACCGATGACCGACACCGATGACCGACACCGACGACGGACACGGACACGGACACGAACACGGACACGGACACGCACACGGACACGGACACGGACACGGACACGGACACGGACACGCACACGGACACGGACACGGACACCGACACCGACACCGATGACCGACACCGACGACGGACACGGACACGGACACGGACACGGACACGGATACGGACACGGGTTCCGGCTTCGAAGAGGACAGGGGGCTGTTCTTCTTGTCCGCGAGGAGGGCGCGCGCCAGGAAGGGGCTCTGGCGGAGGTTGCATCCGGAGGTTCTGGGTTCTTCCATACTCGTCGGTCATAGCAGCCTGCGGCAAAGATACTGATTTTCCCGAGGTAGGGGCGGGGGTTTTACCCCCCCCCGCGAACGGGCGGGGTTAAAACCCGCCCCCAAAAAAGGCCCCAAAAAACCAAAATCGAAATAAGCCCC